>NZ_QFHO01000030.1 GCF_004920835.1 Stenotrophomonas maltophilia
CTCCCCCACCTCGCCCCCGCCCCTACCGATGCCCGGTGAATTCAGTCTCCACGGAGTGTTCGTCCCGACCCTGCTCGGGTTGATGTTGTTGGCCTATCTGGTCAACAGCGGCCTGCACGCGCTGCTGCAGCGTGCCGGCGCCTATCGCCATGTATGGCACCCGGCGCTGTTCAACCTGGCCCTGTACGGGATCGTGCTTGGCCTGCTGTTCCACCTTCTGCGTTGGATGCAATCGTGAACAAGATCGTGAAGAAGACCCTGCCGGTGCTGCTCACCAGCGCAGCCGTGATCGTCGCCCTGCTGGTGCTGCGCCAGCTGTGGGTCTACTACATGGATGAGCCATGGACCCGCGACGCCCATGTCGGCGCCGACGTGGTGCAGGTCGCACCGGATGTGTCCGGCTTGGTGGAAACAGTGCAGGTGGCCGACAACCAGGCGGTGAAGAAGGGCGATCTGCTGTTCGTGATTGATCGGGCGCGCTACCGCATCGCGCTGGAACAGAGCCGCGCCAGCCTGGCCGAACGCCAGGCATCGGTAACGCAGCTGCGCCGCGAGATCGGGCGTGATCGCAGCCTGCAGGACCTGGTCGCCGCCGAGGATGCCGAAGTACGCCGCGCCAAGCTGCAGGCCGCCCAGGCCGCGCTGGCCACCGCGCAGGCGGCGGTCGACCTGGCCGAACTCAACCTGGCCCGTACGGAAGTGCGTGCGCCGGCCAATGGCCGCGTCAACGACCGCACCATGCGCGTGGGCGACTACGTGGTGGCCGGCAAGCCGGTGCTGGCGCTGCTGGATACCGGCTCGTTCCGCATTGACGGCTACTTCGAGGAAACCCGCCTGCGTGGCGTGGCCCCGGGACAAGCCGTGGACATCCGCCTGATGGGCGAATCGACCCCGCTGCGTGGCCATGTCGAAAGCATCGCCGCCGGCATCGAGGACCGTTATCGCAGCAATGGCAGCACCCTGCTGCCGAACGTGACCCCGGCCTTCGACTGGGTGCGGCTGGCGCAGCGCATTCCGGTGCGCATCGCCATCGACGAGGTGCCCAAGGGCGTGGAACTGATCGCCGGCCGCACCGCCACGGTGACCGTGGACACCGGCCGCCATCCGCACAACGACAAGGCCGGCACCGCGCCGACACAGGCGGGCCTGTGAACGCCGCCCTGCCCCGCCTTGGCCTGATCGTCGCGCTGGCCAGCCTGGCTGCGTGCAGAACCGTCGGCCCGGATTACGCATTGCCCGAGGGCTCGGCGTTCAAGCGGCCGCAAGCGAATGCCGCGTTCATCGATACCCACAACCCCGAAGTGGCTGCCAACCAGGCACTGCCGGCACGCTGGTGGTCGCTGTACAACGACCCGGTGCTGGACGGGCTGATCACCCAGGCGCTGCGCGACAACGTCGAACTGAAGGCCGCCGACGCGCATCTGCGCCGCGCTGCTGCGGTGTACGAGCAGGCGATGGACGCCGGTGGCTTCGAGTACGAGGCCGAAGCCGGCGTCAGCCGCGCACAGTTGTCGGCCGAGTCGTTCCTGCAGGAGCACGAGCTGCCGGTGATCAACCTGGCCGACGGCAAGTTCGCGGTGAGCTACCAGTTCGACCTGTTCGGCAAGCTCAAGCGCGGCGCCGAAGCGGCGCGTGCCGACGAGCAGTCGGTCGCCGCAGCACGCGATCTGGCCCAGGTCAGCGTGGTCGCGCAGGTGGCGGACAGCTACCTGGAAATCTGCCACGCCAACCACGAGCTGCACGTGGCCGAGCATTCCCTGCAATTGCAGCAGCGCAGCCGTACGGTCACCGAGCGCCTGATCGCGGCTGGCCGCGGCACACCGCCGGAACTGGCCCGCGCCAATGCGCAGGTGGCGCTGCTGGAAGCCGCACTGCCACCGCTGCATGCGCAGCGCTCGGCCGCCGCCTATTCGCTGGCCGCCCTGCTCGGGCAGACCCCGGGTCAGCTGCCGGCCGGCGTGATCGACTGTGCACATGCCCCCAGCCTGGCGCAGCCGCTGCCGGTCGGTGATGGCCGTGCGCTGCTGCAGCGTCGCCCGGACGTGCGCCAGGCCGAGCGCAAGCTGGCCTCGGCCACGGCGCGGATTGGTGTCGCCACTGCCGAACTGTACCCGGACATCCGCCTGGGTGCCTCGCTCGGTGCCGCCGGCCTGCTGGAAGACTTCGGCACGCCGATGACCCAGCAGTGGTCGATCGGCCCGTTGATCTCGTGGACGCTGCCGTCCTCGGGCACGCATGCGCGCATCCACGCCGCCGAGGCGGGTGCCGATGCAGCCCTGGCCGAGTTCGACCACACCGTGCTGCAGGCGCTGCGCGAGACCCAGACCGCGCTGGATCGCTATGCGCAGGACCTGCGCCGGTTGCAGTCGCTGCGCATCGCGCAGGAGCAGGCCGCGCTGGCCGCCGAGCAGAACCGCCGGCTGTACCAGGGCGGCCGCACGCCGTACCTGTCCAGTCTGGATGCCGACCGCAGCCTGGCCACCAGCGACGCCACCCTGGCCGCCGCCGAAGCGCAGGTCTCGCGCGACCAGATCCACCTGTTCCTGGTGCTGGGTGGTGGCTGGCAGGCCAGCGCCGCCGCGCCCAACGCCCCGACCGCAGCGAAGTAAGCCATGAACGCGCTGACCGACCGCCAGGCCTGGCTGTTCTCGATCAAGACCTATCTGGCTGCGGTAGCCGCGCTGTACATCGCCATGGCCGGCAACCTGTCGCGCCCGTACTGGGCGATGGGCACGGTGTACATCGTCAGCCAACCGCTGCTCGGCCCCACCCGGGCCAAGGGCGTGTACCGCATCGTCGGCACGCTGGTGGCGGGCCTGGCCACCCTGCTGGTGCTGCCGGCGCTGGTGGAAACGCCGCTGGTGCTGAGCGCGGCGATGTCGATCTGGCTGGCCGGCTGCCTGTTCATGGCCCTGCTCAACCGTGGCCCGCGCGGTTACGCATTCCTGCTGGCCGGCTACACCACCGCCTTCATCGGCTTCCCGGCAGTGACCTCGCCGGAAACCATCTTCGACACGGTGGTGGCACGCAGCGAGGAGATCATCCTCGGTACGGTGGTGGCAGTGCTGTTTGCTTCGCTGCTGTTCCCGGCCTCGGTACGCCCGATGCTGCGCGCGCGCATCGGCAACTGGATGGAGGACGCCGCGCAGTGGTGCCGGCAGATCCTTGAACGTGGCCGCGCGCATGCGCCACGCAACCGGCTGGCCGCCGACCTGGTGCAGTTCGAGGCGCTGATCGAATTCCTGCGCCGTGATGATCCGCGCCATGCCGGTTCGGCGGTGTCGATGGAGCGCCTGCGCGAGCGCATGCTGCTGCTGTTGCCGGTGCTGTCCTCGATTGCCGACCGCCTGAGCGCGCTGCGCAGCGATGGCCACGCCCTGCCCGAAGGCCTGCCGGCGCTGGTCGATGACATCCACGACTGGCTGGACGGGCCGACCAACGCCAGCGAGTACGCCCGCCTGCGCGCGCGCATCAGCGCACTGAAGCCGCAGGTGGACCGCGACCTGCAGCATCTGCAGCTGGCCAGCCTGCTGCTGCGCCTGGAGGAGCTGGTGGACCTGTGGCAGGACTGCCGTACCCTGCAGCATGCGATCGACCACGGCACTGCGCCGCTGGACCGCGCGCACTACCGCATCCGCACCGAACGCGTGCCCGCCGACAAGCACGTCGACTACGGCATGGCGCTGTTCTCCGCGCTCAGCGCCGGCGTGGCGCTGATGAGCTACTGCGTGCTGTGGATCGGCCTGGGTTGGGAAGGCGGCGGCAACGGCGCGATGATGGCCGCGGTGACCGCCGCGTTCTTCGCCGCACAGGACGACCCGGCACCGAGCATGGTGTCGTTCCTGGTGTGGGCGATGGTTGCCTCGGTGGTGGCCGGTGTGTACCTGTTCGGCGTGTTCCCGGCGGTGCACGACTTTGGCCTGCTGGCACTGGTGCTGGCGGTTGCGTTCCTGCCGCTGGGGCTGATGCTGCACCATCCGAAGAGCGCGCTGTTCGCACTGCCGCTGACGGTGAACCTGGCCGCGCTGCTGAGCCTGCAGAACACCTACAGCGCCAACATCCAGACCTTCCTCAACTCGTCGATCGCGATGTTCATCGGCATTGGTTTTGCGGTGGTGATGACCCGCCTGTTCCGTTCGGTGGGTGCCGAGTGGACCGCACGCCGACTGGTGCGGCAGGGCTGGACCACGCTGGCCGAAGCCGCCGAGGGGCGGGGCCAGCAGGATCGGCAGCGCTTCGCCGCACGCATGCTCGACCTGCTGGGCCTGCTCGCCCCACGACTGGCGGCGACGCCGGAGGGCAGCGACATCGCCTCGGTGGATATGCTCAACGAAGCGCGCATCGGCCTGAACATCCTGCAGCTGCGCCGCGCGCGACTGGAACTGCCCGAGCGCAGCCGCGAAGCGGTCGAGCACATCCTGGAAGAAGTGGCCGTGCACTACCGGCGACAGATTGCCGCGCGCAAGCCGATTGTGGCGGCCGAAGCGCTGCGCGAGCGGCTGGATACCTCGCTGGGCCGGGTCGGCAGCGTGGCTGCCTGCAAGGCCCGCGATGAAGCCCTGATGGGCCTGATCGGCCTGCGCTTCGCGCTGTTCCCGGAGGCCAAGGCATTGGCGCCGGGGCTGGCGATGAGTGCGGACGCACAGCCGTAGCGCGATACCCTGTGCGACCACAGACTCCGCGCAGGGGTCAGAGCCCTCTCCTGCAGAGAGGGATCCGACCCTGCCGCTGCAACAGGACGGTTCAATGAGTTACGACATGATGGTGTTCGAGGCCAGTGCCGCCCCACGCGAGGCCGCGGCCTTCATCGCCTGGTTCGAGAAGCAGACGCAGTGGAACGAGCGCCACGAGTACGACGACCCAGTGGTCAGCAGTCCCGCGTTGCAGGCGTGGTTCGCGGAGATGGCGCAGGAGTTCCCGCCAATGAACGGGCCGTTGAGCAATGACGACGATGATCGTGCCGAGGTGACCGAGTACAGCATCGGTAGTCAGGTGATCTACGGTGCATTCGCCTATTCGGTGGCCGAGCGCGCGCATGGCCGCGTGCAGGACCTGGCCGAGAAGCACGGCGTGGGGTTCTTCGATGTCAGTGCGGACGAAGCGGCGATCGTGTTCCCCGATGGGCTGGTACTGATCGCGGAATGACGCAGGGTCGGACCCCTCCCGGAGGGAGGGCTCTGACCCGGAGCACGCGTGCCTCGGCGACGAAGGTCAGAGCCCGTTCCCATTGGGAACGGGATCCGACCCCGATTCAGAACAATGTGCCCTGCACCGTAGGCTGTTCAGTACGCGCCGATTTTTCGACCACCGCTTCCGCACCCAGTCGCCAGGCCAGGCCACCCAACCGGCTGGCGTGGCGCTTCAGCGCGGCCTGCAGCACGTCGGCACTGCCGGCCACATGCAGGACCTGACGGGCGCGGGTCAGGCCGGTGTAGACCAGTTCGCGCGACAGCACGCGGCTGTCCTGGCGCGGCAGCTGCAACCACACTTCGTCGAACTCCGAGCCCTGCGCCTTGTGCACGGTCATCGCGAAGGCGCTTTCGTGCGCGGGCAGTGCGGCCGGGTGGAAGGCGCGCGGCTGATCGACGCTGTCGCCGGGGAACCAGGCCACCATCGCGCCGCTGCCATCACGCAGGCAGATGCCGATATCGCCGTTGAACAGGCGATGCCGGTAGCTGTTCTCGGTGACCAGCAGCAGGCGGCCCTGGAAGTAGCCGGGGGTGTTGCCGGCCAGCAGCTGTTCGATACGGCTGTTGAGCCCGCGCGCGCCCTGCGGGCCTTCGCGCAAGGCGGTCAGCACGCGCAGGCGACCCGCCTGCTGCAGGGCCCGTACCGGATCGGCGGTGTCGGCCAGCGCGCGCCAATGGCCCAGCAGGTGCTCACGCTGGCCACGCAGCGGATCGGCTTCGCCTTCGTGGAAATGCACGCCGGCCAGTTCACCACTGCGCAGCAGCTGCAGCGCGGTGCTGCTGTCGCCCTCGCGCACGGCATGTGCCAGCGGTGCCAGGTCCAGCGCATCGCTCTGCCGGTAACCGCGCTGCAGCTGCACGCGGCGGCCGGCGAAGGCGCGTGGCGAGGCCTGCGGCTGCAAGGTGGCCGGCGCCAGCAGGCCGTGCAACGCCTGCGCGTCGTCGGCACGGGTGCCGATGCCGTCGCCGCTGGCACGCAGGATCGCGCTGAGCACGTCGCCGGCTTCGACCGACGGCAGCTGGTCGGGATCGCCGAGCAGGATCAGCCGGGTGCCGCTGTCGATCGCATCGACCAGCTTGGCCATCATCGGCAGATCGATCATCGAGGCTTCGTCGACCACGACCACGTCCACCGGCAGCGGGTTATCGGCGTGATGGCGGAAGCGCGGTGAATCGGGAATCACGCCGAGCAGGCGATGCAGGGTGGTGCCGGTACTGGGCAGCGCCGTGCACAACGCCGGGTCCAGTCCTTGTTCCTGCAGCCTTTGCACGGCCACGCGCAGGCTCTCGGCCATGCGCTCGGCGGCGCGCCCGGTAGGCGCAGCCAGCGCCACCTCGGGAAGCGGCTGGCCGGCCTGCCGGGCCTGCGCGGCCAGCAGCAGCAACAGGCGCGCGATGGTGGTGGTTTTGCCGGTGCCGGGGCCGCCGGTGACCAGCGCCAGCGGATGGCGCAGGGTCACGCCGGCGGCGCGTGCCTGGTGATCCTCGCCGCCCAGTGCCTGTGGGAACAGCTGCGCGAACAACGGCGCCAACGCTGCCATGTCCGGCGCCGGCAGCGGATGTCGGCCGATGCGCTGCAGCCCAGCCGCCAGCTGACGCTCGTACTCACGGTAGCGGCGCAGGTAGAGCAACCCGTTTTCCAGCACCAGCGGTGCATCCTCGGCGATGGCGTCGGCCTGCTCCGGCGTCGCGATCCAGGGCGATGCGCGCAACTGTGCCAGCCAGTCCTGCGCGGCAGGCCACTCGGGAACGCCTTCCAGCAACCGCTGCGGATGTGCCGGATCGAACGCTGCGTGTCCCTGCGATACCGCCAAAGAAGCCAGGGCGGCCGCCAGTGCCACACTCTCGGGCGTGTCGTCGCGCAGCCGCTGCAGGCTGGTCGCCAATGCATGGTCGAGGGTGCGTAGCAAGCCTTTCTTGTGCAGCTCCTTCAACAGGCTCATGCGCCGGCTCCACGGGCACGCGCGGCCAGTTCGGCCTGGGCCTGTTCGCCACCGGCGAACAACGCATCCAGGGCATCCACCAGCGCCAACGGGAAGCGGTCCACATGCACACCGTTGCCGGCGGCATCCAGGCCGCGGCAGAACAGATAGCGGATGCCGCCCATGTCGCGCTCGTAGTCGTAGGCCGCACCCAGGCGGAAACGCAGCCAGCGATGCAGGGCCACGGTGTAGATCAGCGCCTGCAGGTCGTACTCGCTGTGGCGCATGGCAATGGCCAGCAGGTCCGGGCTGTAACCAGGCAGGCGGTTGGACTTGTAGTCGAGCACGTACCAGCGCCCGTCGCGCACATAGGTCAGGTCGATCATGCCGGTCATCAGCCCTTCCAACCGGCGGCGCTGGCCGAAGCCGCGTCGCGTGCTGGAAACACCGTGCGCATGCAGCACCTGCAGCAGCGCCGGCACCGTCGTCGGTTCGATGGCGAAATGGAAGTCGATTTCCGCGCGGCGCTCGCCTTCGCCCAGACTGTGCAGCGCGCTGCCTTCGGGCAGCGGTACGGTCAGCGTGTGGCCGACCAGCGGCACCAGCACCGCCACGCCATCGTCCAGATCGGCATCGGCATAGCCCTCATCGTGCAGCGCCTTGCGCAGCACCTCGGCCTGGCCTTCTGGCGCTTGTTGGCCGGGCTGCCAATCACCCCAGGCAGCGAAATCGACGTTCTCCATGGCTTCGTGCAGCACGTTGCCGAAACGACTGCCCATGAAGCGCGGGTCGATCGGTGTGCTGTCCTCGGCCGCCGCCGCGGCTTCCGGCAACGCCGGTTCCAGTGGCAGTTCCGGGCCAGCGGGTTCGTCAGCAGCGGGCGCCGGCAGCTCGGTCGCGGCGGCTTCGATATCACTGCCCGCGCCGGCATCGGCATGGGCGAGCTGGGTGAAGCTGTACACCCACCAATCGTGCGGTACGCGCCGGGTCAGGGCACGCACCGCCGGAAGGTCACCTTCCACTTCGGCCGCCAGCGGTGGCAGCGAGGACGGTGCCTCACTGTCATCGATGTACACATCGGCGTGCGAGCGCAGCGCCTGCAGGTCACCCAGCAGCGGCGCCAGACGCGTCTTGCCGAGCCCCGCCAGATCGCCCACTGCGATCCACAGCGCATGCTCGGCACGGGTCAGTCCCACATACAGCAGGCGCGCATCCTCGGCACGCTGCTCACGCTCGCGCTGGGCACTCGCCGCTTCCCAGGCCTCGTCCCTGTCCAGCTTCCAGTGCAGCTGGCGCTGGCCGCCCACATGCACCGTGCAGTGCGAGGCAGTGTTCGGTGCGCCACCGTCGATGCCGACAAACGGCAGGAACACCAGCGGATACTCCAAGCCCTTGCTCTTGTGCAGGGTTATGATCTGCACGCGGCGCGCGTCCGATTCCAAGCGCAGCAGCTGTTGCTCGTCATCCTGGTCGGCGCTGGCCATCTGCCCCTGCAGCCAGTCCAGCAGGCCGTGCATGCCCAGCGCCTGCGCCGAGGCTTCCTGCAGCAGTTCACCCAGTTGCAGGTAATTGGTCAGACGGCGCTCGCCGTCGATCAGCGCCAGCAGGCGTTCGCCCTGTGCGGCGCAGACATCGGCAATCACCGCGAACGGCCCGCCGCGTTGCCAGCGCTCGCGCCAATGCAGCAGCCGCGCCTGGAACTCGCGTTGCAGGTCGCCCTCGCGTTCCATCGCGGCGATCGCACTTGCCCGCTGGCCAAGCAGCACGGTGGCCAGCACCGCACGCAGGCGGCCTTCGTCGGCGGGTTGCAGCAGTGCCAGCAGCAGCGCACGAAGATCGCGCGCTTCAGCGGTGGCGAACAGGCTCTGCTTGCCGGCTGCCACCGCGGGAATGCCGACCGCGGCCAGCGCGCGCTGTACCAGGGTGGCCTCGCGATGCGAGCGCACCAGCACCGCGATGTCACCAGGCTGCACCGGGCGCCCACGCAACACGGCATTGCCGGCCCGCGCAGCGACCAGGGTCTGATGGATCGCGGCCACGCAGGCCTGGGTGGCCGCATCGCGCGAGGCATCGGCACTCATTGCCTTGTCACCGCCACTGCGCAGCACGCGCAGGGTCAGCGCCACGGCGGCATCACCGTTGCGCAGATAGTCCGTATCGATACGCACGCCACCGGGCCGCACCGGCTCGAACTGGATGTCGCCTTCGAGGAAGGCGTCCTCACCACCGTTGTCGTACAGCGCCTGCAGCGCACGCAGCACAGCCGGGCGCGAGCGGAAGTTCTGGTCCAGCACAGGCGCCTGCTGCGCCACCTGCCTGGCCTTCAGGTAAGTATGGATATCGCCGCCGCGGAAACCATAGATCGCCTGCTTGGGGTCGCCGATCAGGAACAGCGCCGGTGCCAGGCCGAGCTCGCGTACCTCCGGCGAATCGCCGAACACGGTGTGGAAGATGCCCCACTGGCGGTCGTCGGTGTCCTGGAACTCATCGACCAGCGCGATGCGGTACTGCGCGCGCAGTTGTTTCACCAGTGGCAGCCGTTGCGGGCCTTCCAGCGCCACCGCCACGCCATCGATCAGATCGTCGTAGGTCTGCACCCGGCGCGTGCGCTTCAGCGCCTGCAGCCGCTGCGTGGCTTCGGCGCGAAGCACGTGCAGGAAATTCAATGCAGTGGCACGCAACCAGGCATCGCGTTCGGCCAGCAGCGCGACATAGCGCGCCAACGGCGCCTGCAATGGCGACGACGGCGTGCGATCGGGGAATTTCTTGTTGGTCTTTTCGGCCAGTACATCCGGCAGCAGTGCTGGCAGGCGTTCGCTGGCCAGAAGTTCGCGCGGGTCGGCACGCTCGGCCCAGGCCAGCAGCTGCCGGCCCAGCGGGTGCAGCCAGCCCAGCTTGTAGGACACCCCGTTGATCCACTTGTTGTCGACGGCATCGCAGAGGTCGATGAAGAACTGCTCGCCATGCTCGCGCACGCTTGCCGACAGTGCTTCCGCCGCGCACTGCAATGCCGGGTGTGGATCGGCCAGCGCCACCGCCTGTGGCAATGGGTGCAGTGGCGGCGCAGCCAGCAGCGCGCGCAGATCGGCGGCCAGCGCATCCGGGTTGGACCACAGCCAGGTCAGCGGCTCCAGCGTGGCCGGGTCGTTGGCATGCACGCGCCACAGGTCAGCGGCCAGCTCCTCCAGCAGTTCACGATCGCTGGCCAGCAGTTCCGGCGGATCAAAGGTATGGCCGCTTTCCAGCGCATGCTCACGCAGCACGCGGGTGCAGAAGCCGTGGATGGTGAAGATCGAAGCCAGGTCGATCTCATCGGCGGCCACCTGCAGGCGTCGCTTCAATGCGGCCGCGCTCTCGGTTCCGACCTGTAGATGGCGCTGCAGTACCTCGCGGGTCAATCGCACGTCCGGTGCTTCACCCTCGGCCGCTTCCAGATCGACCAGGCGCGCGGCCAGCGCCAGGCGCTCGCGGATGCGCTTGCGCAGTTCCTGGGTGGCGGCATCGGTGAAGGTCACTGCCAGGATCTGGCCGATACGCAGGCCCTGCTCCACCACCAGCCGGGTGAACAGCGTGGCCAGGGTGAAGGTCTTGCCGGTGCCGGCGCTGGCTTCGATGAGGCGGATGCCGTCCAGCGGCAGGGCCAGATAGGGATCGCGGTTGAGGGATTCGATGCCGTCTTCGGCGATGGCGGTGTTCATGCGCCGCCCTCCTGGCGTGCTTCGGCGCCGAGGGTGCGGCCTTCGCGCACCGCGCTGAAGACCACTTGGCTGTTGCGCAGCAGGTCGGCATAGCTGGCATCGGTGGCGAACGGGTCGGCGCCACGCAGCAGCAGCTGCCAGGCGTCGCTGCTGGCTTCACCCCAGCTGCGGTCGCTGCCGTGCCACTGCTTCCAGCCTTCGCTGCGCTGTTTTTCTGCCGGCGCGTTGTACAGCACCCAGCCGGTATACGGGGCAAAGCGCAGCGGTTCACGCAGGCCACGCTGGCGCAGCTGCAGCAGTGCACGCAGCGCCGCCCGTGCAGCGGGAACGCTCAGTGCCGGCAGCACATGCGGGCCCGGACCGGCATCGCCGCCATCGTGGAACTGCACGAGGGGCAATGCGTCGCCGGCGGCGTTGGCCAGCAGCCAGTCCAGGCCCTGACGGATCACTGCGTTGCCATTGAGCGTGCCGGCGCGCAGGCGTACCAGCCCTTCGGGATGCCGATCGGCCACGCGGCCATGCAGGCGCACGCCATCGATCTCCACCTCATAGCGACGGCTTTCCAGTGGTTCGCCCTGCATCCAGCCCAGCAATGCACTGGCATACGGGCGCGTCTTCAACTGCTCCACCTCGAACTGGCGCTCGCCCAATGGACCCGAGGGCAGCAGGCCGCGTGCGCGCAAGCGCGGGTACAACGGCTCGATATCGCCACTGAGCGCAGCGCGCACCACCGCCGCCTGCACACTGCGCTTTTCCGGGCCACGCGAAGACAGCACCAGCGGTTCCAGGTCATCGACCTCCTCGACCTCGTCAGCCAGGCGCAGGCCCAGCGACTGCGCCAGGAACTGCCCGGCCGGATCGCACAGGAAACGGCGCAGGGTATCGAGCGCGACCTCGTCTTCCACCGCATCGTCGAGCGGCGGTGGCAACGGTGCATCGAACCACGGCTGCAGTCCACCACGCTGGCCGGTGAGGCGACCGGCCGCCGGATGCCACTGGCGGCGATAGCTGAAGCGGCGTGGATCGCCATCACCAAACGCGGCTGGCGAGAACGGCTGCAGTGCGTGGCGCACGGTGAAGTCGCGGACCGCCAGAGGCGGATCGAGGTGATACGCAGCGGCGGCATCGATCAGTTCGCTGACCAGCACCGAGGGCTCGCGCACGCTTCCATCGCGCGGATCGGCGCCGAGATAGCTGAGATAGAACACCTCCTGCGCGGCGGCGAACAGCTGCAGGAACAGGAAGCGGTCGTCCTCGCGCGTGGAGCGGTCGCCCGGACGGCGGCGCGGCGTATCCAGCTCGGCGGTGAGCTGGTTGAGACCGGCAGCCGGGTCACGGCGCGGGAAATCACCGTCATTGAGGCCCAGCACGCAGATCACCCGGAATGGCAGCAGGCGCATCGGCACCATGCGGCCGAAACTGATGCCACCGGTCAGCAGCGGTGCGCGCGTATCGGCCTCGCCCAGCGCACCGGCGAAGTGCGAACGCACCACCTCCGGTGGCACGCCGTCTTCGAAACCGGCCTTGGCGGCATCGTCGGCAAACTGGTTGAGCAGCTTGCGCAGGCGCTCCAGCGCGCGCTGGCTGTTGGGCGAGCTGGGCGCGGTGGGCAACAGTGCATCGAGCAGCGACAGCAGCCGCTGCCGCCACTGCGCCGGGGTCAGCAGCTCGCCGAGGCGACGCTGGTAGATCGCCAGCACGCGCAGCAGGCGCAGCAGCCGGTCCAGCGCTTCCAGCGCACCCCCTTCCAGCTCGATCCACGGCGCCACGCCGGCCAGGTCGGTCTCGCTGCCGGTGGCGTGACCGAGTACCAGGCGGTCCAGCGCGAACTGCCAGGTGTAGGCGTCGTCGGCCGGCGCCTGGTGCTGGTGGCGGTGCTTCGCATCCAGACCCCAGCGTGCACCGGCCTGCTGCAGCCAGCCATGCAGGCGGTCGAAGTCCACCGCTTCCAGCCCAGCCGCTTCGGCCAGCGGTGCACTGGCCAGCAGGTCCAGCACTTCATTGAGCCCGAATCGCGATACCGGCAGCCCCAGCAGGTGCACGAACACATCGGCAAGTGGTTCACCTGCAAGCGGGCTGCTGTCGGCCAGCGCATAGGGGATGTGCTCCTCCTCGCCACCACGGCCGCCGAACACCGCTTCCAGGTACGGCACGTAGGGATCGATGTCCGGCGCCAGCACCGCGATCTCGCGCGCCTGCAGCGGCGGGTCGAAGCGCGGGTCCTGCAGCAGGCTGCGCAGCTGGTCGTGCAGCACCTGCAGCTCACGCAGGCGGGTGTGGCAGGCGTGCACCTGCAGGCTGGGGTCGTCGCTGCGCAGCCCGTCGCGCAGCTCGCCCGAGGGCAGCGCGCGGCGGTGGAACAGATCGCGCTGCAGGCGATGCAGCAGGCTATCGGACAGGCCGCCCTGGTCCAGGCTCGGGCGTGTGTCCTCCTCCGGATCGGAATAGGCCGCAATCTCGCCGGCCGGGTGCACCACCTCGTAGCTGCCCAGCACCGCCATGAAGTCGCGGCCCGCCGCACCCCAGGCTTCCAGCAGGCGGTTCTCGCCTGCGGCCTCGCCGAACGGGTCCGGCGCGCCGCTGCGCAGGCGCTCGGCCAGGGTCTGCAGATCGCCCCAGTACGACTGCACCGGGGTGGGCATATAGAAGTGCAGCTCGCCGACACGCGCCTGGGTGGCCATCACCCGCAGCACGTCGGGCGAGATGTTGAGCGTCGCAAACGCGGACATGCGCAGCGGCAAGCCCTGCGGCAGCGGCTTACCGGCACCCTCGAAGCGGTCCAGGTATTCCTGGATGCGGCGCGCGCGATAGTCGTGGCCGTGGGTGATGGTGCGCCACAGGATCGCCTGCGGGTCGGCCGGATCGGCACCGGCGGCCCAGCGCAGCAGCCAGTCACGACGCCAGGCCTGGTACTTCTCGAACACCGAGGCCAGCTCGCCGGCCAGCGCCCACGGTTTCAACGCGTCGCCACCGGCAAGATAGGACTGCAGCGCGCGCATCGGGGGCTGCGCCAGCAGTACCGGGTCACGCAGTGCCTGGTACAGCTTCCAGTGCAGGCCGGCCGCGTCCAGGTCGTCCTGCTCGCCGCTGACATTGGCCTTCAGCGCACGGGCCACGAACTCGCCCGGGGTCAGGAATTCAAGATTGGCGGCAACGCCAAACTCAGCCGCCAGTGTCGCTTGCAGCCAACGCCGCATCGCCACCTGCGGGATCAGCACCACTTCCGGTGCCAGCAACGGCTGGCCAGATACCGGCGCACGCACGTTGCGCGCCAGCAGCGCGGCCAGCACGTCCAGGGAGTTGGAATGGTAGAGGCGGAAATCGCTGCCCGGGTCACTCATCGTGCACAGTGTGCAGCACGGCACGCAGTATTCAATGATCCGGGCCATCGCCGGTACGGATTGTTCCGGGACCCCTGTCGATTGTCCCGGCCTGCGCGAGGGCTTGCCGTGCAACAATACTGGACCGTCCAGTCTGCTTATGTTCAGCAGACGGGCCCGATCCTTCGATGTCTAAAAAACGTTAATGGTGCCCATGTCGGCTTCCGCCTCCAGTCTGGTGCAGTTATCCAACGTCCGCATCGACCGGAGCGGGCGCACGATCCTGCGCGACGTGTCGCTGCAGGTGCCCAAGGGCAGCATCACTGCGGTGCTCGGTCCGTCCGGCAGTGGCAAGTCGACCCTGCTGGCGGCGCTGACCGGCGAACTGCGCCCGGTCGCCGGCGAGGTCACCCTGTTCGGCAAGCCGATTCCGCACAACAGCGGCGCGCTGCTGGAAATGCGCAAGAGCGTGGGCGTGCTGCTGCAGGGCAATGGCCTGCTGACCGACCTCACCGTGGCCGAGAACGTGGCGCTGCCGCTGCGCACCCACACCCGCCTGCCCGCTGCGGTACTGCGCCGGCTGGTGCAGATGAAGCTGCATGCGGTGGGCCTGCTGGCCGCCGCCGATGCCTGGCCGCGTGAGCTGTCCGGCGGCATGGCCCGGCGCGTAGCGCTGGCCCGCGCGCTGGCACTGGACCCACCACTGATGATCTACGACGAGCCGCTGACCGGGCTGGACCCGATCGCCTCGGGGGTGATCATGAGCCTGATCCAGCGCCTCAACCACAGCCTGGGCCTGACCAGCATCATCGTCAGCCACCACGTGCACGAGACGCTGCCCATCTGCGATCAGGTGATCGCGATCGCCAATGGCGGCGTCGTGTTCCAGGGGTCTCCCGAAGCGCTGCAGTCCAGCCAGGACCCGCTGCTGCGGCAGTTCCTGCATGGCCAGCCCGATGGCCCCATTCCGTTCGATGCCGCGCCGCGCGCGAGGGTCGCCTGATGCCGTTCGTCCAAGCCACCCGCTCGCTGGGCCGTGCCGGCCTGTTCTCGCTGACCGTGCTGCGTGGTTCGCTGCCGACCCGTGATTTCCTGGGCGAGCTGACCCGCGAGATCTACAAGATCGGTGCGCGCTCGCTGCCGATCATCGCCGTCGGTGGTGCCTTCGTCGGCCTGGTGCTGACCCTGCAGGGCTACCGCACGCTGACCACCTTCGGTGCGGCCGACGCACTATCGACCCTGCTCGGCCTGTCGCTGTACCGCGAACTGGCACCGGTGCTGACCGCGTTGCTGTTCATCGGCCGCGCCGGCAGCTCGATCGCCGCCGAACTGGGCCTGATGCGTGCCACCGACCAGATCAAGGCACTGGAGCTGATGGCCATCGATCCAGTGGCCAAGGCCGTGGCGCCGCGCTTCTGGGCGGCGGTGCTGACCGTGCCGCTGCTGACCGGCGTGTTCTGTTCGCTGGCGATCAGCGCCAGCTACTTTGAAGCAGTACACGTGCTGGGCCTGGACAATGGCGTGTTCTGGTCGGCGCTGCGCAACAGCGTGGACTTCTGGGACGACTTCGGCGTGGCGATGCTGAAGTCGGCGATCTTCGGCGGCACCGCGGCACTGGTCGCGTCCTACGTCGGCTTCCATGCCGAACCGACCATCGAAGGCACCTCTGTCGCCACTACCCGTGCGGTGGTCAACGCCTCGCTGCTGGTGCTGATGTTCAACTTCGTGCTGTCGGCAATGTTGTTCACCTAACCCCTCCACCGGCGGTGCGCATCGGCGCGCAGCCACAACGACTCGATCAGGTAATCCACATGGCCATCCGCGGTCCCAGACTCGAATTCTCCGTCGGCGCCTTCCTGCTGCTGGCCCTGGCCTCGCTGATGGTGCTGGCCGTGGCCTCGACCAACCAGCGCTGGAGCTGGGGCAGCGAAGGCTACGACCTGAAGGCACGCTTCTCCCAGGTTGGGCAGCTGCGCAAGCAGGCGCCGGTGAAGATCGGCGGCGTCACCGTCGGCCAGGTCGCTTCGATCGACCTGGACCCGGTGAAGTTCGAATCGATCGTGACCCTGCGCATGGACAGCAAGGTCAAGGACCTGCCGGCGGACACCTCGGCCGGCATCTTCACCAGCGGTTTGCTGGGCGAGAGCTATATCGGTCTGCAGCCGGGCGGTGATCCGGACGTGCTCAAGGCCGGCGACGAGATCGTCTTCACCCAGCCCGCCGTGGACCTGATCCAGCTGGTCGGCAAGTACATGTTCAGTGGCGGCGCCGGTGGAGGCGCTGCTCAGAAGCCCAACGATGGCGCGCAGGCGCCTGCAACGGAACCGCAACCATGAAGATGAAACTGATCCCGGCCCTGCTCGCCTCGGCGCTGCTGGCAGCCACTCCGTTCCTCGCCCAGGCGCAGGCCGCCGCTCCCGCCGCAGCCGCGGCGCAGGGGCAGGGGCAGGCGGGCAAGGTGGTGATCGATGCCAGCAGCCGCATCCTGAGCACCCTGCAGCAGCGCAAGAGCGAATTCACCAGCAACCCGGCCAGCCTGCGCAGCTACATCGACAGCGAGCTGACCCGCACCTTCGACCGCGACTATGCCGCGCGCCTGGTGCTGGGCCCGCACGCCCGCGGTGCTTCCGATGCTGACATCAAGCTGTTCGCCGATGCGATGGCTGACAGCCTGATGCAGCGCTACGGTTCGACCCTGCTGAACATCCAGGGCAAGCCGAGCTTCCGCCTGAAGGGTGAAAGCCCGCTGCCGGGCAATCGTGGCGTGCGCGTGAGCACCGAATTGGTGCGCGCCGGCAACGAGCCGACCCCGGTCGAGTACTGGATGCGCAACGTGAACGGCCAGTGGAAGATCTTCGACGTCAACATCGAAGGCATCTCCTACGTGCAGACCTTCCGCAACCAGTTTGACACCCCGCTGCGCCAGAAGGGCATCAAGCAGGTGGCCACCGAACTGCACAGCGGCAGCATGCAGGCCGGGCCCGCGGGCAATGGCAAGTAACGCGCTGGCGCTGCTGGAAGGCGACACCCTGCGCCTGCGCGGGGTGCTCGACCGTGCCGCGGTGATCGCACTGTGGCCGCAACTTCAGGCACTGCCGGCGAAACTGGCACGGCTGGAGCTGGGCGAGGTCGAGCGCGTGGACAGCGCCGGCCTGGCCCTGCTGGCTGAGCTGGCCGCGCGTGCACGCACGAGCGGCCATCCGCTGGCGATCTCCGGCGCGCCGGCCGGCTACAACGAATTGAGCGCGGCCTACCGGCTGTCGCCCGACCTGGATTTCAACGCTACTTCTGCTGCGAGCTGACATGAACGTCGTACGCACTCTCCCCCTGATCGTCCTGGCCACCGCCCTCACCGCCTGCGCCGGCAAACCCGCGCGCAGCGATGCACCGGTGGCCAGCACCGTGGTCCCGGCCAGCACCACCGCCGAGGCCCCTGCCGTCGATACCGCAGCGGCCGAAGCCGGCTCGGCCGCACCCGTCGCAAGCCCGCCGGCTGCGGCCAGTCTGCCTCAGGCAGCGGCCGCGTCCAGCGCCGACACCGACGCTGCGAAGGCTGCAGCCGCCACCGCACCGGGCGGTGACGACGACTTCGATGCCCTCTACGGTGGTGCCGGCAACACCGGCAGTGCAGCGGCCTACGACCCGTGGGAACCGTTCAACCGCAAGGTGCACAAGTTCAACAACGCGGTTGACCGCGGCATCGCCCGCCCGCTGGCCACCGCCTATACCCACGTGGTGCCGCGCTTCGCGCGTACCGGTGTCAGCAATTTCTTCAGCAACCTGCGTGCGCCGGTGACCATCACCAACCAGCTGCTGCAGGGCCGCGGTGGCGATGCCTGGGACAGCCTGGGCCGCTTCCTGATGAACAGCACGCTGGGTATCGGTGGCCTGTTCGATCCGGCCAGCAAGGCGATGGTGCCGCGTCGCAATGAAGACTTCGGGCAGACCCTGGGTGCCTGGGGCTGGCGTCGTTCGCGCTACGTGGAACTGCCGTTCTTCGGCCCGCGCACCGTGCGCGATGTGTTCGGCCTGGCCGGTGACATTCCGCTGTCGCCGATCCGCCGCATCGAAGAGGACAAGCTGCGTATCGGCCTGCAGGGCCTGCAGCTGGTCGATACCCGCGCCCAGCTGCTGGCGATCGACGACCTTCGCGACACCGCCGTGGACGAGTACTCTCTGGTCCGCGACGCGTGGATGCAGCGCCGCAACTACCAGATCGAGAACGATCTGCGCAGCAAGCGCGACCGTGGTCACGACGACGCCAATTCGCCGATCCCGGTCGATGCGATGCCGATGCCGCAGTGGACTCGTTGAGTCCTTCCATCGACGCATGAAAACCCCCGCCTCGGCGGGGGTTTTCTTTTCCAGCGAGATTCTTCTCCGGTAGGTGCCAACCTTGGTTGGCACGCTTTCCTCAGGCGGCCAGCGCTGCCTCGATGGCCTCGCGCACGCGCGCATCGTCAGCGGCCACGTCCGGGGCAAAGCGGGCGATGACCTTGCCGTCGCGGCCGATTAGGAACTTCTCGAAGTTCCACAGCACCGCCGGTGCCGGATGGATCGGGATCTCCTTGCTGGCCAGGCGCTCACGCAGCGGGCCTTCGCCGATCGACTGCGGCTGTGCGGCGGTCAGCTGCTGGTACAGCGGGTGGGTGTCGTCACCGGCCACGCTGATCTTGGAGAACATCGGGAAGCTGACGTCGTAGGTGAGCTGGCAGAACTGCTGGATTTCCGCCTCGCTGCCCGGCTCCTGGCCGAGAAAGTTGTTGGCGGGGAAGCCCAGCACTTCCAGGCCCTGCGCGTGCTTTTCCGCATACAGCGCCTGCAGGCCTTCGTACTGCGGGGTCAGGCCACACTTGGAGGCGACGTTGACCAGCAGCAGCACCTTGCCCTGGTAGTCGGCAAGCGAGGACGGCTGGCCGTCAATGGTGGTGAGGGAAATGTCCTGGATCGGGGTGCTCACGCGGGGGCTCCGGCAACAGCGGGGAATGGCCCACCAGCATAGCGCCGCGCGATGCCGGTAGTGCCGGCCGCTGGCCGGCAATCGTGCGACCGTTCGCAAGGGTTCATGCGGTTGCCGGCCTGCGACCGGCGCTACGATCAATCCACGCAGATCGTGCCCAGCGCCTTTCCATCCTCGATGCGCTGGCGGCAACCGAAGTTCTGGCTGGCATCGCGCTGGCATGTACCGGTGGCGGCACTGCCGGCGGCCACTTCGCCCGTGGCCAGGCACTGGCCGGTGCAGTCGCTCTTGCGGCTGCAGGCCTTGCCGGCATCAGCATGGGGAATCACGCATTGCTCGCGCTGCAGCCGGCCGAGCCGCTGCAGGGTGCCACCCGCTGCCTGGCAGTCGACGTCACGCGCTTCGCGGTACGCCTCGGCTGCTTCAGGGCTGGTGGCTGCGGCAGGTGTCGCCGCCGTATCGGCAGCCGGTGGTGCGCTGCTGCAGGCGGCAAGCAACGCGGTCAGGACGAGGCTGGTACAGAGGCACAGGCGCATGGCGGTACCTGATCGAGACGGACAGGCCGCCAGCATACGCATCGACGATGCAGGCGGCGTATCCGCGTGACTCAGGCCTCGTCGGTGTCGCCGTCGCTGCCTTCGTCCTCGCCCGCCGCATCACTCTCGGCCAGATCGCCCAGCAGCGACTGCGCCTGTTCGGATGCCAGCGACTCCACGCCACGCAGGCGCCGTTCGATCGTACGCGTCTTGCGGCTGGCCTCGCCGATGCTGCGACCAACCGTGGTGATCTGCTTCTCGGCCTTTTCCAGGATGCCGGCGAACTTGCCGAACTCGCTCTTCACCGCGCCCAGCAGGCTCCACACCTCGCTGGAACGCTGCTCGATGGCCAGCGTGCGGAAGCCCATCTGCAGGCTGTTGAGCAGGGCGGTGACCGTGGTTGGCCCGGCCACCACCACGCGGTGCTCGCGCTGAAGCAGATCAACCAGGCCCGGGCGCCGGATCACTTCGGCATACAGGCCTTCGGTGGGCAGGAACATCACCGCGAAGTCGGTGGTGTGCGGCGGCGCGATGTATTTGTCGCAGATCGACTTCGCCTGCACGCGTACCGCGCGCTCCAGCTGGATGCCTTGCAGGCGCACACCCTCGGCGTCGCCCTGCTCCTGCGCGTCCAGCAACCGCTCGTAGTCCTCACGCGGGAACTTGGAGTCGATCGGCAACCACACCGGCGTGTCGTCGCCGCTGCGACCCGGCAGGCGCACCGCAATATCAACCATCTCGCCGCTGTCCGGGCGCACCTTCACCGCACGCGCGTACTGCTCCTGGGTCAGCGTCTGCTCGAGAATGTTCTCCAACTGCACTTCGCCCCAGCTGCCGCGGTTTTTGACGTTGGTCAGCACGCGCTTGAGGTCGCCGACGCCTGTGGCCAGCTGCTGCATCTCGCCGAGGCCGCGCTGCACCTGCTCCAGGCGTTCGGAGACCAGCTTGAAGGAATTGCCCAGGCGGGTTTCCAACGTCGACTGCAGCTTCTCATCCACGGTGTGGCGCATCTGCTCCAGCTTCTGCGCATTGTCGTTCTGCAGCGCGCGCAGCTGTTCTTCGAGGGTCGTACGCATCTCGGCGATGCGCTGTTCGTTGCGCTGGGTCAGTTCCTGCAGGCGCAGGCCCAGGCTTTCAGTCAGGCGCTGCTGCGACTGCGCACCTTCCTCGCGCCCCTTGCGCGCATCGTCCACCAGGGTCTGGCGCAGCGCGCCGAGCTGGGTATCGGTGCGCCCGGTGAGTTCCTGCAGCTGCTGGCCAAAGGCATGGATGCGGGCCTCCTGCTGCTGGCCGAACACTTCCAGCTGCGCGCGCAGTTCCTGCAGGCGCTGTCCCATCAACGCCGCGCCCCGCTGTTGGCTCTCGGCCGCTTCGGCACGCGCCTTGCGCGCGTCTTCGCCCAGCGCTTCGCGCAGCAGGTCCAGGCGCTGGTCGGTGCGGGTGGACAGATCGGTCAGCGCGCGGGCGAAGCCATCGAGCTGTTCACGCAGTTCACTGCGCCCGGAGCGCGCTTCCTCACGCACCGCCTGTTCCAGGCGATCGTGCGGCGGGCGGCGCAGCAGGGCGACCAGCTGCAGGATGAGCACGGCCAATAGAAGGGCGCCAATAAGCAGATATTCGGTTTGCATGGGGCAAGTGTAGGCTGGCCGAGTCTCAACTGCTGCGTCAGGACCATGCTCACCCTGTACGGAAAGGCGACCTCGATCAACGTCCGCAAGGTACTGTGGCTGGGCGCCGTGCTGGATCTCCCGCTCCACCACGAACCGACGCCATCGTCGGCGCTGCTGGCCACGCTGAACCCGAACCGGCAGGTCCCGGTGCTGCGCGATGGCGACTTCGTGCTGTGGGAATCCAACAGCATCTGCCGCTACCTGGCCACGCGCGGCGGACGCGAGGACCTGCTGCCCGCCGCGGCGCAGGCCCGTGCACGGGTGGAGCAATGGATGGACTGGCAGGCCAGCGACCTCAACAGTGCCTGGCGACAGGTGTTCATGGCGCGCGTGCGCCAGCATCCGGACTATCCGGATGACGCCCGCGCCGAGGCCAGCCTGGTGCAGTGGAACCGGCTGATGGCGGTGCTTGATGCACAGCTGGGCGCTACCGACGGCTACGTGGCAGGCAACACCTTTACTCTCGCTGACATCGTGCTCGGGCTGTCGACCCAACGCTGGCGCAGCACGCCTGGCAACAAGCCCGTGCTGCCACACCTCGCGGCGTGGTTCGAACGCCTGCGCCAGCAGCCGGGTTTCGCCGCCCACGTCGACAACGGTGTGGCCTGAGCAGTGGCTTCCGCAGCTGTTGGTAGGTGTCGACCTTGGTCGACACGGCTGATCCACGCCGTGCGTGGATGAAGCGCTGTAGAGCCGAGCGCAGGCTCGGCTCTACAGGAGAAACCGGGCCTTACCAGCCTTCCAGCACGATCTTGCCCTTGGCGCGATGGCTTTCCAGCAGCGCGTGGGCACGCCGCAGGTTGGCGGCATCGATGCGGCCGAAGTGCTCGCCCAGGGTGGTCTGCAGCACACCGCCGTCGATCAGCTCGGCCACCCGATTCAACAGGTCATGCTGGCGCTGCATGTCGGCGGTCTTGTACAGCGGTCGGGTGAACATCGATTCCCAGTGCAGGGACAGTGCCTTGCGCTTGAGCGCCATCACGTCGACCTGGCCCGGATCATCGATCAGCCCCAGCTGGCCCTGCGGCGCCAGCAGTTCCACGATCTGCGCGTAGTGCTGGTCGGTATGGGTCAGGCTGGCCACGTGCTGTACCTCACTGATGCCGAGCCGGGCCAGGCCCTCGGCCAGCGGCAGGCTATGGTCGATCACATGATGCGCGCCCATCGCATGGACCCAGTCCTGGGTATCCGGGCGCGAGGCGGTGCCGATCACGGTCAGCTTGGTCAGGCGGCGCGCCAGCTGCACCAGGATCGAACCAACGCCACCGGCAGCACCGATCACCAGCAGGGTCTGGCCTTCACCGCCGCCCTCGGGAATGCGCAGGCGGTCGAACAGCAGCTCCCAGGCGGTGATTGCGGTCAGTGGCAACGCGGCGGCGGCCGCATCGTCGAGGCTGGCCGGCTTGCGGCCGACGCTGCGCTCGTCCACCAGCTGGTACTCGGCATTGCTGCCCGGGCGGTCGATGACGCCGGCGTAGTAGACCGCATCGCCAGGCTGGAACAGGGTGACCTCGCTGCCCACTGCGTCGACGATGCCGACCGCATCCCAGCCCAGCACGCGCGGGCCATCGGTGGCCACGCCGCGGCGGACCTTGGTGTCGACCGGGTTCACTGCCACCGCGTGCACCGCCACCCGCAGATCACGCGGGCCGGGCTGCGGCAGCTCCAGTTCGATGTCGATCAGGGCCCGGGCATCATCGATCGGCAGGCCGGCTTGGGTGTAGGCAATGGCGCGCATGGCAGCGGTCCAGTGGGGAAGGAGGCGACAGGTTGCGCCGCGCGCGCTCCCGCAGAAAGGCGCAGAATCGGTCAGCACTTTCACTCTGGCAATGAAGATGATCCGCTTCGACGATCTGCAGCTGTTCGTCCGCACTGCCGCGCTGGGCAGCTTCTCGCAGGCCGCGCGCGAGGCCGACCTGCTGCCCGGCCAGGTGGCTGCAGCTGTGGCGCGGCTGGAACGCGAGCTGGACCTGCGCCTGTTCGTGCGCACCACCCGCAGCCTGCGCCTGACCGGCGAGGGCGCGCTGTACCTGCCGTACGCGCAGGAGGTGCTGGCCACCCTGCGCGAGGGCCAGGCGCGCGTGCAGGGCGAGGACACCGAGCTGCACGGCACCCTGCAGCTGTCGGCTCCCTCGGACCTCGGCCGCAACCTGCTGCTGCCCTGGCTGAGCGCCTTCCGCGCTGCGCACCCGCGGCTGCGCCTGCACCTGCGCCTGTCCGACGAAGTGGCCGATGTGTTCCGCGACCCGGTCGACGTGGCGATCCGCATCGGCCACTTCGACGACGCCAGCTACGTGGCGTTGCCCCTGCTGGAAGGCAATCGGCGCGTACTCGCGGCCTCGCCCGACTACCTGCAGCGGCGTGGCACACCCACCCGCCTGGAGGATCTGCGTGAGCACGATTGCCTGGTCTACCAGCTCAGTGGCCGCGCCTACGATCGCTGGTCGTTCGACGTGGATGGACGCCGTGTGGTGATGCCGGTGCGCGGCCCATTGGTCTGCGACGACGCCGATGTAGTGCGACGCTGGGCGGTGGCCGGCGAAGGCATCACTTACAAGTCCTGGCTGGACCTGCGCGAGGACGTGCTGGCCGGGCGCCTGCAGCTGCTGCTGGACGGTGTTGGCAGCAGCATCCCGCTGCAGCTGGTATGCCCGCACCGCAAGCAGTTCTCGCCGGCCGTGCGACAACTGCACGCGCAGCTGCGCCAGCACCTGCAACCGCTGCTGTCTGGCATGCCTGGTGGGTCCACCGGCCCCCTGTCGCCAATCCCGGCGCTGACCGACAATGGCGGCCCCCCGTAACAAGAGAACGCCGCCATGCCGTGGATGGGCATCCAGGACCTGTGGACGTTTCTGGTCGCTGTGCTGGTGTTTCTCGCCCTGCCCGGCCCTGGCACCTTCACCCTGCTGACCGCCACCGGCCGTGGCGGCGTGCGTGGCGGCTACACCGCGCTGGCCGGCCTGCTGGTCGGCGATCAGATCCTGATGTGGCTGGCGCTGGCCGGCGTTGCCGCATTGCTCAAGGCCAACCCGCTGGTGTTCCACGCGGTGCAGTACCTGGGTGCGGCCTACCTGGTGTGGGTGGGCATCAGCCTGCTGCGCACGCCCAAGCATGACGGCGGTGACGCCGGCCCGATCCGCATGCAGCCGGGCCGCTACTTCCAGCAGGCGATCCTGGTCAGCCTGCTCAATCCGAAGGCGATCCTGTTCTACATGGCCTTCCTGCCGTTGTTCATCGATCCCAAGGCGCACCAGGGCATCGCTACCTTCGCAGCGCTGGCGGGCATCATCCTGGTGGTCAGCATCGCCTACTGCTCGATGTTGATCGGGGTCGGCAACCTGGCCCGTCGCCGCCTGATCCAGCACCCACGGATCAGCGATGCGCTGCGCCGCGTGGCTGGCCTGTTCCTGGTGGGGTTCGGCATCCGGCTGGGGCTGAACGGATGAAACCGCAAACGAGCAGGCTCGACGCCACGTCTGCCAACCAAGGTTGGCCTCTACCAGAGCGCGGGATCCGGTAGTCGCCGACCTTGGTCGGCGCTGGCGCCATCGGCGTTCATGAGGCTGGCCTCTACCCGCCGAGCATTTCCGCGCGCAGGTGGTCGATGAACACCCGCAGCTTTGGCGCCATGTGCTCGCGGGCGGGGTAGTACAGGTGGAAGCCGGGGAACAGCGGCTGCCAGTCCTGCAGCACTGCCTGCAGCCGCCCTGCCGCCAGATCATCGGCCACCAGTGACGCGAACCCCTGCGCCATGCCGAGCCCGGCCAGCACTGCGGCATAAGCCAGTTCGGCATCGTTGAACACCAGCCGCCCATCAACCTCCACTTCCATGTCGTGGCCATCGCGACTGAACTCCCAGGGCATCAGCCGGCCATTGGCACGGCGATGGACGATGCACGGATGGCCCTGCAGGTCGTGCGGGCTCGCGGGTATGCCGTGCTGCACGAAGTAGTCGGGCGTGGCCACCACCACTTGCCGTTCCGGCGGCCCGATCGGCACCGCGATCATGCCGCGTGCCAGCGACTCGCCAAGGCGGATGCCCGCATCGAAGCCCTCGGCCACCAGATCGGTCAGCGCCGGCTCCACGCACAGTTCCACATCCACCTGCGGGTAGCGCGCCAGGAACGAAGGCAGGGCCGGTAGCACCCGGCGCTCGGCAACGATGCGTGGCAGGGTGACGCGCAGCTTGCCGGCCGGCACCGCACGCGCGCTGTCGAGATCAGCAAACGCCGATTCGATCTGTGCCAGTCCGCCGCGCACGCGCTCGAGGAAGCGCGCGCCGTGCTCGGTCAGGCCGACCCGGCGGGTGGTCCGCTGCAGCAGGCGCACGCCCATCCGCGCTTCCAGCGCGCGCACGCTCTGCGACAGCGCGGAAGTGGAGACGCCCAGCGCATCAGCGGCACGGGTAAAGCTGGCATGGTCGGCAACGTGGACGAAGGCGACCACTGCCGACAAGGGGGCGGAGGGATCCATTGTGAAGCCACTCTTCATGGTGAGTCCGGTTCCATCCAGTTTATCCACAGGATCGGGCGGCGGATGCTGTGCCTCCCGGCGGCACGCCCGCCTTCCTGTAATGGAGACCTCCCATGTCGCTGGACCACTATCGCCTGCTCGGGCGCTCCGGCCTGCGAATCAGCCCGATGGCGCTGGGTACGATGACCTTCGGCGCCGATTGGGGCTGGGGCGCGGACGAAGCCGAGGCCCGCCGCATCTTCGACAGTTACGTCGATCGGGGCGGCAACTTCGTCGATACCGCGAACAACTACACCAATGGCAGCGCCGAGACCCTGCTCGGCCGCTTCGTCCAAGGGCAGCGCGACCGGCTGGTGATCGCCAGCAAGTACACCCTGGCCACCGTGCCCGGCGACCCGAACAACGCCGGCAACCATCGCAAGAGCATGCTGCGCTCGGTGGAGGACAGCCTGCGCCGGCTGGGTACCGACTATCTGGATCTGCTGTACCTGCACGCCTGGGATGACACCACCGGCGTGGACGAGGTGATGCATGGCTTCGACGACCTGGTCCGCAGCGGCAAGGTGCTGTACGCCGGCATCTCCGATACGCCGGCCTGGCAGATCGCGCGCATGCAGACCCTGGCCGACCTGCGCGGCTGGTCGCCGTTGGTGGCGCTGCAGATCGAGTACAGCCTGATCCAGCGCAGCGTCGAACACGAACTGCTGCCGATGGCCGACGCGCTGGGATTGGGCGTGGTGGCGTGGTCGCCGCTGGGCAGCGGCGTGCTGACCGGCAAGTACAGCACGGCCGATCTGGCCAGCGCCGACGCGCTGCAGGCCACGCCGGGCGGATCGCGCCGCAGCGTGGCCCTGATCAATGGCGCGTTGACATCCCGTTCGCTGCAGATTGCCGATGAAGTTCAGAAGATCGCCGCCGATCTTTCGCATTCCCCTGCGCAGGTAGCATTGGCCTGGTTGTTGCGACGACCCGGTGCGGATGCGCTGCCGATCATCGGCGCCCGCACTCTGGAACAGTTCGAGCACAATCTGATCGCGCTGGATCTGGAGCTGCCGACCGAGGCATTGACCCGCCTCGATGCAATCAGTGCGGTCGCGCCGGCATTCCCGCACGATTTCCTGCAGATGCCTTTGCCGCGAATGCTGCTGAGCGGGGGCACCCGCCTGCGCCCACGCGCGCGCTGAGGTCGCGGCAGCGGCGCTATGCTGGCAGCCCCTGCTGGAAGGATGCGAGAGGATGGCCCGCCTGGCCTGCTTCACCCTGCCGTTGCTGCTGCTGGCTGGTGCCGCCCCAGCGGCCACCGCGCAGGATCATCGCTGCCTGAGCGGCGGCCGCAATGACGGCATCCATCTGGAATGGCGTTGGCTGGATGACGGCCAGGCCGACGTTCGCTATGCCGGGCAGCGTGAACGCCTGTTGCTGCGCCGGGTTTCGATGGAGACCACGGTGCTGGCCGAAGACCGCCCCTACCAGTTCGACAGCGTCTGGGAAGAGCACGTCGACGGCCGCCTCAACGGTCGCTACACGATCAGCACGCAGGGGGCGCTGGTGCTGGATCTGCGCTACGAACGCGCCCGCGATGGCCGTCGCACCTCCTTCCACGATGACATCGAGGCCTGGCAGGAAGACGGCTGCCACTGGCCCGGCGCCTCCTGAGCCAGGATCGGACTGGCCTCCCTTTATGCCGATTCCGGCAGCCTGGTCGCGGTGCAGCGCGCGTCTTGCCGGGTATGACCCCCGTCAGTGGTAATGCTGCGCTGCGTTCGGTCACACTCGGGAACTTGTCGTTCTCAGTCACCCCTTCCGAGGCCTGCATGTCCCTGTTCCGGCGCAAGTCCCTAGATTCCGTCACCGTCCACGAAGCCGGCAGGCGCCTGGTCCCGACCCTCAGCTGGCCGCACCTGATCGCGCTGGGTATCGGCGCCATCGTCGGTACCGGCATCTACACGCTGATCGGCGTCGGCGCCAACCTGGCCGGCCCGGCGGTGCTGATCTCCTTTGCCATCGCCGGTGCGGTGTGCGCCTGCGCGGCGCTGTCCTACGCCGAACTGTCGACGATGATGCCGGCCGCAGGCAGCGCCTACACCTACAGCTACAGCGCGCTGGGCGAAGTGTTCGCCTGGGTGGTGGGCTGGAGCCTGATCCTGGAGTACTCGCTGGTGGTGAGTACGGTGGCGGTCGGCTGGTCGGGCTACTTCGTCGGCTTCCTCGAATGGGTCCACACCCAGTTCGGCTGGAACGTGCAGCTGCCTGCCTGGCTGGCTGCCGGCCCGCACGTGGAAGGCGGCATGATCAACCTGCCGGCGATCGTCATCACCTGGCTGGTGGCACTGATGCTGATGGCAGGCACCAAGGAAAGCGCCACCCTCAACGCCATCCTGGTGGTGTTCAAGCTGATCGCGCTGGCCATCTTCGTGGCCGTGGCCCTTCCCGCCTTCGACAGCAACAACCTGCAGCCGTTCATGCCGTATGGCTTTGCCAAGTCGATGGGCCCTGATGGCGTCGAGCACGGTGTGATGGCAGCAGCGGCGATCATCTTCTTCGCCTTCTACGGCTTCGATGCGATCTCCACCGCAGCCGAGGAAACCAAGAACCCCAGCCGCGACCTGTCGATCGGCATCATCGGATCGATGATCGGCTGCACCATCGTCTACGTGCTGGTCGCGCTGGCGGCCGTGGGTGCGATGAGCTACGCCGTGTTCGGCCACAGCGCCGAGCCGCTGGCGCTGATCATGCGCCAGCTCGGCCACCCGACTGCAGCAATGGTGATCGGTGTGATCGCGATCATCGCCCTGCCGACCGTACTGCTGGCCTTCCTGTATGGCCAGAGCCGCATCTTCTTCGTGATGAGCCGCGATGGCCTGCTGCCGCGCGGCCTGTCCAAGGTCAACGCACGCACCGGCACGCCGGTGGCAACCACGCTGTTCACCGCCGTGGTGGTGTCGGCGCTGGCCGGCGTGGCGCGCCTGGACGAGATCGCCGCACTCGCCAACGCCGGTACCCTGGCCGCGTTCACTGCGGTGGGTATCTGCCTGGTGGTGCTGCGCCTGCGCGAACCGGACCGTGAGCGCAGCTTCCGCACGCCGTTGGCCTTCGTGGTCGGTCCGCTGGCCGCGCTGGGCTGCATCTACCTGTTCATCAGCCTGCCGCACCGCACCCAGCTGTACTTCCTGCTGTGGAACGTGGCCGGCCTGGTGCTGTACTTCCTGTACAGCCGCCGCCACGCGTTGATCGCGAAATAAACGGATCACCGGTAGCGCCGGGCCATGCCCGGCGGAATTCCGGATGCACGCAGGGCGCTCAGCCGCCCTGCTTTGCCGCGTAATCCTGCGCCTGACGCATCACCCGCAGCAGGTTGCCGCCCCAGATGCCGGCAATCTGCTTCTCGGTATAGCCTTTGCGCAGCAGCCACGCGGTGATCTTCGGCAGCTGGCTGACATCGGGCAGGTCGCTCAGGCCGCCGCCGCCATCCCAGTCCAGGCCGATGCCCACGTGCTCGGGACCGACCACCTTGAGGATGTGCTCGAAGTGGGCGAAGAAGTCATCCAAGCTGGCGTGGCGCACAGGATGCTCGTGATCCAGCGCCTGCTCGGCCTTGAGCAGCTGCACGCCCTGCTCGATGCCCATCCCTTCCCAGCCGCCCAGCTGCTTGCTCAGCGCTTCCTCGGCCTGCTTGCGCTCCGGCGTCTTCGCGGTGTCAATCAGGTAACCGCCATAGGCATTCACCTGGATCACGCCGCCTGCCTTGGCCAGCTTGCGCAGACGCGCGTCATCCAGGTTGCGCGGATGGTCGTAGACCGCCTTGGCCGAACTGTGCGACAGCACGAACGGCACCGGCATCATCGCCAACAGGTCATCGAACACGGCGTCGGAGGCGTGCGACTGGTCGATCACGATGCCCAGTTTTACTGCCTGACGCACCAGATCCTTGCCGGTCGGGCTCAGCCCCTTCCACTCCGCGCCCTTGGGGTCGGTGGCCGAATCGGCGAACTCGTTGTTGGCGAAGTGCACGGTGCTGAGCAGGCGCAGGCCGGCGCGATGGTAGAAGGACAGCAGGCTGGGATCGGCCACCAGCGGGCTGGCGTTTTCCATGCTGATGTAGACCACGCGCTTGCCGGCGCCCTTGATCCGCGCGGCGTCATCGGCGGTCAGTGCCAGCGCGAAGCGCTCGGGGTTGGCCGCCAGCATCTCGCGGATCTGCAGCAGCCGCTGCAGGCCGTGGTCGCGCTCGGCCAGGTGCGCAGCGGCACTACGGTCCCCCTGATCGGTGTAGATCGCCCAGAAACCGCCGTCCAGCGCACCTTCGACCATGCGCGGATAGTCGACCTGCGACAGCGCGTTGCGGTCGTGGCGCTGCTCGATGTCGAAGCCGGTTCGGCCGAAATTGGCCGGCGTGTCCAAGTGGCTGTCGAGAGTGACCAGGCGCTGCTGCAGGGCCTTGGCGCGGGCCAGTTCCTGCGCACTGAACTCGATGGCGTGGGCGGACAGCGGCGCGCACAGCGCCAGAGCAAGCACGACGGACAGATGGCGCAACGAAGGCATGGGCTCTCACCGCGAATGGGAAGAGCCCGACCATAGCGCTGCGGCCACGCATTGGGTAGCGCCGGGCCGCGCCCGGCGCTACGGCATCACGCGATCAGTCGACCACGCGGCAGAACACGGCCTTCAGGTAACGCGATTCCTGGACGTGGGCCATGAACGGATGGTCCGGGCCGGCGCCGGCCACCTTCAGGATCTGGATCGTACGGCCGGAGAAGTACGCCGCACGACGCAGCATGTCGAGGAACTGGTCCTCGGCCACCAGGCCGGTGCAGGAGAACGTGGCGAACAGGCCACCGGGCTTCACCACGCCCAGCGCCAGCTTGTTCATGTCCAGGTACTTCTTCAGCGCGGTGATGACCTGGTCGCGGTCGCGGGTCATCTTCGCCGGGTCCAGGATCACCACGTCGTACTGTTCGCCGCGGTTGGCAGCATCGCGCAGCCACGGGAAGATGTCGGACTGGACGAACTTCGGGCGCACGTTGTTCAGGCGCGAATTGCCCTTGGCGATCTGGATGACGTCTTCATCGATGTCGATGCCGACCACTTCCGAAGCGCCACGCGCCGCCGCATACACCGCGAAACCGCCAGTGTTGCAGCACAGGTCCAGTACGCTCTTGCCTTCCACCTGCTGGCTCAGCCACTCGCGGTTCTCACGCTGGTCGGCGAAGAAACCGGTCTTGTGGGCACCGGCCGGGTCGGCGCGGAACTTGATGCCGTACTCGGTGATCACCGACGCTTCGGTGGTGGTGTTGCCGTGGAAGTCGAAGCTCTCCTGCTTCTGCACGTGCTCGTCGGCGAAGCTGTGGAAGCGGCAACCCGGGAACTGCTCGCGCAGCGCTTCGTAGATCCATTCGCGATGGCGGAACATGCCGGCGGCGAAGAACTCGACCACCACCAGATCGTTGTAACGGTCCACCACCAGGCCGGACAGGCCGTCGCCTTCGCTGTGCACCACGCGCCAGGCGTCGGACACCGCATCGAGCTTCAGCACCTCACGGCGCAGCGACACGGCCTGGGCGATCTTGCGCGAGAACCAGCCGGCATCCACCGGCACGTTCTGATCGGTTTCGAGGATGCGCACGGCGATGCGCGAGTGCCCGTTGTAGAACCCGCGGCCGATGAACTCCCCGTCCACGCCGACCACGTCGACGATGGAACCGGGCTTGGGCCGGACGGTCGGCTTCTCGACCAGTTTCTGGAAGATCCACGGGTGGCTGGAACGCCACGCATTCTTGAGGCGGACAATCGGAAGGGGGGTATTCATCCACCTATTGTAAACCGGGCGCCGGGGTCAGATCCCCGCAGGGGCGCTGACCCCGGCGGGTATGCCAACCAAGGTTGGCATCTACCAGAGCGGGGACCCCGGTCACCCGCCATTTGACGGCGGCCCGGCCAGGCCGCAGAATCGGCGCCAGAAGGGGAGTAGCTCCCAGACGTTGTCGCCGTCATTTCGAGCCCGCAGGCTCCGGTGCAACGGCAGTTCCAGCCGACTGGAACTGCGAGCGAGACCTTCGCCGTACTGGCGAAGCTCTGTCCCTGGATCCCCCTCCGATCCTCCGTTGCAGATCCTCGCCGTCCGGCCTGGCATTCATCTTTCCAACGGACATTCCCAATGCAGACGATCGGTAACGTGTGGTTGTGGGGCGGCTTCGGAGCAGTGGTGATCATCGCCCTGCTGGTCGACCTCGTATTGATGCGCCATGGTGGACCACACAAGGTCACCTTCAAGGAGGCCTTGTGGTGGTCCATTGGCTGGGTCGCGCTGGCCCTGCTGTTCAACGCCGGCCTCTGGTACTACCTCAATGAGACCGCCGGCCAGGTCGTGGCCAACAAGGTCGGCCTCGAGTTCCTGACCGGCTACCTGGTCGAGAAGGCGCTGGCCGTCGACAACATTTTCGTCTTCCTGATGATCATGAGCTACTTCGCGGTGCCGGAGGAGCAGCGCCAGAAGGTGCTGATCATCGGCATCCTGGGCGCGATCGTGCTGCGTACGGTCATGATCTTCGCCGGCAGCGTGCTGATCACCCAGTTCCATTGGCTGCTCTACGTGTTCGGTGCCTTCCTGCTGTTCACCGGCTGGAAGATGTGGTTCGCCGCCGGCCAGGAGCCGGATCTGGAGGCAAACCCCGCCCTGCGCTGGATGCGCAAGCACCTGCGCCTGCTCCCGGATTACGCCGGCAACGCAATGAGCGTGAAGCGCGACGGCGTGCGTTGGTTCACCCCGCTGTTCGCGGTGCTGATCCTGATCGCGGTGACCGACGTGATCTTCGCGGTGGACAGCATCCCGGCGATCTTCGCCATCACCACCGACCCGTTCATCGTGCTCACCTCCAACGTGTTCGCGGTGCTGGGCCTGCGCGCGATGTTCTTCCTGCTGGCTGGCATGGCCGACCGCTTCCACCTGCTGCCGTACGGTCTGGCGCTGGTGCTGGGCTTCATCGGCATCAAGATGATGATCATCGACCTGTTCAAGATCCCGACCCCGGTGTCGCTGGGCGTGGTGGCGGTGATCATCGCCGCGACCGTGGTGCTGAGCCTGAAATACCCGCCGAAGGAAGGCTCCGGCCACGCCTGATCACGGCCGGCCGGCGGGATTGTCCCGCCGGCCGCACCCCACTCTCCCGCGGCGGTGGCCTTGGTTTCGCGCCAGTCACCGCCATTGCTGAGGTATGAACAGCAACGCGCCCCTGCCCGCTGGCGACGCGCCAGCCCCCCGCAATGACCGCATGCGTATCCTGCGGGCGTTCAACGTCAGCCTGGCCGCGGTGCTGGTACTGATCGCCGTGTTCGCACTGCAGGGCTCGTTCGACTGGCGGCCATGGGCGGTTGCGCCACTGGAAGCGAAGGGCCTGCTTGGCCTGATCGGCGGCCCGCTGCTGCATGCCTCGGTCGAGCACATCGCCGCCAACAGCATCGCCATCCTGATCCTCGGTACCCTGGCCGGCAGCGTCTACCCCAGGGCTACTCTTCGCGCGCTGCCGCTGTTGTGGCTGGGCTCGGGGATCGGCGCGTGGATGCTCGGCAATCCGGGCAGCGTGCACCTGGGTGCCAGCGGCGTGACCCATGGCCTGATGTTCCTGCTGGCCAGCCTCGGCCTGCTGCGCCGCGACCGCGCAGCAATCGCCACCGGACTGATCGGCATGCTGTTCTACGGCGGCATGCTGATGACCATCCTGCCGCACGCCGACGGCGTGTCCTGGCAGTCGCACATGGGCGGCGCCTTCGCCGGCATCATTGCCGCGCTGCTGTTCCGCAACGCCGATCCGCTGCCGCCACGCCAGCGCTACAGCTGGGAAGACGAAGAGGACGCGGTCGAGCCGTTGTCCGACGACGAACTCGAGCCGCCGTCGCCGCAGCGCGTGCCGGTGCTGTGGCAGCCGCGCGAGGGGCAGGACTACGTGGTGATCCCGTTCCGCCGGCCGGAAGAGCCGCGCGGTTGAAACGGTGACGGGGTCGGATCCCCGTAGGGGCTCCGACCCCACCCGGCATTTTCATGACCCGGTAGTGGCCGACCTTGGTCGGCACTCCTGCCGTGTGCCAACCAAGGTTGGCATCTACCAGAGCGGGTCAGTTCGCCGCGTTCCCCGCCGCGCCCATCCCATCCACCGCCTGCCGGCCCAATGCCGGGTCGTCGGTGAAGAAGGCATCGATGCCGGTTGCCAGATAGGCACGCATCTCGGCGATCGAGCCTTCCGCGTTGCGCGCGTTGTCGGCGCCCCTGCGCAGGTTGCTGGCCTGGAAATGATTCTCCGGGCGGAAGGTGTACGGGATCACCATCAGGCCCACCGCATGTGCATCCTGTACCAGCGTGGTTGGCGTCCCCAGTGCGCCCTTGGCGTCCAGCGGAATGATCGAGCGCAGTTCCGGGCCGATGCTGTCGGCGTAGACGGCGATGTCCTTCAGCCCAGACGGGGTCATCATCTGCGCGTAGGTCAGCTTGCCGCCTGCATTGACGATGTCGGCCGGCTGGGTGTCTCCCTTCCACAGCAGCTGCAGCAGGCGGATGTTGCTGCCGCGCGGGATCTTGCCGCGCAGGTAGCGCAGGTTGGCGGTCTCGAACGACTGGATGGTGACCGGGCCAACGTTGGTATAGGCATTGCCGCGCAGCGCGGCGAGCAGCTTGTCTTCCATCGGCAGGCCGACCGACTGGAAGTAGGTCGGGTGCTTGATCTCCGGCACCAGGCCGATGCCGCGGTTGGCACGACCGGCCTGCTGCACCAGGAAGGCCAGGATCTCGTCCAGGCTGGCAATGCGGAACTGGCCGTCGTAAGCGGTGCTGCGCAATTCCGGCAGGCGCTCACGCGCGTACAGTGTCTTCAGCTCGGCCAGGGTGAAGTCTTCGGTGAACCAGCCCTCGACCTTCTGCCCGTCGATGACCTTGCTTGTCCGGCGGCTGGCGAATTCGGGATGCGAGGCGACATCGGTGGTGCCGCTGATCTCGTTCTCGTGGCGGGCCACCATCACCCCGTCCTTGGTCATCACCAGGTCCGGTTCGATGTAGTCGGCGCCATCGGCGATGGCCTGCGCATAGGCCGCCAGGGTGTGCTCGGGCAGCAGCGCGCTTGCGCCGCGATGGCCATAGACCGACACCTTGTGCGCGGCCGGGGTGGAGGATTCAGCACTCATGGCCACCGATGGTGCCACGGCCAGCGACAACAGCAATGCACAACCCCACGACTTCACTGCGACTTCCCCAAGCGGTATGTGATGGGCGTCAGTATGCGGCGGGAATGTGACAGGTTGGGGGAGCTGGGGTCGGATCCCCGAAGGGGGCCCGGCCTCATGTATCCGGTAGTCGCCGACCTTGGTCGGCGCTCTGCCAGCGGGCGTTCACGACCCCAGACGGCCTGTGCCAACCAAGGTTGGCACCTACCAGAGCGTGAGCCGCGCGATTGATCGATGACGGGGTCAGAGATCCCTTCGGGGATCTGACCCCGAGGTGCTGCCCCAGCCGAGCATGGGCTAGGCTCTACAGTTACTTGCCGACGCAGAAGCTGGAGAAGATCCTTCCCAGCAGATCATCGGCACTCATCTGCCCGGTGATTTCGCCCAGCGCGTCGTGCGCCAGACGCAGCTCCTCGGCCGCCAGCTCCAGGTGCTCGTGCGCCAGCTCGCCATCCGCGCGCTGCGCGTGTTCCTGCGCACGCTCGATCGCATCGACGTGGCGGGTGCGTGCGGAGAATTCGCCCTCCACCTGCTCCCCTGCCCCGGCACTGGCGATGCTGCGCAGGCGCGCATGCAGGTCTTCCAGCCCGGCGCCGGTCGCAGCCGAGACGAACACGCGATCAGGATCGTCCAGTGCCGGCAACGCATCCAAGAGATCCGACTTGTTGTGGATGTAGACCTTGTGCGGCACCGCGGCCACGGCTTCGCCCAGCGCGGCTTCACCTGCAACGGGGTCGCGCGCGTCCAGCACGATCAGCGCCAGGTCGGTGCGCTCGATTTCCACGTGGGCGCGGCGCATGCCTTCGCGTTCGATGGCGTCGCCGCCATCGCGCAGGCCGGCGGTGTCGACCAGGGTCAGTTCCAGGCCATCCAGCCGGATGGTCTCGCGCAGCGTGTCGCGGGTGGTACCGGCGATGTCGGTGACGATGGCACGCTCGCTGCCGGCCAAGGCGTTCAGCAGCGAACTCTTGCCCGCGTTCGGCGGGCCGATCAGCACCGCGTGCAGGCCATCGCGCAGGCGACGACCGCGTTCTGCATCGCGGCGCAGCAAGGCCAGGTCGCTGCGCGCCTGCTCCAGCCCACGCCGTACCTGTGCCCCACCAAGCGTATCAAGTGGTTCGTCGGCGAAGTCGATGGCTGCTTCCACATGGATGCGCAGCAGTACCAACTGCTCGATCACCGCGTCGATGCGGCGCGAGAACACGCCGTCCAGCGAACGGCGTGCAGCGCGCGCGGCGCGGTTGTCACCGGCGGCAATCAGGTCGGCGATGGCCTCGGCCTGGGCCAGGTCGAGCTTGCCGTTGAGGAACGCCCGTTCGCTGAACTCACCCGGCCGCGCCTGGCGTGCACCGAGCGCGATGCAGCGCGCGACCAGTTGCTGCAGCAGCACCGGGCTGCCATGGCCCTGCAGTTCCACCACTTCTTCGCCGGTGAAGCTGTTCGGTGCCGGGAACCACAGCACGATGCCATCATCAATGACCTCGCCGTCGGCATCGCGCAGGCGTGCGTAATGCGCGTGGCGCGGGCGCAGTGCAGGCGCGCCCAGCGCGTTGGCGATGGCCGCGGCGCGCGGACCGGACAGGCGCAGCAGGCCGACACCACCAGCGCCCGGTGCGCTGGCGATGGCCACGATGGTATCGGTGCGGATCGCTTCGTTCATGGCTCAGAGTTTCTCCAGCTGCGCGCGCGCCTGTGCTGCGCCGCTGCCCTGCGGCTGCAGCGCAAGGTAGGTGGTGTAAGCCTGCTTCGCCTTGGCCTTGTCGCCGGCGTTGAAGTAGGCATCGCCCAGGTTGAGATAGGCCACCGCACGCGAGGGGTCGATCTTCAGCGTGTTCTCCAGCCAGCGCGCGGCTTCGGCGTAGCGCTGCTGACGGTAGTAGACAAAGCCCAGGTTGTTGGCAGCCTGGGCGAAGTCCGGGCGCAGCTTCAGCGCTTCGGTGAACTGCGCCACTGCTTCGTCGTACTGCTTCTCGCGGTACAGCTGCAGGCCACGGTCATTGGCCTGCTGCGCGCGCTGGCGGTCGGAGGCAGGTCCGGCAGTGGGCACCACCAGCTTGGCCTTGCCGCCCTGCAGGTCGGCCACGGTCACCGGTGCCTGGCTGCCCTTGGCTTCGCTGGCGGCATCCACCTTGCTGTTCAGCGCGATCGCATCGGCAGTCAGCTGGCGCGTGTCGGCATTGAGGAATTCCTGGCTGTCCGGCACCTGGAACACGAACTCGCCGCCCTGCGAACCGGGCAGGCTGCCGAAGGCCGGTGTCTGGTGTGAAACCGCGGACACCGCCGGCGCCACGTAGGCGGCCAGTTCGGTGCCGGTGATCAGGCCATCGCCATTGAGGTCCCCCTTGCCGGCCAGCGCCTGCAGCAGCACCCAGGTGAACACCGAATGGCCGTTCGGGCCGGCATCGGCCACCTGCTGGTCCGCACCACCGGCGGTCAGCATCTGCCGCGCGCTGCGACGCGCATTCTCGCGCAGGAACGACGACGACGATGGGCCGCCGCGGGTCAGGCCGAGGCCGCTGTAGCAGGCATCCATCACGAACATCACGTGCTTGGCCTGCATGCTTTCGGCGATGTTCTGGATGTCGGTCATCGCGATGGCGTCGGTGGCGAATTCCTTCGGGTCCGAGTCCACCGGGATGATGTAGCCGAGGTCGCGCCCGGAGGCGAGCTGGCGGGTAGCGCCATGGCCGGCGAAGAACACGAACACGCGGTCGTTCTTTCCGGTGCGGTCGTCGGCGAGGCGGTCGTGGAAGGCGGCCAGGATGTTGTTGCGGGTGGCCTGCTCGTTCTTCAGCACGATCACCTGCGAGGACGGGAAGCCGAACTGCCCGGTCAGGGTATCGGCCACCGCCTGTGCGTCATGGCTGGCGTATTCCAGCTTCGGCCACTTGGCGTAGGTGTCGATGCCGACCACGATCGCCCACGACTTCTCGTAGCCGGTGGTGACGGTGGCGGCACTGGCCTCGCCCTTGCGCGCGCGGGCGACAGTGAACTCACGGCCATTCCAACCGGCGAACTGGTAGCCGTCGGCAATCAGCCGGTCGAGAATCTGCGGCAACGCCTTCACCGCACGATCGTGGATGTCGTGGAACAGGATGATGCCGCGCTGTTCCTTGTTCACCTGGTCGAGCACGCGTTGCACGATCGACTCCGGCACCGGGTCGGCCCAGTCCATCGAGTCGATGTTCCACATGATCGACTTCAGCCCGGCCTCGTTGAGCAGCTGCAGGCCTTCGGCATTGCGCGCGCCGTACGGGAAGCGGAACAGCGGTGCGCGCTTGCTGTCGACATCCTTCAGCAGCGTATCGGTGTCGAGCACCTGCTGGCGCAGTGCGTCGCCGGTGGTACGCGACAGCTGGGCGTGGGTCAGGCTGTGGTTGCCCACGGCGTACCCATCTTCCATCAGGCTGCGGCTGATCTTCGCCATCGGCCCTAGGCTGACTTTGCCATCACTCTCGACCTTGCCGAGGTTGCGGCCGACTTCGAAGAACACACCCGGCACGTCGTAGCGCTTCAGGATCGCCACCACTTCATCGGTGTAGGCCTTGTGCGGGCCATCGTCGAAGGTCAGCACCACTGTCTTGGCTGGCAGGTCGCGGCCGAAGATCTCGCGGTCGCTGTCCTTCATTGACATCGGGTACGGCTCGATCACCCCGTAGTCGCGCAGGATCGCTTCGCGGCTGTAGTCCTTATGCAGGTGGGCGATGTAGTCATCCCACTTCTCGCGCTTCAGCTCGATGGCGCGGGTGCGCTCGAAGCGGCTGAAGATGCGGGTCAGTTCCTGGTTGTAGTTGCGTTCGATTTCGTCGAGCGCCTCCAGATCCTCGCCGATGCGCTGGTGCAGCTTCACCGCCGGCAGCGACGAATCGGTACCGACCCGCTCGTGCAGATCACGCAGTACTTCGCGGAAGGCCAGGCGATCGGCATCGAACAGTTCCGGTGCGGATTCGATGTAATCCAGCACCGTGCCGAGGGTGGCGAAGCGCTGCGGGCTGGAACCGCGCAGCAGGCTGTCGAACTGCGCGGCGATGGCCGCGCGTTGCTCCAGCCCATCGTGGAACAGTTGCTGGCCAATCTGGGTGGAGGTGCTGCGGTCGGCGGCCGACTGCCTTTCTTCGTCGGCCAGCAGCACGATGATCCGGCGGTAGCCATCCAGCTGCTTCTGCAACACAGCCAGCAACGGCGCAGCGGCGGGATCGGCGGCGGCCGCGGCCTGCGCGCTGGGCTGGGTGACCGTGGTCGCCGGCGCCTTCGCATCCTTGTCGCCACAGCCGGCAACGACCAGGGTCAACAACAGCGAGGGCAGGAACAGGCGGAACGACGACGCACGCGGCATGGCGGACTCGATGGATGCAGGAACGGTGTGTGTGCCGGCGATTCTAACGCCGGATGCGAAAAGCCCGCCTTGCGGCGGGCTTTTGCTGAGGTCAGCCGGCCAGCGGCCGGCTCTACCGATTACTTCTTTTTGACCGGGGCCGGTGCGGTGGTGGCCGGAACCGGCTCGCCACCGTGGCGCTTGGTCATCCACCACTGCTGCAGCAGGCCCAGGCCGCCGTTGACCACCCAGTACAGGACCAGGCCGGACGGCATGAAGGCCATCATGACGCCGAACACCAGCGGCATGAACTGCATCATCTTCTGCTGCATCGGGTCCATGCCCGGTGCCGGGGTCAACTTCTGGGTGAACCACATCACCGCCACGTTGATCACCGGCAGGATGAAGTACGGGTCGCGTGCGGTCAGGTCCTGGATCCAGCCGAACCAGGGTGCCTGGCGCAGTTCGACCGATTCCACCAGCACCCAGTACAGCGCGAAGAAGATCGGCATCTGGATGAGGATCGGCAGGCAGCCGCCCATCGGATTGATCTTTTCCTTCTTGTACAGCTCCATCATCGCGGTCTGGAACTTCTGGCGGTCATCGCCATAGCGTTCCTTCAGCTGCGCGATGCGCGGCTGGAAGCGACGCATCTTGGCGCCACTCTTGTACTGGGTCGCCGACAGCGGGTACAGCACCAGCTTCAGCAGTACCACCAGGCCGACGATCGCCCAGCCCCAGTTGCCAACCAGCTTGTGCACCTGGTTCAGCACCCAGAACAGGCCCTGGCCGATCACCGCCATCATCGAGAAGCGGCTGTAGTCGACCACGCGGTCCAGGCCCGGCACGTCTTCCTTGGCGATCAGGTTGACCAGCTTCGGGCCGACCCACAGGCGGGCTTCGGTGCTGGTGGACTGGCCCGGGGCCACGGTGAAGGCCGGGCCACGCGCTTCGATCAGGTCACGACCGGCCACCTGCGACAGCACGTAGTGTGCGGTCTGGTCCTTCTGCGGGATCCAGGCGGTGAAGAAGTGGTGCTGCAGCATCGCCAGCCAGCCGCCGGTGATGTTCTGGTTCAGCGTGCCGTCTTCCAGGTAGTCCTTGAACGCACGACGCTGGTACTTCTTGTCGTTGTCGTACCAGGTGGCGCCGTTGAAGCTGAAGGAGTCCGGGTTGGTCATGCTCCGCGACAGGATGGTCGGGCTGCGGTCCAGTGTGCGGTAGACGTAGCCGTTCCACGGCGCGGCGCCGGTGTTGCTGACCTCGTCCTTGAAGCGAACGGCGTATTCGTTGCGGGAGACGGTCAGGGTGCGCTTGATGGTCACGCCGTTGTCGGCGGTCCACACGAACGGGATCTGCAGTTCGTTCTGGCCCTTGGCCAACACGAAGTCCTTGGTGTCGCCGACCAGCTTGAAGCCGTCAGCGCCGGGGACGGGGGTGTTCTTGTCTTCACTGGCCCAGCCGCTGATCGCGCTGTACGGATGCGCGGGATCTTCGGTCAGCAGGCGCACCGGCGGGCTGCCTTCGTCCTTGCTCTGCGGGAACTGCAGCAGTTCGGCGTCGAGCACGCGGCCGCCATCGAGCTTCAGGCGCAGCACGTCGGTGGTGACGGTCACGGTCTGTGCGGACGGGGTGGCGCTGGCCTGGGCCTGTACTGCGGCCTGCCCCGGGGCACCGGGAACCTGCGCGCTGGGGATGCTACCCGGGGTCGCGCCCGGAACATTCTGTGCAGCGGCCGGAGCCGACGTGGTCGCCGGTGCCGGAGTCGGGGCAGCCTTTTCGCGGCTCCACTCCATCCACAGCAGCACGGCCACCATCAGCCAGGCAAAAATAAGGAATACGCGGGTCTGGTTCATCAGCGGGCAGGCTCAGCGGTGCCGGAACGCGGTGCCGGCTCGGTCAAAGAGGGAGTTGCGATGCCATCAGGCGGCGGCATTGTGCCGTCCACGCCCGGCGTGGGCAATGCACGCAGGCGCCGCAACAGGCGCAGGAAGGCCTGGCGGATATCGTCGTTGCTGGCGTTACGCGCAGCACTACGAGCCACGACGACGAAGTCGCCTGGCTGCATATCGGTTCGTGTCTGACGCAAGGCGTCGCGCAGGACGCGCTTGATCCGGTTACGCCCAACGGCGTGCGGATCGACCTTGCGGGAAACCGCCAGACCCAGCCTGGCCGGCCGGTCAGCCGGCAGCCAGTGCAGGGTCATCAGCGGATCGGACACACGGCGGGCGCCGTTGAAGACCGTTGAATATTCGGCACGCGTGCGAACCCGCGCAGAGCGAGGGAATCGCTTGCGCGGGTCTGCAGTATTCACTGTCGAATGGATTGCGTCTGCCGCTGGATGCGGCATGGCAATCAGGCGCTCAGGACTTTGCGGCCCTTGGCGCGGCGACGCGACAGGATCTTGCGGCCGTCAGCGGTCTTCATACGGGCACGGAAGCCGTGGTCGCGCTTACGCTTGAGGTTGCTGGGCTGGAAGGTGCGCTTGGTGGCCATGTGGGCCTCTCGTATGAATGGGACGGAAAGAACCGGAAATTTTAGAGAGGTACCCCACCCCGCGTCAACCCCTTGGAGCTACGCGAATTCACCGGCCTGTGCAATAGCTGTGGATGTTTTTGTGAATAAGTAGGGGACAAGCATTCCGAAGCCCTGCGCTCGGTGGTAGTCTGAGCCATCCATTTCCCCCCCTTTCCGGCCTGTGTTTGGGCGCCTTGTCGCGTCCATGCCCCGGCCACCGGACGATTATTGCTGATGGATGCCTGGTCCCGTAGTCTCGAGCGCCTCGAAGCGGAGTTCCCGCCGGAAGACGTTCACACCTGGTTGAAGCCACTGCAGGCCGATCTGCGCGTGGACAGCCTGGTGCTGTATGCACCGAATGCCTTCATCGTCGACCAGGTACGCGAACTGTACCTGGCCCGGATCCGCGAACTGCTGGCCCACTTCGCCGGTTTCAGCGACGTTTTTCTTGAAATCGGCTCGCGCCCGCGGCCGGTGGAGGCGCAGAACGCGCCGGTTTCCACGCCGTCGGGACATGCTTCCAGCGAACCGCAGGTTCCGTTCGCCGGCAACCTGGACAATCACTACACCTTCGCCAACTTCGTCGAAGGCCGCAGCAACCAGCTGGGCCTGGCCGCTGCCTTCCAGGCGGCGCAGAAGCCGGGCGACCGTGCGCACAATCCGCTGCTGCTGTACGGAGGCACCGGCCTGGGCAAGACCCACCTGATGTTCGCCGCCGGCAACGCCATGCGCCAGGCCAACCCGGGGGCGAAGGTGCTGTACCTGCGCTCGGAACAGTTCTTCAGCGCGATGATCCGGGCCCTGCAGGAAAAGACCATGGATCAGTTCAAGCGGCAGTTCCAGCAGGTGGACGCGCTGCTGATCGATGACATCCAGTTCTTCGCCGGCAAGGACCGCACCCAGGAAGAGTTCTTCCACACCTTCAACGCGTTGTTCGATGGCAAGCAGCAGATCATCCTCACCTGCGACCGCTATCCGCGCGAAGTCGAAGGCCTGGAAGCGCGCCTGAAGTCGCGGCTTGCCTGGGGCCTGTCGGTCGCGATCGAACCGCCGGACTTCGAGACCCGCGCCGCGATCGTGCTGGCCAAGGCGCGCGAACGCGGTGCCGAGATTCCCGATGATGTTGCGTTCCTGATCGCCAAGAAGATGCGCTCCAACGTGCGCGACCTCGAGGGCGCGCTGAATACCCTGACTGCCCGTGCCAATTTCACCGGCCGTGCGATCACCACCGAATTCGCCCAGGAAACCCTGCGCGATCTGCTGCGCGCCCAGCAGCAGGCGATCAGCATTCCCAACATCCAGAAAACGGTTGCCGACTACTACGGCCTGCAGATCAAGGATCTGCTGTCCAAGCGCCGGACCCGTTCGCTGGCTCGTCCGCGCCAGGTCGCCATGGCCCTGACCAAGGAGCTGACCGAGCACAGCTTGCCCGAGATCGGCGACGCCTTCGCCGGTCGCGACCACACCACGGTGCTGCATGCCTGCCGGCAGATCCGCACCCTGATGGAGGCCGACGGCAAGCTCCGCGAGGACTGGGACAAGCTGATCCGGAAGCTGAGCGAATGATGCACGTCCGCCGATAAGGCGTCATCGCATAAAACGGTGCAAAATCCGGTAGCAAGCGCGGGACAGGGTGTGGATAAAAAAGCCGTTCGATTTCGCGGTAAATTTATCCACAGCTTTCCCCACCCCTTGGGGGCTGGTAGTGCAGAGGGTTTCGAGGCCTGAAATTTCTTTTATTACAAAGACTTAGCTGCGTTTTCCAGCGATTCTGGCTCTACCATCACCACCAAGCTTTTGATTTATTCCACATCTTTTTAAAGCATAGGGGCACGGAACCACATGCGTTTCACACTGCAGCGCGAAGCCTTTCTCAAGCCGTTGGCACAGGTCGTCAACGTGGTCGAACGCCGCCAGACCCTTCCGGTTCTGGCCAATTTCCTGGTCCAGGTGCAGAACGGCCAGCTGTCGCTGACCGGTACCGATCTGGAAGTCGAAATGGTGTCGCGGATCGCGGTTGAAGATGCGCAGGACGGCGAAACCACGATCCCCGCCCGCAAGCTGTTTGAGATCATCCGCGCCCTGCCCGATGGCAGCCGGATCACCGTCTCGCAGACCGGTGACAAGATCACCGTGCAGGCAGGCCGCAGCCGCTTCACGCTCGCTACCCTGCCCTCCAACGACTTCCCGTCGGTGGATGAAGTGGAAGCGACCGAGCGCGTTGCGATCGGCGAAGCGACCCTGAAGGAGCTGATCGAACGCACTGCGTTCGCGATGGCCCAGCAGGACGTGCGCTACTACCTCAATGGCCTGCTGTTCGACCTGCGTGGCGATGCGCTGCGTACGGTTGCCACTGACGGTCATCGCCTGGCCCTGTGCGAAACCGATCTGGCCAAGCCCAGCGGTTCCAAGCGCCAGATCATCGTGCCGCGCAAGGGCGTGACCGAATTGCAACGCCTGCTGGAAAGCGGCGACCGTGAGATCGAGCTGGAAGTCGGTCGCAGCCACGTGCGCGTCAAGCGCGACGATGTCACCTTTACCTCAAAGTTGATCGATGGCCGCTTCCCTGACTACGAAGCAGTGATCCCGATCGGCGCCGATCGCGAGGTCAAGGTGAACCGTGAGTCGCTGCGTGCGTCGTTGCAGCGTGCGGCGATCCTGTCCAACGAAAAGTACCGCGGTATTCGCGTGGAAGTCTCGCCGGGCAACCTCAAGATCAGCGCGCACAACCCGGAGCAGGAAGAGGCCCAGGAAGAGATCGAAGCGGACACCACCGTCAGCGACCTGGCCATCGGCTTCAACGTGAACTACTTGCTGGATGCCCTGTCCGCCCTGCGCGACGAGGAAGTCATCATCCAGCTGCGCGATTCCAACTCCTCGGCGCTGGTGCGTGAATCCAGCAGCGAGAAGTCGCGCCACGTGGTGATGCCGCTGCGTCTCTGACATCAGCGCTGTTTCACGTGGAACCGAACGACGCCCGGGATCTTCCCGGGCGTTTTTTTTGTTCCACGTGGAGCATCGTCACCTGGATCTTTGCGGAGCTGAGTCATGCCCGCTGGTTCTTTCAGATGCTCCGCTTCTCTTCGATCACTCGTGGCGTGAAGTGCTGCCTGCATTGACGAAGAGCTTCACTCACCTCGAGGCCTGCTTCCAACGCAATTGCGATCATGTCGAGGGCGAGTTGTGCGGGTGAATCCGCAGATCGAGGGAGCGCTTCCAGGAAAGCGGAAGTCGCGACGATTTGGGTATGGCTCAACGATCGATCTGCAGTGCCTGCTGACGCGACTGTCCACAGGGTTGATTCCGGGGGATTCGGGCCCTGCCAAGCTTCTAAATCTGGGTATAAATCTAAAGCATGGTGGTGATGGTAGGGCCAGATTTCGTGGAGAAACAGCCTATCTTTATGATTTAAAAGAGATTTATTGGCATGAAACCCCCTGTATAGCGGGCCCTGGGGCTGGGGGGGAACCTGTGGATAGTTTCGAACTGAGCGCTGAAGGCCTTTTTATCCACAGATTGCCCATACCTTGTGTATAAGTCATACAGTCCTGCTGTGGATAGCGTGAAACGGCAATGCGAATTTCTTTGAAATCTGTGGAACCTCGCGGGCCAGGGCTTCCCGGATTTCAAGGAATCTGCAGGTGTAGATCCGGTGGCGGCTGGTGCCGGCTGCTGAAGATCCTGTAAGTGGCACTGAAATCGTTGAAATCTGCGGGTCAACCCCCTGCCACGGCGCACAGATTTGAAGGATTTTTCGCTGGGTGCGGGCCTTGGCACCGCCGCTACGGCAACCGTTGTCCACGTGGAACCCAGCATTGGGTCAGCGCCAACGGTGTCCTGTGTGCCAAGCATCCAGCTGCAGCCGCTGGGCTTGACCGATGCAGTAAGCTGATGGATTCCCCGCTCCTCTACCGCCCTGTGCGGATGGTCCTTCGCGCCCCATGCAGATCCGCCGCCTCGCCCTGCACCAACTGCGTCGCTTCAATGTGGTGGACCTCTCTCCGCAGCCGGGCTTGAACCTGCTGACCGGAGACAATGGCGCCGGCAAGACCAGCATTCTTGAGGCCCTGCACCTGATGGCCTATGGGCGCAGTTTCCGCGGCCGGGTACGTGATGGCCTGGTCCGCCAGGGGCAGGAAGCGTTGGAGATCTTCGTGGAATGGGATGAACAGCGCGCCAGCCACCCTCCTCATCGGCGAAAGGCCGGTCTGCGCCACAGTGGCCAGGACTGGAAGGGACGATTGGATGGCGAAGACGTTGCCCAGCTCGGCAACCTCTGTGCTGCCTTGGCGGTGGTGACCTTTGAACCAGGCAGCCACGCACTGGTCAGCGGGGGCGGCGAACCCCGCCGCCGGTTCCTCGATTGGGGCTTGTTCCACGTGGAACCGGATTTTCTATCCCTGTGGCGCCGCTACTCCCGGGCGCTCAAGCAACGCAATGCACTGCTCAAACAGGGCGGGCCTTCGCGGATGCTGGATACCTGGGACCACGAGCTGGCCGAGGCAGGCGAACCGCTGACCAGCCGCCGCCAGCACTATCTGGAACGGCTGCAGCAACGAACCGTGGCACTTGCGGCGGAACTGGCTCCCCAGCTGGGTATCCAAGCGATGGAACTGAGTCCGGGCTGGCGTCGCCACGAGTTGCCGTTGGCCGATGCGCTGCTGCTGGCCCGCGAACGCGACCGCCAAGCGGGCTATACCTCGGTCGGGCCGCACCGGGCGGACTGGAGCGTGGACTTCCACAGTATTCCTGGCCGTGATGCGCTGTCCCGTGGCCAGGCCAAGCTGACAGCCCTGGCCTGCCTGCTGGCCCAGGCCGAAGACTATGCGGAACAGCGTGGGGAGTGGCCGGTCATCGCCCTGGATGATCTGGCCTCGGAGCTGGATCGTACCCACCAGGCACGGGTACTGGAGCGGCTGCTTGGCGGGCCGGCCCAGATTTTCGTCACCGCTACCGAAACCCCGGTGGCGCTGCAGGAACTGACCCACATCGCCCGGTTCCACGTGGAACATGCACAGATCGTGGCTGTGCCATAGTGGGCACAACAGGGCCGCTCGACCCCGGCTGGTATAATTTGGGTTGGAATCCTTTCATTCTCGGAGCATCGCCCAAAGCGGTGCCCGACCTGCGGAGCCTACGGCAAGCGCAATGAGCGACGAACAGAACACCCCGGCAAACAACGGCAACTACGACGCCAACAGCATTACGGCCCTGGAAGGCCTGGAGGCTGTCCGCAAGCGCCCAGGCATGTACATCGGTGACGTCCATGACGGCACCGGCCTGCACCACATGGTGTTCGAGGTGGTCGACAACTCCATCGACGAAGCCCTCGCCGGCCATGCCGACCACGTGGCGGTGACGATCCACGCCGACGGCTCGGTTTCGGTGTCCGACAACGGTCGCGGCATTCCGACGGGCAAGCACGAGCAGATGAGCGCCAAGCTTGGCCGGGAAGTGTCCGCTGCCGAAGTGGTGATGACCGTCCTGCACGCAGGCGGCAAGTTCGACGACAACAGCTACAAGGTTTCCGGCGGCCTGCATGGCGTCGGCGTCAGCGTGGTCAACGCGCTGTCGCAGAAGCTGCTGGTGGACGTGTTCCAGGGCGGTTTCCACTACCAGCAGGAATTCAGCAACGGCGCCGCGGTCACCCCGCTGGCAAAGCTGGAGAGCACCACCAAGCGCGGTACCACCGTGCGCTTCTGGCCCTCGACCGTGGCGTTCCACGACAACGTGGAATACCACTACGACATCCTGGCCCGTCGCCTGCGTGAGCTGTCGTTCCTGAATTCCGGCGTCAAGATCGTGCTGGCCGACGAGCGTGGTGATGGCCGTCGCGATGACTTCCACTACGAAGGCGGCATCCGCAGCTTCGTCGAGCATCTGGCCCAGCTGAAGACCCCGCTGCACCCGAACGTCATCTCGGTCACCGGCGAGCACAACAACATCGTGGTGGATGTGGCGCTGCAGTGGACAGACTCCTATCAGGAGACGATGTACTGCTTCACCAACAACATCCCGCAGAAGGACGGTGGTACCCACCTGGCCGGCTTCCGTGGCGCGCTGACCCGTGTGCTCAACAACTACATCGAGCAGAACGGCATCGCCAAGCAGGCCAAGATCAACCTGACCGGCGACGACATGCGCGAAGGCATGATCGCGGTGCTGTCGGTGAAGGTGCCCGATCCCAGTTTCTCCAGCCAGACCAAGGAAAAGCTGGTCAGCTCCGACGTGCGCCCCGCCGTGGAAAACGCCTTCGGCGCGCGGCTGGAAGAGTTTCTGCAGGAAAACCCGAACGAAGCCAAGGCGATCGCGGGCAAGATCGTCGACGCCGCGCGTGCCCGTGAAGCCGCGCGCAAGGCCCGCGACCTGACCCGCCGCAAGGGCGCGCTGGACATCGCCGGCCTGCCGGGCAAGCTGGCAGACTGCCAGGAAAAGGATCCGGCACTGTCCGAACTGTTCATCGTCGAGGGTGACTCGGCAGGTGGCTCGGCCAAGCAGGGCCGCAACCGCAAGAACCAGGCGGTGCTGCCGTTGCGCGGCAAGATCCTCAACGTGGAACGCGCGCGCTTCGACCGCATGCTGGCCTCGGACCAGGTCGGTACGCTGATCACCGCGCTGGGTACCGGCATTGGCCGTGACGAGTACAACCCGGACAAGCTGCGCTACCACAAGATCATCATCATGACCGACGCCGACGTTGACGGCGCCCATATCCGCACGCTGCTGCTTACGTTCTTCTACCGTCAGATGCCGGAGCTGATCGAGCGTGGTTACGTCTACATCGGCCTGCCGCCGCTGTACAAGATCAAGCAGGGCAAGCAGGAGCTGTACCTGAAGGATGACCCGGCGCTGGACAGCTACCTGGCCAGCAGTGCGGTGGAAAACGCTGCGCTGGTTCCGGCTGCCGGTGAACCGGGCATCGAAGGCCTGGCGCTGGAAAAGCTGCTGCTGACCTACGCCGCCGCGCAGGATTCGATCGAGCGCAACGCGCACCGCTACGACCGCAACGTGCTCGAAGCACTGGTCGACTTCGTGCCGATGGATATGGACAGCCTGCGCAATGCTGGCGAAGGCGAAGGCCTGGATGCACTGGCCAAGCGCCTCAACCAGGGCAGCCTGGGCAGCCCGCGCTTCACCCTGGAGCTGCAGGAAGCCAACGAGCAGCGCCCGGCAGCCGTGCTGGTGACCCGCCGTCACATGGGCGAAGAGCTCATCCAGGTGCTGCCGCTGTCGGCCTTCGAAAGCGGTGAACTGCGTGCGATCCACCAGGCGTCGACGCTGCTGCATGGCCTGGTCCGCGAAGGCGCGATCATTTCCCGTGGCGCCAAGTCGATCGAAGTGGACACGTTCGCCAAGGCACAGAACTGGCTGCTCGAGGAGGCCAAGCGCGGTCGTCAGATCCAGCGATTCAAGGGTCTGGGTGAAATGAATCCGGAGCAGTTGTGGGACACCACGGTGAATCCGGAGACCCGCCGACTGCTGCAGGTGCGTATCGAAGATGCCGTCGCAGCTGACCAGATATTCAGCACCCTGATGGGTGATGTCGTCGAACCGCGTCGCGATTTCATCGAAGACAACGCGCTGAAGGTCGCAAACCTGGATATCTGACACAATCGGATCATGGCCGGTGCGCGGGGAGGTGCACCGGCTTTCGACCCTTGAACGCAGGTACCTGATGTCCGCTTCCGCCCCGGTTTCCGCCCCGCCCCCGGTTCCGCCGGCCTCAGTCGCGCCGCGCGCGGGTTCCCCGTTGGCGGGCTTCTTCATCGATCTGGGCATTGCCGCGGTCACCCTGTTCGGCCTGAGCATGGTCACCGGCCTGCTCTGGGGCTTCTATCGCGCCATCGTGGTTGGTTATGCCAATGCACAGGCAAATGGCGGCGCCCTGTCGCCGGCAGAAACAACAGCGGCCGTCGGCCAGCCCGGGGCCCTGGCGCAGATCCTGATGGCCCTGATCGCCACCGGTGGAGCCGCCCTGCTCCTGTACTTCTGGCGACGCCCGGCCAATGCGGCCGAACGTCTGGCTTCACGACAGGCGCTGCGGCGGCCCTCGACCTGGGGCTGGACCGTGCTGGTGGCCCTGTTGATCGTGCTGGGCAGCAACGGCATCGCCTTTCTGGCCAAACAGTTTGGCATCGCGCCGGTGCCCACCAACGTGGAACTGATGCAGAACGCGATCGCGCGTTTCCCGCTGTTCCTGGTGCTGTTCGCAGTCGTGCTGGCGCCTGCCTACGAGGAGCTGCTGTTCCGCCGCGTGCTGTTCGGCCGCCTGTGGCAGGCTGGCCGTCCCTGGCTGGGTGTCATCCTCAGCAGCCTGGCCTTCGCGCTGGTCCACGAAGTACCAGGGGTGAGCAGGAATTCACTGCTGGGAATGACCCAGCTGTGGCTGGTCTACGGCGGCATGGGCGCCGCGTTCTGCTGGCTGTACCAGCGCACCGGCACGCTGTGGGCGGCGATCACAGCCCATGCACTGAACAACGCTGTCGCACTTGCCGCTATGGTGTTCCTGGGATCAACGTAACGCCGTGTCCGCTTGACGAAAGATTAAGCCGTTACGCTACACACTGCGCATATGAACACGGGGGTGCACCCATGAAACACCTGCTGCTGGCCCTTGTCATCACCACGTTGGTCAGTGCTTGTGCGACCACGACGTCACCCACTGGCCGTCGGCAGATGGTCGGTGGCGTGTCACAGGCGCAGCTGGACCAGCTCGGTGCGCAGGCATTCGCCGAGACCAAGCAGAAGGAAAAGATCAGCACCGATGGCCGCCAGAACGGCTATGTGCAGTGCGTGGTCAACGCCCTTGTCGCGCAGCTGCCGCCTCAATACCGGGGCGTACGGTGGGAGACGGCGGTGTTCGTCGACAAGGAGCCCAACGCCTTCGCCCTGCCCGGTGGCAAGGTTGGTGTGAACACCGGCATCTTCACCGTGGCCAAGAACCAGGATCAGTTGGCTGCCGTAATCGGCCATGAAATCGGCCACGTCATCGCCCGCCATCACGAAGAACGCATCACCCGCCAGATGGGCGCACAGACCGGCCTGGCCGTGCTCGGTGCGCTGGCCGGTGCCGCCTACGGGGAAGGCGCCGCCAGTACGGTCAACCAGCTCGGTGGCATGGGCGCGCAGACCGCTTTCCTGCTGCCGGGTTCGCGCACCCAGGAAAGCGAAGCCGACGTGATCGGCCAGCGGCTGATGGCGCAGGCGGGGTTCAACCCGGCGCAGGCGGTCGATCTGTGGCAGAACATGATGGCCGCCAGTGGCGGTCGTAGCCCACAATGGCTGTCCACCCACCCTGATCCGGCCAACCGGATCCAGGAACTGCGACGCGATGCACCGGGCCTGACCCCGGTCTATCAGCAGGCGCAGGCGGGTGGGCTGCGGCCAAAGTGCGGATGAGTGCGCAGTTTCATGCTGTATTGCAGCACATAAAACGATTTCTCACGCCATCTGTTTCTGATACGTTTGGCGGCTCAGATTTTTCTGACAGTCCGACTTTGCCGCTAACCGGCGGTTCGATCGAGGTGAACGATGATTTTCCGTAACCACAAAGCAGTGCTTTCCGTCCTCGTCGCGACCGCCCTGACCGGCGCCGTGGTCACCGATGCCTTCGCGCAGTCCTCGCGTTCCTCCGAGCGCGGCAACCGCGGTGGCAGCAGCAAGCAGGCCAAGGCCGAGGCGCTGTACCCGAACGCGACCCGCCAGGAGCCGTCGGTCAAGGCCTCGGCCAAGATGGGCAGCAAGCTGCAGAAAATGATCGACAGCTACAACAAGGAAAAGTTCCCGGAGACCCGTACCCAGGCCGACGCAATCCTGGCTGACAGCGCCGCGAACGAGTACGACAAGTCGCTGGCCGCGCAGCTGGCCTCGCAGGCCGCCTACCAGACCGACGACACCCCGGCTGCCGTCGCCTACCTGAAGCAGGTCCTGCAGTTCAACGGCCTGGACAACAACGGCCACTTCCAGTCGATGCTGATGCTCGGCCAGCTGGAGCTGCAGGAAGACAAGACCGCCGAAGGGCTGGCGACCCTGGACAAGTACTTCGCCGAGAGCAAGTCCACCAAGCCGGAAGAACTGATTGCCAAGGGCCAGGCGCTGTACCAGCTGGAGCGCTACCAGGAAGCGATCCCGGTGCTGAAGCAGGCCATCGCCGGCTCCGCCGAGCCGAAGGACAACTGGAACCAGCTGCTGATGGCGGCCCTGTCCGAAGCCGGCCAGTCCGGTGAAGCGGTCAAGGAAGCCGAGGCGCTGGCCGCCAAGAATCCGAATGACAAGAAGGCCCAGCTGAACCTGGCCAACATGTACATGCAGGCCGATCAGATGGACAAGGCTGCCACGGTGATGGACAAGCTGCGCAGCAGCGGCCAGCTCACCGAAGAGCGCGAGTACAAGCAGCTGTACTCGATCTATGCCAATACCGAGCACAAGGAAAAGGACGTCATCGCGGTCATCAACGAAGGGTTGCAGAAGGGCATCCTGAAGCCGGACTACCAGGTCTACCTGGCGCTGGCCCAGTCCTACTACTACTCCGACCAGGTGCCGCAGGCGATCGATGCGTGGCAGAAGGCCGCCCCGCTTTCCAAGGACGGTGAGACCTACCTGAACCTGGCACGCGTCCTGCATGCCGAAGGTCGCGTCCCCGAGGCCAGGCAGGCCGCCCAGCAGGCGCTGGCGAAGGGCGTGAAGAACCAGGCTGATGCCAAGAAAATCATCAACCTGAAGTAAGTAGGAATAACGCCTGAATGCCTGCACAGTTGATGCGCAGGCGCTCAGGATTGGTATAAGCTTGGAGGTTCCTGCGGTGTCATGCACCGCTGATCAGGGATTCCGCCCCCGGCATCCCGGCCCCACTATTGAGCTCTTGGCGCATGACGGAACAACTAGTCGTTCACCGGTACGAACAACCCGATGACAAGGGGCTGAGCTGGCCTCGCATCGTCGGCATCGCGTTTGTAATTGCCCTGCATCTGGCCGCCTTCATGATGCTCCTCATCCCCGCCGTGGCTCCCAAGGCCGTGGCTGAGAAGGAGCGTAACGTCATGGTGACCATCGTAGACG
>NZ_QFHO01000031.1 GCF_004920835.1 Stenotrophomonas maltophilia
AAGAGACAGCCAGCCCCCCTGCCGGCAGGACCCGCGCCCGCGCAGGCGCCCTCTGCAACGCCACGCCGTGCGGACGAAGGCCGAACGATCATGGAAGCGGGAATGGTCGAACGCGAGGGCGGCAACCAGATCCTCGACAGCGCGACGCTGCGTCGTGACGCCGAGGCCCGCGCCGAAGCAAAGGACGGCCCACCGAAGCCGCCCCTGCCCCCGATCTTCCAGTGCACCGACAGCCAGGGCGGCAGCTACCTGCACGAGTACGAGGCCGCGCCCGGTCGCTGCGAACTGATGACGGTACAGGGCCTGGGCGGCGTCACGCCGGTGAATGCGGCCGGCTGCGAAGTGGTACGTGATCGCTGCGAGGAACTGCCCGAAGTGCAGCGTTGCGGCGGCTGGCAGCAGCGCTTCCGCGATGCACGCGGCCGCGAACGTTTCGCCACGCCAGAGAACCGCGACGGCGCACGCAGCGAGCGCGAGCGGCTGCAGGGTGTGCTGGAGGCCAGCAACTGCCCGGTACCGGGGTGACGGCCACCCGGTAGTGCCGGCCGCTGGCCGGCAACCACAGGATCTTCAGATGATTGCAGTTGCCGGCCAGCGGCCGGCACTACCTGCTGAAAGCTCAGAATCCGTAGCGCAGGAAACCACCATCCACCGCGATGCACTCGCCGGTGACATAGCTGGCGGCGGGCAGGCACAGGAAGCCCACGGCCGCAGCCACTTCCTCCGGCTCCCCGATGCGGCGCATCGGCGTGCGGTTGATCACTTCCTCGTAGTAGTCCGGGTCCGACAACGGGCCGGACGTGCGCCGCGTGCGGATGTACCACGGCGCCACCGCGTTGACCCGGATGCCATCCTCGGCCCACTCGACGGCCAGGTTGCGGGTCATCTGGTGCATTGCCGCCTTGCTCATGCCGTAGACCACGCCGCTGCGCACATGGGTCAGGCCGGATACGCTGCCGACGTTGACGATGGATGACGAGGCATGGCGTGCCAGCAGCGGGTGCGCGTAGCGCGACAGTTCGAACGCCGAGAACAGGTTGGTCTCGAAGATGTTGCGCCACTCGTCCTCGGAATACTCGGTAGCCGCTTTGCTGATGTTGCCGCCGGCGTTGTTGACCAGGATGTGCAGGCCATCGCTATGGTCTTCCACCCAGTCCAGGATCTGCCGGCGGTCTTCGTCATCGGAAACATCGGCAGCCAGCGCGTGCACCTGCATCTGCGGATACATGTCCAGCAGCTCGTCGCGCGCGGTCTCCAGCATGTCTATATCGCGCCCGACGATCATCAGGTCGGCACCGAAGCCAGCCAGTTCATGCGCGATTGCAAGGCCGATGCCGGCACTGGCACCGGTGATCAGGGCAGTCTGGCCGTCCAGGCGCCACCGTTGCTGGGTCATGTGTCCTCCGGGGCCGCGCCCGCTGTGTTTCGATGCGGCAAGGATACGCGCTCACGGCAGCCCCCTGCCCGGAATGCGACACTGCACGCACGCCCACTGCGGAGAGCCGCCATGCGCATCCTGATCGTGTCCACGTCCCTGCTGGCCGCCGTACTGCTGGCGGCGTGCCAACGGCCGCCGACGCCCAACCCGGAGAAGCCACCGGCACCGCAGGCAATGACCCGTGCAATGCATGAGCCGCTGGACCGCGCCAAGAGCGCGCAGAAGGCCGTGGAGGATGCTGCAGCACGCGAGCAGAAGGCCGAGGCCGACGCGACGCAATGACCTGTGGGGTCAGAGCCCTTTGCGGAGCAAAGGGATCCGACCCCGTGAACGAAAACGCCCGGCCGGGGCCGGGCGTTTCCAGTAGATCCACGCCATGCGTGGATGGACTTCCGATCAGAACCCGCAGAAGCAGTACGCCAGCGCCTTCACCGGCGCACCGTTGCCCTTGTCGCGGGCCGCGTTCTCGACGAAGCGCAGCTGCGTATCCACTTCCGGCATCGCACGCGCCAGCATCATCCGCGCCATGCCCGAGTCGGACAGCATCCAGGCACCGGCACGGCTGCCGGCGAAGCCGCTTACGAACTGCGCAAACGGCGTCGCCGCCTTCTCGATGTAACGCACGCGGTAAGCATCGGCCTTGCCCAGCTTGGCACGGCTGGCGGCATCGGCCACCGCATCCTTCAAGCCACCGAAGGCGTCGACCAGACCGCGTTCCTTGGCCTGCGCACCGCTCCACACGCGGCCACGGGCCACTTCGTCGACCGCCTCGACCGGCTTCTTGCGGGCGTCGGCAACGCGACCGGTGAAGTCGGCGTAACCCTTGTTGATCACCGACTGGATGACCTGGCCCACCGCCGGATCCATCGGGCGGGTGACATCGAAGGCACCGGCAAAGCGGGTCGTACCGACGCCGTCGGTGTGCACACCGATCTTGTCCAGCGCGCGGCTGAAGTTCGGCACCATGCCGAAGATCCCGATCGAACCGGTGATGGTCGACGGATCGGCATAGATGCGGTCGGCATTCATGCTGATCCAGTAGCCACCGGAGGCAGCCAGGTCGCCCATCGACACCACCACCGGCTTGCCAGCGGCCTGCAGGGCCACCACTTCGCGACGGATCTGCTCGGAGGCGAACACCTCACCACCCGGCGAATTGACGCGCAGCACCACGGACTTCACGTTCTCGTCGTCGCGCGCTGCACGCAGCAGCGCCGAGGTTGACTCGCCACCGATGCGGCCGGCCGGCAGGTCGCCACCGCTGATCTCGCCGGCTGCCACCACCACCGCCACCTGCGGACGGCTGTCGACCGGGTTGCGGCGCGCATCGAGCTGGCCCAGGTAGCTGCCGAAGTCGACGTTGCGGAAACCACCGTCGGCATCGTCGTCAGCCACGCCGCGCTCGATCATCAGATCCTCGAATTCCTCGCGGGTCTTCAGCGAGGTCACCAGCTTCTGCTGCAGGGCGAACTTGGCCAGGTCGCCACCGGCGGCGGAGATGCCTTCCGGCAGCGTGTCGATGCCGGCGGCCAGCTGTGCCGGATCCAGGCGGCGGGCTTTGGCGATGTCACCCAGGTAGCGCTGCCACACGTCGTTCATCCAGAACAGGTCGGCTTCCTTGGACGCCGGCGAAGCGGCGTCGAGCACGTACGGCTCGGCAGCGGACTTGTACTCGCCCACCTTGAACAGGTGCACGTCCACGCCCAGCTTGTCCTGCAGGCCGGTGCGGAAGTACTGGCGGTAGCGGCCCAGGCCCTCGAGCACCACCGACCCCATCGGGTCCAGGTAGACCTCGTCGGCCTGCGCGGCCAGCAGGTACTGCGACTGGCCCATGCTCTCGCTGTAGGCCACCAGCTGCTTGCCGGACGCACGCAGGTCCTGCAGCGCAGCGGCCACTTCACGCAGCGAAGCGAAGCCCGACGGCTGCAGCTTGTCCAGCTCCAGCACCACGCGCTCGATCTTCTTGTCTTCCTTGGCCGACTCGATCACCCGCAGCAGGTCACGCAGCTGGATCTCTTCGGCACCGTTGTCGCCCACCGCCTTGGCCAGCGCGCGGCTGACCGGGTCAGCGCTGAACTGCTCGACCAGGCGGCCTTCCGGCGCGATCACCAGGGTGGTGCGGTCCTGCAGCGATTTGCTGGCACCGGCACCCATGCCGGCGGCGATGACGAACATCACCAGCAACAGGAACAGCAGGCCGAAGAACACCAGGTTGAGGATCAACCGGCGGGTGAAATTCATGACGTCCCACAGCCCGATGAAGAAACTGGCGACGGGGTTGCGACGCGCCGGGGGCAGCGGGGGCACGGGTTGATTCATGGAACGCTCCGGAAGGCTTCTTGCCGTAGTGCCAGCATAGCCGGTGCCGCGTGATGCGGCATCGGACACAAGTCAGGGGATCGCCCGCCACGGGGCGCCGGGGCGGGCAGGAAGGATCAGGACAGGCTGGACTGGCCGATGCGCAGGCTGCTGCGGCGCAGGCGCCAGCCCATCAGGATCGCCGCCGCGGTGAGACCGACGATCAGGCCGATCCACATGCCCTGCGGGCCCATGCCCAGGCCCAGGCCGAGCCCGGCGCCGAGCGGCATGCCCAGGCCCCAGTACGCGAACATGGCGATGAACATCGGCACGCGGGTGTCCTTCAGGCCGCGCAGCGCACCGGCCGACAACACCTGGATGCCATCCGGGAACTGGAAGGTGGCCGCGTACAGCAGCAGGGTCGAGGCCAGCCCGGCCACTGCCAGATCATTGGTGTAGACACCGACGATGGCGTCATGGCCGAACAGCAGCACCGCCGCCGACAGGGTCTGCGTGCCCATGATGATCGCGTAGCCGGCCCAGGCCGCGCGGCGCACGCCGAAGCCATCGCCACGGCCGACCGCATGGCCGACGCGCACGGTAGTGGCCTCGGCCACGCCCATGGGGATCATGAAGCACAGCTGGGCGACGTTGATCGCGATCTGGTGCGCAGCCGCTTCATTGGCACCCAGGCGACCGATCAGCAGCGCGGTGACGATGAACAGGCCACCTTCCATCAGCACGGTGATCCCGATCGGCAGCCCGGTGCGCAGCAGATCCCAGATCGCCGGCCAGCGCGGCCCTTCGAAGTGCGAGAACAGCCGCAGATGGGCGAAGCGTTTGGTGAACCACAGGTAGGTGGCGAAGGCGATCGCCTGCAGCCACATCATCACCGCCGAGGCGATGCCCAGGCCTTCGGCACCCATTTCCGGGAAGCCCAGCTTGCCGTTGGCCAGCACGTAGCCCATCGGCGCCAGCACCAGCAGGCCGCCAAAACCCAGCAGCATGGTCGGCAGCGTCCAATGCATGCCTTCACTGAGATAGCGCATGCAGAAGTACAGCGTCAGCGCCGGGCCACCCCAGCGCACCGCATGCAGGAAGGCCGTTGCGCCGGGCACGATGTCCGGGGCGATGCCGAATGCCGGCAGCAGCGGCGGCACCACGGTGAGGAAGGTGAACATGATCAGGCCCAGGCCCAGCGCCAGCCACAGCGCCTGCCGGAACAGCGGGCCGATCTCGCGCTCACGGCCGGCGCCATGCAGCTGCGACACCGAGGCGGTGAGCGAGATCAGCGTGCCGATCGGGATCAGCATCGGCAGCCACAGCAGCGCAGTGCCGATGGTCACTGCGGCCAGGGTGGATGTCGCATGGTGGCCGGCAATCACGTTGTCGACGAAGGAGATCAGACCGGTGGAGACGTGCCCGAGCACAAGCGGCAGGGCAAGCAGACCGGTAGCGCCGACTTCCTTGCTGAAGCGCGGCGTGGAGGTTGCAGTAGACATAAGGTGCTTGACGCGAACTACGGTTGCGCGCGAAGGGCACAGGCACCGGGTTGCGGCCGGCCATCTTACGCGCGCAGCGCGCGCATTCCCATGACATGGCGTGAATGCTGGGTTTCAGCAGCCCCCGGTTTACCGCGTTGCGATCGCGTTACGAACAGAAAAAAGGGGACGGAGGGGATTAAGTCGTTTCAAGCCCGACTGTGCCGAGTACGACTTAATCCCCTCCGTCCCCTTTGTTTACTGACCCGCCTGGCGCTTGAGCCAGCTGTCGCGCTCGGCGGCGGGCACGGCGAGGAAGGCGCTGCGCACCGCGTCGCGTTCCTGCGGCGGCGTGCGCTGTGCGACCAAGGTCAGCTGGGCCAGCTGCGCCGGGCTGAGCTGGCGCAGCACGGCCAGCGCGGCCTCGCGCTGTTCCGGCGGCACGAAGCCGAACAGGCCGTGCAGCTTGGGGAATTCCAGGCCCAGCTGCGGGCCCAGCCGCCAGCCTTCGCGAAACGCCTGGTCCTGCGCCTGGAACTGCTGGCGCAGGCGCTGCTGCTGATCGGCCGGCAGTGCATTGAAACGCGCCGCAGCCTGGCGGACGCGTTCACGCTCGCCTTCCGGCAACGCCCGCCACGTGGCGTAGTCGGCACGGCGCTGGCGCTGCTGCTGCGCATCCAGGTGGGCAAACGTCGAAGGTGCCGCGGCCGGCGCCGGTGGCGCCGTCGTGGTTCCGGGCGAGGGCGGTGGCAGCGGCACGTTCACGGTCTGCGGCGTGGCCGACAGCGACAACGGCAGGGCCAGCAGCAGGCTGGCGAACACGGTCTTATTCATCGGCAGCAGCGGTTTCCAGCGTGGCGCTGGCCGGCTCCGGCCGGCTCGGCTTGGATTGCGATTCGTCCACCGGCAGCGGACCGCCAGCGGCCGTCCACGCATACAGGTCGGCATCGGCCACCAGCGGATAGTCGCGGTCGGCCAGCATCGTGGCGTCGTCGGCAGCCTGGGCCGGGATCGCATCCGGCGCGGCTTCAACCTTGCTCGGCGGCAGCGCCTCCACCGTGACCGGACCGGCATCGCCCACCACCCCTTCCGGCAGCGGTGCATCGCTGCCGAGCACACGGCCCTGCCAATGGCGCCAGCCCAGCGCGGCGGCCAGCAGCACCGCCACGGTCAGCAACAGGATCAGCGGACCGCGCCAGCGCGGCTTGGCATTCGCACGGCGGCGCTTGCCGTTGGCGGCCGCGCGCTCGTCACGCTGCGGTGCACGCCAGCTGGAGGTCGGGGTTTCATTGTTGGCGGCAGGTGCGGCCGGTTGTTGCAGCTGCTGCAGGCGCTTGGCCGGCAGGTCACGGATGCGCAGCTGCACCTGCTCGGCCAGCTGCCGCCAGGCCGAGGCATCAGGCTGGCCATGGGTATCGCGCGGGCAGGCATCGGCCAGCAATTGCTGGTAGCCGGCCTCGTCCTGGTCGAGCACGCGCATGGCAATGCCTTCATCCAGACTACCGCCTACCCGCAGCAACAGCGCCAGGCGCGGCAGTGGCCCCATCTCACCCAGCGCAGCCAATGGCGGTGCCCACTGGCCGCCCAGCGGTTCGCGTAGCGCCTGGCGCTGGCCCAGCAGGGTCCAGAAGCGGGTCGGCCATTGCGCCATGGGCAGGTCGCTGGCGACGGCGGCAAAGGCGCGCATCACCGCCACCAGGGTCTGTTCGGCACGGGCGGCTTCACCGCACTGCAGTTCAGCCACCACCAGGGCACGGCGTTCGACGCCACGCAGGAACGCCGACAGCGCGCCGGCCGCGGTCGAGGGAACAGGGGCGGGCACAGCCGTCATCGGTTACTCCAAAGGTCTGCCGGCATGATAACGGCAGGCCATCGGCGCCCGGCAGGACTTGCGCCCGCAGGTACTTCGTGCTGCAGGTTGTGCACAGCACCACGGCCCTCGCACGGGAAACTGCGGCATCCAGCTGAATTCACTCTGTTTCAGCAATGTTTCACACTTAAGTCATTGATTTTGATTGTTTTTAAAGTATGGCGATTTTTTGACCAACCCAAGCGTGAGGCCGTCGCCATCGGCCTCCCGCGCGCCCGCCGACCGTTAACGCACAGTCTTATCCACAGAACATGTGGATAAGACTGAATCTCCAATGGACACCGATATTTAGGTGACATTTATGATTCAACGGGCGTCGCCCGGGCGCCTTCGCGCCTGCCATCCGCGTGCGCATGGCCCGTTACACTGGCCCGATGCTTTCACCGATTCCGACCCTGCAGGTCGCCCTGCCCGTCCCCCTGCCCCGCCTGTTCGACTACCTGTCGCCGGAGGGTGAGGCTCCCGCAGTGGCGGTTGGCTGCCGCCTGAAGGTGCCATTCGGCAACCGCGAGCTGGTCGGCGTGGTGGCCGGCCACGGCCAGACCGACGATGGCCAGGGCCTGCGCCAGGCGCTGGCGTGGTGCGACCCGCAGCCGCTGCTGCAGGGCGAGCTGTGGCAGAGCCTGCAGTGGCTGTCGCGCTATACCCATGCGCCGCTGGGCGAGGTGCTTAGCACCGCCCTGCCTGGCCCGCTGCGCCATGGTGAAGCCCTGCCCGATACCCATCACTGCGGCTGGCAGCTGACCGCCGAAGGACGCCTGCAGCGCGGGAAGCTGCGCGCTGGCAGCCGCCCCCGGCAACTGGCCGAGCTGCTGGCCGAGGCCACAGTGGACGAAGACGTGCTGGGTGAACGCATGCAGGACTGGCGCACTGCTGCGCGCAGCCTGGCCAAGCGTGAGCTGGCCGAGCGCGTCGCCCTGAGTGTGGCCCCGCAACACGCGCAACCGCTGCCCGGCCCCACCCTCAATCCGGACCAGGCCGAGGCCGTGGCCGCGATCAACGCCACCGAGGGTTTCCAGCCGTTCCTGCTGGATGGCGTGACCGGCAGCGGCAAGACCGAGGTGTACCTGCAGGCGATCATCCATTGCCTGGCACAGGGCAAGCAGGCGCTGGTGCTGGTGCCGGAAATCGGCCTGACTCCGCAGACCCTGGCACGCTTTCGCGGCCGTCTCGGCATCGCCGTGCACGCGCTGCACTCGGGGTTGAATGACAACGAGCGCGCGCGCGTCTGGGCGGCCGCCTCTCGCGGTGAAGCTCGGGTCATCGTCGGCACCCGCTCGGCGGTGTTCACGCCATTGCCGCAAGCCGGCCTGCTGATCGTCGACGAGGAACACGACGGCAGCTACAAGCAGCAGGACGGCATCCGCTATCACGCGCGCGATTTCGCTCTGGTGCGGGCCAAGGCATTGGGCATCCCGGTGCTGCTGGGCAGCGCCACGCCGTCGCTGGAAACCCTGCACAACGCCTATGCCGGGCGCTACACCCACCTGCGCCTGAAGCAGCGTGCCGGCGACGCACGGCCACCGCGCGTGCGCATCCTGGATGTACGCAAACGGCCGCTGCATGACGGTTTGTCGGCCGACGTACTGGCCGGCATCGGCGAGCATCTCAAGCGCGGCCAGCAGGTGCTGGTATTCAAGAACCGCCGCGGTTACGCGCCGGTGCTGCTGTGCCATGACTGCGGCTGGACCGCGCCCTGCAACCGCTGCGATGCTCCGATGACCGTGCATGGTGGCGGTCGTCGCCTGCAATGCCACCACTGCGGTGCGCGGCAACCGGCACCGCTGGCCTGCCCGGCCTGCGGCAGCCTGGCGCTGCAGCCGCAGGGTATCGGCACCGAACGCCTGGAAGAGCACCTCACTGCGGCCTTCGCCGAATTCCCGGTGGTGCGCATCGACCGCGGCACCACGTCGCGACGCGACGCGCTGGAACAGCAGCTGGCGAAACTGGGCGATCAGCCCGGCATCCTGGTCGGCACACAGATCCTGGCCAAGGGCCACGACCTGCCCAAGCTGACTCTGGTGGTGGTGGTGGGCATCGACGAAGGGCTGTTCTCGGCCGACTTCCGTGCCAGTGAAAAACTGGCACAGCAGCTGATCCAGGTCGCTGGCCGCGCCGGCCGCGCACGCGATCCCGGCGAAGTCTGGCTGCAGACCCACCATCCCGGGCATCCGTTGCTGGAAACGCTGGTGAGCGGCGGCTACCACCCGTTCGCGCAGGCCGAGTTGAACCAGCGCGAGGCGGCTGGATTCCCACCGTTCGCGCACCTGGCGTTGATGCGCGCCGAAGCCCAGCAGGTGGAGCACGCCAATGCCTTCCTGCTGGCCGCGCGGCAGTTGCTGGGAGAACAGAACGTGGTCGAGGCCTATGGGCCGATGCCGGCGCCGATGCCGCGCCGCGCCGGCTACCAGCGCACCCAGCTGCTGCTGTCTGCGCTGCAGCGGCCGCCGTTGCACGGTGTGCTTTCGCACTTGGTGCCGCAGTTGTACGCGCTGCCGGAAGCACGCAAGGTGCGCTGGTCGCTGGATGTGGACCCGACGGATCTGTATTGATGGCACGCGGACGGTAGCGCCGGGCCATGCCCGGCGGATTCTGCGCGCACCGCGTCCGCCGGGCATGGCCCGGCGCTACCGTTTCCGCTTACGTCAGCGGCGACATCACGCCGCGCTGGTACGCCGGGCGTTCGCGCAGGCGCGCGTACCAGTCGGCCAGGTGCGGCAGTTCCGGGCGCTGGATCGGCAGTTCGAACCACGCGTAGATCAGCGAGCCGAGTGGGATGTCACCCATCGCGAACGTCTCGCCCGACAGCCACGGCTGCCTGGCCAGCGTGGCGTCGGCCATCGCCAGGTAGTCACCGGCACGCACGATGGCGGCGTTGATCCGTGCTTCGTCGCGGTCCGCCGGGGCGGTGCGCATGATGCCCCAGATCAGGTCGGTGTACAGCGGCGCCATCCGCGAAGTGCTCCAGTCCATCCACTTCTCGGCCTGGGCGCGTTCCATCGGGTCCTCGGCGTACAGCGTGCCCAGCGCGTAACGCGCGCTCAGGTAGCGCACGATGGCGTTCGATTCCCACAGCGGCAGGCCGTGGTCCTCGATCACCGGCACCAGGCTGTTGGGATTCATCGCCTGGTATTCCGGCGTCTGCGTGCCGCCGTGGCTGCCACCGACTTCGATGGACTCATACGGCAGGCCGATCTCCTCGGCGCACCACAGCACCTTGCGGACGTTGCTGGAATTGCGACGGCCCCAGATCTTCAACATTTCGGATTTCCTTGCCAGCAGCGGTGCGCCACGGTGGCGCGGAAACGCTACGATACGCCGATCCACAGGGAGAGACGACGTGACGGGATGGGATGCTCTGAACTATGTTCTGCTGGCTGCAGGGCTGGTGATGCTGGTGCTGGGCTACCGCCGTTCCAGCCGCAACCAGCTGCTGTGCGCCGGGCTGTTGCTGCTGGCCTTCAACGGCGTCGAGGATTTCGCCGCAGGGTTCGCCGAGGGCTATTCGAATTCCGATGCGCGTGAGATCTGACCGGCGGTATTGATTCGCTGGGCAAGGCCCGGCGCTACCGGTTCTTCTTCGGCAGCGCGCGCACGTAGGAGGACTTGCCGTCCTTTTTCAGCTCGAACAGGCCAATCGCGGCCAGCAGGTCGCTGAGCTTGCCGTAACCGTAGTTGCGCGGGTCGAACGAGGCCTGGTTGCCGATCTGGCTGCCGACCGGGCCCAGGTGCGACCAGCCATCCTCGCCCTCGGCCGAGGACACCGCGCGTCGCAGCATCTTCACCAGACGCGTATCGCTGCGCATTTCCGCGCCGCTCTTGCGCGGACGCGCATCGTCGTTGGCCACCGGCTCGTTCGGTGCCTGTTCGTTCGATGACTGTTCCGCATCCTGCACGCTGGCATGAGTCTGCCCCAACGCCTCCAGATAGGTGAACTTCGAGCAGGCGTTGACGAACGGCTCCGGCGTCTTCTTTTCGCCGAAGCCATAGACCTTCACGCCATCGGTCAGCAGGCGCATCACCATCGGGGTGAAATCGGCATCGCTGGACACGATGGCGAAGCCATCCAGATTGCGCGCGTACAGCAGGTCCATGGCATCGATCACCATCGCCATGTCCGAAGCATTCTTGCCCTTGCTGTAGGCGAACTGCTGGATCGGACGGATCGCGTACTCGTGCAGCACCGCCTCCCATCCCTTCAACCGTGGGCTCTTCCAGTTGCCATAGGCACGGCGAACGTTGGCCACGCCGTAGCGGGCGACTTCGGCCAGGACCTCGTCGATTTTCGATGCCGGCGCATTGTCGGCGTCGATCAACAGGGCGATGCGCTTTTCCGGTTCGCTCATGGATTCCTCGCGGGCGGTTGCCTGAACCCGAGTATCGCCGATCCGCGCGGGCGCTGACGTGACAACCGCCTGCCGTGCGAAGATGCCAAGCGCTTCCCCCATGCCCCCACTGGAGTGAGTCGATGAGTCGCGAGCGCGTTCCCCACCTGGTTGTTGTCGGCGGCGGTTTTGCCGGTCTCTGGGCCACCCGTGCCCTGGCCCGCGAGCGCATACGCATCACCCTGGTCGACCGCCGCAACCACCATCTGTTCCAGCCGCTGCTGTACCAGGTGGCCACCGCCGGCCTGTCCGCGCCGGATATCGCCGCACCGCTGCGCCACATCCTCGGCCACCAGCGCAATGTGGAAGTCCGTCTCGGCGAAGTGGTCACCATCGACAAGCAGGCCCGACAGATCCGCATGGCCGATGGCAGCACGCTGGACTACGACACCCTGCTGCTGGCCACGGGCGCCACCCACGCTTACTTCGGCAACGACCAGTGGGCCGATGATGCCCCCGGCCTGAAGACCCTGGACGATGCCATCGCGCTGCGCCGCAAGCTGCTGCTGGCGTTCGAACGTGCCGAGGCCGAACCGGACCCGGCGAAGAAGGCGGCGTGGCTGAGCTTCGCCGTGGTCGGCGGTGGCCCCACCGGTGTTGAACTGGCCGGCACCCTGGCAGAGATCGCACGGCATACGCTGCGCAACGAGTTCCGCCATATCGATCCGGCCAGCGCCAAGGTGCGGCTGGTCGAAGCTGGCCCACGCGTGTTGTCTTCGTTCCCGGAAGTGCTTTCGCTGAAGGCGCGCCGACAACTGGAGAAACTGGGCGTGGAAGTGCTGACCGGCACCCCGGTGAGCGACATCGACAGCCAGGGCTTCAAGCTCGGCGATCAATTCGTGCCGGCACGCACGGTGGTATGGGCCGCCGGTGTGGCTGCTTCACCGCTGGCGCGTACACTGGACGTGCCGCTGGACCGCGCCGGCCGCGTGCAGGTGCAACCCGACCTGACACTGCCTGGCCATCCGGAGCTGTTCGTGGCCGGCGATCTGGCCGTGCTGAACCAGGCCAACGGCAAGCCGGTACCCGGCGTTGCGCCCGCCGCCAAGCAGATGGGCAAGTACGTGGCCGAGGTGCTCCGCGCGCGCCTGCACGACAAGCCGGCGCCAGGTCCCTTCAAGTACGCCGACTTCGGCAACCTCGCCACCATCGGCCGCATGGCTGCAATCGTGCACTTGGGCAGGCTGCAGCTCTCGGGCATCCTCGCCTGGTGGTTCTGGCTGGCCGCGCACGTGTTCTTCCTGATCGGTTTCCGCAACCGCATCGTGGTGCTGCTGAACTGGGCCGTGGCGTACTGGAGCTACCAGCGCAGCGCGCGCATCATCTTCGGTGATGACCAGGAAGACCGGCGGCCGAGGCGCTAGGGCCGCACGCATGTTCCTGTAGAGCCGAGCCCATGCTCGGCTCACGGCGCCTTCGGCTTCGGGTACCACAGCGCGTTGACGATCACCCAGCGCTGCTCGAAGCGGCCCATGTGGAAGTAGTCGACGAACCACGGGGTTTCCAGCCGCACCGATGCGGCGTTGCCGGTCACGTCCAGCACCGTGCAGCGGCGATCCCATTGATCTTTCGGGGTCTTCAACGCGCCCTGCTTCGTCAACGCAACCAGCTCTTCCTTCGACATCCGGCGCAGGCCCAGGCGTTCGTCCGGTGTATCACCGAGCACCGCACGTTTGGCCAGGTCCGGATGCAGGGAACGGGCGACGCGCTGCGGGTCGGCCTCCAGCTGGCCATCCACGTAGTCATGGCAGGTGGCTTCGATGGCTGCGAGGGTAGCCGGGTCGGCAACGGGACTCGTTGCTGCCGAGAGAGCGAACAGCAGGGAAATCGTGGACATCCGGGTCTCCGGCTCTGGGCGCGGGGCGATCATCGCATGGGCAAGCCGCATCCACGCATGGCATGGATCTACCGAAGCGGCGACTTCGCCAAGTGCAGCAGCCGAGCGTGGGCTCGGCTCTACAGAACAGCCTCGGCCGGGGCCTGCAACCAGGCCAACTTGCGTTCGCGTGGTTGCTGCTTGAGCTGCCACTCGGCCCGTGACGCGGCGGCCCGGTCCGGGTACTCGCGCACGGCCAGCACGCGCAGCGGCGGCCGGGCCCGGGTGTAACGCGCGCCCTTTCCGGCCTGGTGGGCAGCGAAACGCACGTCCACGTCGGTGCTGATGCCGGCGTAGTAGCTGCCATCGCGGCATTCGAGCAGGTACAGGAACCACGGGCGGAGGGACGGTGCCATGCCCGGATTATGCCGTGCTGCACTGCAGCGGATATACTGGCGCCCGAATGCAGGAGAGAGGCGCCGCGCTGGCGCCCGCCGAAGGCGCAGGCTCCCATGATCGCTCAGGCCGGTGGGCTGGAATCCCACCAACCATGCATTCGACTCGCCGAGCTGGAGAGAGGTCACCGGGCACGCCCGGGACGATCCGCCGAAGGGGCACGCGGCCCATGCCGCTGAACTCTCAGGCAAAAGGACAGCGGGAGCGGCACCGGTCATCGTCATCCCGTCATTGCGCAGGCAATGGCGATAGTGGCGCATGGCCGGCCCCACCGCGCCCGGAGCCTGTCCCATGCTGTTGTCCATCATCTACCTGATCGCCATTTCCGCCGAAGCCATGACCGGCGCGCTGTCCGCCGGCCGCCGCCGCATGGACCTGTTCGGTGTGGTCATGATCGCCTGCGTCACCGCCCTCGGCGGCGGATCACTGCGCGACATCCTGCTCGGCCACTATCCGCTGGGCTGGGTGAAGCATCCCGAGTACCTGGGCTTCACCGTGTGTGCGGCGCTGATCGCCACCTGGGTCGCACGCTGGATGCACCACTTCCGCCGCACCTTCCTGGTGCTCGATGGCCTGGGCCTGATCGCCTTCACCCTGATCGGCTGCTCGATCGCACGTGAGGCCGGCCATGCCATGCCGATCGTGCTGATTGCCGGCATGCTGACAGGCGCCTTCGGCGGCGTGCTGCGCGACATCCTCTGCAACGAGGTGCCGCTGATCTTCCAGAAAGAGCTGTACGCGATCATCGCGCTGCTGACCGGCGCGGCCTACCTGTTGCTGCTGCACTGGGGTGTGGCCGATGCCACCGCGATCCTGTGCTGCCTGGGCGGCGGCTTCGCGCTGCGCCTGCTGGCGATCCACTACCGCTGGGAAATGCCGAAGTTCGTCTATCACGACGAAGTGCATTGATTGCTTGACGGTAGTGCCGGCCGCTGGCCGGAAACACGGCACACGCCCGCAGATTCCAGCCGGTTGCCGGCCAGCGGCCGGCACTACCGATTGCGTTGCATGACGATGGTCATGCGGCATTGGCCAGGGTGATTGGCTACCATTGTCGCCCCGTCGCTGCCGCGACGGCATCCAGCCACGCCGCGCCCGCGGCCCCGCCAGACACTCCCTCCCCGCTGCCCGTGGTGCCGTGAACGCACCGACGGGCCCGCATGTCCCTGCGCGCGCAGGGCGCAGGATGCCCCATGTCTGTCGCCGAAAACTCCCGCTTCCGTCGTGCCCGCCCGTTGCTGATCATGCTGGGCGTTGCCCTTGCCGGCGGCCTGCTGTGGGGGTTCTGGCCACGCACGGAGGCCGGTGCCGGCGACGATGCACCCGGCAAGACGGTACCCGTGCGCATCGCCCGCGCCAGCGCCGAGCCGCTGGTACTGCGCCTGAAGGCGGTCGGTACGGTCACGCCGCTGCACAGCGTGGTGGTACGCAGCCGTGTGGATGGCGAACTGCTGCGACTGCATTTCCAGGAAGGCCAGCAGGTGAAGGCCGGCGATCTGCTGGCGCAGATCGACCCGCGCCCGTATGAAGTGAAGCTGGCGCAGGCCAAGGGCACCCAGCAACAGAACCTGGCCGAGCTGGAGAACGCCGAGCGCCAGCTGCAGCGCTACCGCGAACTGCAGAAGCAGAACTACGTGTCCGGGCAGGAACTGAGCGACCAGCAGAGCAAGGTGCGCCAGCTGCAGGGCCGCCGCCTCAGCGATCAGGCGTCTGTTGACGAGGCACTCCTGCAGCTGCAGTACACCCGCATCACCGCACCGGTCAGTGGCCGCGTCGGGCTGCGCCGGTTGGACGTGGGCAACCTGGTACGCGCCAGCGATGCCGAAGGCCTGGTGACGCTGGCACAGACCGCACCGATCAGCGTTCTGTTCACCGTGCCCGAACCCGAGCTGCCGGCGCTGCTCGATGCCGTGCAGGTGCAACCGGCGCTGGCAGTGGAAACCTGGGACCGCGAAGAAGGCCGGCAGCTTGCCAGTGGCGCGCTGTCCAGTGTCGACAACCGCATCGATACCGCCACTGGCACGCTGAAACTGCGTGCGCACTTCGACAACCACGATCTGGCGCTGTTCCCCAACCAGTTCGTCAACGTCCGCCTGCAACTGGGCGAGCAGCGCGCGCTGCTGATTCCCGATGCCGCCGTGCAGTTCGGCAGCCAGGGCAACTACGTGCATATCGTCGACAAGGACAACAAGGCACAGCGCCGCAACGTGGTGCTCGGTCCGGCCGACGATGGACGCGTGGCCGTGCGCTCCGGACTGGTGGCCGGCGACCAGGTGGTGATCGAAGGCATCGACGGGCTGGAAGACGGCACGGCGGTGGAGATCATCACCGAGGAGGCCGCGATCAAGGCCGGCGCATGAATCTCTCGCGCCCGTTCATCCTGCGCCCGGTCGCAACGACTCTCCTGATGGTGGCGTTGCTGCTGTCCGGTGTACTGGCCTACCGCCTGCTGCCGGTGGCCGCACTGCCGCAGGTCGACTATCCGATCATCCAGATCACAACGCTGTATCCGGGGGCCAGCCCGGAACTGACCACACGCACCATCACCGCGCCGCTGGAACGCCAGCTCGGGCAGATTCCCGGTCTGAAACAACTGTCGTCGACCAGTTCCGGCGGCGCCTCGGTCATTACCCTGCAGTTCGGGCTGGAGGTGTCGCTGGGCGTGGCCGAGCAGGACGTGCAGGCCGCCATCAACGCGGCAGGCAGCTTCCTTCCCGGAGACCTGCCGGTACCGCCGGTGTACCGCAAGGTCAACCCGGCCGACACACCGATCCTGACATTGGCGGTGACCTCGCAGGGACTGTCGCTGCCGCAGGTGCACGATCTGGTCGATACGCGCATTGCCCAGCGTCTGGCGCAGCTGCCCGGCGTCGGGCTGGTCAGCCTGGCCGGCGGCCAGCGCCCTGCAGTGCGCATCCAGGTCAATCCAGCGGCACTGGCCGCCAACGGCCTGGGCATGGACCACATCCGTACCGCGATTGCTGCGGCCAACGTCAACCTGCCCAAGGGCAGCTTCGATGGCCCGATCCGAGCGGTGATGCTCGACGCCAACGATCAGATGCGCAGCGTGGCCGAATACCGCGCGCTGGTACTGGCCTGGCGTGACGGCGCGCCACTACGGCTGGGCGATGTGGCCACCATCAGCGATGGCGCTGAGAACCGGCAGCTGGCCGCCTGGAGCGGCACTACGCCGGCAGTTCTGGTGAACATCCAGCGCCAGCCCGGTGCCAACGTGATCGCCGTGGTCGAGCAGGTGCGAGCATTGCTGCCGCAGCTGCAGACCACGCTGCCGGCCGGCGTGCAGATGGACGTGCTGAGTGACCGCACCGAATCGATCCGCGCGTCGGTGCGCGGCGTGCAGAAGGAACTGGTGCTGGCCATCGCGCTGGTGGTGCTGGTCACCTGGGTGTTCCTGCGCAATCTGCCGGCCACACTGATTCCCAGCGTTGCAGTGCCGCTGTCGCTGGTCGGCACCTTCTCGGTGATGCTGCTGGCCGGCTATTCGCTCAACAACCTCACGCTGATGGCACTGACCATCGCCACCGGCTTCGTGGTGGACGACGCCATCGTGATGCTGGAGAACATCGCCCGCCATCTGGAGGACGGCGAAAGCCCCCGCGAGGCGGCGCTCAAGGGTGCAGCGGAAATCGGCTTCACTCTGGTCTCCTTGACGGTCTCGCTGATCGCGGTACTGATCCCGCTGCTGTTCATGGCCGACCTGGTGGGCGCGCTGTTCCATGAGTTCGCGGTGACGCTGGCGGTAGCCATCGGCATCTCGCTGCTGGTCTCGCTGACGCTGACGCCGATGCTGTGCGCGCGCTTCCTGAAGCCGCATGCGAAGGGGTCAGAGCCCCACGGGGATCTGACCCCGGCCCAGGGGTCGGATCCAGCCAGGGCTCCGACCCCAAAACAAGATGTCTTCGACCGGGTCCTCACCCTTTACGACCGCCAGCTGCGCTGGGTGCTGCAGCGCCAGCCGCTGATGCTGCTGGCCACGGTGGCGACGCTGGCACTGACCGTAGCGCTGTACTTCGCCGTGCCCAAGGGATTCTTCCCGGTGCAGGATGCCGGCCTGGTGCAAGGCATCAGCGAGGCGCCACAGGCTATCTCGTTCCAGGCCATGCGCGAGCGCCAGCAGGCGCTGGCGGCGGCCATCGAAGCCGACGAGGCAGTGGCCAGCGTCTCGTCCTACATCGGCGTGGACGGCAACAACGCCACGCTCAACACCGGCCGCCTGCTGATCGAACTGAAACCGCATGGCGACCGCGACGGTGCCGCCGTCGTGATGGAACGGCTGCAGCAGCGCGTGGCGAAGATTCCCGGCATCACCCTGTACCTGCAACCGGTGCAGGAACTGGGCATCGAAGACCGCATCAGCCGCAACCAGTACCAGTTCACCCTGACCACGCCGGATCTGGAAGCGCTGGAAAGCTGGACACCGAAGCTTCTGCAGGCCTTGCGCCAGTCGCCGGCGCTGCGTGATGTGGCCAGCGATCTGCAGATGCAGGGGCGGCAGGCGCGCGTGGCGATCGACCGCGATGCGGCGGCGCGCCTGGGCGTCAGCGTGGAAGCGGTAGCCGATGCCCTGTACGACGCCTATGGGCAGCGCCAGATTTCAACCATCTTCACCCAGGCCAGCCAATACCGGGTGGTGCTGGAAGCCGATCCGTCGCGCCAGCCGGGACCGGAAGCCATCACCGGCCTGCGCGTGCGCAACAGCGCCGGGCAGACCGTGCCGCTGGGTTCGGTAGCGCGTGTAGAGGTGGGTCCGTCCGCGCTGCTGCGCAATCACGTGGGCCAGTTCCCGGCGGCTACGCTTTCGTTCAATCTTGCCCCGGGCGCTTCGCTGGGCGAAGCGGTGGATGCCGTGCTCGCCGCGCGCGCGCAGGTGAATCTGCCGCAGAGCATCGAACTTCGCCTGCAGGGCGCGGCGGCCGCCTTCAGCAGCTCGCTATCGTCCACGTTGTGGCTGATCCTGGCGGCCGTGGTAGTGATGTACATCGTGCTGGGCGTGCTCTACGAGAGCTTCATCCATCCCATCACCATCCTGTCCACCCTGCCCTCGGCCACCGTGGGTGCATTGGCCGCACTGTGGCTGAGCGGACGCAGCCTGGATCTGATCGCGGTGATCGGCATCGTGCTGCTGATCGGGCTGGTGAAGAAGAACGCGATCATGATGATCGACTTCGCGCTGGACGCGCAGCGCACACGCGGCATGTCACCACGCGAGGCGATCCATCAGGCCGCGCTGCTGCGCTTCCGGCCGATCCTGATGACCACGCTGGCCGCACTGTTCGGCGCGGTACCGCTGATGCTGGCCAGCGGTTCCGGCGCCGAGCTGCGGCAGCCACTGGGCTGGGTGATGGTGGGCGGACTGCTGGTCAGCCAGGTATTGACGCTGTTCACCACGCCGGTGATCTACCTGGCCTTCGACCGCCTGCAGCGTGGCCGTGCAGCGGCCCCGACGGGCGCTGACGAGGCACGCGCGTGACCCCCATCGCGCGCCTGGCGCAGGCCTGCGTGCAGCGCCCGGTAGCAACGATCCTGCTGGCGGTGGCACTGGTGCTGGCCGGCCTGCTGGCGCTGCGGCTGTTGCCGGTGGCGCCGCTGCCACAGGTGGACTACCCAGCCATTGAAGTCAGTGCCAGCCTGCCCGGCGCCTCGCCCGAATCGATGGCCGCCACCGTGGCCACGCCGTTGGAGCGTGCGCTGGGCAGCCTGCCCGGCATCTCGCGCATCGATTCGGCCAGCACCCAGGGCCAGACCCAGATCGAACTGAAGTTCGTGCTCGGCCGTGATATCGATGAGGCCGCACGTGAAGTGCAGGCCGCGATCAACCTCGCTCGCGGCCAGCTGCCCAGTGGCATGCCGGGCATGCCGCAGTACCGCAAGGTGAATCCTTCGCAGGCACCGATTCTGGCACTGGCACTGACTTCGGACACGCGCTCGCCAGGCCAGCTGTATGACCTGGCCTCCACCGTGCTGGCGCAGAAGCTGTCGCAGGTACCAGGCGTGGGCGAAGTGCAGGTGGGCGGCAGTGCCTTGCCGGCAGTGCGTGTGTCGCTGGATCCGAACGCACTGAACCACGCCGGGCTGGCGCTGGAAGACGTAGCCCAGGTCATCGCCCGCGCCAATGCGGTGCGCCCGTTGGGTGCGGTGGGGGATGCGCACCAGCAGTGGCAGCTGGAAGCGCCACTGCAGCTGCGCCAGGCCGCGCAGTATCGCGAGTTGGCTCTTAAGGTAAGCGACGACCGCACGCTGCGGCTGGGCGATGTAGCCGCCGTTGCCGATGGCGTGGAGGATCGCTATGCCAGCGGCTTCCACAACGAACGCCCGGCCGTGCTGCTGATCGTCAGCCGCCAACCCGGCGCCAACATCATCGCTACCGTCGATGCCATCCAGGCGCAGCTGCCCCAGCTGCATGCACTGCTGCCCTCCGGCGTGGACATGCGGCTGGTGATGGACCGCTCGCCGGTAATCCGCGCCACCCTGCATGAGGCAGAGGTCACCCTGGTGCTGGCGATCGTATTGGTGGTGCTGGTGGTGCTGGCCTTCCTCGGCCACTGGCGTGCTGCACTGGTGCCCAGCGTGGCGATCCCGGTGGTGCTGTTCGGTACGCTGGCGCTGATCGCGCTGATGGGCTTCTCGCTCAACACGCTCTCGCTGATGGCGTTGATTGTCGCGGCGGTGCTGGTGGTGGACGATGCCATCGTGGTGCTGGAGAACATCGCCCGCCATCGCGAACTCGGCGCGGACCGCTGGCAGGCGGCGGTGCGTGGCGCATCGGAAGTCGGTGCCACGCTGCTGTCGATGAACGTTGCACTGGCCGTGGTGTTCGTCGCCATCCTGTTCCTGGATGACTTCGTCGAACGCCTGTTCCGCGAATTCTCGCTGACTCTGGTGGCGGCAATGACGGTCTCCGTGCTGGTCGCGCTGAGCCTGGTTCCGATGCTGTGTGCACGATTGTTCGTGGATGCCGCGCAGCAACCCTCGCGTTGGCAGCGCGGCAGCAATGCACTGTTCGAGCGCGTGCGCGGCGCTTACTTGCGCACGCTGCAGGCCAGCCTGCGCCGGCTGCGCTGGCCGTTGCTGGCCTTCGTTGCAGTCATCGCGCTCAACACGTGGCTGTTCCAGCAGGTGCCCAAGGGCATCGTGCCCAAGCAGGACACCGCGCAGCTGCGCGGCTTCGCCCGTGGCGATGACGGCCTGTCCTTCCAGGCCATGCAACCGAAGATCGATGCGTACAGGAAGCTGTTGCTGTCCGACCCGGCCATCGAGGACATCATCGGCTACATCGGTGGCAGCAACGGGGTCAACAACGCCTTCATCATGATCAAGATGAAGCCTCTGGCCGAGCGAAAGGTCTCCAGCCAAGAGGTGATTGACCGCCTGCGCGCGCGGCTGCCCAAGCTGCCCGGCGGCAATCTCTATCTGTGGGTGGACCAGGACATTCGCCTGGAGGGCGCAGGCAGCAGTGGCAAGTACGAGTTCCAGCTGCTGTCGGCCGATACAGCACCGCTGCGCGAATGGGCGCCGAAGGTGGCTGCCGCGCTGCGTGGCCTGCCCGAACTGGTGGACGTGGAAGCACAGGGCGAAGCAGGCATGCGCCAGGTGATGCTGGACATCGACCGCGAAGCAGCCGCGCGCCACGGCGTGGACCTGCGCACGGTGGCCAACATGCTCAACAACTCCTTCAGCCAGCGCCAGGTCGCCACGCTGTACGACAGCCTCAACCAGTACCGCGTGGTGATGGAGCTGGACCCGAAGCACACCCAGGACCCGGGCACGCTGTCACGCCTGCAGGTGATCGATGGCAACGGCCAGCGCATTCCGCTGTCGAGCATCGCCAGCTGGCGCTATGGCATGGCACCGGACCGGGTGTACCACAGTGAGCAGTTCGCCTCGATCTGGATCGAGTTCGCGCTGGCACCGGGGGTGGGCCTGGAACAGGCCACGCAGGCAATCGATGGTGCGATGTCGAAACTGATGCTGCCACGTTCGGTACAGGGCAAGCTGTCCGGTGAGGCCGGCGGCCTGGAGCAGCTGCGTTCGCGCCAGCTGTGGCTGGTGCTCGGTGCCACGCTGGCGGTCTACCTGGTGCTGGGCATCCTCTACGAGAGTTTCATGCAGCCGCTGGTGATCCTGTCCACCTTGCCCTCGGCCGGCATCGGCGCGCTGCTGGCGCTGTGGCTGTTCGGCAACGAACTGAACCTGATCGCGCTTCTCGGTCTGTTCCTGCTGGTCGGTGTGGTGATGAAGAACACCATCCTGCTGGTGGACTTCGCGCTGGCCGGCGAGCGGCGTGGCCTGACTGCACGGGACGCGGTGATGGAAGCAGCGCGATTGCGCCTGCGGCCGATCCTGATGACCTCGCTGGCGGCGCTGCTGGGCACGCTGCCACTGATGCTGGCCAACGGCGAAGGCTGGGAACTCCGGCAACCGCTGGGAATCGCCATTGTGGGCGGGTTGCTGGTCAGCCAGTGGCTGACGCTGTACACCACCCCGGCGATGTACCTGGCGCTGTCGCTCATGCGCAGCGCCAGGCGCATCGCCGGTGCAGATGGGCCGGCCTCCAACTCCGACCGGCCCTGATCGCGGCCGCACCCCCGCAGGCGCTGACCGCCATCCACACACGTGCCGCACTCAGGCGGCTTCGGACACCTTTACCTCGCGACGGGCGCGCACGGCCGCAGCCAGTCGCTCCAGCACCGTCACGGTGGTGTCCCAATCGATGCACCCATCGGTGATGCTCTGCCCGTAGACCAGCGGCTGGCCTTCCACCAGCTCCTGGCGACCACCGACCAGATGGCTCTCGATCATCACGCCAACGATGCGCTGTTCACCGTCTTCCAGCTGAACGGCGATGTCGTCGATCACCTTCGGCTGGTTCTCCGGGTTCTTCAGGCTGTTGGCGTGGCTGGCATCGATCATCAAACGCGTCGGCAGCTTGGACTTGGCCAGCACCTGGCAGGCCTCGGCAACGCTGCCCGCGTCGTAGTTCGGCTGCTTGCCACCGCGCAGGATCACATGGCAATCCGGGTTGCCGGTGGTCGACACGATGGCCGTGCCGCCCTGCTTGGTGACCGACAGGAAGTGATGCGGATTGGATGCCGCACCCACTGCGTCAGCGGCGATCTTCACGTTGCCATCGGTGCCGTTCTTGAAGCCGACCGGGCACGACAGCCCCGAAGCCAGCTCGCGGTGTACCTGGCTCTCGGTGGTACGCGCACCGATCGCGCCCCATGCCACCAGGTCGGCGATGTACTGCGGCGAGATCACGTCGAGGAACTCGACACCGGCAGGCAGGCCGAGCTTGTTGATGTCGCGCAGCAGGCCGCGGGCGATGCGCAGGCCCTTGTCGATCTTGAAGCTGCCGTCCAGGTCCGGGTCGTTGATCAGGCCCTTCCAGCCCACCGTGGTGCGCGGCTTCTCGAAGTACACGCGCATGACGATTTCCAGTTCGCCGGCCAGTGCGTCGCGCAGCGGCTTCAGGCGCTGGGCGTACTCAATGGCAGCGTTCGGGTCGTGGATCGAGCACGGGCCCACCACCACCGCCAAGCGGTCGTCACGGCCGTGCAGGATCTGGTGCAGGGCCGCGCGCGAGGCGCTGACGGTGTCGGAAGCTTCATCGTCACAGGGCAGCATCGCCAGCAGCTGGGCAGGCGGTGTCAGCGGTTCGATGGTGCGGATACGCAGGTCGTCGGTGTGCGGGGGCATTGCGGGAGATCTCCGGAACGTTGGGGGTCCCCAGCGTGGCGGCATGAAAAAAGCCGCCAGGTTCGCTGGCGGCTTTCGGGAATGCGTCTGAAGCTTTCTTCAGGGTGAGCGCAGTCCTTCCTCCGCCAGTGGCTTCGGAAAGTAATACCAGTAAAAGCTGGTGGGGGCTGCGTTCATGGGTTGTATTGATAGCACAGCTTTTGCGCAGTGCAAAATGTTTCATCCGCAACTGGGAACGCGGTTCAGCGATGGGCCCGTCTGGGACGACTACGCGGCGGCACGCATGCGAAGTCGCTCATCTGCCATGCACTTCCACGTCCAGCAGCAGGCCTTCATGGATGTCCGCCCAGCGCTCCAGCACGCGGTCCAGCTCCTGCCTGGCTTCGTCCAGCTGCTCGGGGTTGAGCAGGGAGCGCGCGGTGTAAAGATCGGAGACCAGCTGCCGCAGGGTCGCTTCCGGAATGGCCACCGACGGCCCTTCCTGCCCCGGCACCTGCAGCGCCGGGCTGGCACCAAGAGGGCCGAACAACGTGACCTGGAGCTTGCTCTGCATGATCAACTTCCCTGCGGACGGACATGGGCAATGCACTGTTTACCGTGTCTCGGTGACAGGCGCATGTGCCATCCATGCCGTGGGCTGGGCCATGCCAGCGCTCTTCACGTCGTTACAGCGCAGCCAGATCAGCCAAGTGCTGGGCCATGCCGTCCACCGCGCCTACCGCATGGGTGGTGGTGAAGTAGTCGTGCCAGCCGGTGGCGGCGATGCCCGCCACCAGCGCGTCGGCCTCCTCGTGGCTGGCGCAGCGCCAGACCGCGTAGAACTGCTCACCACTGCCGCGCGGTACGCCCGTGGCAATGCGGCCCATCGCCAGCGGCATGATGCGGGCCGGATCGAACTGCTGCATACCGGCGCCGATGAGGTCGAAGAAGGCCGCGCGTTGTTCGGGAGGCAGCGTGGTCCAGGCGGGGGTGGCGCTGTAGAGCTCGATGAGCGTGTGCGGCATGGTGGTCTTCCCTGAGGTGGTCGATTGGCGTCCGCCGGGCATGGCCCGGCGCTACCGGGATTGCAGCGAGCGCAGTGCGCGCTTGCGGATGTAGGCATTGGCAGCGCTGTCGCGTTCGCGCTGCCAGCGCGTGCAGAGATCAAGCAGCCACTGCGGCTGCGTCCTGCCAGCATCGTTGAGCCAGTTGCCAACCGAATCCTGCACATAGCGCTCGGGATCGTCGGCGAGTGCTTCCAGCACCGGCAACGCAAGTTCCGGACGCTGCTTGAACAGCGCGATATGCGTGGCCCAGACGCCGCGCGGGCGCAGCGCCTCGCAGGCGAAGCGACGCAGGTACGGCGATGCGTCATGCGTCCACGGCTGCAGGTACTCAAGTGCCTGCATCGGCGCAGCAACGATGTCGGCACGCAATGCCAGCCACGCCCATTCGCGCACGCCGAAGTGCGGGTCATCGGCCAGCGGTCGCATCGCCTGCAGCTTCGTTGCCAGCGGTGTAGAGGCATCGCTGCCGATCAGATAGCAGGCCCAGCCGCGCACGGTGTCAGAACTGTGAGCCTGCCAGAGCGCAGGTGTGCCCTGCCCCGCCCCGCGCAGCAGCTGTGCGGCCAAACCCATGCGTCGGGTGATGCCCTTTCCCGCAGCGTCGCGCATGCGTTGCAGCGCATCCGGTCCAAGTGCGGGGGCTACCACCTGCAGCAGCGCAGCGAAGTCCACTGCAAGGCACTCGGCCAGATGGGTCGTCGCGACGCTGCCACGGTTGAGCGCACGCAGGCGCTCTGCGGCGATGGCACCGCTCATGCCGCAGTCTCACGCCCGGCGTCGGTGTGCTGCCAGACCTTGTGCAGCAGCTGCGAAAGCTGCTGCTGTTCGCCAGCTTCGAGCCCATTGAACAGGCCACCGATCCACTGCGTGTGCTGGTCGAACAATGACTCGGCCAGACGCGCGCCCTTTGCGGTCAGCACGATCTGCAGGCGGCGGCCATCCTCGGCATCGCTGCGACGCTGCAGCAGGCCTTCGCGCTGCAGGCCATCGAGCAGGCCGCTGATGGTGGCGCGGGTGACGCCTGCGCGCTCGGCAAGTTCATGCGGCGGCAGCGTGCCACCTGCACCGTGCAGCAGGAACAGCACGATGAAGCGCCCCTCGCTGAGACCCTGTGGCGCCAGACGTGTGGCGCAGTCGCGATCGATCGACGATGACAGCGACAGCAGCTGTAAGCACAGGTGCAGCTGCGCGACGTTGGCATGGCCTCGTCGCTGTGCCTCGTCCAGCAGGGCATGGTGCTTGGCTTCGAGCATCATCGATACCCACATGATTAGGCGCCTAATCATAAACCAGAAAGATGACGTCCAGTCAATCGACATGCGATGTCAGGAGGCCGATCCCAGCACCAGGCGTGCGATCAATCCCCCTCCGTCACGTTGCAGCAGCTGCAGTTCACCCGCATGCCGCCGTGCCACGTTGGCGGCGACGGCCAGACCGAGGCCGGTCCCACCGGTGGCACGACTGCGCGAGCTTTCGCTGCGCTGGAAGGGTTGCAGCAGGCGCACGCGATCGGCCTCGGCGATGCCCGGTCCGCGATCCATCACGTCCAGCTGCACGCGATTGCCTGCCATGGCAACCCGCAGGTGCACGGCACCGGCATAACGAGCGGCGTTGTCGATGAGGTTGTCGATGGCCCGCCGCAGCAGGAGCGCATCCCCCTGCCACGGCAGCACGTCCGGTCCCTCTGCAGAAATATCGACACCGCGCAGCAAGGCGCTCTGCACGCATTCCTCCAGCAACGCGGCCACGTCCAATGCTCGCAACTCCAGCGGTTGCAGCTCCCCGCGTGCGTAATCGAGCACCTGCTCGATCATCGTGTCCATGCGCTCGATGTCGGCCACCATCCGCGCTGCCTGTGGCGGCGGTGCAAACTCCGCACGCAGGCGCAGGCCGGTCAGCGGCGTGCGCAGGTCGTGCGCCACGGCCGCCAGCATGCGGGTCATGTCCTGCGCCTGGTCGCGCAGGCGCTCACGACCGCTGCTGATCGCTGCGGCCAGCACCTGCACCTCGCGTGGGCCATCGTCCGGCAGCGGTGTCCCGTCCTGCAGATCAACCCGCGCGCTGGCTTCGGCCAAGCGCCGCAGGGGCCGCCCGATGCGGAGCGACGCCCAGGCCGCCAGCGGCGCCAGCAGCAGCGTGCCGGCCAACAGTGCAAGCAGAACCTGACCGCGCCAGGCCGCCAGATCACTGTGATCGCTGCCGACCACCTGCCAGCGATCATCGGCCCGGCGCACACCCAGCTCGAACGGCGGCCACTGCATGGCGGTCAGCAGGGCCGCCTGTGACGTCAGCACTCCGGCACGCCCTGAAGCATCCAGCACCGTACCGCCCTCGATGACCTGCACATCGGGGGCCTTGCCCTGCCCGGCCCAGACCAGGCGCACGTGATCCACCGGTACACCCAGCTGCAAGGCGGCCAGCTCGGTCAGCCAGTCGCTGCTGCGGCCTTCCGGTGCCGAACTGACGACCGATAGATGCAGCCCCAGCGGCGCCGCCGCACGTTCCCCCCGCAGCACCTGCAGAGCCTGATCCAGGCGCATCGGCGGCGGCGCCGGTCGTGGCATCCAGCCCACCACCGCCACGCTGACCAGGGTGGCCAGCAGCAGGCTGGTGAGAGCCAGCATTGCGATCCAGCGCGCAGTGGACCAACGGGCACTCACAGCACCTGGACCTCGGCATTGAAGCGATAGCCTTCGCCGCGCAATGTCTGTACCAGGGCTTCAGCGCCGGGCGCGGCCTGCCCCAGCTTCCGACGCAGGCGGCTGATTGCCAGGTCGATGGCACGATCCACGCTGTCGCTCGGCTCGCCGCGGCTCAGCTGCAGCAGCTGCTCGCGCGCCAGCACCCGCCCGGGACGTTCGGCCAGCACCAGCAGCAGAGAGAACTCACCGCGGCTCAGTACCAGCTCCGCTCCATCCGGCGCGATCAGGCGGCGTTGTTCGGGCAGCAGCCGCCAGCCGGCGAAGCGCAGCTCACTCGCCACCTGGGTGCGCAGCTTGTCCTGCCGGCGCAGCAGCGCACGCACCCTTGCCAGCAGCTCACGCGGGTCGAACGGCTTGGCCAGGTAATCATCCGCGCCCATTTCCAGACCGATCACCCGGTCCGGGGCACTGCCCATCGCCGACAGCATCAGGATCGGGATGGCCCGTGCCTGCAGCCGGCGGCAGACCGACAGGCCATCCTCGCCGGGCATCATCCAGTCGAGGATGATCACATCCGGTCGTTCGGCCTGCAGCAGCATATCCAACGCCATGGCACCGGCCGCCACGCGCACCTGGTAGCCATGCAGCAGCAGGCAGTCGGCGATGGCATCTCGGATGCTGGCGTCGTCATCGACGACGATGACCCGGGCGGGAGCGTTCATGTGCTCAGTATCAGCCAGCTGTGTATCAGGACGGTATCAACGCCGATATTCCCGCGATACGCCCGTGCCCGCCAATGGTCTCTCCACCGTCACTGCGGAGACATCCCGTGCGCCTCACCCTGCTTCCCCTGCTTGCTGCCTCGCTGCCTGCGCTGGCGGCCGATGCTCCCGAACACGTACTGCCGATGTGGATGCAGGGGGGTCATCCAGCCGTGGCTGTCTCGCTGGACGGGCGCGCCGAACCACTGCGTTTCGTGGTCGACAGTGCGGCCGGTGCAACCCTGGTGGATGACCGTGTGGCCCGGCGCTATGGCCTGGAAGACACCGATGCGGCGGTTTCACATGCCCAGGGTGCCAGCGCAAAGGCAGCCGCGCTGCGGAGGATGCGCACCACGTCCTGGCGGCTGGGCAGCTGGCAGCTGCAGGCCAGCCGCACGCAGGCCGACCTGTCCTCGTTGGCGAAGGACGATGAAGCGGCCATTGATGGCCTGGTCGGCAACGACCTGACCGGGCGCTGGGACACGCGCTGGGACTTCGGCCGTGGCGAGCTTGCCTTGTGGACGCCGGGGCGTCTCGCGCTGGATGGAAACGGCTGCCAGGCCAATGCCCTGCCCGATCGCAGTGCCGGCCTTCGCCAGTTCGGCTTCATCACGCTGGCACTGGGCGAGACCGGTGTGGAGGCCATCGCCGTGGTCGATACCGGCGCGGCGCAGACCGTGCTCAATGCCGAAGCCGCCCGTGCGCTGGGCGTGCGCACCGATGGCAGCGACATCCGCGTGCGGGTACGTGAGAAGGGCACCGAGGGCCTGGGCGGCGGGAAGCAGGCCACCTGGCTGTACACCCTGCCGAGCATGACCAGCGCTGGCTGGCGGCATCCACCGATGGAAGTCCGGATCAGCGAGCTTTCGGTGTTCAAGGCCCTTGGCCTGGAGGCGCGGCCGGCGCTGATCCTCGGCGCCGATGCCATGCGGGGTGGGCAGGTGGACGTCAGCGCCGGGGCGTCACGCATCTGCCTGCGCCGGCCGGCCAGCTGAGCGCCGGCCGACGCCATTCCTACTGCGCTACCAGTCCATCACCCGCGGCGTCGGCCCCGGGTGCGACGGGAACAATGGCAGCACCTCTTCGGCCAGTTCCTGCAGCACCTCATCTGCGGGCCGCTCGGCGAACTGGATGCCCAGCGCGGCATGATTGACGCCTGCCTGCTGCCAGGCCTGCAGCAGCTCTATCAGGCCCTTGCGGCCGGTGCGCAGGGTGTAGCCCCCTTGCAGCGGCGTGCGTGGATGATCCGGGGCATCCACCAGGTCGATCCATTCGTTGGTCATGTGCGGACGGAAGCCGCCATCCGGGATCAGCGCGCGCCAGGCGCCGATCTTCGTGGCCAGCCGCTGCGGACCAGCGCTGTCATGAGTGGCCTCTGGGTAGGTCAGCCAGCCATCGGCATGCTGGCCGATCCACTCCAGCGGCTGGCGTGCGCCACCGGTGACAACCAGCGGAACGCGGCCGTTGACCGTGGGCGGCAGCAACTGCAGGCCCTGTTCGGCCCAGGCATGCGTCATCCGCCCGTCCGCGCCCGGCTGCAGCCAACGCCGCATCTCACCCATCGCGCTGGCGAAGCGCTCACCGCGCGCCGCGTGCTCCAGCCCGTAGGCGGGAAACTCCAGCGGACGATCACCGGAGGCAACGCCCATCACCAGGCGCCCACCGGACAGCTGATCGACCGACGCCGCCGCCTTCGCCAGATCGATCGGATGGCGCAGTGGCAACACCACGCTGCCGGTGGCCAGAGCTACGCGCTGCGTGCGCGCCGCCAGCCACGCAAGGTAGGTGAATGGATCGAACAATTGGCCCGCATCGCCGAACATCGGGTCGTACAGCGGCACATCACGCACCCACACCGCGGCAAAGCCGTGGCGGTCGATGTCCTCCACCAGCCGCGCCTGGCCCTGCAGCACGGCCATGTCGCCCTGATAGAAGCGCAATGGCAGGTAGATGCCCAGGGTCAGTGCATCGGGGCGGAACATGCGCTGGTAGCCTGGGTGCGTGGCAAAGGCCGGGGCCGACGCACCCGGCATCACGATGGAGTCGTTCATGAGCGTTGCCTCCTTACGGGCCAGTGGCCGGTTCGGGCAACTGCACGCCGCGCTGTACCGCAGGGCGTGCGGCAACGCGCGCGTACCACGCGCTCAGATGGCGATGCTGCGAGAAATCGATATCGATGATGTGGGCGATATGCAGCCAACCGAAGTGGGCGATGTCGGCGATCGAGTACTGATCACCGGCCAGCCACTCGCGCCCGTGCAGGCGCTGGTCGAGCACGGCGAACAGATCGTCGCTCAACCTGCGATAGCGTTCGATTGCGGCCATGTCGGGCTGTTGTGCGAAGTGCTCGAAGTGCACGCGCTGGCCGAGGATCGGGCCGACGCTGGCGGCATGGAACATCAGCCAGGTCAGTGTCTGCCAGCGTGCAGACGGCTCGGAAGGCAACAACGCGTTGCCCTGCTCGGCCAGGTACATCAGGATCGCCGCGGATTCGAAAATGACGATGCCACGCGCGCGATCCTCCAGCACCGGTATGCGGCCATGCGGATTGAGCTGCAGGAAATCGGGATGTCGGTGCTCGCCCGCGTCGATGCGGACGTGATGCAGGCGATACGGCAGGCCCAGTTCTTCCAGCGCGATGGTGGCCTTGAAGCCATTGGGCGAGCTGTCGGTGTACAGGTGCAGCGAAGGTTCGTTCATGGGGTTCCTGGACGGCAGGGAGCGACGGCACGCGCCAGCCTTCGATGCACGAGGGCCGACGATGCGGAAACAGGCGCTGCAGCAGCCGTGCAGGCAGTCTAGGAAAGGCCGCCGTGGCGGGGAAACGATGTCTTCTGCACGGGGAGTTGAGCCTGGCTCAACTTGCGCGACGGGTGCGCGACAGCCTGCGCCGCGGTCGATATGCTGTCGCCGCGCGGTGGATGCCGGCGGAGCAACGGGAGAACGGAATGGGGGCGGTTTTGCCGCTGCTGGGCCTGCGGGCCTTTGTTGAAACCGGCCGCCACGGCAGCCTGACCGCTGCCGCCGAAGCGATGGGAGTAACACCCGGCGCAATCAGCCAGCAGCTGCGGCAGCTGCAGGAACGCCTGGGCGTGAACCTGTTCGATCGCACCCGTCATGGCGTGGTGCTCAGCGCGGCGGGCGCGCGCGTGTACCCGGAACTGCTGCTGGCTTTCGAGCAGATCGCACAGAGCCTGCAGACACTCGAACGCTGGGAAACGCGGCGCACGCTGCGTATCAGCGCCGCACCCAGTTTCGCCGCGCAATGGCTGGCGCCACGCCTGGGTGAATTCAGCGCACTGCAACCGCAGGTGGACGTGCAGCTCGATGCCAGCCCGGCGCTGGCCGACCTGCGCCGCGATGGTGTGGACATCGCGATCCGCCACGGGCTGGGGCGCTACCCCGGACTGCATGCCGAGCATCTGCTGGCGCCGGTGCTGCTGCCAGTGGCCAGCCCTGCGCTGCTGGCCAGCGCGCCCACCGTGGGCACCGTGCAGGATTGCCTGCAGCTGCCGCTGCTGCAGGATGCCGATCGCAGCGACTGGCGGCTGTGGTTCCAGGCACAGGGCCTGGCGGCCGATGAGCGGCTGGAGCGCGGCCCTGCTTTCGATGACGACCTGTTGCTGATCCGTGCGGCGGTGGCCGGGCAGGGCATCGCGCTGGTACGCGACATCCATGCGGCCGAAGAACTGGCCAACGGGCGCCTGCAGGTGGTGATCGACCAGCCATGGCCGCAGGCCTTCGCCTACTACGCAGTGACGCGCGCCGATGCAGATGGCAATCCGGCGCTGCCTGCCTTCCTGGCGTGGTTGCGCGCAGCGCTGCAGGGCCAGTAGATCCACGCCATGCGTGGATGATTCCCCCGCTTACCGCGCCTGCTCGAAGAACATCAGGTACACCAGCCGGCCGTTCTCCGGCCGGTCGCCGAACGCCGGCCCGGCGGTGTGCCAGAACCAGGGCCGCAGCAGCACCAGCCGGTTGAAGCGCATCGGAATGCGCATCGTCATCTCCCACTGGCTGTCGTCGATGCTGTCGCGCTCGATGATGTCGCGATGCATGTCGCCGCCATTGGCATAGCCCAATGCGGCCAGCTCGCTGGCATCCAGGGCCATCCGTTCGGTGTTGGTGCGGCGGTGACGGAAGAACTCGGTGCCGCCCTCGCAGTGCTCCGGCGCGCTCAGGTAGAGGATGCCGGACCAGTGAGAGTGGTCTGTGTGCACTTTCGCGCGGCCGACATCCCCGGCCAGGGTCAGACGGAACTTGCCGTGCGACTGCAGTGGGTTGACCGGTCGCAATGGTTCATTGACCAGCCGCGACGCAGCTCCGGACAGGCCGTCCAGCTCCAGCCGCTCCAAGGAGTTGCGGCCGGGGAATGCGCCTTCCTGTGCCGGATAGGTCAGGCCCAGCGCCGCCTGGCGCAGGCCGTGCGCATCGGCGGGAGAAAGGAAGTCGTCAACGACGATGAACGAGGTAGGCATGGACGCCGAGCGTAGCGATGCGTTGACGCGGCGGCAACCGGGCAACGAAAAACCCCGCCTTGCGGCGGGGTCTTTCACAGCAGCAGAGAAGCGTGCCGGCCCAAGGCCGGCCGCTTCCGGTGCAGCACAGGACCTTAGAAGTCCATGCCGCCCATGCCACCCATGCCGCCCATGCCACCGGCGCCACCCATGGCCGGCTCGTCCTTCTTCGGAGCTTCGGCAACCATGGCTTCGGTGGTGATCATCAGGCCAGCGATCGAGGCTGCGTTCTGCAGCGCCGAACGGGTCACCTTGGTCGGGTCCAGGATGCCGAACTGCAGCATGTCACCGAACTCGCCGGTGGCGGCGTTGTAGCCGAAGCTGCCGGTGCCTTCCTTGACCTTGTTGACGATGACCGACGGCTCTTCACCGGCGTTGGCAACGATCTCGCGCAGCGGGGCTTCCATTGCGCGCAGGGCGATCTGGATGCCGTGGTTCTGGTCTTCGTTGGCACCCTTCAGGCCGGCCAGCGCAGAGACCGCACGGACCAGGGCAACGCCGCCGCCCGGGACCACGCCTTCTTCAACGGCCGCACGGGTAGCGTGCAGGGCGTCGTCGACGCGGTCCTTCTTTTCCTTCATTTCGATTTCGGTCGATGCACCGACCTTGATCACGGCAACGCCGCCGGCCAGCTTGGCCACGCGTTCCTGCAGCTTCTCGCGGTCATAATCCGAGGAGGTGTCCTGGATCTGGGTCTTGATCTGCGCAACGCGCGAATCGACCGCAGCCTTGTCACCCACGCCATCGATGATGGTGGTGTTTTCCTTGGAAACCTGCACCTTCTTGGCGCGGCCCAGGTCCTTGATGGTGGCCTTTTCCAGCGACAGGCCCACTTCTTCGGAGATCACGGTGCCGCCGGTCAGCACGGCCATGTCTTCCAGCATCGCCTTGCGACGGTCGCCGAAGCCCGGAGCCTTGACGGCCACGACCTTGACGATGCCACGGATGGTGTTGACCACCAGGGTCGCCAGCGCTTCGCCTTCGACTTCTTCAGCGACGATCAGCAGCGGCTTGCCGGCCTTGGCGACGCCTTCCAGCACCGGCAGCAGGTCACGCACGTTGGAGATCTTCTTGTCGTGCAGCAGGATGAACGGGTCATCCAGATCAGCGGTCTGCGACTGCTGGTTGTTGATGAAGTACGGGGACAGGTAGCCGCGGTCGAACTGCATGCCCTTGACCACGTCCAGCTCGTTGTCCAGGCCCGAGCCCTCTTCAACGGTGATCACGCCTTCCTTGCCGACTTCCTTCATCGCGTCAGCGATGATCTGGCCGATCGACTCGTCCGAGTTGGCCGAGATGGTGCCGACCTGGGCGATCGCCTTGTCGTCAGCGGTCGGCTTGGAGATGCTCTTCAGCTCGTTGACGGCGGCCACGACGGCCTTGTCGATACCGCGCTTGAGGTCCATCGGGTTCATGCCGGCGGCAACAGCCTTGGCACCTTCGCGAATCAGGGCCTGGGCCAGCACGGTGGCGGTGGTGGTGCCGTCGCCAGCGTCGTCGTTGGTGCGGGAAGCAACTTCCTTCACCATCTGCGCGCCCATGTTCTCGAACTTGTCAGCCAGTTCGATTTCCTTGGCGACGGAGACGCCGTCCTTGGTGATGGTCGGAGCGCCGAAGCTCTTTTCCAGCACGACGTTGCGGCCCTTCGGGCCCAGGGTGGCCTTGACGGCATTGGCGAGAACGTTGACGCCGCGCACCATGCGCGAACGGGCGTCTTCACCGAAACGAATATCCTTGGCAGCCATTGCAGTTACCTCTTTGGTAGCGCCGGGCGATGCCCGGCGGCTGGGAATTGGAGATCAGGGGATGAAGCAGGTCGCGCCGAAGCTCAGCCGATGACGGCGAGCACGTCGTCTTCGCGCAGGACCTTGTACTCGACGCCTTCGCTCTTGTACGAGCTGCCGGCGTACTGGCCGTAGATGACCTTGTCACCGACCTTCAGCGACGGAGCGCGCACGCTGCCGTTGTCCAGCGGCTTGCCCGGGCCCACGGCCACGACTTCACCCTTGGTGGACTTTTCCTTGGCCGAATCCGGGATCACGATGCCACCGGCGGAGATTTCGTCGGCTTCGATCGGCTTGACCACAACGCGGTCGTGCAGCGGCTTGATGCTCATGAGAGACCTCTTAAGTTATTGATTGGTCTGAAAAAGTCTGGCGATGTTAGCACTCACCCAAGGTGACTGCCAGCATTGCTCGCGAAAAAGCCCGACGAATCGGGAGCAGGACAGAGATGGAGCTGGCCCCGGGCCTTTCAAGGCCGATCCCGCAAAAAAATTCACCGCCCGGCAAAGGCGCACCCAGGTGCTGCGTGAAGGCGGGGTTCCGCGTGCAACGCGACAAGCGGATGCCCGCAACCCTCGACATTTGGTGATACGCGTCGCACTGTCAGATATCTGACGTTCATTTACGACAAAGTGTCACTGGATCGGCCTTAGGCTCGGCCGCGCATTCCCAATCACAAGGAGTAGTCGATGCGATTGCTGTCCCCGCTTGCCGCTGCCTGCCTGCTGGCACTGGCCGCCGCGCCGGCCCAGGCCGAGGTCTTCATCAACGAACTGCACTACGACGACAGCACCGCCGCCGGCGACGTCGGCGAAGCGATCGAGGTCGTGGCCACCGCCGGTGAGGATCTGTCCGGCTACCGCCTGTACCTCTACAACGGCAGCAATCCGTCGGCCGCCACGGTCTACGCCAACAATCCGGTTCCCGCCGGTACCGCTGCAGGCTGCGGCAGCGCCAGCATCGCCGTGGTCACCTACCCCACCAACGGCCTGCAGAACGGCCCGAACGATGGCATTGCCCTGGTCGACGCCAGCGGCAAGGTGGTCCAGTTCCTCAGCTACGAGGGTGCCATCACAGCGTCCGGCGGGCCCGCGGCCGGCATGACCAGCCAGAACATTCCGGTGGCCGAGACCAACAGCACGGCCCCGGGCACCTCGCTGCAGCTGACCGGCAGTGGCAGCCAGTACGCCCACTTCACCTGGGCCGAGTCGGCCAGGCAGACCTTCGGCAACTGCAACAACGGCCAGACCTTCAGTGGTGGCGGCACCCCGGGCCCGAACACGCCGCCGTCGGTGTCCACCACCACCCCGGCCCAGGGCAGCAGCACCTTCCCCGCCGCCGCCGACCTGGAAGTGGTGTTCAGCGAGACGGTGAACCTGGCCAGCGGCGCGTTCGCCCTGAGCTGCGGCACTTCCGGCAGCGTGCCGCTGACTTTCCCGTCCAGCGGCCGCAGCGTGAAGCTGTCCACCAACACTGCGCTGGTGGCCGGTGAAGCCTGCCGCTTCGACATCCGCGCCGCGCGCATCACCGACCTGCAGGGCGCACACCCGGCCGCCGACAGCCGCATCGCCTTCACCGTGGCCAGCACCGGTGGCAATCCGGACCCGGGCAACCCGGGCGTGCCGGCCGGTTACTACTCCAAGGTCAACACCAGCAGCCCCAGCCAGCTGCGCTGCTCGCTGCACGCCACCATCAAGGGCCACACCGCCTACCCGTACAGCGGCTCGGGCACCAGCACCTGGACCATCCTGGAGATCGCCGACGAGGATCCGAACAACAGCGGCAGGATCCTGGATGCGTACCGCAACCGCAGCTACGCCAAGGGGACCGATCGCGCCGGCAGCGGCAGCGGCCTGAAGTACAACCGCGAGCACACCTGGCCGAACTCGCTGGGCTTTGCCAGCACCACCGGCGACAAGGGCCTGCCGTACGCGCCCTACACCGACACCCACATGCTGTACCTGACCGACGCACAGTGGAATGCCGACCGCGGCAACAAGCCGTTCGGCAAGTGCGATGCCAACTGCGGCGAGCGTGCCACCGAGGCCAACAACGGCCAGGGCGGCGGCAGCGGTGGCTATCCGGGCAATTCGAACTGGGTACGCACCCCGGACGGCAACGGCGGCACCTTTGAAGTGTGGGGTGCACGCAAGGGCGACATGGCGCGTGCGGTGCTGTACATGGCCATCCGCTACGAGGGCGGCAAGGATGCGGCCACCGGCCAGTCCGAGCCGGACCTGGAGCTGACCGACGACCGCAGCAAGATCGTCAAGACCAGCAGTTCGCCGGCCTACATGGGCCTGTTGTCGACGTTGATCGACTGGCACCTGGCCGACCCGCCGAGCGCTGCGGAACGCGCCCGCAATGACGTGATCTACAGCTTCCAGGGCAACCGCAACCCGTTCATCGACCATCCCGAATGGGCCACCCCCGCCCTGTTCACCTCGGCCAAGCCGGCCACCTGCCAGCTGGCCAACTGACCGCGCAACGCAGCGGTCCATTGCCGCCGCCGGGCCCTGACCCGGCGGCGGCCCTATACTCGACGGTCATGTCGACCGTCGATCCCGTCCTGCTGTTGTTGACCACCTGCCCGGACCGGGCCAGTGCCGAGCGCATCGCGCACGCGCTGGTTGGCGAGCGCCTGGCCGCGTGCGTCACACGACTGGAGGGCGCGCAGTCGACCTACCGCTGGCAGGGCGAGGTCACCACCGACACCGAACTGCAGTTGCTGGTGAAGACCACCGCGAGCCGCGTCGATGACGCAATCGCCCGGGTCGTCGAACTGCATCCGTATGAACTCCCGGAGTGCATCGCGGTCGAAACCCGGGCCGGCCTGCCGGCGTATCTGGACTGGATCCGGGCACAGACCCGGGAGGACACTGATTGAAGACTTTGTTTGCGCGTGGCGCCGCCCTGTGCGCCCTGTTGTGGCTCTCGCTGCCGGCCTTCGCGCTCGATGAGAAGGACCTGCTGCCGGTGGACCAGGCGTTCGCGCTGACCGCGACCGCCCCCGAACGCGGCCAGGTGCAGCTGCAGTTCAAGATCGCACCGGGCTATTACCTGTATCGCCACCGCACCAGCGTCAAGGCCGACCCGGCCTTCAACGCAGGCGCGCTGCAGATGCCCAAGGGCGACAAGCACCACGACGATTTCTTCGGCGAGGTTGAAACCTATCGCGAGCGGCTGCAGGCCACCCTGCCCGGCGCACCGACCGATGCAGCCGGCACCATCAGCCTGGAAGTGCGTTACCAGGGCTGCGCCGACGCCGGTGTCTGCTATCCGCCGCAGAAGCGCGTGGTGCAGGTCACCCTGCCCGGCGGCGGTGCACAGGCGGCGGCCCCGGCCGCACGCCCCGGTGCGGCCAGCCCGTTCAACAACCCGCTGGCCGGTGCCGGCAACAGCGGCGGCCTGCGCCTGCCGGGTGCGGCCAGCAACAGCCAGGCGCTGCCACTGCCGTCGGAGCAGGCATTCGGCTTCGATGCCATTGCCAGCGATGGCAACACCCTGCTGCTGCGCTTCAGCCCGGCGCCGGGCTACTACCTGTATCGCGACCGCACCTCGCTGAAGCTCGAAGGCAGCGCCGGCGTGCTGGCCGACAAGCTGCGATGGCCGGCCGCTCAGTCGCATCGCGACGAGCACTTCGGCGATGTCTCGGTGTATTTCAACCAGGTGGAGGTGCCGCTGCCGCTGCGCCGCTCTGTCGCCGACGCGGTCGACAGCACCCTGGTGGTGACCTTCCAGGGCTGCCAGACCGACGGCATCTGCTACCCGCCGATGACGCGACGGGTGAAGCTGTCGATCCCGGCCGGCAGGATCAACGCCAGCGCCAACCAGGCGCCGCCGCGCAGCGAGGTGATCAGCCCGCTGCCGACCGCCACCGGTGCTCCGCGCGAGGCTGCCAATGGCGCGCCGCTGCGCCTGCTGCCGACCGTGCCCAACGCCGATGCCGGCACGCCGGCCGGCGCTGGCAGTGCCGCCGCTGACAACGCGTTCGCCGCCGACGCGCGCGGCGACAACGCCATGCGCACGCGCCCGCCAGCGGCCACGCCGAACCCGGACCGTTCGTTCCTGTGGGTCCTGCTGCTCGCCCTGGCCGGCGGCCTGGTGCTGAACCTGATGCCGTGCGTGCTGCCGATCCTGTCGCTGAAGGTACTCGGCCTGGCACAGAGCGGTGAAAGCCCGCAGCGCGCGCGCAGCCATGCGCTCTGGTACACGCTGGGCGTGCTGGTTGCGTTCGCGGTGATCGGTGCGTTGATGGTCGGCCTGCGCGCGATCGGCAACGCGGTCGGCATCGGCTTCCAGCTGCAGCACCCGGGCGTGGTGGCCGCACTGGCCTACGTCATGTTCGCAGTGGGCCTGAGCCTGTCCGGGGTGTTCACCCTCGGCGGTGGCCTCGGCAACCTCGGCCAGTCGCTGGCCAGCCGCAGCGGCCCGGCCGGGGACTTCTTCACCGGTGCGCTGGCCTGCGTGGTCGGCAGTGCCTGCGTCGGCCCGTTCATGGGCGGTGCGGTGGCCTATGCGTTCATCGCGACGCCACTGCAGGCGATGACCGTGTTCCTGTTCCTCGGCCTCGGCCTGGCCCTGCCGTTCCTGCTGATCGGCTTCGTGCCGGCGCTGGCACGCCGCCTGCCCAAGCCGGGCCCGTGGATGGAAACGCTCAAGCACGTGCTGGCTTTCCCGATGTATGCCACCGCGCTATGGCTGCTGTGGGTGCTGGGCAAGCAGCGCGGCGTGGACGGCATGTCGCTGGTGCTGGGTGGCCTGCTGCTGTTCGCTTTCGGTCTGTGGCTGTTCGAACGCAACCGCTGGACCGGCCCGCGTGCCGTTGCCCTGCTGGGCGTGCTGCTGGCCATCGCCGCACTGGTGCCGGCCTGGGGCGTCACCCAGCTGGCACCGCCAGCGCGCGCCGCACAGGCGGCCAGCGACAACGTGGTCGAATACTCGCCGCAGCTGCTGGACCGCCTGCGCGCCGACAAGCGCGTGGTGTTCGTCAACATGACCGCCGACTGGTGCGTGAGCTGCAAGGCCAACGAGCGCGCTGTGCTGTCGCGGCCGGAGTTCAAGGAACTGCTCAAGCGCACCAATGCGGTGTACATGCGCGGTGACTACACCAATGTGGACCCGCAGATCACCACGTTCCTGGAAGAGCACAAGGCCGTGGGCGTGCCGCTGTACGTGGTGTACGGCCCCGGCGCGCCGCCGACCGTGCTGCCGACCCTGCTGACCCAGGCGGTGGTCGAGGAAGCGCTGCTGCGCACCGCACGATGAAATGGCAACGGCCAGCGCTGCTGTGGACAGCGGTGCTGGCCGCCGGCCTCGGCCTGTGGGCCGGGTACCGGCTGGCACCAACGCCGGCTGCACCTGCCGCAGCGCCGGCCGCTTCCCCTGCAGCCCTCGCGACGCCTGCGCTGCAGGTGGGTGACCCACTGCCTGCACTGACGCTGCCGGATCTCGAGGGCCGACCGCTCGACCTGCGCCAGCGCTTCGCCGGTCGCCCGCTGCTGATCAATGTCTGGGCCAGCTGGTGCGCCCCCTGCGTGGAAGAGATGCCGGAGCTGGCACGCTTTGCCCATACCCAGGGCAGCGAAGGCGTGCAGGTGCTGGGCCTGGCATTGGATACGCCGGAAGACGTGCGCCGCTTCCTGCAGCAGGTACCGGTGGACTACCCGATCGTGATCGAGACCCCGGGCCCGCGCGATGCCAGCGTGCAGCTGGGCAATACGCAGGGACTGCTGCCCTACAGCGTGCTGTTCGACGCACAGGGGCGATTGCAGAAGGCGAAGCTGGGACCGTTCACCCACGGCGAGATCGACAGCTGGGTGAAGTGAGGGTCTTGGCAGGGTTGCACCCTGCACCCGCGGTAGTGCCGGCCGCTGGCCGGCAACCTCAGAAACAACAGCCAAGGCAACAGCAACAGCGGGCTTTCCGAGGGGTGCCGGGCGCCGCCCGGCCGATACCCCCTGCTTGACCACAGGCAGGGCGCCACGGAGAATTCCGCGACTAATTCTCATTTGCTGTTGCGCAGGATGCGGGCGGCAGCCTTCCAGGCCCTCCTCCTTCGATGTTCAAGAACGTCCTGTTCCAACTGCACTGGCTGCTGGGCATCACCGCTGGTGCCGTACTGGCCGTTATGGGCCTCAGCGGCGCCGTGCTGTCCTTCGAGGACGAACTGCTGCGTGCCGCCAATCCCGGATTCGCCGCGATCGCCGAGCACCATGCCGACGGCCAGCCACCGCTGGCGTTGAGCGAGCTGATGCCTTTGCTCCAGGCAGGAAGCGAGCGCCCCCTGCAGCGCCTGCGGATCGACGCCACCGGCCAGCGGCCCTCGGTGGCGCGGTTTGCCGGAGGCAAGGAACACTGGGTGTACTTCGATCCGTACAGCGGCGAGCGCTTCAGTGCCCTGCGCGGGCAGGCCTTCTTCGACTTCATCGAAGACCTGCATCGGCACCTCGCTGCCGGCGAGCGGGGCAAATGGATCACCGGCAGCTGTGCGATCGCGCTGCTGTTCTTCACCCTCTCCGGTCTCTACCTGCGCTGGCCCCGGCGCTGGTGGCACTGGCGCAGCTGGTTGGCGGTGGAGTGGAAGCGCAGCGGCCGTGGCTTCCTGTGGAGCCTGCACTCGGTGGTCGGCACCTGGGTGCTGCTGATCTACCTGATGAGTGCGTTGACCGGCCTGTGGTGGTCGTTCGACTGGTACCGCAGCGCCGCCAACACGCTGCTGGGCGTGGCGCCGGCAGCGAAGCACAAGGTCGCCGCCGACGCGGCACTGGACCTGGATCGCATCGAGGCCACGCTGTATGCGTTGCCGGGCGTGCGCACCGGGTACATCGACCTGCGCCTGCCGGAGAAGCCCGGGCAGCCACTCAATGTACGCGTGATGGCCGGTGATCCGGCGCGGCGCGGTGGCCACCACGATCGTGCACATGACCTGCTGCAGCTCGATCCGGCCAGCGGTGCGATCCTCGATGCCCGTCCGTATGCACGCCAGGGCGCCGGCGGACAGCTGGCCACCAGCGTGTTCGCGCTGCATTCGGGAAGTTACTTCGGTGCACCCGGGCGCGTGGTGGTGATGCTCAGCAGCCTGGGCATGAGCCTGTTCTTCATCACCGGCTGGATGCTGTACCTGGACCGCCGCCGCAGCCAGCGCGCCGCGCGCGGGCTTCGCCAGTCGCTGCCGGTAGCCACTGACGATGGCAGCAACCTACCCTGGCTTGTGGTGCATGCCAGCCAGAGCGGGCTGGGCGAGCAGCTGGCCTGGCGCGCGGCGGCGCTGTTGCAGGCCGCCGGACATGCGGTGCTTGTGCTGCCATTGGCCCGCGTCGACGGCTCACAGCTAGAGCAAACCGTGCAGGCCCTGTTCGTGCTCAGCACCTTTGGCGACGGCGAACCACCGGATGCGGCGCGACGCGCTTCGCGACTGCTGCTCGCGCAGCGCGTGGACCTGTCGGGCCTGCAGTTCGCCCTGCTCGCGCTGGGTGATCGCCAGTACCCGCACTACTGCGGTTTCGGCCGCCAGGTCGATGCCTGGCTGATCGGCAACGGCGCGCGCCCGCTGTTCGAGCGCATCGATGTCGATGCTGCCTCGGTACCGTCCCTGCGCCAGTGGCAGCAGCAGCTGGGCGCGTTGACCGGCATCACCACCGATGACAGCGTGCTGCCGGCTGCCACGCAGATGCATGACTGGCGCCTGCTCGGCCGCGACCGCCTCAATCCTGGCAGCATCGGTGGCGCGATCTGGCGTATCCGTCTTGCCGCGCCCGCCGAGGTGCGGTGGCAGGCCGGTGACATCCTGCATCTCGCACCCCGCCACAATGCAGGGCACGCCAGTGCAGTGCTGAAGGCGCATGGGCTGGACCCACTGCAACCGCTGCTGGTGGAAGGCAACCCGCGCACGCTGTTGGCCCTGGCCAGCGAGCGCGAGCTACCCGATGCAGACGCCGCGCTGGCGGTGCAGGATGCCTGCCTGTGGCTGCGCGGACTGCCGTTGCTGCCCGGCCGCGAGTACTCGATCGCCTCGTGCACGGATGACGGCGCAGTGGAACTGGTGGTGCGCCTGGTACATGACGCCTCCGGTCGGGCTGGACTGGGTTCGGGGTGGCTGTCACTGCATGCACCGATCGGTGCCAGCATCGTCGCCCGCGTACATCGCAATCCCGGCTTCCACCGCGTGCCGGGTGCACCGATGGTGCTGGTCGGCAACGGTACTGGCATCGCTGGCCTGCGCAGCCTGTTGCGCGAAGCCGCCCATGCTGGCGAGCACGGGCATTGGCTGCTGTTTGGCGAACGCCAGTGCGCGCACGACTTCCTGTTTGCCGAAGAAATCGAGGCCTGGCAGGCCGATGGCCATCTGTCGCGGGTGGACCTGGCGTTCTCGCGCGATGGCGACGGTGGCTACGTGCAGGATCGACTGCACGCTGCAGTCGATGCGCTGCGCGAATGGATGCAACGTGGCGCGGTGATCCATGTCTGCGGTTCGCTGCAGGGCATGGCCGAAGGCGTGGACCAGGTACTGCGCGCTGCGCTGGGCGATGACGCGGTGGAAACGCTGCTGGAGAACGGGCGCTACCGGCGCGACGTGTATTGATTCCTGCCGCCGAACGCTGTCGTGAGCCGAGCATGGGCTCGGCTCTACAGTGTTCCTGCAGCCGATGTAGAGCCGAGCCTACGCTCGGCTGATTCCCCGCCAGCCGACAAGGAACCGCAAGCTAGGCCGCCGCAGCGCGCGCCCGCGGCATCGACTGCAGGCGGAACGCCCCCACCGCCTCGGCCAAGGCATGCACCTGCGCCTGCATCTGTGCGGTCGAGGCGCCGGCCTCTTCCACCAGGCTGGCGTTGCGCTGGATACTGGCTTCCATCTGCACGATGGTCTGGTTCACCTGCGCGATGCCGGCATGCTGGTCCTGCGACGCGCTGCGAATGCCGGCCAACAGCTCGGCCAGCTGCTGCACGCTGCCGACGATCTCGCCCATCGTGGTGCCGGCCTGTTCGGCCTGCTGGTTGCCCTGCCCGACACGCGCCACCGAATCCTCGATCAACCCCTTGATCTGCTTGGCCGCCTCGGCGCTGCGCTGTGCCAGCAGGCGCACTTCGGCGGCCACCACGGCGAAGCTGCGACCCTGCTCTCCGGCGCGCGCCGCTTCCACCGCCGCGTTGAGCGCGAGGATGTTGGTCTGGAAGGCGATGCCATCGATCAACTGAGTGATGTCACCGATGCGTCGAGACGCCTCGCTGATGCCATGCATGGTTGCCACCACTTGGCCGACCGCCTCACCGCCGCGCTGGGCCACTGCCGCCGCGCCCTGGACAAGCGCATCAGCGCGGCCTGCGGCATCGGCGTTGCGGCCGACCGTATCGGTCAGTTCATGCATCGATGCTGCAGTCTCTTCCAGGTTGGCCGCCTGCTGCTCGGTGCGCTGTGACAGGTCGTGGTGACCGGCGACGATTTCGCCAACACCCGTATCCAGACTGGACGTGGCCTGCTGGATGCGGGTGACGATGCGGCCCAGCTGCGCGACGGTGGTATTGGCATCGTCACGCATGCGCGCGAACACGCCCTGCAGCTCACCTTCCATGCGCACGCTGAGATCGCCGCGTGCCAGTGCCGCCAGCAATGCCTGTAGATCGCCGAGGTTGGTTTCGAAGGTCACCAGAAGCCGGTTGATGCTGGTCGACAGCGTACGCACGAAGCCTTGCTTGCCGTCCAGCGCAATACGTCCGTGCAGGTCACCGTGTGCGGCGGCATCGACCAGGGCTGCCACCTCGGTTTCCAGCAGGGTTTCCAGGGCGCGGCTGCGCCATTCCACCGCGACACCAAGGAAATGGCCCTCGTCGATGATGGCGTTGGCGATCAACTGGTAGCGCACGCCGGCGTGGCCGATCTCGCGCTCCTCGCGCTGGCGCACGCCGGCCAGGCTGGCCAGCGCCGGGTGCAGGCGCACCGCGTCACCGCCCACCAGGTCTTCGGCCTGCAGATCCAGCAGCTGCAGCAGCGCAGGGTTGGCATACGCCACCTGGCCTTCGGCATCGACCACCATCAAGCCGGTCTGTGCGCTGTCCAAGGCCTGTCGCACGCGGGTATTGCCGCGCGCTACCGCACGCTCGGTTTCGATACGCGCGCGCAGGCGCTGCTGCATGTGGACCAGGCGCTGGGCCAGCTGGCCGATCTCGTCGTTGGCGTTGTACACACGCAGCGTGGTGTCCAGGCGGTCCTCGGCAATGTCGCTGGCGAAGCGCAGGGTGTCCTGGATCGGCTGGCGTACCGCGCGCAGCGCCAGTACCAGGCTGGTGATCAGCACACCGGCGACCAGCAGCAGGGTCACTGCGAACAGCACGCTCATGGTGCGTGCACCGGCCCGCTGGCGCGCCTGTGCCTTGCCCAGCGCGGCGACCTGGGCCTGCTGGAAGGCGCTCAGCGCCGGTGCGACGCTGGCCGCGGTGTCCAGCAGCGATTGCGCCTCCACATCCAGGCCAACGCGGGCGGCGGTATAGCCCAGCAACGCGACCTGATAGGATTCCATGCCGTTGCGAAGGGCATCCTGCGCATCGGTCGGCAGCCCCACCAGCCCGAGATCGAATGGCAGTTTCTCTTCGCTCGCACGGTCGGCATGGGTGGAGTCGCCATCGAGCAGCAGCAGTGCTTCCTGTCGGCGCATCTTCTGCAGGGACAGCGCCAACGACGGCCGCTGCAGCGCATCCACCTGCGCCTGCAGGGTGTCAGCGGCCTGCTGCAGCTGCGCGGCAAGGCCGGCATCGCCACGACCCATCTCATCGACGCGTTCGAACAGGGCGGCCACACCCTGCGAGAACGCGCCGGCGGCTTCGGTCAGCGCCCGCAGCGCCTTGCGCCGTCCGGCGTCCATCGGCATCGCGCGAAGCGCCTGAAGATCGGCCTGCAGCGCCTTCTGCGTCGCCAGCAGCTGCGCGCGGTCGGCATCATCGAAACTGCGTGCATACTGGGTCTGCAGACGACGCGCCTCGGCCACCCGCGTGGCCAGGCTCGCGGCCAGATCGCTGCCGTGCTGGTAGCTGGCCTGGCTGCGCGCTGCCTGCGTGCTGGCATGGCCGGTCCACGCGTAGACGGCGGCAATCGCGATCAGGCCCAGGCCACAGACCCACAGGGTCGCCTTGAGCTTGTTGGCCACGCTGAGCCGGTGCGGCTGCAGCCACAGCAGCAGGCCGGGGGACGCCGAGCGCAAAGCGGCAAGCCGCATGCGCAGGGACCGGAGGTGGGGGACAACGGCCGACATGACAGACTCCAGGCGGAAGGACGCACCTGTATCGGCTGGATATGGGGCAACTTTAGGTTTTTTTTGGTTCAGTCCCACCGTTTGCTGGCGGACGCGGCCTTTGTACCCGGCATAGGCGACGGGGGGATGACACCCGCGCAGTGCTTGACCTCAACCCCGGTTGGGGGAACACAGTGGACCTCCCTCCCCCGACCGGTGGCCGCATGACGACGCTCGATGTCCCCCGCTACCTGCAGCGCCTGCAGTTGGATGCACCGCCACCGCCAACGCTGGCTGGCCTGACCCTGCTGCAGCAGCGCCACAACGCGCTGCTGCCATTCGAAACCCTCAGCTGCCTGCTGCGCGATGCAGTGCCGATCGACCTGGACAGCGTGCAGCGCAAACTGCTCGATGAACGTCGTGGCGGCTACTGCTTCGAACTCAACGGCGGCCTGCTGGCGCTGCTGCAGGCGCTGGGCTTCGATGCGCAGCCGCTGAGCGCGCGCGTTCTACTGGCGGCACGGGACGGCGAGCTCACGGCGCGCACCCACCTGCTGCTGCGCGTGCACGTAGACGGTGACGAATGGCTTGTGGACGCCGGCTTCGGCAGCCTGACCCCGACCGTACCTCTGCGCCTGCAGGGTGCGCAGCCGCAGGCAACGCCGCACGAACGCTATCTGCTGCAGCGGCTGCCCGGCGACGGAGACTTCGTGCTCTCCGCCGAGTCCAGCGATGGTTGGCGGGCGATGTATCGCTTCGACCTGCAGTCACCGGCCCCGATCGACAACGTGGTGGGCAACTGGTACGTGTGCACCCATCCGGATTCGAGCTTCCCCGGCCAGCTGCGTGCGTCGCTGACCGGACCGGACTGGCGCCGCACCATTGGTAGCGGCAACTACACCGAGTACCGGCCCGGGCAGGCACCGGACAAGCGCCCTTTGCACGATGTCGGCGATGTGCGCGAGGTGCTGCAGCAGCGCTTCGGCATGCAGCTGCCGAACGACCCGCGGCTGGACCCGGCGATCAACGAATGGTTGCAGCGCTCGCGGGCCGCGACCCACTTGTAGCGGCGAGCCATGCTCGACTGGTGCATTGACGGCGCGACCAACAGCAGCCGAGCATGGCTCGACTCTACAGAATCGCGCGCGCCTGCAACGCAATGCGGTTGCCTTCGCTGTCGCGGATCTCGGCCACGCGCCAGTCACCGGCATCAGCGGGGCCGAAACACAGTTCGGCTCCAACCTGCAAGGCTCGCTCGAGGCTGGCATCAAGGTCATCGACCCCGATGTAGATGCGCGCGCCCTGTTCTGACGGCCGGTAGTCCGCCCCCTGCACCAGCGCCATGCTGGCCCCTGCCGCTTCATCGCCGAACGGCAGGTAGGCCATCCGGCAATCGTGCAGCAGGATCGGTTCGTCCACCTGCACCTGCAACCACTGCTGGTAGAAGGTGATGGCACGGGCCAGGTCACTGGCTGGGATCTCGACATGCAGGATCGGATTCATCCGCGCAGGATAACCGGACGCTGACGCTGCCTGCGCAGCAGCACTGGCATGCTGGACGCCCCCCTGTTCCGCGGAGCCCTGCATGTCCCTGGCCGATCATCGAAGCACACTGGCACCGCGAGGCTTTCTGCGCGTAGCGATCAACCTGGGCAACCCAGTGCTGGCGCAGGGTGATGCCCGTTCACCGCGTGGCCCTTCACTGGAGCTGGCCACAGCGATGGCGCAGCGGATGGGCGTGCAGGCCCGTTTCATCTGCCACGACGCTGCGGCGTCGGTGGTCGCCGCAGCGGCCGAAGATGCATGGGACCTGGCCTTCCTGGCCATCGATCCGGCGCGGGCCGACCGCATCGCCTTCAGTGCCCCATACGTGGAGATCGAAGGCACCTACCTGGTGCGCGAGGACAGCCCCTCGCAACAGGTGGCCGACCTGGACCGCGACGGACTGCGCATCGCGGTCGGCCGCGGTGCGGCCTACGACCTGTTTCTCAGCCGCGAACTGCGCCACGCCATGATCGAGCGGGCAGAGACGTCGGCGGCGGCGATCACCCTGTTCGAGCAGCGGCGCCTGGATGCCGCCGCCGGCGTGCGCCAGCCGCTGGAAGCCTGGGCACAGATCCATCCTGGCCACCGCGTGCTGGCTGACCGCTTCACCGCGATCCAGCAGGCGGTGGCAGCGCCGGCCTCCCGCCCGGCCGACGCGCTGAGGGCGTTGTTCGAGGAAGTGGAGGCGATCAAGGCCGGCCCGTTGCTGGCTGAAGCCTTCGCCCGTGCCGGGCAGGCGGTCACGCTGGTGCGATGATTGAAGAGCAGAAGCAGTCGAGCTTGGCTCGACTGTACAGAACGCCGGTACGGCTCACTGGAACAGATACTTCAGGCCGATCTGCGCACGACGGCCGTAGTACTCCACCTGCAGCGGGCGCTGCGGGCTGCCTTGGTAGTACTTCAACGGCTCGTTGGTGAGGTTGCTCAGCTCGGCGAACACCGTCCAGCGATCGAAGGTATAGGAAGCGCTGAAGTCGACCGAGGTGTTGGCGCCGTACCAGGCGTCGGTGACGCTGCTGTCGCCGTGCGCTTCGATGTAGGCACCCTTGTGATTGGTGGCCAGACGGGCAGCGAAGGCGCCGTCGTCGTAGTACACGGTGACGTTGTACAGGCGGTCGGCCTGGCCGGTTATCGGCACGTTGCCGTTACGAGCCGGAATGCGCATGCGCGAGTCCATCAGGGTCAGGTTGGCATTGATGCCCAAGTTGCTCCACAGGCCTGGCAGGAAATCGAAGCGGCGCACGAAGGCGAACTCTGCGCCCCACAGCTTGGCATCGTCACCATTCTCGGGCCGGTAGAAGGTGATGTTGGGGTTGCCGTTGAAGCTGCCGGTGCTGCTGCTCTGGAACACCGGATTACTGATGTTCTTGTAGAACACCCCGCCGGACAGCAGACCCAGCGGACCGGCATACCACTCGGCCATCAGGTCCAGGTTGTCCGAATAGGTCGGGTCCAGGTTGGCGTTGCCGGAGGTGAAGGTGCTGTCGGCTTCCATGAACGAGCCACCCGGGTTGATGTCACCAAAGTTCGGGCGGGCGAAGCTGCGGGTCAGGCCCAGCCGCAGGTTGAGATCGCTGCGCGGTGAGAAACGCACGTTGAGCTGCGGCAGCGCCGAGGTGTAGCGCTTGCGGCCCAGGTTGGGCACCAGCGCGCTGCTGCCATCAGCGTCACGCTCCAGCACCAGACCGCGCACGTCGGTGGCGGTGCGTTCCAGGCGCACGCCGCCAACCACGTCCCAGTGCTCGTCCGGCTTCCAGGTGGCCATCGCATAGGTCGCGTACTGCTTCTCGGCCACGTCGAAGTTGCGACCCAGCGCCGCGCCGTTGGCCACCAGTGCCGAATCGCCCGGCACCAGCACCAGGTGCTGCTTGTTCTGCCGGTACCATTCGGCCAATGCCTGCACCGGTACCACCTGCGAGAAATCGCGGGCGTAGTCACGTCCATTGCCGACGTCGTAGCCACTGCGGTCCGGCTGGTCCATCAACGGGAAGTCAGCCAGGGTCGGTACCGGCCCGCCGGTGGCGGAGTTCCAGGCATAGAACTCGTCGGAGAAGCGCGCGCGGCGCTGCTTGTCGCGGTACTTGGCCCCCATCTTCCAGGTCAGCGTGTCGCTCGCGTCGAAACTGAAGTCCAGCTGCGCGACCGCCTTGTCCTTCTCATTGATCGCCACCCGATACAGCTCCACCGCGCTCAGCGACATCTTCCGCGGATCCATTGCGAAGCTCGGCGGCAGATGGGTTTCGGGGGTGTCGGCGGCAACGTTGCCGCCATCGAGGGTGTTGTACGAGTTGCGGCCCACACCACGGTCCTGCAGGCCCTGGTAGCCGACCTTGCCCTGGTTGAACTGGACCACGAAGTACGCGTTGTCGGCACAGGTGGGAATGCAGCCATAGCGGAAATCGTTCTCGGCACTGGCCAGCTTCCAGTCCACCTGGACCCGGCCGAAGGTGTGCTGGCCGCCGAATTCGAACGTCTTGAATTCGGTGATCAGCTCGTTGTGGATGTTCTGCAGCTCCACGCGGTCCTTGTCGAACCGGTAGCGGTGCTTGTAGTGGGTCTCATCGTCGCTCAACTCGCCATACTGGCCACGCACGTACAGGCGATGGCCATCGGCCGGAAGGAATTCCATGCCACCGTTGACGCCGCGCGTGGTGCGCTCGCCGGTGTAGTCGCGCAGCTCCAGCCGGTAGACGCCCAGGCCGTCGGCACTGCGGCGCGGCTCGAAGTTGTCGGTCGCCCACGGGCGCTTCCAGTAGGTACCGTTGATCAGGAACCCGAAGCGTCCATCGGCGCTGCGGTCGCCGTACAGCACGTTCGCGCTGGTGCCGGTGTCGACTGCCTTGTCGTTGTAGTTGCCGGCCACGCTGGCGGCAAACGTGCGCCGTGTCGGTGCGGTGCGGGTGACGAAGTTGACCTGGCCACCGATGGCGTCGCCTTCGCGGTCGGGTGTGAGCGTCTTGCTCACTTCGATGCGCTCGATCAGCTCGGTCGGGAAGAAATCGAATGCCGTGGCACGGCTGGTGGTTTCCTCTTCGGCGGTCGGCAGACGGTCACCGTTGAGGGTGGTTGAGTTCCACTGTGCCGGCAGGCCACGCACGGCAACGAAGCGGCCTTCGCCCTGGTCGCGTTCGATCGACACACCGGGAACCCGCTGCACGGCTTCGGCAGCGTTGTGGTCGGGCAGCTTGCCGATGCCGTCGGCACTGATCACGTTCATCAGATGGCTGGCTTCGCGCTGTGCATCCAGCGCCTGTTTCTCGCCACTGACGATGCTGCCGACCACGGTGACGGTGTCCAGGTCGACGGCGGAGGTGGCGGGCACGGTATCGGTCGCGGCTGGCGTGGCGGCCTGGACGGCCAGCGGGGCATGCAGCAGGGCGAGCAGACCCAGGGTAAGCGGATGGCGCGAAGGCAGTGTGGACATGGCGATGGCGGCGGCAAGGGAAAGTGGGCCGCTCCGGCGGGAGCGGCGATGGCGGCCACTTTCGATCAGTGCGGTGAAGCGCAGGCGGCATCCACTAGGCAGGTCGGGGCAGCTGTCTAGGTGTTCGCACCGCGGCGGCTACTGGGCCAGCAGGCGACGGCCGGCCACCCAGACCTCGGCCACGTAGTCCGGCGTGGACCCACGCACCCGCAGCAGGTCGGCGCGCAGGCCTTCGCCGATGCGACCGCGATCCTGCAGGCCCAGCGCCTGCGCCGGCGCATGGCTGACCGTGGCCACCGCACGTGGCAGGCTCCAGCCCAGCTGCGCGCACAGCACGCCCAGCGCCGGCAGCAGGCTGGCGGGCACATAGTCGGAGGACAGCACATCGAGGCAGCCGGCACGTGCCAGTTCCAGCGCCGCCACGTTGCCGGAATGCGAGCCGCCCAGCACCAGGTTGGGTGCGCCGGCGACGATTGTCAGACCGGCTGCACGTGCGGCGGCAGCGGCCTCCAGCGTGGTCGGGAACTCGCAGATGCGTGCACCACAGGCCACGGCTTCATCTACATCCGCAGCCACCGTGTCGTCGTGGCTGGCCAGGCACAGGCCGCGGCTGCGCACCCACTGCAGCACCTGTTGCAGGTGTGCTTGACGATAGCGCGCCTGTTGCGCACGGCGTGCCTGCAGCAGCTCATCCAGGTAACCGGTCTTCGTGTCGGTCGGCAAACCGTAGTAGGCCGCATAGCGCTGCAGATTCCGGAACTGGCGCTGCCCCGGCGTGTGATCGGTCAGCGACAGAAGGCGCACCGCCGGATCATCCAGCAGTGGCTCCAGCAATGGCAGCAACCCGGAATACGGCAGCTCGGCACGCAGGTGCAGGTAGTGGTCGCTGCGCAGGCCGCCGGCGCGGCGCGCCTCAACCAGCGCCGCATGGGCGGCCTGCAGGCTGCGCACGCGCACGCTGTCGGCTTCCACGTCGCCCACCGCCAAGGCATCGCAGGCCGTGGTGATGCCAGCAGCCAGCAACTGCGCATCGTGCGCCTGCACGGCCGCCGCGGCGGGAAACGCCACGCCCGGGCGCGGCACCAGGTGTTTCTCCAGATTGTCGGTATGCAGCTCGACAAACCCCGGCATCAGCCAGTCGCCGCCACAGTCTTCTGCGCCCGGCAGCCCCACCC
>NZ_QFHO01000032.1 GCF_004920835.1 Stenotrophomonas maltophilia
CCCCCCCCGCCCCACCTCTGACAGTTTCCTGCGCGCGTTCAACCACGGAAAAGAAAAAAGAAAAGCAAAAGCGGGTCGCTCGCTGCGCTCGCTCTGTGTCGACCAAGGTCGACACCTACCAATCGTCGTTCGTTCCAACAACCGCCGTTACCAACAGCCGCAGGAATCTGTCAGAGGTGGGGCGGTGTGGGTGGGCAGGACCGTTGGCGCCATGGATGGCGCCATCGAGCCCCCACGGATGGGTTTACGGCGTGTCCTGACCACCCACACCGCCCCGCCATCCCACGGAATGCCGCTCTGGCATTGGCAGTTGCCGTTGATTGCAGCGGGTGCAGGGCTGCAAGCCCTGCCGAAACCCCTTACCCCGCCATCACCGCTTCGATCTCGTCGGCGCTGCGCGCCAGGCCCTCGGTCAGCACGCGATGGCCGTCATCGGTGATCAGCACATCGTCCTCGGTGCGGATGCCGATACCGCGCCAGCGCGGTTCCACCGTCGTGTCGTCCACGCCGATGTACAGCCCCGGCTCGATGGTGAACGCCATGCCCGGCTCCAGCAGGCGCGAATCGCCGGCCAGGCGGTAGTCGCCCACGTCGTGCACGTCCATGCCGATCCAGTGCCCGGTCTTGTGCCGGTAGAAGCGCTGGTACAGGCCCTCGGACAGGTTCTTTTCCAGCGTGCCCTTCAGCAGGCCCAGCCGCAGCAGGCCTTCGGTCAGGGTCTGCACCGCCGCCAGGTGGCCCATCTCATAGGCCACGCCCGGCTTGGCCTGGGCCAGTGCCGCGGCCTGTGCATCACCGACCAGGTCGTGCAGCGCGCGCTGTTCGGCACTGAAGCGGCCATTCACCGGGAACGTGCGGGTGATGTCGCTGGCATAGCCACGGTACTCGGCACCGGCATCGATCAGCACCAGTTCGCCGTCACGCGAACGCGCGTTGTTGTCGCGGTAATGCAGGATGCAACCGTTGCGGCCGGCACCGACAATGCTGCAGTACGCCGGCACCGCATCGTTGGCACGGAACACCCGTTCCAGTTCGGCCTGCAGTTCGTACTCGTGAATGCCCGCCTTCGCTGCCTTCATCGCCGCCAGGTGCGCGCGCACGCTGATCTGCGCGGCATGGTGCATCAGCGCTACTTCCGAACCGGACTTGAACAGGCGCTGCTCGTGCAGCAGATGGCCCAGCTCCAGGAACTCATGCGGCGGTTGCGCGCCGTGGCGCACCTGCGAACGAACACGGTTGACCCAGCCGATCAGCTTCAGGTCGAAGTCGGCATCGCGGCCGAAGTGGTAATAGACGCGCGAACGCCCTTCCAGCAGGCCCGGCAGGATCTCGTCCAGATCATCGATCGGATAGGCATCGTCCATGCCGTACTGCGCCACCGCGCCTTCCTGGCCGGCACGGCCACCGTCCCAGGCTTCGCGCTCGGCGTCGCGCTCGCGGCAGAACAGGATCGCCTCGCCATGGCGGCGACCGGGAATCAGCACCAGCACCGCTTCCGGTTCCGGGAAGCCACTCAGGTACTGGAAGTCCGAATCCTGCCGGAACGGGTAATGGGTATCCAGGCTGCGCACCTTCTCGGCTGCGGCGGGCAGCACCAGGATCGCGTCCTCGCCGGCCATGTCCATCAGCTGGCGGCGGCGACGCTTGTACTCGCCGGCCGCGATGCCGGTGCGCTGCTTGATATCCATCAATTCAGCCGCTGCCGATGGCGCGAGGCCAGCACCACGTCACCGTGCAGCAACAGCACCGCCACGCGGATGAACTCCTCGATCTCCGACAGTGCTTCGTCGTCATCGTCACCACCGGCCTCGAAGTCCTCGCTGGAGGCGCGGGCCAGGCTGGCCATGTCGTTCAACGCTTCTTCGCCCTCTTCGGACAGCGCCGGGCGATGGCCGCCACTGCCCAGGCCGAAGCCGCCGAGGAAGCTGCGGGTCCAGGCGAACATGGCATCGGCCTGCGCGGCCACGTCGTCGTTGTCGGTCAGCAGCAGCTCGAAGGCGAAGTCGCGGTCTTCCAGCTGCTTGATGGTGGCCTGCAGCAGCTGAGCCAGCACACTGTCGGCGGCCACCGGGGCCAGATTGTCGTCGGCCAGCACGCGCGCCGGCCAGTCATTGCCGGGGGCGCCGCCAGCGGCCAGCCAGCCACACAGCGCACCGTGCAGCTCGGCAGCGGTGGCACCCAGGCCCAGCGCCTGGCTGGCGCGGGAAACGTCGTCGACGGAGGGAAGTTCGGTCATCGTGTGGCTCGTTCGGATAAGGAAACCAGGAGCGCGCACGCGCGCGCCCGTGAGACCGCCTAGTGTAGCAACCTGACGGTCTCCTCCCCGTGGCCGCCGGGCCTTGCTGCGACAGCGCTTGACCGCCCTTGCCCCGCTTGCCTATCGTGCCCGCATGGAACCCGCCGATCCCCTTGCCCAGCTGCAGGACTTCGCCGCCCGCGTGGAAGCGTTGCTTGAACGCAACCAGCGGCTGGCCGAGGAGAACCGCAGCCTGCGCCACCAGCAGGAACAACTGGTGGCCGAGCGCTCCACGCTGCTGGCCAAGAACGAACAGGCGCGCTCGCGGGTGGAAGCAATGATCAGCCGGCTCAAATCCCTGGAGCAGCACACATGAGCGCCGAACCGGTCAGTGTCCGCATCCTCGATCGTGAATACACCGTGGGTGTCGGCGGTGATGAACGCGACAGCCTGATGGCGGCGGCGCGCCTGCTCGATGCACGCATGCGCGAGATCCGTGGCAGCAACCGCATGGCTGCGGTGGACCGCGTGGCCGTGCTGGCCGCGCTGAACCTGGCCCACGAACTGCAGCTGCTGCGCGACGAGAACGCCCGCCAGGCGGTGGCGCTGCAGCAGACGCTGGCCGACCTGAACCGGCGCCTGGACCGTGCGATTGACGGCGGTGCGTGAGAAACGCGCATAACGCGTCTTCTCATATCTGAATTGGCACGGACTGTTGCCGACGAACGGCCTATCCAGATCCTGTGTGCTGGCTATAATGGCCACGCGTTCTCTGCGGTACTCGACGGCATGTGCAAACATTCGCCTTGTCCCTTAAGAACGACACCGGGAGCGCGACAGCGCCGGGAGTGCAGGTCCGCCTTGTAGCGGGAAGCCCGATGGTTCTCCAGCGTTCCCACTTGAGCCCCCGGGTTCAAGGTCGTTTCGCATGCATCGACATTGCGGAGAATGCAATATTCCAGCAAGGGCGGCGTCTTCGGGCGTCGCCCTTGTTCTTTCCGGCACAATGACGGCTGATCCTTGCCGCACGCTGCCATGACCGACCCGCGCCAGGCCCTGCGCCACGACCTGCGGCAACGCCGCCGCGACCTTTCCGCCGGTGAGCGCATCGCCGCCGCCGAATCCCTCGCCGATGCCCTGCTGGCCCTGCCCTTCGCCCCGCGCAAAGGTACGGTGGCCGGCTACTGGGCGCTGGATGGCGAAATCGCCCTGCACCGGTGGCAGTTGCAGCTACCCGACACACTGACCTACTGCCTGCCGATTCTGGCAGGCGACACGCTGCGCTTCGCGCCGTGGCGGCCCGGACAACCGCTGACCAGCAACCGTTACGGCATCCCCGAGCCGGATGTAGCCGTGGAAGACACCCTGGAACCGGCGCAGATGGCGCTGGTGGTAACCCCGCTGGTGGGATTCGACACACAGTGCCGACGGCTGGGCATGGGGGGCGGCTGGTATGATCGCAGCTTCGCCTTCCGCCACGACCGGCCGGCGCCGCCCTGGCTGGTCGGCGCGGCGTTCGCGGTGCAGCAGGTCGAGTCCTTGCCGGTGGCGTCGTGGGACGTGCCGGTGGATGCGATCTGCACCGAAGACGGCACCCTGTTCCCCTCCGCTGCCCCCGTGAACGCATGACCGCCCGCAAGCGCTACTGGCTGATGAAGTCCGAACCGGACGCCTTCTCCATCGATGACCTGGCCAAGGTCAAGGTCGAACCCTGGAACGGGGTGCGCAACTACCAGGCGCGCAATTTCATGCGCGATGGCATGCAGGTGGGCGACGGCATCCTGTTCTACCACTCCAACACCAAGGTGCCGGGCATCGTCGGCCTGGCCACGGTGGCCAGCACGGCCTACCCGGACGACACCCAGTTCGACCCGAAATCCGACTACCACGACCCCAAGAGCACGCGCGAGAACCCGCGCTGGATGCTGGTGGACGTGGCCTTCGACCGCAAGCTCAAGCAGGTGATCGCGCTGGACGAGATCAAGCTGCACGCCGAAGCGCTGGGCGAAGGCTTCCCGCTGGTTGCCAAGGGCAACCGCCTGTCGGTGTTCCCGGTGACGGCTGCGCAGTGGAAGCTGCTGCTGTCGCTGGAAAAGAAATCCTGATTCCCTGCCTGAGAGTTCTCCCATGTCCGAAGCCAAGCGCCTGGCCGCCGAGAAAGCCATCGAGTACGTTGAAGACGGCATGATCGTCGGTGTCGGCACCGGTTCCACCGTGGCCTATTTCATCGATGCCCTGGCCCGCATCCAGCACCGCATCAAGGGCGCCGTGTCCAGCTCCGAACAGAGCACCGCGCGCCTGAAGCAGCACGGCATCGAGGTGATCGAGCTGAACCACAGCGGCAACCTGTCGCTGTACGTGGACGGCGCCGATGAGTGCGATGCCAACAAGTGCCTGATCAAGGGCGGCGGTGCCGCGCTGACCCGCGAGAAGATCATCGCCGAGGCCAGCGAGCGCTTCATCTGCATCGTCGACCCGAGCAAGCAGGTGCCGGTGCTGGGCAGATTCCCGCTGCCGGTGGAGGTGATTCCGATGGCGCGCAGCCTGATCGCCCGCCAGATCCGCGACATGACCGGCGGCCAGCCGACCTGGCGCGAAGGCGTGGTGACCGACAACGGCAACCAGATCCTGGACATCCACAACCTGCAGATCACCGATCCGGAAAAGCTGGAGCGCGAGCTCAACCAGCTGCCGGGCGTGGTCTGCGTCGGCCTGTTCGCGCGCCGTCGCGCCGATGTGGTGATCGTCGGCGGCGAGCCGCCGGTCGTGCTCTGACCTTTGCAAGGATCCTGACGATGTCACTGTTGCGTTCGCTGCTGATGCTTCCGCTGATGGCCCTGGCCGGCTGCGCCACCGATGCGGCCCGCCACTGGGTCGAGCTGGATGGTGCGCGCTACCAGGTAGAGCTGGCCACCAACGATGAAACCCGCGCGCGCGGACTGATGTTCCGCGACCAGATGGCCGCTGACCACGGCATGTTGTTCATCCACGACCGCGAAGAAATGCAGGCGTACTGGATGAAGAACACCAAGCTTGCGCTGGACATCCTGTACTTCGACAGCGAGCGCAAGCTGGTCAGCCAGCAGCGCGATGTGCCGCCGTGCTCGGCCGGGGACATGTGCCCGCCCTACCCCAGCGGAGGCCCGGCGCGCTATGTGCTGGAGCTCAATGCCGGCCAGGCGGAGAAACTCAAGCTGAAGGACGGCACTGAGCTGACCTTCGGCCCGGGCATCGAGTAACAGTGTTCTGCCGGGCTGCGCCCGGCACCCGCCGAATCAACATCAAAGGCAAAAGCTGGGCTACCGAGGGATGGCGGGGCGGTGTGGGCCTGCAGGACACGCCGTAAACCCATCCCTGGGGGCTCGTAGGCGCCATCCATGGCGCCTGCGGTCCTGCAAGCCCACACCGCCCCACCTCTGACAGTTGGCCGGCGGCTGTTGGTAGGTGTCGACCTTGGTCGACACGACAGTTCCAAGACGATGTTCTTTTCACGCGGCACCGCTTGAAACCGCCTGCGAATGACGCCAGTCTGTGGTCATGCAGGACCGGATCTCACTCCCCGACTGGGATGCACTGGCCGACCTCGAAGACGAGGCGCTGCCACTGTTGCCGACCGCGCTGCTGATCGCGCGCGACGAATACCCCGATCTGCAGCCGTCCACGTACGACGCGCTGATCCAGAGCCACGTCGATCACCTCCGCTCGGAAGTGGACAGCATCGACAACAGCCCGTTGAAAATGGCGGCGATCAACCGCCACCTGTTCGACGAGTTGGGCTACAGCGGCGACCACGACGAGTACTACGACCCGCGCAACAGCTACCTCAACCAGGTATTCGAGCGCCGCCTGGGCAACCCGATCTCGCTGGCGCTGGTGCAGATGGAAGTCGCGCGCCGGCTGGGAATCCCGCTCGACGGCGTGTCCTTCCCCGGGCACTTCCTGGTGCGCCTGCCGGTGGACGACGGCGTGCTGGTGATGGACCCGTTCAATGGCGGCCGCCCGCTGGACGTGGACGAACTGCGCGAGCGGGCCAAGTCACACCTGGGCGGGCAGATGCCCGACGACCAGGTGCTGGCGCAGATCCTCGACCCGGCCCCTGCGCGCGCGATCCTGATGCGGATGCTGCGCAACCTGCACGGCGTGTATGCCGAAGCGGGCGAATGGGACCGCGCTGCGCGCAGTGCCGACCGCCTGCTGAAACTGGCCCCGGAGCAGGACGACGCCCTGCGCGACCGTGGCCTGGCCTACCTGCAGCTGGAGTATCTGGCCGGTGCCCGGCACGATCTGGGGCAGTACCTGAAGCGCAATCCCGAGGCCAGCGATGCGCAGTGGCTGCGCGAGAAGCTGATCGACCTGGGTGGGCCGGTGCCGCGGCTGCATTGAGGTTGTCCGGTGTGCGGACCAACGGTCCGCACCCACCGGTAGCGCCGGGCCATGCCCGGCGGCCATTGCAATCAATCGACCTCGACCATCTCGAAATCGGCCTTGGTCACCCCGCAGTCCGGGCAGGTCCAGGTCTCGGGAATGTCTTCCCAGCGCGTCCCCGGCGCGATGCCCTCTTCCGGCAAGCCTTCCGCTTCGCTGTAAAGAAAGCCGCAGACCACGCACATCCAGGTACGCAAGGTGGTGGGGGTGGCGTCGCTCATCGGATAATCAGGGCTGGATTCACGGGCCGCCATTGTCCCATCGCGGCCCACTCACCGGTAGCCATCGATGACTTCTGCTTCCCCGGCGCCCCGCGGCGTCTACCTGATCACCCCGGACGAGCCCGATACCGCGCGCCTGCTGGCCCGCACCGCGCCGCTGCTGGCCGCTGGAGCCACCTGGCTGCAGTACCGCAACAAGACCGCCAGCGACGCGCTGCGACTGGAGCAGGCCACCGCCCTGCAGGCGCTGTGCGCGGAACACGGCGTGCCGCTGATCGTCAACGACGACCCGGCACTGGCCAAAGCGGTCGGTGCGGCCGGCGTGCACCTGGGCGGCACCGACGGCGATATCCCCAGCGCGCGCGCCCTGCTCGGCGCCGACGCCATCATCGGCGCCTCCTGCTACGACCAGCTGGCCAATGCCGAGAAGGCCGTGGCCGCCGGTGCCAGTTACGTGGCCTTCGGCGCGTTCTTCCCGACCACCACCAAGGTCACCAGCAGCCGCGCCCACACCGACCTGCTGCGGCAAAGCGCCGCACTGGGCGTGCCACGGGTGGCGATCGGCGGGCTGACGCCGGACAATGTCGGTCCCATCATCGACGCCGGCGCCGATCTGGTCGCCGTGGTCAGCAGCGTGTTCGCCGCCGAAGACCCGGTGGCGACCCAGCGCGCCTACCTCGCCCAGTTCGCGTAATGCCCAGGAAATCCGCATGAACCACGACCAGTCCCACGCCTTGTTCTCCCGCGCCCAGCAGCTGCTGCCGGGCGGCGTCAATTCGCCGGTGCGCGCGTTCAAGTCGGTCGGCGGCGAGCCGTTCTTCGTCGAGCGCGCCGACGGTGCCTACCTGTACGACGTCGACGGCAACCGCTACATCGACTACGTAGGCTCCTGGGGCCCGATGATCGTCGGCCACAACCACACGGCGGTGCGCCAAGCGGTGAAGAAGGCGATCGACAATGGCCTGTCCTTCGGCGCGCCCTGTGCGGCCGAAGTGACCATGGCCGAGACCATCACCCGCCTGGTGCCGTCCTGCGAGATGGTGCGCATGGTCAACTCGGGCACCGAGGCCACGCTGTCGGCCATCCGCCTGGCCCGTGGCGCCACCGGCCGCAACCGCATCGTCAAGTTCGAGGGCTGCTACCACGGCCATGGCGATTCGTTCCTGGTCAAGGCCGGCAGCGGCATGCTGACCCTGGGCGTGCCGACCTCACCGGGCGTGCCAGCCGGCCTGAGCGAACTGACCCTGACCTTGCCCTACAACGACTTCGAAGCGGCCACCGCGCTGTTCGAGCAGCAGGGCGACGACATCGCCGGCCTTATCATCGAACCGGTGGTTGGCAATGCCAACTGCATCCCGCCGCGCGACGGCTACCTGCAGCACCTGCGCGAACTGTGCACGAAGCACGGCACGCTGCTGATCTTCGACGAAGTGATGACCGGCTTCCGCGTCGCCCTCGGCGGTGCACAGGCGCATTACGGCATCACCCCGGACCTGACCACCTTCGGCAAGATCATCGGCGGCGGCATGCCGGTGGGCGCCTACGGCGGCCGCCGCGAGCTGATGCAGCAGATCGCACCAGCCGGCCCGATCTACCAGGCCGGTACGCTGAGCGGTAATCCGGTGGCGATGGCCGCTGGCCTGGCGATGCTGGAACTGATACAGCAGCCGGGGTTCCACGCCGATCTGGCCGAGCGCACCGCGCGCCTGTGTGCCGGCCTGGAAGCGGCCGCCGCCGAAGCCGGCGTGGCCGTGACCACCACCTGCGTGGGCGCCATGTTCGGCCTGTTCTTCACCAGCGAGAAGGTGGAGACCTATGCGCAGGCCACCGCCTGTGACATCCCGGCGTTCAACCGCTTCTTCCACGCGATGCTGGACCAGGGCGTGTTCCTCGCACCGTCGGCGTACGAAGCCGGCTTCCTGTCCAGCGCGCACGATGATGCGGTGATCGAAGCGACGCTGGCCGCTGCGCGCGTGGCGTTCAAGGCCGCCAAGGGCTGAGCCTCGCTCTGGTAGGTGCCAACCTTGGTTGGCACTGCCGCATCTGGTAGGTGCCAACCCTGGTTGGCACTGCCGCATCTGGTAGGTGCCAACCTTGGTTGGCACGGAGCAGTCGAGCATGGCTCGACTCTACATAAGGCATCAACCGAAGGCGAACTTGCCCTTCATCATCGCGAAGTGGCCGGGGAACGAGCAGAAGAAGGTGTAGTCGCCCCCCTTCTGCAGCCCCTGGGTAGAGAAGCGCACGCGCGTGGTTTCGCCGCCGCCGATCACCTTGGTGTGTGCCAGCACACGCTTGTCGGCCTTCGGCAGGTAGCTGTCGGCCAAGGTCATGCGCATGCCCGCCATTGCCACCGGCTGGTAGTCGGCGCTGCGGGTCAGCACCCAGTTGTGGCCCATCGCGGTAGCGGCCAGCTTGCCGGTGTGGCGCAGGGTCAGGTCGACGGCGGTGCAGTCGGCCGCCACCTTGATCTCGCGGCTGCTGAAGCTCATCTGGTCAGTGCTGTCGATGCTGACCGCACATACCCGCGCCATCGCCGACGGCGCCAGCATCAGCGCGCCCAGTCCCACTGCCACCATCCAAGCCTTCATCGTTGCATCTCCTGCGGATTCAAGCGCCATTCTAGGCAGGCGCCTGCGGCCCCGTCTGCGACCGTCTGTCGCATGACTGGTCCAGGGTTTCCCGCGTGTTCACTGCAATGGCATGCTCGGCCAATGCGGATCGACCTGTTGCTGCTGGATGTGGATGGCGTGCTGGTGCAGTACCAGCGCGCGCAGCGCGTGCTGCACCTGGCGCGGGCGCTGGATGTCGCGCCGGAAACCGTGCAGGCCGCGCTGTACGACTGCGGGCTGGAGGCGCAGCACGACTGCGGCGTACTGGATGGCCCCACCTATCTGGCGCAGCTGAGCAGACAGCTGGGCCGCACCGTCGATATGCACACCTGGATCGCTGCGCGACAGGCCGCCAGCCATCCACAGCCGGCCGTGCTGCAGCGGCTGCAGAGGCTGCAGACACTGCAGCTGCCGATGGCGGTGCTGACCAACAATGGCGCACTGATGCAGCAGGCCTTGCCCACCCTGCTACCGGAACTGTTCCCTGCGCTGCAGGGCCGCGTGTTCTGCAGCGCGGATTTCGGTCTGCGCAAACCGGCGCCCGCGGTGTTCCTGCGCACGCTGGAAGCGCTCGGCGTGGCACCTGCGCGCACGCTGTTCGTCGATGATCTGTTCGCCAACGTGCGCGGCGCACGCGCCGCCGGCCTGCACGCGGAAACCGTGCGCGATGGCCGTGGGTTGGGCAAGGTGTTGAAGCGTTACCAGATTGCGTGAACCAATGTAGAGCCGAGCCCATGCTCGGCTCTATAGTTATCGCCGCTGGCTTCAGCGCGCGGCGATGAACGCAGCAATCGCTGCGCGCAGGCGCTTCAGGCCTTCGGCCACTTCTTCGTCGGTGATGTTCAGCGACGGCACGAAGCGCAGCACGTCCGGGCCTGCCTGCAGCGTCAGCAGGCCCTGCTCGGCAGCGTGATCGAGGATCGCACCAGCCTGGCCGGCAAAGTCCTTGCTCAGCACCGCGCCCAGCATCAGGCCCCGGCCACGCACGTCGCTGAACACGCCGAACTCGTCGTTGATGCGGGCGAAGCCATCGCGCAGCGCCTTCGACTGGCGGCTGACGTTGGCGGCGATCTCCGCCGAGGCGAGCTTGCGCAGCGCCACACGCGCGACGGCGGCAGCCAGCGGATTGCCACCGAAGGTGGTGCCGTGCGCGCCAAACTGCATGGTTTCAGCGACCTTGGGGCCGGCCAGCATCGCGCCGATCGGGAAGCCACCGCCCAGCGCCTTGGCCAGGGTGACCATGTCCGGCACCACGTCGTCCTGCCAGTGCGCGAACAGCGTGCCGGTGCGGCCCATGCCGGCCTGGATCTCGTCCAGCACCAGCAGTGCGTTGTGCTGGTCGCACAGTTCGCGCACGCGCTTGAGGAAACCGGACTTGGCCGGCATCACGCCGCCCTCGCCCTGGATCGGTTCCAGCATTACCGCCGCCACGTCGCCGGCGGCCATCGCGGTTTCCAGCTGCACCTCATCGTTGAAATCGATGTAGCGGAAGCCACCGGGCAGCGGCTCGTAACCTTCCTGGTACTTCGGCTGCGCAGTCGCGGTGACCGCGCCCATGGTGCGGCCGTGGAAGCTGCCACGGAAGGTGATGATCACCCGCTTGTCGGCCGGGCGGCCCTGGCTGGAGGCCCATTTGCGGACCATCTTGATCGCCACTTCGTTGGCTTCGGCGCCGGAGTTGCACAGGAACACGCGCTCGGCGAAGCGGCTGGCCTTCACCAGTTCCTCGGCCAGGTGCAGCGGCGGTGCGCTGTAGAACACGTTGCTGGTGTGCCACAGCTTGCCGGCCTGCTCGACCAGTGCGGCGACCAGGTCCGGATCGTTGTGGCCCAGGCCGCACACGGCGATGCCGGCGGCCAGGTCGATGAACTCACGGCCCTGGCTGTCCCACACGCGGGCGCCCTGGCCCCGCTCCAGTACCACCTGGCGGGGCTTGTAGACCGGCAGGTAATAGTGCGAAAGGGAGATCAGCGGATCGGTAGCGGCGGTCATGGCAGTCGGCAGGGTTCAGGAATCCCCATTCTCGCGCCGGAAACCCTGCGGCACAATGCGCCCATGCGACCGTTTTCCGCCCCCCAGCTGAACCCTGCCACCGAGACCGGCTGGCGCCGTCGGTGGTTCGACATCATCTACCGCCACGACACCCGTCCCTCGCGTAATTTCGACCTGATCCTGGTGGTGGCGATCATCGCCAGCATCCTGGTGGTGATGATCGACAGCGTGCAGCACCTGCATGCCGAGTGGTCCACGTGGCTGTACGTGCTTGAGTGGGGCTTCACGATCATCTTCACTGCCGAGTACCTGCTGCGGCTGGCAGTGGTCAAACGGCCGCTGCGCTACGCGACGAGTATCTGGGGCATCATCGACCTGCTGTCGATCCTGCCCGCCTATCTGTCGATGTTCATTCCCGGTGCGCAGAGCCTGCTGGTGGTGCGCGCGCTGCGCATCCTGCGCGTGTTCCGCATCCTCAAGCTGACCCGCTACATCGAGGAAAGCGGCGTCCTGATGACGTCGCTGTGGCGCAGCCGGCGCAAGGTGCTGGTGTTCCTGTTCACGGTGATCACCATCACCATCATCGCAGGTGCGCTGATGTACGTGATCGAGGGGCCGCAGTATGGTTTCACCAGCATCCCCACCAGCATGTACTGGGCGGTGGTGACGATGGCCACGGTCGGCTTCGGCGACATCGTTCCGCAGACCGTGCTTGGCCGCTTCGTGACCTCGGTGCTGATCCTGATCGGCTACAGCATCATCGCCGTGCCCACCGGCATCTACACCGCCGAACTGGCCAGCACCATGCGCGAGGCCGAGCAGGCCGCGCGCCGTGATGCGCGTGGCTGCCCGGACTGCGGACTGGAAGGGCACGAACCGGATGCGCGCCATTGCCGCAAGTGTGGTGGCCAGCTGCCGGATGCGTTCAACCATTGAGGCGCAGGCCGGCCAGCGGCCGGCACTCCCCCTTGGCGGTTACGCATGGATGCGTGCGCCGTTACTCACCGCATGCGGTTGCTGGTGGTCACCAGATCGTTGTAGGCGGCCATCACTGCGGCCTCCGTCCCCGCGGGCGCCGAGCCCACGCGACCGCTGGATGCGCGTTCCTGCTCGCGCTCACGGTCGGTGAATGCCTTGCCTGACGCAAGGCGATCGACACGACGCCCGGCATCGCGGATCAGTACGTCGGTCGATCGCTGCACATGTGCCCACAGCGGGTTGTCCTTGCCCACCCCTGCGTCCTGCATTTCCTTGACCAAGGCTTGATAGCTGGCCAGCTGCGTGCGCGCCCCCTGTAGATCCGGCGACTCTCCCTGCAGCGACGTCGCCAGGCGCTTGCCGTCCCCCACGATGCGCAGCTGGTAGTACGTCAGCGAACGGCCTTCGTCCGCCTCGATCTGCTTGAGCTGTTCAGCCCGGCGTTCTTCCTCGTTCTTTTCCAGTGCTGCATCCAGCGTCTCGCTGGCCTTGAAGAACGTCGCGTACGCCTGCATCAACGGCGCGTGCTGGGCACGCATCCCATCGCCGCCGTCGCGACGATAGTCTTCACGGGTGAAGTACCCATCGGCACTCTCAATCCGCGCATACAGCGACTGGAACGCCTTCTGATACTGGCGCACCGGCTCATCCAAGGGCGTCGCTGGTGCCTTCTCCAGTGCTTCGCTCAGCGGCTGGCCGCAATACTCGACGCGATGCGAAAGCACCTTGCCTGGCGAACGCGGCTGCGCCTCCTTGCCGGTAGGGCCGGCTTGGGGATCCTTGATCCAGCTGGTGTAAGTCTGGAAGCCGTCATGGACGGGCTGCTCCACACCGTTATAGCACTCGATGTAAGCGTTGATCTTGGCCAGGCTGGGGTCGGCCGCAGCCAGCCCCGCGACCTTGTTGCAGCCCGTCAGGCTGGCCAGCGTGCCCAGCAGAAGAAGAGGAAGCATGCGCGTGGATGTGTTCAAATCGATTCCTTGCAGAAACAGAAGCAGCGTGCATCGTCGGCCATGGCGCGGGCAGCCGCTCAGCCAACTGCCGAAGCACCTGCCATTCGGGACCCCAAGGTGTGCCATGTCGCAATCGACCTGCTCGATTGCGACATAAACGACACGACGGAAGCGCGGGTTACTGGCGGTTGCTCTGGAAAACGAGCGTGTTGTATTCCTGCATCAGCTTGTTGGCAGAGCCACGCGGCGCCATCGACGGCGAATCAAGCATGCGTCGTTCGAAATCGGTGTAAGGCTTCTTCTCGCTGACGCGCTGCAGCCGCTCCTTGCCTTCGCGCCGGAAATTCTCGGCCCCACGTTCGAAGCCTTCCCAGTCCGACTTGCCCGGTTCCTGGTCGGCAACCTTGGCGTGCGCTTCATCGGAAATGCGGTTGAAGGCATCCAGACGTTCACGGGCCTTGGCCTGATCGAAATCATCCTCGCTCATCAGATCCATGATGGCCTTGGCTTCCAGCATCATCGCCAGACGGTAGTACTCGCGGGTGCGCCCCTCGGCCTGCTCCAGCGCCTTGAGCTGCTCGCGCTGGGCAGCGTCGTTCTGACGCTCCAGCTCGGCATTGAACGTTTCGCTGGCAGCCACGAAATCCTTGAAGGCGGCCATCAAGGGCGCGTGCAGCTGCTTGCCCTTGGCGAACTGGTCGTCCTCGTAGTCCTGGCGATCGTAGTAATCATGCGCGTCCTTGCTGAGCGGCACCAGCGCCTTCAGCGCCTGCTGGTAATGGCCTGCAGCCGCATCGAGATCGGCCAGCGCCGGCTTGGCAGCGATCGCCTCGGTCACCGGGGCGTCGCACTGCTTCATGTCGTAATCGCTGATCTCGAACGGTCCGTACACGTGCGTCTCGCGCCCGGTCGGGCCAGCGTCGACATCCTTGATCCAGCGCGTGTAGGACTGGATGCTGCCGTGGGTCTTCGAATCCAGCGCGTTGAAGCAGCCGATGTAGGCGTTGAGCTTGGCGGTCAACTGCTGCTGTGTGTCGGACGGGGCCGCGCTGGCGTCCGCCGTGCCGGAGGCAGCGGCGCCGCCCGCAGCTGCGGGGGCCTTGCCACCACAGGCGGTCAGGATCAACGACAGCGAAGCGGCCAGCGCCGCAACGGAAAGAGTGCGTGACATGTGTTCACATCCCTGTTGAAAACGATTACAGCCGCGCATTCTAGCGCAGCAGGCCGAGGGTCGCAGCCCTCGGCCTCTTCCCGCGACGCGCGGTCAATCCAGGAACAGATCCGGCAACAACGGACGCGACGGATCCACCGCGTAACCCGAAAGATCGGTGATACCGGCCTGCGCCAGCACTTCATCATCGATCAGGAACTGGCCGTGGAAGCCCGTCGCTTCGCGCACCAGCGCCGCATGCGCGGCATCGGCCATGATCTGCGGCGTGCGGCAGCCGGCCGCATCCACGCCCGGAATCATATTGATCGCATCGGTGGCGATGACGGTGCGCGGCCACAGCGCATTCACCGCCACGCCCTGCGGACCGAATTCCGCGGCCAGACCCAGGGTGACGAAGCTCATGCCCATCTTCGCCAACGTGTAGCCGGTATGTGGTGCCCACCACTTTGGGTCCAGGCTCGGCGGCGGTGCGAGGGTGAGGATGTGCGGGTTCGGCGCCTCCAGCAGGTAAGGCAGGCAGGCCTGCGCGCACAGGAAGCTGCCGCGCGAGTTGACCTGCTGCATCAGGTCGAAACGCTTCATTGGCGTATCCAGCGTGCCACGCAGCCAGATTGCACTGGCGTTGTTGATCAGGATGTCGATGCCACCGAAGGTATCGACCGTGGCCGCCACCGCCGCCTGCACCTGCTCTTCCTCGCGGATGTCGCATTTCAGGGCCAGACCCTGGCCACCAGCCGCCGTTACCGCTTCGGCCGCGCTATGGATGGTGCCCGGCAGCTTCGGGTTCGGCACCGACGACTTGGCCGCAATGGCCACATTGGCGCCGTCGCGCGCAGCGCGCAGTGCGATGGCCAAGCCGATGCCGCGCGAGGCACCGGTGATGAAAAGCGTTTTGCCCTGCAGACTGCCCACGTTCCACACTCCAGCGTATGCAATGAGTCGCTAGTATGCCGCGCCGACGCGGAGTTCACCCGGCCTTGACGATACTCGGGCCTCCAGACAACGCACGAGGTCCACGCCATGCGCCGTTCCCGCCTGTTGCTGCCTGCCCTGGGGCTTGCCCTGCTGACTGCCTGCCAGGGCCGTTCGCCGGAACCCGGCAAGGAGCCGCCCGCCGGTGACGCGCCCAGTGCGGAGAAGGCCGCCGCCGACGGCAAGATGCGCTGGAGCGAGGCGGTGGTCTGGGATGGCGATCTCAACGCCTGCCGCCAGGGCGAAAATGCGGCCACCCGGGATTGCCTGCGCGATGCGATGCGCGCCGGTGGCGCCAGCGCCGATGCCATTACCGCCGCCGAGCAGTTGTCCAGCGGCGGTGAGCTGGCCTATGTGACCGCCTGGCACGAGAACGAAGGACTGGGCATTGCCACGGTCGAGTATCCGTTCCGCGCCAACACCAATGAGGGCACGCGACTGGTCGATGCCGGTGGCAAGCGCATCGACGTGGATGCCGTGCAATTGGACGACACGCTGCGCGCCGATCCTGCCGTACAGGAACTGCTGAAGACCAACCCGCAGGCCACGCCGTTCGCGCCAGCACAGTCGGCCGGTGCTTCGCCGCTGGAGAACGGCGGCATCCGCCTGCTGTACCGCACGCCGCTGCGCGACTGCCACGCCTGCCCGGATGTGGGGCAGTTGCAGATCGCCTACGACTTCGACGCCAAGCGTAACTTCATCGGCCAGCAGGTGGTGCCGGCAACGCCGTAAGCAGGTAGCACCGGGCCATGCCCGGCGGACACAACGCTCAATGCCGCCGGGCATGGCCCTGCGCTACCGATAGGCGCGTACCTGCTTCTGCAGCAGGTGCGGCACGATCAATCGATGTACCGGCGCCACCGGCAGCATGTAGACCCGGCCGAACGCGTTATGGGTATGCACCACGGTGGCCACTTCCAGCACGTCACCCTGCCATTGCAGGGCCAGCTGCACGCGCAGATGGCGGTCGTTGTCTTCCAGCACGATGGCATCGTCATCCAGCGACTGCAGGGTGAAGATGCCCAGCCGCTGGCCGGGTTGAGGATCCTCAACAACCTGCACCGCACGCAACGAGCCCAGGTGCTTCATGCCGAGCAGGCGCATGCCGTGGTTGCGCAGCGCCATCAGCCCATCGAACCAGCCGGGAATGGTCGCGGCCATGTCGCGGTAGGCCTGCAGGGCCGAGCGCCCATCCCGACGGGTCGTCGCCTGGCAGGCGTGCACGAAGTCGGCGCCAGCCAGCTGTGGGCGCAGGACGCTGCCCGCACCCGGCGGGCCGGTCACCACCTGCGCACGGCTCACGGCTTGGGCCCCTGCCCTTCATTGTCTTCCCAATGCAGGATGCGGCGGGTAACGAAGCGGTAGACCGGCTTGCCGGTGGCGAACCACAGCTCGCGCACCCACGAGGTGCGCTTGAGCACGCGCTTCTCCACCGGGGTGAGCGACTCGCGGCAGTACATGCGCTTGTGCTTGAGCAGGTGGCGCAGATCCTCGCGGGCCAGCAGCCGCATCCAGCGCGAGCGCGGGTTGCCGATCACCGCCAGCTGGAAGTCGATCAGCGCCGGCCGGCCATCCTCGGTGACCAGCCAGTTGGCTTCCTTGGCCAGGTCGTTGTGGGCAACGCCGTTGCGATGCAGCTGCTGCAGCAGCCGACGCGCCGAGCGGAACCAGGCCAGATCGCCGCGCGGCGGACGCTGGTACATGGCATCGCCGGCCATGAAACTGCGGTCCAGGTGGCGGCCATTCCAGGCCAGCAGCTGCGGCACATCGGCCATGCCGTGGATGTGCTGCAGCGCGCGTGCCTCGCGGCGGGCCAGCCACCAGGCCGGCAGCCGCAGCCACAGCGGTGTGGCGCCCAGATCACGGCGCACGAAGGGGCCATCGGGCCCTTTCACAAGAAGGATCTGGCCGAAACTGTCGGCCTTCAAAGCATGCGGTGGAGCGTCTGGCGTATGCGGCATGGGCCCATTCTAGGCGATGGCGCCGGTTGCAAACGGTCACGAAGCGGCTGGGAACCAGTCACCTTCACGCCCCTATAATCGGGCAATGGACTCTTCATGGATCGACGCCACGCTCGCGTGGATTGCCGCTCACCCCGTGCTGGCGGGTGCCGTTATCTTCCTCATCGCCTTCTGCGATGCGGTCATCATTCTTGGCGCCATCGTGCCGGCGCTGCCGTTGCTGTTCGCGGTGGGCGTGTTCATCGGCCTGGGCCAGATCTCCGGGCCGTACGCGGTTGCGGCTGCAGCCCTGGGCGCCTTTGCCGGCGACGGCATCAGCTACTGGATCGGCCGCCGCTGGGGTGACCGCCTGCGCGGCGTCTGGCCGTTCAGCCGCTACCCGCAGCTACTCGACCGCGGCGAGAACCTGTTCCGCCGCAATGCGTTCAAGAGCATCCTGATCGCACGCTACGTCGGCGCGATCCGCCCGTTCGTGCCAGCCATTGCCGGCATGATGAAGATGCCAGCCAGCCGTTACGTGCAGGCCAGCGGCATCGCCAGCATTTCGTGGGCGGTGCTGTTCCTGGCGCCGGGCTGGATTCTTGGAGAAGCCTATGACGCAGTCGCGGCGGTGGCCGGGCGTCTGGTGGTGGTGGTCGGCCTGCTGGCGGTGATCCTCAGCCTGGTCTGGGCCATCGTGCTGTACGGCTACCGCTGGTCGGCCGCCCGCATGGACAACTGGCTGGCACGCCTGCTGGACTGGTCCAACCGCCACCCGACGCTGGGCCGCTACACCGTCGGCGTGCTGGATCCCAAGCGCCGTGAATCGGTGCCGCTGGCGATGCTGGCGTTGATGCTGCTGGTGCTGGGCTGGGGCTGGTTCGCGCTGCTCACCGTGGTGGTCGCGCACGGTGAACCGCTGGCGATCGACCTGCTGGTGCACCAGGCCATGCTGGCGCTGCGCAACCCGCTGGCCGACTACCCGATGGCAGCACTGGCTTCGCTGGGCGCCTGGCAGGTACTGCTGCCGGCCACGGCGGCGGCGATGGGCTACCTGATCTGGCGCCGGCGCTGGATGGCAGCCGCGCACTGGCTGGCCGCACTCGCCTTCGGCCTGGCGCTGACGATGCTGCTGGGCGCCACCGTGGATGTGGTACGCCCGGTCGATGCCAGCAGCGGTTTCGGCTTCCCGTCGGTGTCGGTGACCATGGCCACCATCACCTTCGGTTTCTTCGCGGTGCTGATCGCCCGTGAGATGCCCGGCCGAACCCGCGTCTGGCCGTACCTGGTGTCCGGCATCGTGGTCAGCCTGATCGGCTTCTCGCGCCTGTACCTGGGCGCGCATTGGCTGAGCGATGTGATCGGCGGCATGCTGTTCGGCACGTTCTGGCTGCTGGTGCTGGGCATCGCCTACCGCCGCCGCTTCAACCGCTCGTTCTGGGTAAAGCCGGTGGCCTGGTTGTTCTATGGCGTGTTCGCGGTAGCGGCGATGTGGTACGCGCCGCGCCACATTCCGGTGAAGCTGGAACGCTTCGAGCCGACCCTGCCGGCCCCGCAGGCGATGGATGCGCAGGCCTGGTGGCAGCACGACTGGTCCACGCTGCCGGCGCGCCGCAACGAATTCGACGACGACCAGCGCTGGCCGCTTGACGTGCAGGTGGCCGGGCCGCTGGCACCACTGCAGGCACAGCTGGAAGCGCGCGGCTGGAAGCGGCAGGAACAGGCCGGCTGGCAGCAGGCGCTGCTGATGCTGGACAAGAACACCGGTGCTGATGAACTGCCGGTGTTGCCGGCAACGCTGGACACCCGCGTGGAAGCACTGCTGATGGTGCGCCAGGGCGCGAAGCCGGATGAGCGCTATGTGCTGCGCCTGTGGCCTGCACCGGCACAGCTGCAGCCGGGCAACACGCCGTTGTGGCTGGGCAGCGCGCAGACCCTGCGCTACGAGCGCCACTTCGAGTGGATCGGCATGTGGCACCCGCTGCGCGGCGTCGACCCGGCGTTGAACGCGGTGAAGGACGCCGTGCAGGACCTGCCGCAGCGCGAAGACGTGCACAGCGAAACCGGGCTGCCGGTGCTGCGGTTGAAGACCACGCCGTGATGGAGCCGCCGGGCATGGCCCGGCGCTACCGCCGCGCCCTGGCAGATGCCAACCTTGGTTGGCGCTTCGGGAAAAGGCTGCCAACCAAGGTCGGCATCTACCGGTTTCGCCGCGCCCTGGTAGTCGCCAACCTTGGTTGGCGGTTTCCGGTTACGGCATCCAGCCCAGCAACTGCTGCAACCGCTGGTGCGGGTCATCCATCTGCAGCAGCTGCAGGCGCTGCTGCTCGCTCAGCGGCAGCAGTTCGGCCAGCCGCCAGCCGACCCAGCTGGCCTGGTCCAGCAGTGCCGGGCTGGCGGGCGCATAGGTCTCGCCCGCCTGCTCGATGATGTGCCCCAGCACCGTGGCCAGCAGCGCATGCTGCGGCTTCAGTTCGTCGTCGGGATCTTCCTCGCACCAATGCACATCGGCCACCACCAGGCCGTTGTCGCGCACGCGGGTGCGCTCGACATGGAAGCGGCGGGTGCCGCGCAGGCGCAGCTGCAGCACGCCGTCGGCGCCGACATCGAAGTCTTCGATGCGTACCTGCACGCCATACGCCGCAGGCGTCGCCGGTGCCCCCACTTCCTGGCCATCGAGGATCAGGCAGACACCAAAGCCCTCGCCGCTTCGGCCGCTGTCGCGGACCAGATCCAGGTAGCGGCGCTCGAACACACGCAGGCCCACCGCTGCACCCGGCACCAGCGTGGTGTGCAGCGGAAACAGCGGCAGCGAATCGTCGGCGCTCATCGGGCCTGCAGGGCGGCGAGGAAGCGACGCGGCGCGCCGTCGAAGCCACCGTTGGACATGAACACCACGTGGTCACCGCTGCGCACGCTGGACTGCAGCTGCGCCAGCAGTGCGTCGGTATCCGGCACCGCATGCGCTTCACCACGCACGGCGGCGATCACTGCCGCCGCGTCCCACGCGAGCTCAGGACGATGCAGGAACACCACTTCATCGGCAAGCGCCAGCGACGGGGCCAGCGCATGCGCATGCGCGCCCAGCCGCATCGAGTTGCTGCGTGGCTCCATCGCGACCACGATGCGCGCATCGCCGACCTTGGCACGCAGGCCTTCCAGCGTGGTGGCGATCGCAGTCGGGTGATGGGCGAAATCATCGTAGACGGTGATGCCATCGTGGCTGCCGATCACTTCCATGCGGCGCTTGACGCTGCGGAAGTGCGCCAGCGCCGGAATCACCTCGGCCGGGACCACGCCCACCGCATGCGCGGCAGCCAGTGCGGCCAGGCCGTTGAGCACGTTGTGGCGGCCCAGCAATGACCACTGCACATCACCCAGTGCCTGCCCGCGATGGTGCACGCGGAACGCGCTGCCATCGGCGGCCAGCAGTTCGGCGTGCCATTCCAGCGAGGGATCGAAACCAAAACGCTCCACCGGGGTCCAGCAGCCCATGGCCAGTACTTCGGCCAGGTGCTGGTCCTCGCCGTTGACGATCAAGCGGCCGCGAGCCGGCACCGTGCGCACCAGGTGGTGGAACTGGCGCTGGATCGCCGCCACGTCCGGAAAGATGTCGGCGTGGTCGTATTCGAGGTTGTTGAGAATGGCCACCAGCGGCCGGTAGTGCACGAACTTGCTGCGCTTGTCGAAGAAGGCGGTGTCGTATTCATCGGCCTCGACCACGAACTCGCGGCCCTGGCCCAGCCGGGCCGAAACGCCGAAGTCCTCGGCCACGCCGCCGATCAGGAAACCCGGCGAGCGGCCGGCGCTTTCCAGCAGCCAGGTGAGGATGGTGGTGGTGGTGGTCTTGCCGTGGGTGCCGGCGACGGCCAGGGTATCGCGCCCTGGCAGGACCTGCTCGGACAGCCACTGCGCCCCGGAAATGTAGCGCTGGCCGGCATCAAGCACGGCCTCCACGGCCGCGTTGCCGCGCGACAGCGCGTTGCCGATCACCACCTGGCCGGTGCCGGCCGGCACGCTGTCGGCGCGGTAGCCCTGGTCCAGGGTGATGCCCAGCTGCTCGAGCTGGGTCGACATCGGCGGGTAGATGGCCTGGTCACTGCCGCTGACCGTATGGCCCAGTTCCCGCGCCAGGGCGGCCACGCCGCCCATGAAGGTGCCGGCGATTGCAAGGATATGTACGCTGCTCATGACCGAGGATTGTGACTGATGACGGCTGTATAGGGCCAATGTCCGACCGGGGGTAAGACAAGTCCTACACAGGATGTGAGAAAACTCCAATCTTCTGTCAGGGAAATCCCGATAGCGATGTTCTGTGAACCCGGACACAATTCGAACTGCCAGCCGCAGTACCCGAACCGGTCCTACTCCCCAAGAGGCCATCCCCAAGGGAGCTCATGCTGCGGGGCCCTGAGCAAGCCCTCTGCTGGCGCCTATCAAACGACACAGGCCTGATCCTCGCGGACCAGGCCTGTGTTTTTTTGCGCCCGGGGGCCGGCAAGGTGCCGGCCCGGCCGGTTCAACCCTTGATCGCCGCCAGGATGCGGGCTTCGATCTCGTCCAGCTCACCGACGCCGTCGACGCGGGCCAGGGTGCCACGGGCAGCGTAGAAGTCGACCACCGGGGCGGTCTGGTCGTTGTAGACCTGCAGGCGCTGACGCACCGCTTCCGGACTGTCATCGGCGCGGCCCTGCTCCTTGGCACGACCGGCGATGCGGTCGACCAGCAGCTCGGTGGCCACGTCCAGCTGCACCACCGCGTCCAGCGGCTGGCCGATCTTGGCCAGCAGGCCGTCCATCGCATTGGCCTGGGCCACATTGCGCGGGTAGCCATCCAGGATGAAGCCCTTGGCGACATCGGCCTGGGTCAGGCGCGACTCCAGCATGCCCAGCAGGATGTCGTCCGAGACCAGGTTGCCGGCGTCCATCACCGCCTTGGCCTGCTTGCCCAGCTCGGAGCCGGCAGCGATTTCCGCGCGCAGCATGTCACCGGTCGAAATGTGGGCGATACCCAGCTTTTCCTTCAGGCGCGTCGCCTGTGTCCCCTTGCCCGAACCGGGCGGTCCCAACAGAACCAATCGCATTGACCTGACTCCAACGTGTTGAAAATTAAGAAGGTTCGCGTCCCGGACGGTCCGGTATCGCTGCACCGCAATAGCGCCACTTTACCGCATACGGGTAATGTCCCTGCAATGTCCCCTCCCCCGAGCAGGTAGAAGCATGCGCAACGGTACTCTCCTTTATGCCCAGTCCGGCGGTGTCACCGCGGTCATCAATGCCACTGCCGCAGCGGTGATCGAGCAGGCCCGGGCCAAGGGCATCAAGGTCCTGGCCGCCCGCAACGGCATCCTCGGCGCCCTGCGCGAGGAGCTGATCGACACCAGCAAGGAGAGCGCCGCGGCCATCCGCGCGCTGGCCCATACCCCGGGCGGCGCCTTCGGCTCATGCCGGGTCAAGCTGAAATCGCTGGACGCCGACCGCGCCCGCTACGACCGCCTGCTGGAGGTGCTGCGCGCACACGACGTGCGCTGGTTCCTCTACAACGGTGGCAACGACTCGGCCGATACCGCGCTGAAGGTCTCGCAGCTGGCCAAGGCCTCTGGCTACGACCTGACCTGCATCGGTGTGCCCAAGACCATCGACAACGACCTGGCGGTGACCGACACCTGCCCCGGCTTCGGCTCAGCGGCCAAGTACACCGCCGTGTCGGTGCGCGAAGCGGCGCTGGACGTGGCGGCGATGGCCGAGACCTCCACCCGCGTCTTCATCTACGAGGCAATGGGCCGCCACGCTGGCTGGCTGGCTGCGGCCGCTGGCCTGGCCGGCAACGGCGATGACGAAGCACCGCACATCATCCTGCTGCCCGAACGCGCCTATGACGAGGCGGTGTTCCTGGCCAAGGTCAAGGCCGTGGTCGACCGCGTCGGCTACTGCGTGGTGGTGGCCTCGGAAGGCATCGCTACCGCCGATGGCCGCTTCGTCGCCGACGCCGGTGGCGGCAAGGATTCGTTCGGGCACTCGCAGCTGGGCGGCGTGGCCGCGCATCTGGCTGGCCGGGTCAAGGACCAATTGGGCCTGAAGGTGCATTGGGCGCTGCCCGATTACCTGCAGCGCTCGGCCCGCCACCTGGCCAGCAAGACCGACTGGGAGCAAGCGCAGGCAGTGGGCAAGGCCGCGGTGCAGCTGGCACTGAAGGGCCAGAACGGTGTGATGCCGGTGATCGTGCGCAGCAGTGATGCGCCGTATCGCTGGAAGATCGAAGCGGCGCCGTTGTCGAAGATCGCCAACCATGAAAAGAAGATACCCGCCGGCTTCATCCGCCGCGATGGCTTCGGTATCACCGCCAAGGCACGCGCCTACCTGTCGCCGCTGATCAAGGGCGAAGCGCCGCTGCCGTATGGCACCGATGGCCTGCCGAAATACGTGGCGCTGAAAAACGTGGCGGTGAAGCAGAAGCTGCCGGCCTTCGAGGGCTGAGTCGAAAAAGGGGACGGAGGGGATTAAGTCGCATCTGCCCCTCCGTCATCTCCAACAGCGTCAGCAGTGGGCCGGATACGACTTAATCCCCTCCGTCCCCTTTTTATGGAGGCCTGCCATGGCATTGCGTGTTGTTCGACTGGGTACACCGCGTGCGCCCGGTGAGGGCTCCGCATCGGCACGGTGCGACGGCCGCCACGTGGCGTGCCGCGCAGTGAGTTCGCCCGGCAGGACTGGTACGACGTGTGGTTCCCGACCCTGTCGCCCAGCGCGGAACTGGTGAAGCAGGCGCATGAGGCGAAGACGGAGGCCGACTGGGATGCGTTCTTCCGCCACTACAAGGCCGAGATGAAGGCACCCGATGCGGCGCACGCGCTGGACCTGCTGGCCGCGATGTCGCAGCACAGCGACATCAGCGTGGGCTGCTACTGCGAGGACGAGGCGCATTGCCATCGCACGGCGCTGCGCGAGCTACTGGTGGCGCGCGGGGCGACGCTGGCGGAGTGATGATTGCAGGGTTGCCGGCCAGCGGCCGGCACTACCCGTGGATGACCGCGTGGGTACACCGCCCACGCAATTTCAATTGCAGGCCTTGCCCTCCATCTGCAGCTGCGCGGCGAACATCGTCACCTGCGGGATCTTGCCGGCAGCGGCCTGCTTCTTCGCCTCTTCCAGATAGATGCGCGACTGGCCCTGCCCATCCAATGCCTGGGTGCTGTTCACCGGCAGGCGCCACACCCGCACTACCGCCTGCTGCGCCGGGCATGCGGCATTGGGTACGCGGATCACATCATTGAGCTTCCAGCCCTTGTCCGCGCTCGGCTGCGCCTTGGCGTAGTCGACGAACCGTGCGCGCGGCTGGCACTGCTCGCTGGTCCGCACCGGCGCGAAGCGATATGGCTCGGCAGCCTGGCCGGTGAATGCACCTTCCAGGCGCGCGCAGGCCTCGGGGATCTGCCGCAGTGTGTGCACCGCGCCCACCACCTGTGCCGCACCGACGGCACGCTGCAGTTCGGGGGTTTCGGCAGCCAGCGCGGGCATCGCCGGGGCCAGGACGGCAAGCATCAACAGGGACAGGCGCATGCGGGATCTCCTTCAGGACTGTGCGCAGGCTTGCAGAGGGAGGCTTAACGGGGTGCAAAGGCTCGTGGGTTCATGAATCAGTCCACGTCCCGGCGGCGGGTTCCCCGCGCATGGCGATGCGTTCGTCGTGATGGCGGCCGCGGGCCATGAGGCGCGGCCCGGCGCTACCATCCCGGGGCCGGTGCACGCATACTGCGGGCACCAGGGAATGCTGAACACCGCCATACGTCGGACGACCACCAAGGTCGGTACGGGTTGGTTCCAGGCTGCAGCCCGTCGTCCCCCTCGTGGTGCCGTTCATCGCCACTGGATGCTTGTCCATCCATTCTGCGGAGGGGTCTAATGCTGGAACGTCATGGGCTGTCATTGGCGCTGGGCTGCGCCATTCTCGCGATCCTGTACGGAATCGTCTCGGCGCGCTGGATCCTGCGCCAACCCACCGGCAATGAGCGCATGATCGCGATCGCCAACGCGATCCAGGAAGGCGCACGCGCTTACCTCAACCGCCAATACCTGACCATCGGCATCGCCGGCGTGGTGCTGTTCGTGCTGGTCGGCATCTTCCTCAGCTGGTACACCGCAATCGGCTTCGCGGTCGGTGCGGTGCTGTCCGGTGCAGCCGGCTATATCGGCATGAACGTCTCGGTGCGTGCCAACGTGCGCACTGCCGAGGCCGCACGACACGGCATCAGCGCGGCGATGGACGTCGCCTTCCGCGGCGGTGCGATCACCGGCATGCTGGTAGTCGGGCTGGGCCTGCTGGGCGTGGCCGGCTATTACGCGCTGCTGCTGCGCATGGGCCTGCAGATGGACCAGGCGCTGCATGCTCTGGTCGGGCTGGCGTTCGGCTCGTCGCTGATCTCGATCTTCGCGCGCCTGGGTGGCGGCATCTTCACCAAGGGCGCGGACGTCGGCGCCGACCTGGTCGGCAAGGTCGAAGCCGGGATTCCCGAGGATGACCCGCGCAACCCGGCGGTGATCGCCGACAACGTTGGTGACAACGTCGGCGACTGCGCTGGCATGGCAGCGGACCTGTTCGAAACCTATGCGGTCACCGTCATCGCCACCATGCTGCTGGGCAGCCTGATGCTGGCCGAAGCCGGTGCCAATGCCGTGCTGTATCCGCTGGTGCTGGGCGGCGTATCGATCATCGCCTCGATCATCGGTGCGCTGTTCGTCAAGGTGAAGCCGGGCGGTTCCATCATGGGCGCGCTGTACAAGGGCGTGATCGTGTCCGGCGTGCTGGCGGCCATCGCGTTCTACCCGATCACCACCGGGCTGATGGCCGACAACGTACACGGCCCCATCGCGCTGTATGGCTGCGCGCTGATCGGCCTGGTCCTGACCGGGCTGATCGTGTGGATCACCGAGTACTACACCGGCACCCAGTACAAGCCGGTGCAGCACGTGGCACAGGCATCGACCACCGGCCACGGCACCAACATCATCGCCGGCCTCGGCATCTCGATGAAGTCCACCGCGCTGCCGGTAATCGCGGTGTGCGCGGCCATCTGGGGTGCGTTCGCGCTGGGTGGCCTGTACGGCATCGCCATCGCTGCCACTGCAATGCTGTCGATGGCCGGCATGATCGTCGCCCTCGATGCTTACGGGCCAATCACCGACAACGCCGGTGGCATCGCCGAGATGGCCGAGCTGCCCTCGGAAATCCGCGACATCACCGATCCGCTGGATGCAGTGGGCAACACCACCAAGGCGGTGACCAAGGGCTATGCCATCGGCTCGGCGGCACTGGCCGCGCTGGTGCTTTTCGCCGACTACACCCACAACCTGCAGGCAGCCAATCCCGGCCAGGAGTTCCGCTTCGACCTCAGCGATCACACGGTGATCATCGGCCTGCTGATCGGCGGTCTGATTCCCTATCTGTTCGGTGCGATGGCGATGGAAGCCGTTGGGCGCGCCGCCGGCGCGGTGGTGGAGGAAGTGCGGCGCCAGTTCCGCGAGATCCCCGGCATCATGCAGGGTACTGCCAAGCCGCAGTACGACCGTGCGGTGGACATGCTGACCCGCTCGGCGATCCGCGAAATGATTGTGCCCTCGCTGTTGCCCGTCGCGGTACCGGTGGTGGTCGGCCTGCTGCTGGGGCCACGTGCGCTGGGCGGGTTGCTGATCGGCACGATCGTGACCGGCCTGTTCGTGGCCATTTCGATGACCACCGGCGGTGGTGCCTGGGACAATGCCAAGAAGTACATCGAGGATGGCCACTTCGGCGGCAAGGGCAGCGAAGCGCACAAGGCCGCGGTGACCGGCGATACCGTGGGTGACCCGTACAAGGACACCGCCGGCCCGGCGATCAACCCGCTGATCAAGATCATCAACATCGTGGCGCTGCTGCTGGTGCCGCTGCTGTAAGGCCCCCTGTAGAGCCGAGCCCATGCTCGGCTCAACGGGCTCGCGGGATCGGAGAACAGCCGAGCATCGGATCGGCTCTACAAGGTCACCGCCCGCGCAGGAAGAACGACACCGGCACCATCACTTCCACCGGGTCGCCGGCCACTTCGGCCGGAGGCACCGGCAACGGGCTGGCGCGCCGCACGGTGTCCAGCGTCTCCTGGTCGAGCAGTTCGAAGCCACTGCTGCGGCCCAGCTTCAGGCTGGAAACCGTGCCATCGCGGGCCACTGCGAAGCGCACATAGACCACGCCCTGCTGGCGCAGCCGCTCGGCCTGGCGCGGATAGCGCCGGTGCTTCTGCAGATGCCCTAGCAGGCGCCCTTCCCAGGTTGCCTCGGCGCGACTGCGTTCGCCGGCCGTGGTCTGCGGTGCGGTGTAGCGTGCGGCCGCGTCGGCCGCCACCTGCGGCGGTGCGCTGGTCTGCGCGACGTTGGCGTCAGCGCTGTCCGGCGACGGCGTCGGCTCCGGTGTACGCGCCGGTGGCAGGTCGCCCTGCGGCTGCACCGGCGCCTTCGGCAGCTCACGCAGGGCCGGTTTCGGCACCTGCCGCTGCTGTTGCTGCTGCAGTGGCCCGGTGGCGACCTCGCGCGGCGGCACCGGCGGTGCCTGTGCCATCGGCGCCAGTTCCAGCATCAGCGCGGCAGGTGGGGCCGTCGCAGCCAGCACCGGTGCGCGCGCCGCCCACCAGCAGGCCGCGCCGATCAACAGCGCATGCACCAGCAGCACGATCGCCAGGCTGGTCGCCCAGCGCCGCAGTCCACTCATCGCGTGCCCTGCTCCAGGCCGACCAGCGCCACCTTCAGGTAACCCGCCGCACGCAATGCATCCAGCGTCGCCATCAGTTCGCCGTAGGGCACACGGGTATCGGCGCGCAGGAAGATGCGCTGCTCGGTGTCACTGTGAGTGGCCACCTGCAATGCAGCCGCCAGCCCGTCGCGCGCGACGGCCTGTTCGCCAACGCGCAGCGACAGATCAGCCTGCACGGTCACATACACCGGCGCCTGTTCCAGCGGCGTGGCACTGGCGCTGCTGGCCGGCAGCTGCACCGGAACCGATACGGTGGCCAGCGGTGCAGCCACCATGAAAATGATCAGCAGCACCAGCATCACGTCGATGAAGGGCGTGACGTTGATCTCGTGCGCTTCTTCCGGCGCGTCGTCACGGTCGGACGCGGTCCTGATCGCCATCGTCGCGCCTCAGTGCACGGCACGCAGCGGCGCCGCTGCGTTACGCGGAACGGCACGATCGAGGTCACGCGACACCAGCTGCTGCACCGCCGCCGACAGATCGCCGAGCAGGCCACGCAGGCCGGCCAGCACGCGGCTGAAATGGTTGTAGACCAGTACTGCGGGAATCGCTGCGACCAGGCCCAGCGCGGTCGCCAGCAAGGCCTCGGCAATACCGGGTGCAACCACCGCCAGGTTGGTGGTGTTGCTGTGCGCGATGCCGATGAAACTGTTCATGATGCCCCACACCGTGCCGAACAGGCCGACGAACGGCGCCACCGCGCCGATGCTGGCCAGCACGCCGATGCCGCGTCGCTGCATGCGCGCGGTCTCCAGTTCGATGCGGTCCAGGCGCGAGGCAATGCGTTCCTTGATGCCGTCGCGACTATCCAGTTCCTGCGACAGGCGCAATTCGGTGCGCGCTGCGTCCAGCATGGCGAATGCGGTGCCCTGTTGAACACTGGCGTCGGCGCTCTCGCCGGGCAGGCTCGGCGCCTGCAGCAACAGCGCGAGCGCCGCCCGCAGCTGCCGTGCCTGGCGGGCCAGCTCCCAGCCCTTGGCCAACAGGACGGTCCAGGTGGCCAGCGATGCCAGCGCGAGCGCGATCATCACTGTCTTCACCACCACGTCGGCGGCCAGATACATGCCCCAGGGCGTCAGTGCAGGGGCAGCCACGGGGGCCAGGTCAGCAGGCAGCATCGTCTCGTTTTCCATCAGCATCAGGGGTCGCTGCACGGCGGCGGGCCGTGCGCGGATCATTGGCGTCGTCCACTTCCACGACCGGATTGGGCTCCAGCCGCGGTGCCGGGCGGCTGAGCACGTAGCCGGCGCTGACCGCGAAGAACAGGCCCACGCCCAGCAGCAGCCGCCACGACGGGTGCGCGCCCCAGCAGAACAGGGCGAACCCCACTGCCATGCCGGCGCTGGCAAACGCCTTGCCCTTGCGCGATACCGCACCCTGCTCGCGCCACAGACGCAGCGACGGGCCATAACGCGGATGCGCCAGCAGGCGCTGCTCGAACTTCGGTGAACTGCGTGCGAAGCAGCCCACTGCCAGGATCAGGAAGATGGTGGTCGGCATCACCGGCAGCAGCGCGCCGATCACCCCGAGCCCGACCATCACCCAGCCCAGCGCGAACCAGAGCCAGCGCATCAGCCGTGCGCCTGCACGCAGAAGGTGTCCATCAGGCGAATTCCACTTCAACGTGGCCGTGCACGCTGCGGAAGGCGGCGTCCGCCGCATCGATCACCTGCTGCTCCTGCTCGGCGCTCAGCGGCACCGCATCCAGCGCAGCGGTGAACTCACGCCAGTGGCGCGCCGCGCCATCCGGGTGCGCGGCCAGGTGACGGGCACCAAAATCGCGGTCCAGGCCGAGCTTGGCAGCCATCTTGTACAGCACGGTGCCGCCCAGGTTGGAGCCCTCGGCCACATACAGCCACCCCAATGCAGCGGGCAGCTCCAGATCGGACGGCAACGCCGCGATGTCGGCCCCCGGCAGGGTCTGCTCCAGGTCCTGCAGATCGCGTGCCACCTGTGTAAGGCGGCGGCGCTCACCGAGGTCGGGCAGCAGTGCGTCCAGCGCGGGGTTGGCATACAGCGCATCGATGCTGCGGTGGAAGCGGTACTGCACGCGCAGGAAACGGGCAAAGTTGCCGCGGTCAGCGAAGATGTCGCCGGCCATGATGCGTTTGTCCAACGCGCCGTGGCTGTCGCGGGTGGCGGCCTTGAGCCGCAGGCTGCGGCTGTCTTCAGGGGCGATGTGTGCGTTCATGGGGGAATGCCAAGGGGGTCGTCCTGCTGTAGACGTTCGCCACGGGGCTTTCCCCAAGCCCATGTGCACCGATAATGGGCCAGTCCCTTCTTCCACCCGGAACCGATGATGATCACCACCGAACCGCGCATGACCAACCTGTTCCTGCAGCTGGGCCTGGACGCCAGCGCCGAGGGCATCGCCCGCTTCATCCGCGAGCACCAGCTGGCCACCGATGTGGAGGTGGTCGAGGCGACCTACTGGAACGACGCCCAGCGCCAGTTCCTGTCCGAATCGCTGCAGGCCGACGCGGCGTGGAGCACCGTGGTGGATGAGTTGAACGAGTCGCTGCACGAAGATGCAGTGAAGGCTGCCACCGGGCTGTAAGCAGACGCCGGGCATGGCCCGGCGCGGGCGATTGCACGGCAGAAGCGGTGCGGACCAAGGTCCGCACCCACCGTGGGCGGTTGGGGCGCGATGGGGTCAGAGCCCTTTCCGCAGGAAAGGGATCCGACCCCACCACTCATCCGCGACCGATCAGTACTTCCAGGTCAGCGCCAGCCTCGCGGTACGGCCCGGGGCCGGCATCACGCCCAGCGCCAGCGGATCCAGGTAGTAGCGGTCGGTGACGTTGTCCACGCCCGCTTCCACCGACAGCTGGTCGTTGAAGCTCCAGCTGGCGAACAGGTCGACCAGGGTAGTCGGCCGGTACAGCTGCTGGATCGCCGACAGGCCCACGTTCCAGTCCTTGTCCAGCTTGCTGATCGGGCCGGCGTTGTGGACCACGCGGGTACCGAAGGTCAGGCGTTCGTCGAACAGGCGCGAGCCCAGGGTCAGGTTGACCATGTAGCGCGGCGGGTTCTGGGTGTTGGTATACGAGCCCTCGAAGCCGCCGTCCACGCAGTTGGGCGTATTGGCCAGCTCATCGTTCTTGCGCTGCGCACCATAGGCACGGCGCTCGGCGGCGATGTCCGGTGCGCAGGTCTTGGCCTTGAAGTAGTAGTGCGCGGACAGATCAGCAAACACCTTGCCGCTGTCATAGCTGGACTGGAACTCCATGCCCGAGACCTTGAACTGATCGACGTTGCGGATCAGGCCGGCCGACAGCGTGCGGTAGTCGCGGGTGATCAGATCGTCGATGCGGGTATCGAAGTAGGCCAGCTTCAGCGCCAGGCGGTCGCCGGCGGTGAACAGGTCGTAGCGGATGGTACTGGCACCGATTTCCCAGCTGCGCGCACGCTCCGGCTTCAGCTCGCCGACCGGCTTGGCGGCGGTGAACAGGCCCAGCGTGGTCTCGAACAGGCTCGGCAGCTTGGTGCCTTCGGCGTACTTCACGTAGACCATGGTGTCTTCGCTGAAGCGGTAGGCCACGCTGGCGGTCGGCGAGAACGCGGTGTCACGACGGCGGATCGGTTGCGACCAGGTCCAGCTGACCGGCACCTCCAGGTCCTGCGCCTTGCCGGCGTCGTAGAAGTTCCAGCCACCGATGTCGCCCACCGTACCCTTCTTGTACGGTGAAGCCAGCAGCGATGCCTGGGTGAAGTTGCCGTTGGCATCCGGATACCAGTTCAGCAGCGCGATGCGTTTGGCACGCCACGACGGCAGCGCCGGGTTGCCGTTGAGCAGTTCGGTGTAGCGGTACTGGCCCTGCACCTCATAGGCATCGGGCGTGGCCAAGCGGTTGCGGTCCTGCACGTCCACCCGGTTCCAGCGGCCGCCGGCCAGCAGTTCCCAGTGCTCATCGGGCTGCCACTTCAGCGAGGCCACGGCACTGTATTCCTTGCGCTCGGCGTTGCGCAGGAAACGGTTGTTGATCAGATCGTCGTGCATGACCGGCCCCGAACTACCCGGCGCGATGTCTTCGTCGCTGTAGGACAGGCCGTAGTCGAGGGTGAACGCGCCGGCACGAGTGTCGAACTTCGAGGTATTGCTGGCATCCAGGCCGAAGCGCTTCTGTCGCAGCGGATTGCGGTAGGCATCCTTGTAGCCGGGGTCGCCACTGAAGCTGGGCGCGTCGTACCACTCGGTGCGTCGATCGAAGTACCACGGGGTGATGCCGGTGAGGCTGTTGTACATCACGCTGTCGGTGTCGGTGTAGGCGGCATTGACGCGCAGGTCGATCAGCTCGCTGTCCGGGTTGAAGCGGTAACGCAGGGTGTAGCTGTCCATGTCAACGTGGCCCGGATCCCACTGCGGGATGCGGTCGCGATCCACACGGATGATCTGCGACGCCATGATCTCGCCGGCGGTGCCTTCGTAGCGGCGATAGCCTGCTTCCAGCGTCTGTGCATCGTCGATGCGCCAGGTGCCCTTGAGCAGCGCCGACTTCGAGCGCGCCGAGGTATTGAAGACCTCGGTACGCGGCGGATTCAGCGGTGCCAGCGTGCGCCGGGTCTGCGGGAAATCGTCGTAGCCGTGCTTTCCGGAGAAGTAGTTTCCATTGTCACGGTAGGCATAGGCGGCGACCAGATCGAAACGATCCCAATGACCAGCCGCGGCGACGTTGAAGAACTGGCTGCCGGTGGCACTGCGATCGCTGCGCGGCGCGGCACTGTAGGAAGGCAGGTTGTTGGCACTGGCGTTGGCCAGGCCACCACGCACGCGTACGCCGAAGTCACGGCCTTCGCGCAGCACGTCGCCGATCTTCAGCGTTTCCATCTCGACCACGCCGCCGATGCCACCGGAGGCATTGGCCTGCAGGCTCGGGCCCTTGGTGATGGTCAGGCTGGAGATCAGGTCCGGATCGAGGTAGCTGCGCTGCGACTGGCCTGCGTAGCCTCGGTAGGTGTCCATGCTCGACTGGCCACCGTCGATGATCACCGGCACGCGGCCCTGGCCCTGGATACCACGGATGTTGACGTCGAAACCGTTGCCCACGCGCGGATCACCGGCGGTGACGCCGGCCACGCCCTTGACGATGTCGCCGTTGGAGGTACCGCGGAAGCGCTCCAGATGCGTGCGATTGAGCGTGGTGGTGGAGCCCACGCTGCGGTAGCTGTCGAGCAGCCGCGCCTCATCGCTGGCCGCGCCACTGTCGACGCGGTCGCCGGCCACGCTCAGCGTGTCGGTGACGATCACGCCGCTGTCGGCCTGCGCTGGGGATGCCGCCTCCAGGGTGACCGCATCGGCGCCGACCCGGCGCACCGCCAGGCCACTGCCCTGCAGCAGGCGGGCCAGGGCCTCATCGGAAGACAGGTTGCCACTGACCGCGTGCGAGCTCACGCCCTGGGCCAGCGTAGCCGGATACACCACCTGCACGCCGGACTGGCGCATGTAGCTGCGCAGCGCTTCATCCAGCGGCTGCGCGGGAATGTCGAAACGCTGCATGGCCGCATGGCCGCTGGCGGCGTCCTGCGCCAATACGGACGATGGTGCGGCGCTGGCGAGGCCGGCAGCCAGCAACGCGATGCACAGGCGGGACGGGCGCAGCACGCGGCCCGGGCGATGGGAGTCGAACATGGGGGAACCTGTCAGGTAATCGGAGCCGCGGGCGCGGCGTCATCCGCGGCAGGCGCGGACACGGCGACGTACGTGGCGGCGGCGGGTACGTTCGCGGGGTAAGACGGATGGGGTGGCGACAACCCCAAGGGAGATTCGCGGTCGCGATGGGTGCCGACCGTTGGTCGGCTGGTTGCAGTGGTGGGTTCCGACCGTTGGTCGGCACACCGGGGAATGGCGGGGATCTACTGATGGACGATGGCGACCCCGAGCGGCAGGCGGGTGACCTGCAAACCTGCCGTTGCCGCCAGCGCGTCCAGCGCCTGTTCCGGACGATCGATGCGCAACGCCGCACTGACCGCCGGCAACCGCGACAGATCACCGCGTACAAAGGTCGGGCCGGCACGATAGCGCCCCACCCCTCGCACCGCGTCGGCGACGCTGGCCTGCTCCAGCAACAGCTCACCCTGCCGCCAGGCGCCGACGCTGTCAGCGGCCACGTCATCGAGCCGCGTCACGCCACTGCGCTCGCCATAGACCGCACGCTGCCCCACCTGCAGATAGGTCCAGCCACCGTCGGCCGGGCTGGCCACACGCACCCTGCCCTGCCCGACCTGGGTTTCCACCCGGTCATCGCCTCGCGCAACGGTGAACGCGGTGGAGATATCCTCAACCACGCCATTGCCGGCACGCACGCTGAAACGCCGCTGCGCGTCCGGACTGACCTCGAACCAGGCGCGGCCACGCAGCAGCTCGATCTGGCGCGCATTCGCATCGAAGCGCACGGCGATCGCGCTGTCGGCATCCAGCACCGCGCGACTGCCATCGGGCAGCTGCACGTTCTTTACGACATGCGTGCTTCGATGGTCGGCCTGCGCACGCAGCCAGGCTTCCGGCCACACCACCAGCATCGCCAGCGCCGCAGCGGCGGCCATCGCCCACCGCAGGCGCTGCGGCCGGCGCCGCACGATCGTCGCGGCCTGTGGCGGACGCGGCCCGGCACTGCGCCACAGCACACGCTCGTGCTCGAAGGCACGACGATGCCCCGGCAGTGCCAGCCAGCACTCGAAGTCGCGCATGCGCGCATCACTGATGTCGCCCGACGCCAACCACGCGATCCAGCCCCGGGCCTGTTCGGCCAGGGCATCGTCGTTGGCGGCGGGCAGCGTGTTCGGCGGGCTCATCGGCTGGCAGAGAGGCGCATTCAAGCGCGGGCAGAGGAACTAGACCGCATGCACGGTCCAGTAATCAAGACGTTTCAGCGAAGGCCTGCCCCAAGCCGGGTCGATCATCGGCCGCTGCGCGCCCAGGCCAGGCGTTGCAGCGCGGAGCGCACGTGGTTTTCGACAGTGGTCACCGACACGCCGAGGCGGCGTGCGATCTCGGCCTGGGTCAGGCCCTGCAGGCGGTTGAGGCGGAAAATGGTGCGGGTCGGCTCCGGCAGGTGGCCGGCGGCATCCAGCACCCGCTGCAGTTCGTCCTGTGCCATCGCCTGCTCTTCGGTCGAGATCACCTCGTCCGGCCCCCACAGGTAATGGTCTGCGAGCAGGCGGTTGCGGCGGGTCGATTCGCGGCCGTGGTCAGTGGCCAGGTTGGCGGCCAGCCGGTACAGATAGGCCCGTGGGTTGTCGATGGCCTGGCTGTCGTCGACCCCACGTGCCTTGAACCACACCGCCTGGATCACGTCTTCGGCGCCGTTGTCGCCCCCCAGGATGCGCTGCACCCGGCGCAGCAGTGCCGGCCGCTCGCGGATCAGCAGTTCGGTGAGGGTGGCGGCATTGGAGGACATGCGCGAGGCCGGGAGGACAGACGGAAGGCGCCGCGCATGCTACTCCGTTAATGCGAATCAGTCACGTTCTCATCAATGGATGCACTCGGTCAGGCCGTCATAGGCGCTCTGCGACGTGCCCGGCAGCGGATCGTGCAGCGGATTGCGAGCCGCCAGCGCGGCATGGAAGGCCTCCACCCCGGTGCCCGGCATGAGCGGCAGCCGGCACAGCCAGGTCGGCTGCCGGGCCACGATCGTGCCATCGTTGCGGGAGACCTCCAGATCACTGGCGGCAAATGCCCACAGGCACTCCTGGATGGTGCCGCGCACCGCATCGACCGAGCAGCGCAGGCGCAGGGCACGGATGTCGCTGTACTCGCCCTCGCAGAAGGTGTCGCCACAGATGGCGTCGAAACCATGCTGCAACCGGCCTTCCAGGGCGAAGAAGCGGTCCCAGTTGGCCTCCTGGTGCGGGTAGTCGATCAGATCGACATAGGGAAACGCCTGTACCGACGGCGCCATCAGCAGCGCGCAGGTCAGGCCGATCGGCAGGGCAGACACTTTCATGCGGGAGCTCCTCGGGAAGAGGGTTCCAGCCTGCACCCGGCGTCCCGACAACCCCATCGGGCAACACCTCCCGCAAGGGTGGGCCACTGCCGCGCCGTGCTGTCGGCCCCGCCCCCTGCACAGCGCCCGGCAAAGGCATAAAATGGGGGGCTATCCGTCTATATCCCCCACCTGGAGCACGACCATGGGTCTGGAACTCGTCTCGCCCGGCAAGAACCCGCCGGAAGAAATCAACGTCATCATCGAGATCCCGAAGGACTCGGAGCCGGTGAAGTACGAAGTGGACAAGGAAACCGGCGCGATCTTCGTCGACCGTATCCTGTCGACCCCGATGCGCTACCCGTGCAACTACGGCTACGTGCCAAGCACCCTGTGCGGCGACGGCGACCCGGCCGACGTGCTGGTGGTGCTGCCGCTGCCGCTGGTACCGGGCTCGGTCGTGCGCTGCCGTCCGGTCGGCGTGCTGAAGATGAGCGATGAGGCAGGCAGCGACGAGAAGATCCTGGCCGTGCCGGTCTCGAAGATCTTCAGTGGCTACGCCCACGTGGAAGACATCGCCCAGGTGTCCAGCCACTGGCTGGAGCGCATCGGCCACTTCTTCGAGCACTACAAGGACCTGGAGAAGGGCAAGTGGGTCAAGCTGGACGGTTGGGGCGGCGCCGCTGAGGCCAAGCAGATCCTGATCGAGGCGCACCAGCGCCATCTCGACAGCAAGGCCTGAGCCTGAACCGGATCGCTCCGGCGCAGGCCGTCGGAGCGATGCGGGTCACGTTTCATGACTGCGGCACATCACACGTGCCGCCGTATTAGGTAAATTGCGTCACTTCACACGTCGTCGACATCCATCGTCGAGACAGCCAGGGGAATGTGTCGTGCGTATTCTGCTTGTTGGGGATGCAGCCAGCCTGCCGGCCGAGCTGACCGAATTCATTGCCGATCTTGGGGAAGACTGGCAGCCGCTGACCGCCACCGATGGCCAGACCGCGATGACCGCGGTGGCTACGCAGGGCGTGGATGCGGTGATTGTCTGTCCGCAGTTGCCGGACCTCAATGCAACCACGTTGCTCGGCCAGATCCGGACGCTGCGCCCGGAAACCATCCGTATCGCACTGGTGGATGCCCAGCATGGCAACCGTCCGCCGCCGGCGCGCCTGATCGGTGTCGCCCACCGCTTCCTGCCACTGCCGCTGGCGCCGGAAGTGCTGCTGGAGGCACTGACCAGCCTGGAAGAGCTGCGCGAGGTACTGGACAGCCCCCGTCTGCGCGGTGCCATCGGCCGCATCGAGAAGCTGCCGTCGCCGCCGCACCTGTACCTGAGCCTGACCCAGGCGCTGGAACACGACGACGATGCCGACAGCGCCGACGTGGCCAAGCTGGTTGCCGCCGATCCCGCGATTGCCGCCAAGGTGCTGCAGCTTTCGAACTCGGCGTTCTTCAGCCAGGGCCGCACCATTGCCGACCTGCGCACGGCGGTGACACGCCTCGGCCTGTCGACGCTGCGCGACCTGGTACTGGCCAGCGAAGTGTTCTCGGCACCGACGTTGTCCACGGCCGAACGCAACTCGCTGCAGCAACGTGCCCTGCTCGCCTCGCGGCTGGCCGCACGCCTGCTGCCCGAATCCAGTGCCGAACTGGGCGCAACCGCCGCGCTGCTGGCCGATATCGGCCTGCTGCTGCCGGGTGTACGCAACGAGCGCACCGAGCCGTCGCTGGCTGGCGACGCGCGCCCAGGCCACGCCGAAGCCGGCGCCTACCTGCTGGGCCTGTGGGGACTGCCGATGCCGATCATCGAAGCGGTGGCGTTCCATCTGCAGCCACAGCGTGCCAGCACCCGCAGCTTCTGGGTGACCGGCGCGGTGCATGTGGCACTGGCACTGGTCAATGGCGACCCGGTGGACGAGGACTACCTGCAGCGCGCGGGCGTACTCAACAAGCTGCCGCAGTGGCGCGAGCATGCCAATGCGTTGATGGGACTGATTCCAGGAGAGGCCTGAGTCTCTCCATCACACTGGCAGGACCAATAAAAGGCGCGCCTGCAAAGGCGCGCCTTTTATGCATCAACGCGCGCCGCAGGCGTCCTGCACGCAATGACGATACTGCAGATCGCACAGCACCTTCGACTTGCCTGCGGCCAGGCACTGCTGCCGGAACTCTTCGCAGTAGAGTCCACCACCGCAGACGCCACCGGTCTGGGCGAACACCGCCCCCACCAATGTTGCATAGATCAGTGCAGCAGCAGACAGTTTGTGCAACAGCGTGCTCTTCATCGCTCTCTCCATGTGCAGGCGTCCGGAAGTGGACCCCTTAACTGTGTTGATTACGACACAGCAGGATCGTGACTTCGCTCACCTTCCAACATGCTTCGGAGTTTCCCTACAAAAGAAGAGGGCGGACCTTGCGGCCCGCCCTCCTGTTACTGCGATTGCACTTCGAACTATCAGAAGCGCTGGGTGTACTTCATGTACAGGAAGCGACCGACATCGAAACCGCCGTAGTAGGCGAAGCTCGAGTTCGGCTGCGTGAACATGATCGGGCCCTTGTGGTCGAACACGTTGTTGGCACCCAGAGCAATGGTCGCATCCCACGGCGCCTTCCAGCTGACCTGCAGATCGTGGAAGGTGTTGGAGCCCGTCTTGCGCAGCGGGGACTTCTCGCCGTTCTGGTAACGATCAGCGACATCGCAGGGACGGTTGGCCACGCAGGCTTCGTTCATGCCCGAGTAGTAACGCGCCATGTAGGACACGCCGAAGTCACCCTTCGACCAGTTAACACCCACGTTCGAGCGCAGACGGAACAGGCCGGCTTCGCCGACACGGCCGATGGTGATGTTGTTGCCATCAGCATTCTGGCCCTGCTCGTCGTACTTGGACAGGTAGCTGGTCTGCCAATCGATGTTGAACTGACCGATGGCCAGTTCCGGCAGGCGGTACTTGATACCCAGATCGTAGCCCTGGGTCTCCATCTGGCCCAGGTTGGCCAGACCATAGGTCATCGCGGAGATGTGGCCATCACCAGCACGGGTGTGACCGGCACAACGGGCCGAATCACCCAGCACGTAGCAGTCGCGCAGGATACGATCGACGCTGTCGGCGATGATCATGTCGCTGATTTCGTACTTGTACCAGTCCAGCGAGATGTCCAGACCCTGGACCCAACGCGGGCTCCACACCACACCCACGGTGGTGCTCTTGGAAGTTTCCGGCTTCAGCGCGGAGTTGGAACCGGAAATGAACTGGTCCGGGGTAGCGCACGGGGTCGAGGTGCAGGGAACAAGGCCCTGGCCCAGCTGCGTGTAACCCACCGGCACGCCACGCGAGGAGCAAGCGCCGTTGCCATTGACCGAGCCCGGAGCGGTGATACCGCAAGGATCGGTGTAGGACTCGAAGCTGCTGCTCAGGCCACCGTACAGATCGTCGATGGTCGGGGCACGGAAGCCTTCAGCCCAGGTGCCACGGACCAGCAGTTCGTCCAGCGGACGCCAGGTGAAGCCGAACTTGGAGTTCAGGGTGTTGCCGAAGTTGCTGTAGTCCGAGTAGCGGGTCGCAGCATTCAGGGTCAGCTCCTTGGCGAACGGCATGTCGGCGAGGACCGGCACGTTCAGCTCCAGGTAGACTTCATCCAGCGAGTAGTCACCCTGGGTGGTCTGCTTGCCCAGACCGGTGGACTCACCCGACTGTGCGAAGGCGTCCGGCGAGAAGCGGCCTTCTTCCTTGCGGTGCTCCACGCCCACGGCGAAGCCCAGATCACCGGCCGGCAGGGTCACGATCGAACCGGACAGGTTGGCGGTGAAGCTGGTGGTCTTGGTCAGACCGGTATCGGTGAAGTACGGGAACAGGAACGACTGGGCAGCCGGGTCAGCCAGCGAGCCATTGCCTGCAACGCCGTACGGCAGCAGCGGGTTCCACGGACGGCAGTTGCTGGTGGCCAGCGGGTCAGCCATGCTGGTGCCGCAACGGGCCACGCCGTCCGGACCAACGAACGAAGCACCCAGCGCCTGGCGCGAGGCGATCAGGCTCATGTCGCCGTGACCAGTCTTGGTCGATTCGTTGCGGTTCCACAGCGCACCGACGTCCCAGTCGAAGGTCCTGCCGGCGAACTCGAAGAAGCCGCTGACGCTCGGCGCAAAGCGCAGGGTCTTCAGCTTGCTTTCGGTGGTACGCGGCATTTCCCACAGACGGCGACGGAAGGTCAGGTCCTGATCGGTCGGGTTGAACGCGCTGTCCTTCGACAGCGGGGTATCGAACGAGGCCGACTGGTACGGGTAACCGGCGATCTGCTGGTTGGTGGTGCGCTCGTTGTAGATCACGTCCGCATTGAACGCGATCGAGTCGGTGAAGTCGTAGTTGCCGTTGACGTACAGCGACTTACGCTCGATGCCGGTCTGCACCATCATCTGCTCGTTGGCATTGACGGCGTCAGCACTGGTTTCCAGACGATAGTCCGAACGCTTGGTCGGGTCGCCGCCATCGCGCAGGGTGTACCAGCGCTGGTCGGTCGGGCCGATGTAGCCGGGCTCGCCCTTCTTCAGGTTGGGGGTCACGCACGGGTCGCAGAACCCACCCTTCTGGTTGATCGGGCTGGCACCCGAGCCCGGGTAGTTCGGGCCGGCGTTGCCGTCACGGCTGAACCAGCGGTCCTTGGCCCACACCGGGTCCTGCTTGGAGTACTCGGCGGCCAGCGTCACGCCACCACGCTCACCTTCGCTGCCGAGGGTGAACGAATAGGTGGTGGTGTCGCCGTCGCCCTTGCCGTACTGGCCGACATAGACGCTGGCTTCAGCACCGTCAAAGCGCTTGCGGGTGATCACGTTGACCACGGCGGCGATCGCGTCCGACCCGTAGATGGCGGAGGCGCCATCCTTCAGGATTTCGATGCGCTCGATGGCCGACATCGGGATCTGGCTCAGATCCTGGTAACCCGAGGTGGTAGCGCCCAGGCGCTTGCCATTCATCAGCACCAGGGTGCGCTGGGCGCCCAGGTTGCGGATGTCGACGTAGTAGCCGCCGACGTTTTCGCCGGAAGCCAGCGATTCCGAACGCGAGATGGCCGGGGAACCGGCCGAGGTCAGGTTCTGCAGGACGTCGGCAACCGAGGTATAGCCCTGCTTTTCCAGGTTCTCACGGCTGAGGGTAACGACCGGCTGCTGGGTTTCAACGGCAGCGCCGCGGATACGCGAGCCGGTGACCGAAATGCGGTCCAGGTCGGTGGTGCCCTTTGCTTCCTGAGCCGAAGCAAAGGCCGGCGCCAGCGCCAGCGCGATGCCGGCCGGCAGCAAGCCGAACCGCACTGCGGGATTACGAACGTTCATCAATCTCTCCAAGGTACGTGTTAGCAGCGTGTTAAAACACCCCAGCACGTTACGATTGCGTTGCAGCGCTGTATTTGCGCGAACCAACCGGAGACTTTGCAGAATGTGGCGGGAGCAAGCCGCCGTTCTCCCTGAAGCGCGAAGCCGACTGGCCGTAGCGGGCACGGAACGCACGCGCGAAGCTGCAGCAGTTGTCGAAACCACTGGCCGCAGCGACCTCACCGACCATCATATCGGTGTCGCGCAGCAGATCGGCGGCCCGCTCCAGGCGCAGCCGCGCCGACAACGACTGCGGGCTTTCCTCGTACAGGCTCTGGAAGGTCTTGGACAAGTACCAGCTGGAGAAATTGGTCAGCTCGGCCAGCTCGCCGATGCGCACCACCCGGTGGCTGTTGCCTTCCAGGTACAGGCGGGCACGCTGCATGCGGCCGAACACCTGGCGCTTGCGGCTGCGCGAGCGGCCCGGGCAGCGCTGCACGTTGTCGGCCAGTCCGCGCTGCAGGCCCGCCAGGTGCAGCAGCAGCGGGCGCAGCGCCTGGGCCGGCTGGCCGCTGGCCAGCGCATCGCGCCACAGCCGCAGGGCAACACGGGCGTCGCCGCGGTTCATCCGGCCACGACCGGCATACAGTCCGCAGTCGGCCATCTCGGTCAGCACGCGAAGGGCTTCGACGGTCAGGTTCAGGCCAATGCACAACCCGTTGCGACCTGCCTGCACCAGTGGACGCGATTCCTTCTCGAAGGCGATCCACTCGCCCTGGCGCAGGCGGAAACGCCCTTCCTTGGCTTCCACCCAGGAACTGCCACGTACCTGCATCCAGACAGTGAAGCTGCTGCCAGCGGTCTGCAGGCTGCCCAGCCGTGCCACACCGAGGCAGGTCGGGGCGACATCGTCGAGCGAGCGATCCAGGGAGACGGTTTGGCCGCGATCGGCCAGCGAGAGTTGACGCATGGGGGCACCACGGATTTGCCTAGTACAGGACTCCGTTTTGCCAAATCAGGCGGCACCGCGTCAGGAAAGTCCGACGAGATCGCCACGAATTCGCGGCGAGGTCCCGACGAAAAAATTACGAAGGCCCATTTCCCTTGAACAACAGCAACTTGGAGAAAGCCGGGAACAGCGCGGGCGGGCGTTCAGGCAACCGCATCACACCGATGTCGGCACCATCGCTGACCGCCATCGCCACGAACAGGTCACGTCCATCGGTACTGGCGCTGAGCCCGTTGCCGGCACTGAGCCGTTCTGCGTCCAGGCAGCGCTCCGGTTCCTCGCGACCGACCTGGATCCGCACCAGAGTCGTGCCACAGCTGGTCGATGTGCCCAGGTAACCGATGCTGCTGTTGCCGGCCACGGTCCAGGCCCGGTATCGCCAACGGCTGGGCCGGTCATCACTGATCTGCTGCACGCTGGCTGGCGACAGCGCCGCGTCCACCGACCACAGCCCGCCAGCGGCCAACCGCGTGAACAACACCCGGCCACTGTTGCGGTCGAATCGCGCCTGCGAAACACCATCGATGCTGGCCAGCAGGCGCCATGGCTGCACACTGCGATCGAACAGGCTCAGCCGGGTGCGCTGGTCGGTATCGCGCTCGACCACCAGCAGTTGTTCCGGCGTGGCTCCATACAAGGCCTGCAGGGGCTGCTCGGCCGGGACCGGCAAAGGGTGCAGGCGTTCATCACGCGGGGCGATTTCATAGACCACGGTCCGTCCATGCTGGTCGCGGCCGACCACCAGCAACTGCCGACTGTCGGCCGACCAGTCCGGCGCCTGCCGCGCTTCCGGCCGCAGCCCTTCAATGGGTCGCAGCGAATCAGGGCGCTGCATATCCGCCCACCACAGCGCGAAGCTGCCGGAGCGATCGGAGGTGAAAACCAGCTGCCGCCCATCCGGCGCGGCCATCGGCTGCCCATCGCGGCCACTGGAAGCAAACAGGCGCTCAGGCGCGCCATTGCCCTGCATCGGCACCTTGAACACGCCGAACTGAGCGCGCCGGTGAACGAAGGCCAGCATGCCACCGCGGCGCGACACTGCCGGCCACTGTGCATCATCCAGACCGGCATCACGCAGCGTATGCCGCTCGACATCCAGGTAGTAAAGCCGCGCTTCGCTGTCGACGCGGCGACCAAACACGATGGTGCGGCCATCGTCCAGCCAGGCCCAGCCACGCAGCTCGGCCGCTTCGTTGGTCAATTGTTCGGGCACACCACCACTGGCCGGCATGCGCCACAGATCACCCAACTGCGGATTGCGCACGAACACCAGCCACTGTCCGTCGGGCGAATAGCGCGGTGCGTAGTCAAAGTCATCCTGGTCGACGCTGTATTCCAGCGCGCGCCACTGGCCGCTGGCCAGATCCAGCACTCGGATGCCGCGATGTGCGTAGCGCCCGACCATACTGCCAAACACCAACCCGCGGCCATCGGGGGTCCAGTCGAAACTGAGCAGCTCGGTGCCATCGCAACGCGTGGCCTGGCGCACTGCACCGCCGGTGGCGCTGGCGACCAGCACCTGGCAGCCACCATCGGCAGAGAAACGCGCGAAGGCGATCTCGCGCCCATCCGGCGACCAGTTCGGGAAACGATCGACCGCGCCGGCCGGTGGCACCAGGAGCTGCCGTGCCGGTGCGTTGCCGGAGGTCTGCACCTTGATCGCGCCACCGCCAGTGCCATCTTCGTTGGCGCCTTCATAGGCCACCAGCGAGCCATCAGGTGAGAGCGTGGGATAGGTTTCAAAGCCGCTGGTCGCAGTGATCAGCCGATAGGGTCGTTCTGGACTGCCAATCACTCGCGTGCCGTTCTCCACGGCGGCGTCCACCGCCGAACTGCTGGCCGGTGCCCGGCGAAGCAGCAGCGCGGTTAATACCAGCAACGCAACCAGCATCACCACACCCACTAGCAGCAGCACGCGACGACGGACATGACGCCAACGGCGACGTTTCTCCTGCACATGCGCAGGCACCACGGCAATCGCCGCAGTGGCTGGCTGCACTTCCACGGGCTCGTCATCGGGCATCAGCGATGAGACCGGCTCGACATCGTCCAGCACCTGCACGGGCACCAGCAGGCGATAGCCGGTCTTGGCGATGGTCTCGATATAGGCCTGACCATTGTCGTCGTCGTTGCTGAAGGCCTTGCGCAGCTGCGTGACGGCCTGGGTCAGCACATCGTTGGTCGGCAGCGTGTCCGGCCACACTTCGGCAAACAGTTCATCGCGGGTGACGACACGACCCGGCTGCCGCAGCAACGCGCGCAGCACGCCCAACGCCTTCGGCGTCAGCCGGCGCGGGCGACGCGCACCGACGACCTCGACTTCGCGCGAGGACAGAGTGACGGTGCACTCTCCTATCCGGATCCGATCGAATCCGGGGGGCTGGAATTCGCTGCTGTTCATTTTCCGCTACACAGTGGAGACAGGTCCCGGGCAGTGTTCGCCTTCGATACCGTCCCGTCCTGGGAACAGCGAAAAGCCAGACTCCGCACAAAGCATCGGCGCATACCGCAAAAACAATGAAGCGCGCGAATACTAGCCTATGCCGGTTACCTCGCCTATCGCGTGGTCGACATCAGGCTCTCTCTCGCCGACGCATTCACATAATTCGCAACACTATTCGCGCCCTTTTGGGCGCGAAATTTTTATCTGGCGTTCATTTTCAAACGCGCCTCAGCATGGTCAATCCGACCAGTCGCGAAACCACCAAAGCCACGTACATCACGCCGGAAAACTGCTCCAGCATGACCAATGCGCGTGCCTGTGGATGCAGCGGCACGACGTCGCTCAAGCCCACCCCTGACAGCAAGCTGAAGCTCAGATAAAGCAACTCCATCCAGGTGCGCTGCGCCCCCCCGCCTGTGCCCTGGAAACTGCCCGGATACCACTGCTGGCACACAGAAAAAGCAAAGGCGAATGCCCAGGCCAGCAACGTGAACGTTGCACCGGCTGCGAACAGTTCATCGCGCGTGACCTTATGGTCCTGGAGCATGTAGGCGATCAACGCACCGGCCGTGTAGAAGTACAGCAGGCTCTCCAGCAACTGTGCGGTGGTCAGCAGGGCGCTACGGTCCAGCAGCGCGCCAGCCAGCGAGAACACCACTGCAGGGATCGCCAACAGCAGCGCCAACCAGGTGCCCAGCGGACTGCGCTGCACCACCCACAACGCCAGGCCGAGCACCGCCATGCCGAACATGCCCAGTGCCGCACGGCCACTGGCGGTGTCATCCAGCGCCGGATACAACAGCACCGCCAGCAGTTGTGCGCCCAGCAGCCAGGCGGACGGAATGCGGCGGGCGATGGCCAGCCAGCGGGTAGTCAAGGCAACAGGCATGGCGTCCCTTCCCCGGGGTGATGGGCGGAGGATAACCGGGACGGATGTGAGGCTCCGGTAGCGCCGGGCCATGCCCGGCGGGTTTCCTGGACCACCGCGTCGCCGGGCATGGCCGGGCGCTACCCGCTCGGGATCAGCTCTGGTGGTAGACCTCGGCACCCGCGGCGCGGAACGCCTCCGACTTTTCCTTCATGCCCGACTCGGCGTACTCGCGCACGTCCTGGGTGATCTTCATCGAGCAGAAGTGCGGACCACACATCGAGCAGAAGTGGGCCAGCTTGTGCGCGTCCTTGGGCAGCGTCTCGTCGTGGAACTCCTTGGCCTTCTCAGGATCCAGGCCAAGGTGGAACTGGTCTTCCCAGCGGAATTCGAAACGCGCCTTGCTCAACGCGTTGTCGCGCACCTGCGCGCCCGGATGGCCCTTGGCCAGATCGGCCGCATGCGCGGCGATGCGATAGGCCATGATGCCGTCGCGCACATCCTGGCGGTTGGGCAGGCCCAGATGCTCCTTCGGCGTCACGTAGCAGAGCATGGCGGTACCGAACCAGCCGATCATCGCCGCGCCGATCGCGCTGGTGATGTGGTCGTAGCCGGGTGCGATATCGGTGGTCAGCGGGCCCAGCGTATAGAACGGCGCCTCACCACACTCGCGCAGCTGCTTGTCCATGTTCTCCTTGATCAGCTGCATCGGCACATGGCCTGGGCCTTCGATCATGGTCTGCACGTCGTGCTTCCAGGCGATCTTCGTCAGTTCGCCCAGTGTCTCCAGCTCACCGAACTGCGCGGCGTCGTTGGCATCGGCGATGCAGCCCGGGCGCAGCCCATCACCCAGCGAGAAGGTCACATCGTAGGCCTTCATGATTTCGCAGATGTCTTCGAAGTGCGTGTAGAGGAAGTTCTCCTTGTGATGTGCCAGGCACCACTTGGCCATGATCGAACCGCCGCGGCTGACGATGCCGGTGACCCGCTTGGCAGTAAGCGGCACGTAGCGCAGCAGCACCCCGGCGTGGATGGTGAAGTAGTCCACGCCCTGCTCGGCCTGCTCGATCAGCGTGTCACGGAAGATCTCCCAGGTGAGTGCTTCGGCTCGGCCGTCGACCTTTTCCAGCGCCTGGTAGATCGGCACCGTGCCGATCGCCACCGGCGAATTGCGGATGATCCACTCGCGGGTTTCGTGGATGTGCTTGCCGGTGGACAGGTCCATCACTGTGTCACCACCCCAGCGGATCGCCCACACCAGCTTCTCCACTTCCTCGGCGATGCCCGAGGACACCGCGCTGTTGCCGATGTTGGCGTTGATCTTGGTCAGGAAGTTGCGGCCGATGATCATCGGCTCGCTTTCCGGGTGGTTTATGTTGTTGGGCAGCACAGCGCGGCCGCGTGCGATCTCATCGCGCACGAACTCCGGGGTGATGATCTTCTGGATCGAGGCACCAAACGCTTCGCCCGGGTGCTGCTGCAGCAGGCCGGCATCGCGGATCGCGTCCAGCCGCTGGTTTTCGCGGATGGCGACGAACTCCATCTCCGGCGTGATGATGCCGCGGCGCGCGTAGTGCATCTGGGTGACGTTGGCACCTGCGCGCGCACGGCGTGGCAGGCTGCGCGCGGGGAAGCGCACCGCATCAAGCTTCGGGTCATGCTCGCGGTCGCGGCCGAACGACGAGCTCAGGCCGTCGAGCTGCTCGGTATCACCACGTTCCTCCACCCAACCGCGCCGCAGCGCCGGCAGGCCGGCCGACAGATCGATGCGCACCTCCGGATCGGTGTACGGGCCCGACGTGTCATAGACGGTGACCGGTGCATTTTCTTCGCCACCGAACAGCGTCGGCGTGCGGGTCAGCGCGATCTCGCGCATCGGCACCAGCAGGTCCGGGCGCGAGCCGGGCACGTGAATCTTGCGCGAACCGGGAATCGGCCGGGTCACGGATTCGGAGAGTTGCTGGGCCTGTTGCTGCAGGGCGGAGAGCTGTGCGTTCATCGGGCATCGTCCAGAAAGGTCAGGGACGAAGCGGCGGCGCACTGCTGCCGCGCGCGGACGGTCCTTGGGCGGAGTCCGGGCACGGCTGCACTGCAAAGCTTCCCTACGCCGGTATGAGCCGGATCAGGTTCCAAGGGACTGTCTCAACCGTGGCCACCAGGCCGCGGTACCCCCGCTTCTTGGCGTGCATTAGAGCATAGAAACCACTGCATCTCCTGGCGATTCATCCACGCATGGCATGGCGCTGCTCCATCAGCATTAACAGAACCGTGACATCGCATTCAGTAACGTGCACGCGCATCGTGCCGCTGCGGCCGGTGTTTCCGTTGCCGTCTTCGCGGCCCCTGCCCGGCTCGTGCTGCATGCCGCCGGCCCCCTCGCAGCAAGCTCTGCTCGCTCCCCTCAATCCCTTGATCGGAGAAGCTCCTTCATGGTGTTTCGCGTTTCCATCGCGCTGGTTCTACTGCTGGTGCTGCTTGCCGGTGTTGCACCGGGGCCCTTCAATGCCGTGGTGCAATCGGCGCTGACCGATGTCATCCGCAGCGTCGGCTGGCTGTACCTGCTGGTCGTATTCCTTGCGCTGACGTTCCTCATGTACCTGGCCTTCGGTCGCTTCGGCAACCTGCGAATCGGTGGCGAGGACGCCGAGCCCGAATTCTCCCGCGCCAGCTGGATGTCGATGCTGTTTGCTGCCGGCATGGGCATCGGCCTGGTGTTCTGGGGTGCGGCCGAACCCATCTCGCATTTCAGCAAGCCCCCTGAAGGCCTCGCTCCCGAGAGCATGGACGCGGCGCGTGCGTCGATGCGCTACGTGTTCTTCCATTGGGGGCTGCACCCGTGGGCGATCTACGCCCTTATCGGCCTGGCGATGGCCTGGTTCCAGTTCAACCGCAACGGTCGCGGCCAGGTCAGCGACATGCTGCAGCCGATCATCGGTCGCCACCACCGCGGCTGGATCGGCAGCGTGGTCAACATCTCTGCGGTCGTGGCCACCGCGGTCGGCGTGGCCACCGCGCTGGGCTTCGGCACTGTGCAGATCGCCGCGGGCGTGCAGCGCGTGTTCGGCCTGCATGCGGGCATTCCTCTGCAGCTGAGCATCATCGCAGTCGCATTCGTGCTGTACATGGCGTCCACCCTCAGCGGCGTCGGCCGTGGCATGAAGTGGCTGTCCAACTTCAACCTGGCGCTGGCAGTGGTCCTGCTGACACTGGTGCTGGTGTTGGGCCCGACCGGTGCGATCTTCAACACCTTCACCACCACACTGGGCTCCTACCTGAACCAGCTGGTGACGATGAGCCTGCGCATGTCGCCGTTCTCGTCCAGCACCTGGGTCGCGGACTGGACGATCTTCTACTGGGCGTGGTGGATTTCCTGGGCACCGTTCGTCGGTTCGTTCATTGCGCGCATCTCGCGCGGGCGCAGCGTTCGCGAGTTCGTCATCGGCGTGGTATTGGCGCCGACACTGCTGGGCTTTTTCTGGTTCTCGGTATTCGGCGGCACCGCGATCTGGATGCAGATCTTCGGCCAGGCCGACCTGGTGCAGGCGCTGGGCAGCGGATACGAAACGGTGTTGTTCACCATGTTCGACAGCATGTCGCTGCCGCTGCTGCTGTCGTGCATTGCGCTGGTGCTGCTGATGATCTTCTTCGTGACCTCGGCCGATTCGGCGGTACTGGTGCTGGCCAGCATGTCCACCGACGATGCCGGCGAGCCACTGCGGAAGCACAAGGTAGCGTGGGGCGTGGGCATTGCATTGATCGCCGGTGCGTTGCTGCTGGCGGGCGGGCTGGAGGCACTGCAGGGCATGATCACGATTGCGGCGTTGCCATTCGCGCTGCTGATGGTGCTGGTGATGGTGTCGCTGTACCGGGTACTGGACCAGGAGTACACGCGCGAGCGGCGGCAGGCGCAGCGCCAGCGGCACATGATCGATGCGTGGATCGCACGCGAGATGGCGGCGCAGGAAGAGACCCAGGCGGAGGCGGCACGCGCGCACGATCAGGATTGAGGGTGTTTGCAGCCTGCGGCTGCACCGCTTTTTCAGGCAAAGGCAACGGCCGAAGCCAAGGCGGCTCTGGGTTGTTACTGGTTGGGCGGGGCGGCTGTCTCTTATAC
>NZ_QFHO01000033.1 GCF_004920835.1 Stenotrophomonas maltophilia
CCCCCCGCAACCGGACCCACCCCGCCCTCGACAGATTTCTGCTGCTGGTGGGTGTCGACCTTGGTCGACACGGTAGATCCACGCCACGCGTGGATGGAAACACCCAGAATCCATCTGGAGAAGAGCCCCCTTTTGTTAAAGGGGGCGCGCCAAAGGCGCGGGGATTAGGAGGAATGCGTGGACCTGAATGTTGACGATTTGCGTATCGCCGACAGGCGATACACAAATCGTCAACATTCAGGTATAAGCTGTTCTCCCGATGGAGACAGACACTACACGCTTGGGTCTGATCGAAGCCGGAGCTCCGATTTCTGCTCCGGGCGCCGAAGCATCGCCCAACGCCACGACGCTGCATCGCCCCGGTTCGGTCCGGCTGCTCTCGCTTGATGCCCACGGACGCGTACTGGACTGGATCACCTGGCAGGATGCTGCCTGCCTCTACGCCCGCGAAGCCGTCGCCTGGACACTCGGCGATCCCTGCCTGCACATCCACGGCGGCACCAACCGCTTCAGCGGCCTGCAGAGCGGCATGGACCTGCACCCGATCATCGCCGCCCGCGGTCACGCCCGCTCCCGCGCGATCGATCCCACACCGAACCTGACCAACCCGGCCCTGTTCGCCCGCGACGCCCACCTGTGCATGTACTGCGGCCAGCAGTTCGGTCGCCCCACGCTCACCCGCGACCACGTCATGCCGCTGTCCAAGGGCGGCCTGGACTGCTGGGAAAACGTGGTCACCGCCTGCTTCCACTGCAACTCGCGCAAGAGCGACCGCACGCCCCAGCAGGCCGGCATGCCGCTGCTGGCGGTGCCCTACCGGCCCAGCTGGATCGAGCACCTGATCCTGTCCAACCGCAACATCCTGGCCGACCAGATGGCCTTCCTGAAGGCGCAATTACCCAAGCGGTCAAAACTGAGCACCTGAATCGCCGAAAATGCAACCCTCACCGTCCTGTCACGGACGGCGGCGTTTGCTTGCCCCACCCCCGTTTGAGGGCGAAAATGGGCGTTCAGAACAAGTGCGAACATGATGATCGACTCTGCCCGCTATCCCCGCCTCGCGCGCATCCAGACACCGGATGACCTGCGCACGTTCGACGAATCCGAATTGACGGCGGTCGCCGATGAACTGCGCGCCTACCTGATCGAATCGGTGGGCAAGAGCGGCGGCCACTTCGCCGCCGGCCTGGGCGTGATCGAACTCACCGTGGCCCTGCACTACCTGTACCAGACCCCGGTCGATCAGCTGGTCTGGGATGTCGGTCACCAGACCTATCCGCACAAGATCCTCACCGGTCGCCGCGACGAGATCCATACCGTCAAACAGAAGGACGGCGTCGCGCCTTTCCCGAAGCGCGAGGAAAGCGAGTACGACACCTTCGGCGTCGGCCACTCTTCGACCTCGATCTCGGCCGCGCTCGGCATGGCCATCGCCCGCCAGTCCGAAGGCGACGACCGCAAGGTCGTGGCGGTGATCGGTGACGGCGCGATGACCGCCGGCATGGCGTTCGAGGCGCTGATGCATGCCGGTGGCATGGAGCCCGAGCCGAACCTGCTGGTGATCCTCAACGACAACAACATGTCGATCTCCGAAGCGGTTGGCGGCCTGACCAAGATGCTCGGCCGCGCCACCGGCAGCCGCACGCTCAACGCACTGCGAGAAAGCGGCAAGAAAATCCTGGGCGACAAGAAGAACAATCCCGCGCGCTTCGTGAAGCGCTGGGAAGAACACTGGAAGGGCATGTTCGTGCCGTCCACGATGTTCGAGGAAATGGGCTTCCACTACACCGGCCCGATCGATGGCCACGACCTGCCGGCACTGCTGTCTGCGCTGAAGACCCTGCGCGCCTCCAAGGGTCCGAAGCTGCTGCACGTGATGACCACCAAGGGCAAGGGCTACGAGCCGGCCGAAGGCGACCAGATCGGTTACCACGCAGTGGGTCCGTTCGATCCGGACAAGGGCCTGGTGGCCAAGGCCGGCGCCAAGAAACCGACCTACACCGATGTGTTCAGCGACTGGTTGTGCGATGCCGCCGCCGCCGAGCCGCGCCTGTACGGCATCACCCCGGCGATGCGCGAAGGCTCCGGCCTGGTGCGTTTCAGCAAGGAATACCCGCAGCGCTATTTCGACGTGGCGATCGCCGAGCAGCACGCGGTCACCCTCGCCGCTGGCATGGCCACCCAGGGCGGCAAGCCGGTGGTGGCGATCTATTCCACCTTCCTGCAGCGCGCGTACGACCAGCTGGTGCATGACGTGGCGATCCAGGACCTGGACGTGCTGTTCGCGATCGACCGCGCCGGCGTGGTCGGCCCCGACGGCGCGACCCACGCCGGCAACCTCGACCTGAGCTTCCTGCGCTGCGTGCCGAACCTGGTGGTGATGGCACCGTCCAACGAAGCCGAGTGCCGGCAGATGCTCAGCACCGGCCTGCAGCACCCGGGCCCGGCCGCTGTACGCTATCCGCGTGGTACCGGCACCGGCGTGGCCGCCGGCAACGACCTGTCCACGCTGCCGATCGGCAAGGGCGAGCTGCGCCTGCAGGGCAGCCGTATCGCCCTGCTCGCCTTCGGCAGCACCGTGGCTGCGGCCGAACAGGTCGGCCGCGAACTGGGCCTGAGCGTGGTCAATATGCGCTTCATCAAGCCGCTTGACCGCGAGCTGGTGCTGGCTGTCGCCGCCCAGCACGAGGGCCTGGTGACGATCGAAGACAACGTGGTGGCCGGTGGTGCCGGTTCCGGCGTCGGCGAGCTGCTCAATGCCGAGGGCGTGCAGCGCCCGATCCTGCACCTGGGCCTGCCCGACAGCTACCAGCACCACGCCAGCCGCGAGGACCTGCTGGCTGAAGCGGGTATCGATGCCGCCGGCATCCGCGCGGCAGTGCTCAAGCGCTGGCCGCAACTGGCGACCGGTACCCCGCCGCTGAGCGCGGCCGGCTGAGGCAGGCCAGCACCGCCTGGTGGATCCACGCACGGCGTGGGTCTACTGCGGACCGGAGTATATCCACGCCATGCGTGGATGGCGGAACCCCGAAAACGCGCCCCGGCCCTCAGCCGTAGCTGACCGCCTCCACGAATGCACCACTGGCCTCCACGCGCACCGCCGCGCGTTGCCCGGTATCGACAAAGTGCAGGCGTGCGAGGGTTTCGGCGAAATCGTAGGCGCGGGCGCCATCACGGAACTCGATCGGCTCCGGCCTGTCCGGGTGCAGCACGCGCCATTGGCGCTGTTCGCATTGCAGGCGGATCAACATGCGGCTCACTCCTTGAGGCAGCGTATCGACGTTGGCGTACGACCGCACCGATACCGGCACGGACTGTCGTTGCAGATCAGGGACACCCGAAGACTCCCTGATCGCAGAAGATACGTTGTTCAAAATGTGAGCTGTATCAGATTATTCTGATTTTCGAGGGGGACGCTCAGTTCACCTGGAACTGGGCCCGGCAACCATTGCTGACCCAGATGCCGCGACGGTCCCAGCCCCAGGTCTGGCCTTCGATGCAGGCGCTGCGCGAATCCTGGCGGACCATGCGCACGCCACGGCGGATGCGGGCTTCGCAGTACTCCTGGCGGTGGCCGTTGGAATGGCAGGTGACGACCTCGCCGCCACCCCAACCGTTGCCGTTGCCCCAACCGCCGCCATTGCCCCAGCCCCCACCGCGGCGGTATTCGCCGACAAACTCGGCACGGCAACCCTGGGTGACCCATATCCCGTAGCGCGATTGGCCCCAGGTCTCACCCTCGACACACGGCGAACCCGACAACTGGCGGATCATCCGGGCCCGGCCTTCCAGACGGCACTCATTGCTGCGGTTCTTGATCGACTCGCAGCGCACGATGCCACTGCCTTGGCGACCGCCATAGCGATCATCGTCATAACCGTAGCCATAGCTCTGCGCCTGTGCGCCACCGGCGGCTGCCAGCATCGGCAACAGGGTGCAGGCCAGGGTGCGCCAGGGGAGTGCCTTGCCCATCGATATCTCCAGATGAATACGATGGCGCAAGCATCAGTGATTCCCGACGCGGCGCACAGGGGGCGCGCAAAGACGGTTCTTTCCCCATTCAAACAACCCAACCGCGGCTGACCGCACCGGCCTCGCCTGGGCGTCATTCGACGATGAGCGCGTCCACGGCATTACCGAGTGCTTCGACCCGCACCCGACTGGGCTGGCCGGTACGACGGTGGTGCTCCAGGGCCAGTGCGGCGGCGGCGTCGAACGCGTCGGCACCGCGCGCATAACGGGCGGCATCAGGCGCGTGCGGGTCCAGCACGGACCAGTGCTGGTGGTTGCATCGGATAGTAATGACCATGAAAGGCTCCCGGGGGTTCGAAGATTCGTCGGCGGGTCCTACCGCCAGTATCCCGTCAGGCTAGCGAGCGCCTCAGGAATGGCCTATCAGATTTGTACGAAAATGCCTCGGGATTCGGTCGGTCACCCCTGCCCTCACGTCGCTGAGTCCATTTACCGAATTCATTTCGTGATCCTTGTCACGGAGTCAGCACGGCTTCACACTACTGTCACCAACAGGGGCCCCTTCCACATGCGCACCTTCTTTTCCCAGCAGCGTTCAACGCTTCTTAAGTTCTACTTCGTGGCCAGCTATCTGGTGCTGATCGAGGAACTGATCCGCGCCGTCGTGTAGAGAGCGCTTGCTGAAGGGTTATTTGCGACAGACACTGTCGCTTTAGGCACGGAGCCAGCCCGATGAAAGCACTTCTCCTGATTCCCGTCCTGATGCTCCTGGCCGCCTGCGCGAGCCAGGACAAGGCAGCTGCGCGCGCTGACGCGGCAGCGGCCGCGCCGGCCACACCGATGGTCGGCGGTGACCGCGACGCCCACGGCTGCATCGGCTCGGCCGGCTACCAGTGGTGCGAACACAGCCAGCGCTGCGAGCGTCCGTGGGAACTGGCCAAGGCCCACGGCCTGGCCAATACCGCCGAGGCCATCGATGCCTACTGTGCGAAGCCGGCCAGCCCGGCCCGCAAGTGAGCCGCAGGCGCCATGGCTGAGCTGAGCCCACTGCCGACCCTCGCACCGGGTCGCTATCGCCATTTCAAGGGCGGCGAGTACGAAGTGATCGACATCGTCCGCAGCAGCGAGACACTGGAGCCACTGGTGCTGTATCGCGCCCTTTATGGCCAGGGCGGCCTGTGGGTGCGGCCGTACCCGATGTTCGTCGAACAGGTGCCCGGCGAACACGGGCCGCAACCCCGCTTCGCTCGGATCGACGATTGACCGGAAGCTGCCGGCCGCGGCCGGCAGCGCGGCGCATCTGCAGGCCTGCGCTACAATCGTACCGTCCAGTCGGTTTCTTCCCATCATGTCCGCATCCCCCTCCCGCTCGCGCCGCAAGGCGCCCGACAGCGTGCGCCAGTCACTGCTGCAGGCCACCATTGAAGTGATCGGCCGAGATGGCCTGGCCGCATTGACCGTGCAGGACGTGGCCCACGCCGCCGGTGTCAGCAAGGGCGCGCTGTTCCACCACTTCAGCAGCAAGCAGGCACTGGTCGATGAAGCCATCGGCGCACTCATCGGCGAATTCGAAGCACGCGTGCGCGCCCTGCTGCTGCAGAGCGCACCTGGCCATGGCTGCTTCAGCCGTGCCTATGTGCAGGCCAACTTCGAACACCTGCTGCAGCAGGAAGAAGACAACGACATCGGCCTGACCCTCGGCAATCTGATGGAGCCGGCCCTGCTCGCGCATTGGCGCACCTGGAAGCGCGCCATGCTGGCCGAATTCCCTGACGAGGCCAACGATGCACGGTTGTATGCCGCGCGCTGCGCCGCCGACGGCTACTGGGCTACCGCCTACGGCCGGCCGCTGGACGAAGAAGAGCGCCTCAACGCGCTGGCCATGGCCGAGCAGGCCCTGAAGTTGTGCGACCCGTTGTGAGCCGGAGCCTGCAATGAGCCCTTACGCCTGTCTTGCCGCTGCGATCGTGCTGGAAGTGATCGCCACCTCGCTGTTGAAGGCGTCCGATGGCATGAGCCGCCTGGCACCGACACTGGGCGCATTGGTCGGTTACGGCCTGTGCTTCTATCTGCTGTCAGTGACGATGAAGTCGATCCCCACCGGCATCGCCTATGCGATCTGGTCCGGTGTCGGCATCGTGCTGATCTCGCTGATCGGGCTGGTGGTCTTCAAGCAACGCCTGGATGCACCGGCGCTGATCGGCATCGGGCTGATCTGTGCCGGCGTGCTGGTGATCAACCTGTTCTCGCACAGCAGCGCACACTGAGCACGCTGCTGCGCGGTCAACGCTAGCTGACCTTCTTCGCTACGGTCATGCCGAGCAGGAACAGCACCACGGCGATGATGATGCCAGCCCAGAACAGGAACTTGGCGATGCCGACCGCGGCGCCGGCAATGCCGCCGAAACCGAGCACGCCCGCGATGACGCCGATGATGGCGAAGATGATGGCCCACTTGATCATGTCAATCCTTTCCCCACGGGGACTGCGTACTGGATGATCAGGCTAGGCCGTGGCCGATGCGGCAGTCGTGAACAGGCCGCGTGCGCGGCGTGAATCAGCGCGGCCGGAAGCGCAGCAGCGCCACCGCGAAAGCCAGGAACACGCTGCCCACCAGCCGCTCGAACCAGCGTCGTGCGAAGGGCTTGGCCAACCAGCGGCGCAGGCCATGGCCTCCGGCGGCATACATCACGTACCAGAACAGCTCGCAGGCAGCGAAGGTGGTGACAAGCACGCTGTACTGCAGCGCCTGGCCGCGCGACGGATCGACGAACTGCGGCAGGAACGCCGCTGCGAACAGCAGCAGCTTGGGGTTGCTCAGGCCCACCAGAAGACCGCCACGGAACACCGTCCACGCACCATGTACCGGCATCGTCGGCAGTGCGGCATCGGTCGTCACCGGCGGTGCAGGCCGGCAGCTGTCGCGCCACGCCTTCAGGCCCAGCCACGCCAGGTAGGCCACGCCCAGGTAGCGCAGCACATCGAACAGCATCGGCGAGGAATGCAGCAGCGCACTCAGGCCGGCCGCGGACGCTGCCAGCACCAGCAGCATCGCCAGCAGGCAACCGGCCATCGCCGGCACGCTGCCGCGGAAGCCGAGCCCGACGCTGCGGCCAAGGATATGCAGCATGTTCGGCCCAGGCGTACCGCACAGCACAAAGACCGTGGCCAGGAACCACCACCAGGTATGCAGGGCCATTTCTTCAGTCGCTCCAGGAAACCCCGCCAGCTTAAGCGGTTGCCACCATCAGCGGCACATACAGCGCGGCGTGGATACAAGGGTTACAGATCCCGGCCATCGGCACCCGGACGCCATCTGTGCTGCAATGACGGCCCCTGGCATGGAGCTGCGCATGAAAACCCTGGGCCTGATCGGCGGTATGAGCTGGGAAAGCTCGGCGCAGTACTACCGTCTCATCAACGAGGAGGTGCGGCAGCGCCTGGGAGGCGCGCATTCGGCGCAGCTGCTGCTGTGGTCGGTGGATTTCGCCGGCATCAAGCAGCTGCAGCACGACGGCGACTGGGATGCACTGGGCGACCACATGGTCGACGCCGCACGGCGGCTGCAGGCCGGCGGTGCTGACCTGCTGCTGATCTGCACCAACACGATGCACAAGCTGACCGACCGTATCGAGGCCGCCTGCCCGCTGCCGCTGCTGCATATCGCCGACCCGACCGCATCTGCCATCGTGCAGTCGGGCATACGCAGGGTGGGCCTGCTGGGCACCGCCTTCACCATGGAACAGGACTTCTACCGCGGCCGGCTGCAGGATCGCTTCGGCCTGGAGGTACTGGTCCCCGATGCCGATGATCGTCGCAGCGTGCACGACATCATCTACCAGGAACTGATCGCCGGCGTGGTCAGTGATCGCTCGCGACAGGTCTATGTCGACGTGATCGCACGCCTGGTCGAGCGCGGTGCCGAAGCGATCATCCTCGGTTGCACCGAGATCATGCTGCTGGTGCGAACGGAGGACAGCGCCGTGCCGCTGTTCGATACCACCACCCTGCATGCGCTGGCCGCGGTGGACGCGGCACTGGCCTGAACCGATACCGGACAGGGCCCGGAATCAGTCCGCGCCCTGCACTTCCAGCGCGGTGATGAGCCAATCGACCACCGCCTGCGAATCACACAGGAAGAAGATGGCATCGCCGGAGCGCGCTTCGGTAAGCAGCCGATAGACGGTGATCGCCACCGCCGATTGGTTGGCGATGAACACTTCCGGACTGCGCGGTCCTTCGCTGTGGCCGGCCTCGGCGTGCAACGCCTTGCGCGCAGCCACGGTGGCAGCCGGGTCTGCGCTGCGGGTCAGTTCCGGCCCGCGCAGGCCCCAGGCGATGAACACATGCTTGCCCTTGAACGTGGTGTCCAGGACCCGCACCTCGGCGCCGCCTGCGTCGGCCGAGCGATGAATGACGGTACTGCTGATCAACGCAACCCCCTGTGGTCGTCGTGGTCCGCGCATCGTCCTCCGCAGGCCGCCCGCACGCCAGTGACGACAGCCACAGGCTGTGCCGACAGGCGTGGGAGACATGTAAGAAGGTGTAAGCCGATGCGATCGGATGTGCAGCGATGATACGGGATGTAAGCCCCTGCATGGGCTGGCGCGCACTACTAAATCCCCACTGAGCCATCGCCGGAACGATCCGTTCCGGCAGCCCCGGGCTGGGCCATTCTTGCCACCCGTTCCCCACCCGAGGCTCCACATGACCCATCGCCTGCTGCTGCCGATCGCCGGCACCGCCCTTGCCCTGCTGCTGGCCGCCACCGCCGTGGCCGCCCAGGACTACGACACCGACCACATTCCACCGCTGCGCTGTGAGTCGCAGTTCAACAAGACCCAGCAGTGCCCGATCGAGGGCCGCATGCGCCTGGCAAAGCAGCTCTCGGTCACCCGCTGCGTCGAGGACAGGAACTGGGGCCAGAGCCGTCGCATGCTGTGGGTCACCGATGGCTGCCGCGCCGAGTTCGTTGCCGACGAACAGGGGCGCGGACGCTGGCCCGGGCGCGGCCGGGACCGCGACGATGACGGCGAACGCCTGGTCTGCGAGTCCTATGAAAAGAAGGAAAAGGAATGCCGCATCCGTGTTCGTCGCGACGTGCGCCTGGTCAAACAGAAGTCGGTGACGACCTGCATCGAGGATCGCAACTGGGGCTGGGACCGCCACGGCGTGTGGGTCAGCGACGGCTGCCGGGCCGAGTTCCGGGTGTATTGACTGCCGAGCACGCGCTGGCTGCGGCGGGTAGGCATGCGTGCGGGACAGAGCCGATAGACTATGGCCTGTACATGGCAGGGAGCGCGACATGGAACGATGGTATCTGGCGACGCTGTTGGCGTTGATCCTGCATCAGATCGACGCTGCGTTCTGGCAGGAATGGGCCATGTTCCATGTGCCCGGTGACATCCAGGGCTTCCTGCTGTTCAACCTGCTTGCGATCGGCTTCGTGCTTTGGGGTTATCGCCAGACCCTGCTGGGCACATCGTCCGCGCGCGGCCATGCGCTGGTGTGTGGCGCGCTCGGTATTGGCACGGCGCTGATCCATCTGGCGTTTGCCCTGTTCGGTCGCGATGAATTCCACCTGCCGCTGTCGATCGCCGTCCTGCTCGCCTGCTTTGTGTCGGGCGGCGGCCTGTTGCTGCAGCTGCGCCGGCGATGAACCGGACGTCCTCTTCCCCGCACCTGCGCGACGGCATTCCGCAGGACGCCGATGCCTTGATCGCGCTCGACAGCGTGGCCGCCATCGATCCAAGCCGGGCCATGCAGATCGGCGATTGGCTGGCACGCGGCGGCGTGCAGGTTGCCGAGCAGAACGGCAAGGTCGTCGGCTACCTGGTCATTCATCACCACTTCTTCGGCGAAGCCTTCATCGAAATGCTGATGGTGGCGCACGCACAGCGCGGCCAAGGCATCGGTACCGCACTGCTGCTCCAGGCCATCGCAATGCATGGCCGGCGCAAACTGTTCACCTCGACCAATGCCTCCAACATCGGCATGCAGCGCCTGCTCGCTGCGTCGGGCTTCATCGACAGCGGCATCGTACACGGATTGGACGAAGGCGACCCGGAGCTGATCTACCGCTTCGCGGGTGCATGATCGGCCTCTGCCGCACGCACAAAAAAGCCCACGCATCGCTGCGCAGGCTTCTTGGTTCATCACAGTGGTCGGGACGGCCGGATTCGAACCGACGACCCTCTGCCCCCCAGGCAGATGCGCTACCAGGCTGCGCTACGCCCCGACTGATGCTGCGATGTGCCCGCCAGTGCGGCGGGCCGTGAAGTATAGCGGATTACGATGGAAATGGGGTCAGCGGCGCAGCAACTGCAGCACTTCTTCCAGCTCCATGCGCACCTGCTTGATGATCTGGTTGCTCAATGCCGATTCCTCGCGGGCATCGGGGCCATCCAGACGCAGGCGTGCACCACCGATGGTGTAGCCCTGTTCGTACAGCAGGCTGCGGATCTGCCGCACCATCAGCACGTCGTGGCGCTGATAGTAGCGACGGTTGCCTCGGCGCTTGGCCGGCTCAAGGCTGGGAAACTCGGTTTCCCAGTAGCGCAGGACGTGCGGCTTGACGTCGCACAGCTCGCTGACCTCACCAATGGTGAAGTAGCGCTTGGCCGGGATCGGCGGTAGTTCGCGGTTACTGCCCGGATCCAGCATAAGCTTCCACCCTCTCCTTGAGCTTCTGGCCCGGACGGAAGGTGACCACCGTACGGGCGGAAATCGGAATTTCCTCGCCGGTCTTGGGGTTGCGACCCGGGCGCTGGTTCTTGCGCCGCAGATCGAAATTACCGAAGCCCGACAGCTTCACCTGACGTCCCTGTTCCAATGCTTCACGCAGCACATCGAAAAACGCGTCGACGAATTCCTTGGCTTCCCGCTTGTTCAGACCGACTTCGTCGAACAGCTTTTCCGCCATCTCCGCCTTGGTCAATGCCATTGCCTGCTACCCCCGAGTGCTGCCCGCTCAGCCGCGGATCCGGGCGTGGTGTTCACGCTCGATGGCAGTGACCGCCTCGGCCACCACCGCATCCACGTCGCGGTCCGTCAGAGTGCGCGACTTGTCCTGCAAAATCAAGCCCATAGCGAGACTCTTGAATCCCGGCTCGACGCCCTGGCCGACATAGCGGTCGAACAGGTTCAGGTCGCGCAGCAGCGGCCCAGCGGCCTGGCGGACAGTCGCCGCCAGCTCGGCCCAGGCCACCTGCTCAGGCACCAGGAACGCCAGGTCGCGGCGCACCGCCGGGAAGCGCGACAGCTCGCCGGCACGCGGCAGGCGGCGGGCGGACAGCGGCTCCAGGTCCAGTTCGAAGGCATAGACATCGGCTTCGATGTCCATCGCCCTGGCCAGCCGCGGGTGGACCTGGCCGATCCAGCCGATCGCCACGCCGTCGCGGAACACCTCGGCCGAACGTGCCGGGTGACCGTAGGCACGGTCCGACGGGCGGAACTCCAGTACCGCGCCACTGGCGGCGGCCAGCGATTCCAGGTCGCCCTTCAGGTCATGGAAATCGACCTTGCGGGTCGGCAGGCCCCACTGCACCGCCTGCGCTTCACCGCAGACCGCAGCGGCCACGCGCGGGGTTTCCAGCGGTGCCGGTTGCCCGTCACCGGCCTGCCGGGCGAATACCCGACCAATCTCGAACAGGCGCACGCGGCCCAGCTGGCGGGCAGCGTTGCGACCGAGCGTGGCGACCAGGCCCGGCAGCAGCGACGGGCGCATCACCGCCAGTTCGGCCGACAGCGGGTTGGCCAGCGGCACCAGGTTGTCGCGCAGCTGCCACTGGGTCAGCAGCGCATCGTCGACGAAGGCGAAGTTCACGGTTTCCTGCTGGTCACGGGCGATCAGCTGGCGACGCACGCTCAGCGCGTCCAGTTGGGTCTCGCTCGGCATCGCCACGCGCGAGGCACCGCCCGGCAGCGTGGTCGGAATCTGCTCGTAGCCGTGGATGCGGGCCAGCTCTTCGATCAGGTCTTCCTCGATGGCGATGTCGAAACGGCGGCTCGGCGCCGTGACCTGCCAGCCATCGGCGGTCGCAACGACGTCCATGCCCAGCGCGCGGAGGATGCGTTCGACTTCGGCATCGTCGATGGTGATACCAAGCACGCGGGTGATGCGGGCGCGGCGCAGCACGATCGTCGCCGGCTTCGGCAGGTCGCCGGCGCGCACGGCCTCGGTGACCGCTGCCGGGGTACCGCCGGCCAGGTCCAGCACCAGGCGGGTGGCGTATTCGATGGCGGTGCGCGGCAGTGCCGGGTCGACGCCGCGCTCGAAGCGATGGCCGGCATCGGTGTGCAGACCCAGCTTGCGACCGCGGCCCATGATCGCGGCCGGAGCGAAGTGCGCGGCCTCCAGGAACACGGCGGTGGTGGCGTCGGTGACACGGGTGTCGAAGCCACCCATCAGGCCGGCCAGACCGACCGCACGATCGGCGTCGGTGACCACCAGGAAGCTGTCGTCCAGCGCGGCGTCGCGGCCGTCCAGCAGCTTCAGGCTCTCGCCGGCGCGCGAACGGCGCACGGCGATGCTGCCCTGCAGAGTACCGAGGTCGTAAGCATGCATCGGCTGGCCCAGCTCCAGCATCACGTACTGGGTGATGTCGACCAGCAGCGAGACCGGGCGCACGCCACTGCGGCGCAGGCGCTCGGCCATCCACAGCGGAGTCTTGGCGGCGGCGTTGACACCTTCGATGACACGACCGAGGTAGCGCGGCGCCTCGGCGCCGGCATCGAGCTGGATGGCCAACTCACGGCTGCCGACGGCGGGAATCGCCTCGGCGGTGAAATCCAGCACGTCGCTGCGGGTGGCCGCGGCGACGTCGTAGGCGATACCGCGCAGGCTGAAGCAGTCGGCGCGGTTCGGGGTCAGCTTGATCTCGATGCTGGCGTCCGGCAGGCCCAGGTACTCGACCAGGGTCTGGCCGACCAGCGCGTCGTCCGGCAGTTCCAACAGGCCGGAGGCATCGTTGTCCAGGCCCAGCTCCTTGGCCGAGCACAGCATGCCGTTGGACTCGACGCCGCGCAGCTTGGCCGGCTTGATCTTCAGCTCACCGATCTGCGCACCGACCATCGCCAACGGCGCGACCAGGCCCGGACGTGCGTTCGGTGCACCGCAGACGATCTGCAGCAGCTCGCCCTGCCCGGCATCGACCCTGCACACCTGCAGGCGGTCGGCCTCCGGGTGGCGCACCGCTTCGACGATGCGTGCCACGACCACGTGATCAAGGCCTTCGCCCAGCGCGGTCACTTCCTCCACTTCCAGGCCGATGGCGGTCAGCACCGCGCTCAGTTCTTCGCGCGATGCGCTGGTCGGGACGTGGCTGCGCAGCCAGTTTTCGGAGAATTTCATGGTGTCACCCTGGTGGGCCCGGCGCATGCGCCTGGGCCTGCGTTGTTGAGTCCGCCGGGCATGACCCGGCGCTACCTGGTGGTTTACGCGAACTGTTTCAGGAACCGCACGTCGTTCTCGAAGAACGCGCGCAGATCGTTGACGCCGTAGCGCAGCATCGCGAAGCGCTCCACGCCCATGCCGAAGGCGAAGCCGGTGTAGCGCTCCGGATCGATGCCGACATTGCGCAGCACGTTCGGATGAACCATGCCGCAGCCGAGCACTTCCAGCCAGCGGGTGCTGCCATCGGGCTGCTGCCAGGCGATGTCCACTTCCGCGCCCGGTTCAACGAACGGGAAGTAGCTGGGGCGGAAACGCATTTCGAAATCGCGCTCGAAGAACGCGCGTACGAACTCGGCCAGCGTGCCCTTCAGGTCGGCGAAGGTCGAATGCTCATCAACCAGCAGGCCTTCCACCTGGTGGAACATCGGCGAATGGGTCTGGTCGCTGTCGCTGCGGTACACCTTGCCGGCGGCAATCATGCGCAGCGGCGGCGCGTGGTCGCCCATGTAGCGCACCTGCACACCGGAGGTGTGCGTGCGCAGCAGACGGCCGTCGCCAAAGTAGAAGGTGTCGTGCATGGCGCGCGCCGGGTGGTGCGGCGGGAAATTCAGCGCCTCGAAGTTGTGCCAGTCATCCTCGATCTCCGGCCCTTCCGACAGCTCGTAGCCCAGCCGGCCGAAGATGCCGGTGATGCGCTCAAGGGTGCGGGTGATCGGATGCAGGCCGGCGCGCTCGGCGCTGCGGCCCGGCAGGGTGATGTCGATCGATTCGGCGGCAAGGCGCGCGTCCAGTGCGGCGTCTTCCAATACCGCCTTGCGCTCGCCCAGCGCGTGACTCAGCGCATCGCGGGCCTGGTTGATGGCTTCACCGGCAGCCTTGCGCTCGTCAGCCGGCAACGCGCCGAGCTGCTTGAGCTGCGAAGTGATGCTGCCGCTCTTGCCAAGCAGGGCCACGCGCAGCTGTTCCAGCACGTCGGGGCTCTGTGCGGCGGCCACATCGGCCAGCGCCTGGGTGGTGAGGGATTGGATGTCGCTCATGGGGGGCCGGAACTCCAGTCGATCTGCCATCGCGATGCGCGAAGGGCCGACCCCTGTCGCCACCGCCGTCCCCGCGCTGCCGCTGTGGCCACGCCGGGACCCAAAAAAGAATGGGGAAGGACTTGCGCCCTTCCCCATGCATTGCCTTGACCTGACACCGTTCCGAGGAACGGTTACGGCATCGGGAAGGACTTATGCCGCCAGCGCGCCCTTGGCCTTTTCGGCCAGTGCGGTAAAGCCGGCTGCGTCGTGCACGGCGATGTCAGCCAGGACCTTGCGATCCAGGGTGATGCCGGCCTTCAGCAGACCGTTCATGAAGCGGCTGTAGCTCAGACCATTGATGCGGGCAGCCGCATTGATGCGGGTGATCCACAGCGAACGGAAGTTGCGCTTCTTCTGCTTACGGCCGATGTAGGCGTACTGCTGTGCCTTGATGACCGCCTGCTTGGCAACGCGGAAGACCTTGCGACGGGCGTTGTAATAGCCCTTGGCGAGATCCAGAATTTTCTTGTGGCGGCGACGCGCCTGTACGCCACGCTTAACTCGTGCCATTTTTCAGTTCCTCAGAGGTAAGGGAGCATGCGGTCCAGACGGCCTGCGTCTTCTGCACGGACATGGCCCGTCTGACGCAGATTACGCTTACGCTTGGTCGCTTTCTTCGTGAGGATGTGGCTACGGTTGGCGTGGCCGCACTTGTACTTGCCCGAGGCGGTCTTGCGGAAACGCTTGGCCGCTGCCCGGTTGGTCTTGATCTTGGGCATTGCAATGTCCTTGATGGGATATGACCCTGGTTTCTGACTGATCTGGCGGCGGCCTGGGCCGCTCTTTCCGTCCTGCCATGATCGGCGTACGACCCGTCCTGGGTGGGTCGAGCCGGGCATGATACAGGCAAACAGGGGCCATCACCAGCCCCTGCCACCCTTTTCACGCCCGTCTTCACATCGCAGGCGGCGGAGCCGCCCGCACAAAGGCAAAAGGGCGCCAGCGGCGCCCTTTCACCTTTCCATTCAGCCGCCAGGCGCCCCGGAAGGCAGCCCGTCAGGCCTCAGGTTTTCTTCTTCGGCGCGATCATCATGACCATCTGACGCCCTTCCAGGCGCGGACGGGACTCGATGACGATGTCTTCACCCAGATCGGACTCGATCCGGTTGGCCATCTCGCGACCCAGTTCCTGGTGGCTCATTTCACGGCCACGGAAGCGGATGTTGACCTTGATCTTGTCGCCTTCTTCAAGGAAACCGCGCATCTTGCGCAGCTTGATCTGGTAGTCGCCCTCGTCCGTGACCGGACGGAACTTCACTTCCTTGATCTCGACCTGCTTGGTCTTCTTCTTGGCCTCGCTGGCCTTCTTCTGCGCTTCGAACTTGAACTTGCCGAAGTCCATGATCTTGCAGACCGGCGGGTCGGCCTGCGGCTGGATCTCGACCAGGTCCAGGCCCTCATCTTCGGCCATGGACAACGCTTCGTCACGCGTCAACACGCCGATCATTTCTCCGTCACTGCCGATCACGCGGACGCGCGGCACACGGATTTCCTGATTCTTGCGGTTCTGTTTGTTGTCAGGGGTACTGATATTGCGATCTCCCAAGGGTGTCGAACCCGGCCCGGGCGCCAATGCGCACGGGCCGGACCTTTGCTTACGCGCCCTCGGCCTGGAGCCGCTCGATGAAGGCCTGGAGGCTCATGCTGCCGAGATCTTCGCCAGAACGCGTACGCACCGCCACAGCGCCGTTTTCCTTCTCGCGGTCACCGATGACCAGCAGGTACGGCACGCGCTGCAGCGTGTGCTCGCGAATCTTATAGCCGATCTTCTCGTTACGCAAATCCGCGCTGACGCGGAAGCCTTGATCCGCAAGGGTTTTGGTCACGTCCGAGACGTATTCAGCCTGGGCGTCGGTGATATTGGCCACCACCACCTGGGTCGGCGCCAGCCAGGCCGGGAACTGCCCTGCATGGTGCTCGATCAGGATGCCCAGGAAGCGCTCCATCGAGCCGACGATGGCGCGGTGGAGCATGACCGGGTGCTTCTTCTGGCTGTTCTCGTCCACGTACTCCGCGCCAAGGCGGCCGGGCATCATGAAGTCGACCTGCATCGTGCCCAGCTGCCAGGTACGGCCGATGGCGTCCTTCAGGTGGTACTCGATCTTCGGGCCGTAGAAGGCGCCCTCGCCCGGCAGCTCCTGCCATTCCACGCCATTGCTGGACAGTGCCGAGCGCAGCGCGGCTTCGGCCTTGTCCCAGGTGGCGTCGTCACCCAGGCGCGATTCCGGTCGCAAGGCGATCTTGACCTGGATCTCATCGAAGCCAAAGTGCTGGTACACCGCCAGCGCCTGCTGGTGGAACGCGGTCACTTCGGCCTCGACCTGGTTTTCCGTGCAGAACACGTGCCCGTCGTCCTGGGTGAAACCACGCACGCGCAGGATGCCGTGCAGCGCGCCGGATGGCTCGTTGCGGTGGCAGGCGCCGAACTCACCATAGCGGATCGGCAGGTCGCGGTAGCTGTGCAGGCCCTGGTTGAACACCTGGACGTGGCCCGGGCAGTTCATCGGCTTGAGCGCGTAGGTACGCTTCTCCGATTCGGTGAAGAACATCGCGTCCTGGTAGTTGTCCCAGTGGCCCGATTTCTGCCACAGCGACACGTCCAGGATCTGCGGGCAGCGCACTTCGCCGTAGCCGGTGCTGCGGTACACCTTGCGCATGTACTGCTCGACCACCTGCCACAGCGCCCAGCCCTTCGGGTGCCAGAACACCAGACCCGGGGCTTCCTCCTGCAGGTGGAACAGGTCCTGCTGCTTGCCGATGCGACGGTGGTCGCGCATTTCGGCTTCCTCGATGCGCTTGATGTACGCCTCGAGCTGCTTCTTGTCGGCCCAGGCGGTGCCGTAGATGCGCTGCAGCTGCTCGTTCTGCGCATCACCACGCCAGTAGGCACCGGAAATGCGGGTCAGCTTGAAGGCCTTCAGGAAACGCGTGTTCGGCACGTGCGGGCCGCGGCACATGTCCACGTACTCCTGGTGGTAGTACATGCCCATCGCCTGGATATCGTCGGACATGTCCTCGATCAGGCGCAGCTTGTAGTCCTCGCCACGGGCCTTGAAGATCTCGACCACCTCGGCGCGCGGCGTCACCTTCTTGATGACGTCGTAGTCCTGGGCGATCAGCTCGCCCATGCGCTTTTCGATCGCAGCCATGTCTTCGGGCGTGAATGGGCGCTCGGAATAGATGTCGTAGTAGAAACCCTCGGCGATCACCGGACCGATCACCATCTTCACGTCCGGGTACAGCTGCTTGACGGCGTGGCCAACAAGGTGTGCACAGGAATGGCGGATGATTTCCACGCCCTCCTCGTCCTTGGCGGTGATGATGCGCAGGCTGGCATCGTGGTCGATGACATCGCTGGCATCGACCAGCACACCATCGACCGAACCGGCGATGGTGGCCTTGGCCAGGCCGGCACCGATCGACTGGGCAACGTCCATGACGCTGACGGGGTTTTCGAATTCGCGGCGGCTGCCGTCGGGAAGAGTAATGTTGATCATCGCAGTGGCTTCGTGCGGGGCCCGCGCGGGCGGGCTGGAAAGCGGTTCCGGGCCAGCGCCCGGGCAATAAAAAAGCGCCGCGAGGGCGCCGGGAACTCGGGCCTTCGGGGGCAGGTCAACAGTGGGCGGTGGTAGTGCTCATGTCGCACGCTCGGCCGGCGCTGGGCGCGGGCCACCTTGTTCCAGTCAGGATTCAACAATGATCTTAAACCAGCGCAGGGGAAAGCCCAAGGGCTACCGTACGGCCCGCTGAATGGGCTTCGCTGGCGGCGTCAAATTGCAATGATTACCATGTCGGCGCAGGTCGCCCCGTGCCAGCCTGCCCGCTTCCCCCCAGGACCCCGTGATGCGCCACCCGCTCCGACCGGCTCCCGCCGGCCCCGCCCGTGCCCCGCGTTCGCCAGCCCGCTGCGGCGCCGGTCGCGCGCAATGATCACCGTCGGCCTTTCCACGCTCGGCTTCTGCAGCCTGGGCATGCTGGCAGCGATGTTCTCGGCGCTGGCGTTCTATGCCGCCTCGACGCACTGCCGCTGGCCACGCCTGCGCCGCGCCGGCCGCCTCGGGCGGCAGATCGGCCTGGTCGCGGCCGTTGCCGCGCTGTGGCTGTGGATGGCCGAGCTCGGATTTGCCGCCGGCCTGGTGGCGATGCTGTGCACCTGGATGCTGGCGGCGATGCTGCTGCCGGCACTGGCCGCCTGGCATCGTCCCGGCACGGAGTCGCCCTGATGTGGCCGCGCGCCTTCGCCGGCATTGTTGCCGGCTTCTTCCTGGCAGCCGCTGTAACCGGCCTGCTGGCGTGGCTGCCGCCCGGCCCCTGGCAGCGTGCCCTGGTCCCCACCCTGATCGCTTTCATCCCGCTATGGATGCTGGCCGCCCTGTGGGCATTCAGCTTCCGCAGTGCGCTGCGCGCCTGGCTGGTGCTGGCGGGCAGTGCCGCCGTCGGCTTTGCCGCGCTCGGGCTGCTGCGCCTCACCGGCGCGGTGCAATGAGACACACCCCATGAAGTTCAGTTCGCAGACCCTGCGCACGTTCACCACCCTGCACACCTGGGTCGGCCTGGTCGCCGGCTTCGGCCTGTTCGTAGCCTTCTATGCCGGTGCACTGACCCTGTTCCACCACGACCTGCCGCTATGGCAGACCCCGGGCGCAGCCAGCGCATTGCCGGCCGGCCTGGACGACGCACAGTACCTGCTGGAAGACGTGCTGGCCGCGCATCCGGAGGCGCGCCGCCACATCGGCATGACCTTCCCCGGCGCTGAACACCCGCAACCGCTGGCTTACTGGCAGGCGGACGACGGCAGTTGGCGCTACGCCTGGCCAGGGCAGATCGCCGGCAGTCCGACGCCGCCGCAGACCGGGCTGGCCGAACTGGTCAACGAACTGCACTACAGCCTCGGCCTGCCGGTGGCCGGCATCTACGTCATGGGCATCGTCAGCCTGCTGTATGGCATGGCCCTGCTCAGCGGCCTGGTGATCCACCTGCCGAAGTTGTTCGGCGACCTGTTCGCACTGCGTCCCGGCCGCAATCTCAAGCAGTTGTGGCAGGACGCCCACAACGTGATCGGCGTGCTCAGCCTGCCCTTCCACCTGATGTTCGCGGTGACCGGCGCTCTGCTTTGCCTGGTATTCGTGCAGATGGCACTGCTCAATCCGTTGATCTACGACGGCAAGGCGCTGCAGGCAGTGCCGACGGCGATGGACACCGCACCGGTGCGCGAGGCCACTGGCATCCCGGCGCCGCCGGGCAGCCTGCGCGTGCTGCATGCACGGGCACTGGAAGTCGCGCGGGCACAGGGTGTGGCCAGTTTCGAGCCGGCCTACCTGAAGCTGGCCAATGCCGGCGACGCCAACGCCACCATCGAGATCACCGGTGAATCCAGCGGCACCCTCGGCCCGCTCGGCGCGGTGGCGCTGGACGTGGCTACCGGCAACGTCCTGGCGTCCCAGCTGCCCGGCCAGCGCGACGCCAACCATGCCACGCTCAGCGCTGCCTATGCGCTGCACTTCGGCGAGTTCGGCAACGGCGTGGTGGTCTGGCTGTACTTCCTGCTCGGCCTGGGTGGCGCCTTCCTGTTCTACTCGGGCAACCTGCTGTGGATCGAGTCGCGGCGCAAACGCCGCCAGCCGCAGCAGCCACGCGCCGGGGTGAACATGGCGCGGGCCACGGTCGGCGTCTGCATCGGCCTCTGCGTGGCGATCTCGGTCGCGTTCGTCACCGCTTTGGTGCTGGAGCGGCTGGCACCGTCGGCGGTCGACCACGGCATCCGCTGGGCCTGCTTCGGCAGCTGGGTGTTGTGCGCGTTGTGGGCAGCACTGCGACGGCCGGCACAGGCCGCACGCGAGTTGCTGTGGGCCGCAGCGATCAGTACCGCGCTGGTGCCGGTCGTGCACGGCGCACTCAATGGCGACTGGTTGTGGCGCGCGGCCGCGCGCGGCCACTGGCCGCTGTTCTGGGTCGATGCGATCGCGCTGGCCATGGCCTTCGGCTTCGCCCGCCTGGCGGTGGCCAGCCAGCGCCGTGCCCGCCACGGCGACCCGAACAGCGTCTGGGCCGATTGAGCCGACGCCGGGCATGGCCCGGCGCTACCGAAGCGGTCAATCGCCGATGCGGGCCTTCTGCCACGGGCCCAGCATCGCGTTGAGCAGGCTGGCTTGTTCGTCGTCGCCGGTCAGCTCCCACATGAATACCCCGGCCAGGCCCTGCTCGCGGGCGAACTGCGCACGCAGGCCGATCGAGCGCGGGTCTTCATAGCTGATGAATATCTTCTGCTCCGGGTTGTACAGCCAGGGGCTCTGCGCCTGCGGCTGCCAGTGCTTCGTCCAACCCGTCTGGTCGAGAAAACGCGCCTTGATCACCCGCCAGTCGCCAGCATCGGCCGGAGCACTGTAGGCCTGGTACAACCCGTCGGCAGCATCGCCGGTGACCTTGAAGCCGCGTCCGTAGAACGGCACGCCCAGCACCAGCTTGTCGGCCGGCACACCGTGCTCGCGGTAGTACTGCACCGCGCCGGCCACGTTGTTCCAACGTCGCAGTTCCGGCGCCAGCGGGTCAGCCGACACCTCGTGCAGTGGCGCATTGAAGGTCGACACCGCCGAGAAGCCGGTGCCCATGTCGTAGCTCATCAGGTTGATGAAATCGAACACCCTGGCCAACGCCGGCAGGTCATAGCTCGCCGCGGGATCGTAGGGGCCATCGGTCTGCAGGCGACCGGCCGCCAGCGCTGCAGTCAGCAGCATCGGCTGCCCCGCCTTGCGGCCGCGCGCGTCGAGTGCCGCGCGGAACGCCTGCGCGAGCTTGGTCAGGTTGGCGCGATCCTGCGGGCGGTGCGCCAGCTCCTTCGGCCCACCGCTGACCGGGAATTCCCAGTCGATGTCCACGCCATCGAAACTGCCAGCATGACGATCGAAGAACAGCGCCATGCACGAGTCGACCAGGCGCTTGCGGCTGGCCTCGGTCAGTGCTGCATCGGAAAACCCACCCGCGCCCCAGCCACCGATCGAAATCAGCGTGCGCAGGTGCGGATGCGCCTTTTTTAGTTCAGCCAGCGCGGCGAAGTTCTTCGGCGCTTCCGCACCAACCGTGCAGCGGCCGTCCTCGATGGTGGAGAACGCGTAGAACAGATGGGTCAGGCGCTCGGCGGGAATGCTCGACACCGGGTAGCGCTCGGCCGAACCACCTGGGTAGTAGGCACCGAAGATCGGCGGCTGCGCCGGCGCGGCGTGCGCGGCGATGGGCAAGGCACCGGCAGTCAGCACGGCAAGGACGGCCACGGTCTGGCGGAACATGGGATCTCCCGGTTCAAAGGCGCAGCCACGTTAGCAAACCGATGGGGCTGTGGGACGGTTGTCGCGGCATGTCGTCCCGCGGACAGGCACCGGTTGTTGCAAGCTGCCACGGGCCTGGCCAATCCATGTCGAAAGCAGGTCGCTGCAGGACAACATGCGGCCTGGCTGGGCTATGGTGTCGCTGGATTTTTACCGACACACGGACATGAGCACAGACCACGACGCAGATGGCGAACCGCTTGACGACGAGACACTGGAAAAGCTGCAGGCACTGGAGGCGCGTGCCTATGCGGCATTCGACGAGGGCGATCTGGTCGATGCAGCCGATCTGTTCGGCGAACTGGTCGAACTGACCCCTTGCATCCCCCACCTGCACTACATGCGCGGATTGGCACACAAGTACCTGCGTGACTGGCCCGCTTCACTGCAGGACAACCTGCGCTCGGAACAGCTGCGCGACGAATTCGACGTCGCTACCGCGTGGAATGCCGGCATTGCCGCCACCGGCGCGGGTGACTGGGTGGAAGCACGCAGGCAGTGGAACCAATGCGGCATCGCCGTGCCGGAAGGTGAAGGCCCGATCGAAGGCAATTTCGGCGTCGCCTGTGTGCGCCTGAATCCGTGGTCAAGTGGCGAAACCGTCTACATGCGCCGACTGGACCCGGTGCGAGCACGGGTAGAGAACGTGCCGTTGCCCGAGAGCGGATTCCGCTTCGGCGACATCGTGCTGCACGACGGCGCCTCTACTGGACAACGCCTGTACGGTGAGCGCCATGTGCCCGTGTTCAACGCCATGCAACGCCTGCAGCAATCGGACATGGCTACCTATGCGGTGTTCGTGCAATGCGACGCGGCCGAGGACATCGCCGCACTACGTGGACTGAGCCTGCCCGGCATCGGCCTGGTCGAGGACTGGACCCATTCGGTGCGCCACCTCTGCCTGCGCTGCAGCTATGGCACGCCACACCAGCATGATGATGGCGACGCAGATGACGACGAAGGCTGGGGACGCGATCGCAATCTGGGCATTGCCGCACAAGGCCGGGCTGCGGTGGAGAAGCTTATGGCGGCGTGGACGGCGGCTGGCGCGGGACGCGTGCTGGAGGCCATCGAACAGCGCGAGCATCCGCTGAGTGACCCCGAGCCGGGCCAGGTGTGGTGGCTGGGGGAAGAGGAAGACGAGGAAGCGTAGTAGCCCCGCCGGGCATGGCCCGGCGCTGCCTGATGGCGGCAGGCAAAGAAAAAGCGGGCCGAGGCCCGCTTCTTCATTTGCGAAAGCGTGAGGACCAACGGCCCTCACCCACCGCACAATCAGCAATACCGATTATTCGGCGCTGACGGCGTCGCCTTCTTCAACGGCCTTCATCGACAGGCGGATACGGCCCTGCTTGTCCACTTCCAGCACCTTGACCTTGACCACATCGCCTTCCTTCAGCACGTCGCCGACCTTCTCGACGCGGTCGCTGGAGATCTGCGACACGTGCACCAGGCCATCCTTGCCCGGCAGGATGGTGACGAACGCACCGAAGTCCATGATCTTGGCGACCTTGCCTTCGTAGATGCGGCCCGGCTCGACGTCCGAGGTGATCTGCTCGATGCGGGCCTTGGCAGCCTGCGCAGCGATGGCGTTGACCGAAGCGATGACGATGGTGCCGTCATCCTGGATGTCGATCTGGGTGCCGGTTTCCTTGGTGATGGCCTGGATGGTCGAACCACCCTTGCCGATCACTTCGCGGATCTTGTCCGGGTGGATCTTGATGGTCAGCAGGCGCGGCGCGTAGTCCGACAGCTCCTCACGCGGGGCGGTCAGGCCGTGGGCCATTTCGCCCAGGATGTGCAGACGGCCAGCCTTGGCCTGCTGCAGAGCCTGCTTCATGATCTCTTCGGTGATGCCTTCGATCTTGATGTCCATCTGCAGGGCAGAGATGCCCTCGGCGGTACCGGCAACCTTGAAGTCCATGTCGCCCAGGTGATCTTCGTCACCCAGGATGTCGGACAGGACGACGAAGCGATCGCCTTCCTTGACCAGGCCCATGGCGATACCGGCAACCGGGGCCTTCACCGGCACGCCGGCGTCCATCAGGGCCAGCGACGAACCGCAGACCGAGGCCATCGACGAGGAACCGTTCGACTCGGTGATTTCCGAGACGACGCGGATGGTGTACGGGAACGACTCCAGCGACGGCATCACTGCCAGCACGCCGCGCTTGGCCAGACGGCCGTGACCGATCTCGCGACGCTTCGGGCCCATCATGCGGCCGGTCTCACCCACCGAGTACGGGGGGAAGTTGTAGTGGAACAGGAAGTTTTCCTTGTACTCACCAGAGACGGCATCGATGACCTGGCCATCACGGGCGGTGCCCAGGGTGATGGTCACGATGGCCTGGGTCTCACCACGGGTGAACAGCGAGGAACCGTGGGTACGCGGCAGCACGCTGGTCTTCACCGCGATCGGGCGGACGGTGTCCAGCGCACGGCCGTCGATGCGGACCTTGGTGTCCAGCACCGAGTTGCGCATGGTGCTGTATTCCAGCTCGCCGAATTCCTTCGACAGCTCGGCCGGGTTCCAGCCTTCGGCGGCAACGCGGCCGGCCAGCGACTCGACCACGTCCTTCTTGATCGCCGAGATGGCGTCACGGCGCTGCAGCTTGTCACGCACCTGGAAGGCTTCGCCCAGGCGCGGGCCGACCGCTTCCTGCACGGCGCTGATCAGCGCGGTGTTCTTGGCCGGGGCTTCCCAGGTCGACGGCTTGGTGCCGGCTTCGACGGTCAGCTCGTTGATGGCGTTGATGACCTTCTGCATTTCGCGGTGACCGAAGGTCACGGCGCCCAGCATCACGTCTTCGGACAGCAGCGCGGCTTCGGATTCCACCATCAGCACGGCGTTGGCGGTACCGGCAACAACCAGCTCCAGCTGCGAATCCTTCAGCTCGGACACGGTCGGGTTGAGGATGTACTCACCGTCCTTGTAACCGACCTTGGCGGCAGCGATCGGGCCCTTGAACGGGGTGCCGGCCAGCGACAGCGCGGCCGAAGCACCGATCAGTGCCGGGATGTCACCGTCGATCTCCGGGTTCAGCGACATCACCGTGGCGATGATCTGGACTTCGTTCTTGTAATCTTCCGGGAACAGCGGACGGATCGGACGATCGATCAGGCGCGAGATCAGGGTTTCCTTCTCGGTCGCGCGGCCTTCACGCTTGAAGAAGCCACCCGGGATGCGGCCACCGGCGTAGAACTTCTCCTGATAGTCGCAGGTCAGCGGGAAGAAGTCCTGGCCCTCACGCGCGCTCTTGGCGGCAACGGCGGAGACCAGCAGCACGGTGTCGTCGAACTTGACGATGACGGCGCCACCGGCCTGGCGGGCGATTTCGCCAGTCTCAAGCGTGACGGTGTGCTTGCCGTACTGGAAGGTTTTGGTGATTTTTGCCACGGATGGATGTCCTTGGGGATGCTGTCTGCGAATTGGACCGTCGGCGACCCTTGCCGCCAGCGGGTGACCGGATCGTTCCGGCCTGAATCGGGGATTGCGGTGCTACAAAACAAAACCGCGGCGCATCGCTGCGCCGCGGGGGATTCGTTGCTTAGCGACGCAGGCCAAGCTTCTCGATCAGGGCCTTGTAACGCTCGACGTCCTTCTTCTTCAGGTAGTCGAGCAGGCTGCGACGGCGGTTGACCATCTGCAGCAGGCCGCGGCGGCTGTGGTGGTCCTTCTTGTGGGTCTTGAAGTGGCCGGTCAGCAGTTCGATGCGGGCGGTCAGCAGTGCAACCTGGACTTCCGGGGAGCCGGTGTCAGCCGAGCTGCGCTTGTTGTCTTCAATGACCTTCTGGGTGTCGATCGACATTTCTTTTTTCTCAGTGATGCGTGGCCGGCAGGAACGCGCTTCGCGCACCGCCAGGCTCGCCGTGGACTACGAGGATGAAACCTGCGCAAGGCAGGCTGCCGGAAAACGGCCGCGAAATTGTAACGGCCAGGGGGCTCCGGGACAAGGTCCGGGGCTGAACCGGCCTGCCCGGGTCAGAGGTTGAAACGACGCTGCGGCGCCAGCAGCCCGCTGTCATCGACCTGGCCCAGTCCCTGGACAACAGCGTCCGGACCAAACACGGCAACCAGTCCGCGCGGCCAGGACGGATCGCGCTGGCGCTGGCCGACACAGAAGCGGTGGACCTGGTCGACATCCAGCTCAACCCGTGGGTATTCAGCCAGGCCGGCAGCCAGCGGCAGCAGCAGCGCGTCCATGCCGGCCTCGTCGCCCGCCTCGACCATCGCCCGCAGCTGGTCCAGGGTGACCATGGTCGGCTGATGGAAGGGCTCAACCCAGAGCCGGCGCAGCGCACTGATGTGGGCACCGCAGCCCAGGCTTTCACCGAGGTCACGGGCCAGGCTGCGGATGTAGGTGCCCGAGCCACAGGTCACGCGCAGGCGCAACCGCTCCGGCTGCTGCTCCAGCACCTCGATGGCGTGCACCTGGACCTCGCGCTCGGGTGCCTCGATGGCATCCCCGCGGCGGGCCTTCACATACAGCGGTTCACCCCCCTGCTTCAGCGCCGAATAGATCGGGGCACGCTGGCGGATGCTGCCGGTCAGCGCTGCAAGCGCGGCCTGCAGCGCCTCGGCACTGATCTGCGGCACCGGCCGCTGCAGCAGCACCTGGCCCTCGGCATCGTCGGTGTCGGTGGTCTGGCCAAGCACGATCTCGGCGTCATAGGCCTTGGCCGAGCCCAGCAGCAGGCCGGCAATCTTGGTCGCCTCGCCGAAGCACAGCGGCAGCAGGCCGGTGGCCAACGGATCCAGGCTGCCAGTGTGGCCGCCCTTCTCGGCACGGAACAGGCGGCGTGCCACCTGCAGGGCGGCGTTGGAGCTCATGCCGGCGGACTTGTCGAGCAGCAGGATGCCATCCAGGCGGCGGAACTGAATTCGGGTCATGACAGGTACGGGTAGCGCCGGGCCATGCCCGGCGAGCGCGCAGCGCGGTCTGCATCAGACATCGCGCGGCCGGAATGCAACAACGCCGGGCATGCCCGGCGTCGCGCGGTTATTCGTCGTCGCCTTCGCGACGCTTCTCCGCGGCCAGCGTATCGGGCAGGTCGCGCAGGATGTTGTCGATATGCTCACCGCGATCGACCGAGTCGTCGTAGTGGAAATGCAGCTCAGGCACGTGGCGCAGCTTCATCGCCCGGGCCAGGTCCATGCGCAGGCGATAGCCCAGTTCCTTCAGGCCGGCGACGGCTTCGGCCGAACGCTCGGGCATCAGTGCGGTGACGAACACCTTGGCATGGGCCATGTCGCGGGTGATTTCCACGTCGGACACGCTCACCGAGGGCAACCCATGCTCGCGCACGGCGTTGTGCACCAGGGTGCCGAGTTCACGGCGCAGCTGGGCGGAGACACGGTCGGTTCGGTGGAAAGTCTTGGGCACGAGGGACTCTTGGTTCAGTTGTCGCCCGACCAACGGTCGGGCGCTACATCTACATGGTACCCGACCGTTGGTCGGGTTCTACATCATGGCAGGGCCCGACCGTTGGTCGGGCCACTGCACAGCATTACAGGGTGCGCGGCACTTCGATACGCTCGAAGCACTCGATCTGGTCACCCGGCTTGACGTCGTTGTAGGCCTTCACCGCGATACCGCATTCGGTACCGTTGCGGACTTCCTCGACGTTTTCCTTGAAGCGACGCAGCGATTCCAGCTCGCCTTCGAAGATCACCACGCTGTCGCGCAGGACGCGGATCGGCTTGTTGCGCTTGACCACACCCTCGATGACCATGCTGCCGGCCACGGCGCCCAGCTTGGAGCTGCGGAACACGTCGCGGACCTCGGCGATACCGATGATCTCTTCGCGGATCTCCACGCCCAGCAGACCGGAGGCCACCTGCTTCACCTGATCGATCACGTCATAGATGATCGAGAAGTAACGCAGATCCACGCCGTTGGATTCGATGATGCGGCGGGCCGAAGCATCCGCACGCACATTGAAGCCGATGACGGTGGCCTTCGAAGCGGCGGCCGAATTGGCGTCCGACTCGGTGATGCCGCCCACGCCGGAGTGGATCACGTTGATGCGGATGTCTTCGTTGGACAGCGCGACCAGTGCCTGGCTCAGCGCCTGCACCGAACCCTGCACGTCGGCCTTGATGACCAGGTTGAGGACCTGCTGGCCCTCGCCCTTGCCCAGGGTCGCCATGATGTCTTCCATGCGGCTGCCAGCGGTGGCGACCAGGCGCGATTCACGGCGCTTGGTTTCACGCTGCTGGGCAACGTCCTTGGCCAGGCGCTCGTCGTCGACGACGACGAAGTCGTCACCGGCTTCCGGCACGCCGGACAGGCCCAGGACCTGTACCGGGATGGACGGTCCGGCAAACTCCGGCTGCTTGCCGGTTTCGTCGAACAGTGCACGCACGCGGCCGTACTGGATGCCGCACACCAGGTAGTCGCCCTTCTTCAGGCGGCCCTGCTGCACCAGCACCGTCGCGACCGGGCCGCGGCCCTTGTCCAGCGAGGATTCGATGACAACACCATTGGCGCGACCTTCGTCGACAGCCTTCAGTTCCAGCAGCTCGGCCTGTACCGACACCGCGTCCAGCAGGTCGTCGATGCCCAGGCCGGTCTTGGCCGAGATCTCCACCATCTGGATGTCACCACCGAAGTCTTCGGCCACGACCTGCTCGGAGAGCAGTTCGTTCTTGACCCGCATCGGGTCGGCGCCGGACTTGTCGATCTTGTTGATGGCCACGATCAGCGGCACACCCGCCGAACGGGCGTGCTGGATCGCTTCCTTGGTCTGCGGCATGACGCCGTCGTCGGCTGCAACCACCAGCACCACGATGTCGGTCAGCTTGGCACCGCGGGCACGCATCGAGGTGAACGCGGCGTGGCCCGGGGTGTCCAGGAAGCTGATGACGCCCTTCGGCGTATCGACGTGGTAGGCACCGATGTGCTGGGTGATGCCGCCGGCTTCGCCAGTGGCGACCTTGGTACGGCGGATGTAATCCAGCAGCGAGGTCTTGCCGTGGTCGACGTGGCCCATGATGGTGACCACCGGCGGACGCTGCACGGCTTCGCCCTGGTTCTCGCCAGCGGAGGCCAGCAGTGCGTCTTCGGCATCGTTGTCGTTGGCACGAATGGCCTTGTGGCCCAGCTCTTCGGTGACCAGCGCGGCGGTGTCATGGTCGATGGACTGGGTGATGGTGGCCATCACGCCCATCTTGAACAGCGCCTTGACCACCTCGCCGCCCTTCAGCGCGAGCTTCTGCGCCAGGTCGGCCACGGTGATGGTCTCACCGATCGCCACCTCACGCACCACCGGTGCGGTCGGACGCTCGAAGCCGTGCGGACCGGCGTTGTTGCCACCGCGCGACATGTCACGACGGCCACCGGCCTGGTTCCGACTGCCCGGACGACCACGGTTGTTGCTGTTGTTGCTGTTGCCACGACGCGCACGGTCGGCCGCCGACAGATGCATCTGGCCGGCGAAGCGGTCGCCCGGGCCGCGCTCATTGCGCGGCGCGCTGCGGTTGTTGCGATCGTCGCTGCGCGGCGGCGCACCACGCGGCGCGGCCGGGGCTGCAGCGGGCGCACGCGGCGGGCGCGGCGCGGTTTCATCGATGGGTGCACGCACCTTGGGCTGGCTGGCAGCGAGCGCTTCGGCCGCCTTGGCGGCAACCGCAGCTTCCTCGGCCGCCTTCTTCTCGGCCTCGGCACGTTCCTTGGCCGCGACTTCTTCCTCGCGGGCGCGGACGATGGCCTCGTCACGCAGGCGGTCCTTCTCGGCCAGCGCCTGCTGCTCGGCAAGGTTGCGCGCACGCGACTCTTCCAGCTTGCGCAGGATGTCGGCGCGCTCTTCGTCCGGGGTCATCGCGCGACCACCATCAGCCTTGACGTAGGTACGCTTCTGGCGCACCTCGACGTTCACGGTCGTCTTGCTGCGACCGGAATTGACCGTCACTTCCTGCTGCTTCCGACGGTTGAGCGTGATCTTCTTTGCAGACTGATCAGTCTCTTCCGGGGCCTGCTCGGGCTTGCCGTGCGAACGACGGAGGAAGCCCAGAAGCTTCACTTTTTCAGAACTGGTCACGACCTGGTCGGGACCGCTGAACTTCATGCCGGCACCGGCCAGCTGTTCCAGCAGTTTTTCGACCGGCGTGTTGACCAGTTCGGCAAGCTTGCGGATGGTGGTTTGCTGCGACATTCGGATCCTATGATCTTGTGGGCGCCCCCCCGCATCTGGAGGTGGCGCGGATTCTACGCCCTGATCGGCTCAGGGCCCTGTTCATTGCCGGCTCATTCGCCGCGTTCCAGTCGGGCGATCTCCTCGGCACGCGCGGCCAGGATCAGCGCAGCGGCGCGCGCCTGGTCCAGCCCTTCGATGCCGAAGTCCATGACCTCGTCGGCGGCCAGGTCGGACAACTCCTCGCTGGTGCGCACGCCGTGGCCGGCCAGCGCATACGCGGTGGCTTCGTCCATGCCCTTCAGGGACAGCAGGTCCTGCGCCGGCTGGCCGTCTTCAAGGCCTTCCTCGACTGCCAGGGCCTCATTGAGCAGCGCATCGCGGGCACGAGCGCGCAGCTCTTCGACGATGTCCTCGTCGAAACCTTCCACGGCCAGCAGTTCGCCGACCGGTACATATGCGATTTCCTCGACGGTGCCGAAGCCTTCGCTGACCAGGATGCCGGCGATTTCCTCGTCCACTTCCAGCTTGTCCATGAACAGCTGGCGGGCCGAAGCCTGCTCGGCCTCCGACTTGGCGGTGACCTGGTCCTGGGTCATCACGTTGAGCTGCCAGCCGGTCAGGCGGCTGGCCAGGCGCACGTTCTGGCCGCCCTTGCCGATCGCCTGGGCCAGGCGGTCTTCCGCCACGGCCAGGTCCATCGAATGCTTGTCTTCATCGACGATGATCGACTGCACTTCAGCCGGTGCCATCGCATTGATGACGAAGTTGGCCGGATTGTCGTTCCACAGCACGATGTCCACGCGCTCGCCATTGAGCTCGTTGGACACGGCCTGCACGCGCGAACCGCGCATGCCGATGCAGGCACCGATCGGATCGGTGCGCTGGTCGTGGGCGAGCACGGCGATCTTGGCGCGGTCACCCGGATCACGGGCACAGGCCTTGATTTCCACCAGCCCCTGGCCGACTTCCGGCACTTCCAGCTTGAACAGCTCGATCATGAATTCCGGGGCGGCGCGGCTGATGAACAGCTGCGGGCCACGCGGTTCCGAGCGCACTTCGGCCAGGTAGCCGCGCACGCGGTCACCGGCGCGCAGCACGTCGCGCGGAATGCCCTTGTCCTTCGGAATGAAGCCTTCGGCGTTGCCGCCCAGGTCGACATAGATGTTGCCGCGCTCGGCGCGCTTGACCACGCCGGTGATCAGCTCGCCGACACGGTCCTTCCATGCATCCACGACCTGCTGGCGCTCGGCTTCGCGCACGCGCTGCACGATCACCTGCTTGGCAGCCTGGGCGGCGATGCGGCCGAAATCCGGGTTTTCGATCTGCTCTTCGATGTAATCGCCGACGTCCACGCCTTCGGCTTCGTCGACGGCATCCATCAGGCGGATCTGGCGATCCGGCGATTCCATGACCACGTCATCGGCCACCACTTCCCAGCGGCGGAAGGTTTCGTAGCTGCCATCCTTGTGGTCGATGACCACGCGGGTCAGCACTTCCTCGTCGGGATAGCGCTTCTTCGCTGCCGAGGCCAGGGCGGCCTCGATGGCATCGAAGATCACTTCACGCGGCACGCCCTTCTCGTTGGCGACTGCGTCGACTACCAGCAACAGTTCCTTGCTCATTGGCTCACTCCGCGCGCGGCTTCTTTGCCGCCGGCTCGTTGGAAGAAGAATTCGTTTTCGGCTTCGGACGCTTCGGTGCCGGACCGGTCGGCTTGCTCGGGGCGAGCCCCAGCGCGACCCAGTCGGGCATGATCCGTGCCTTGTCGATGTTGTCCGCCGACACGACCACTTCGGCCTTGTCGACAATGAAGGTGATGGCGCCCGCGGCTTCGTCGATCGCCTCGATGCGGCCCTGCAGGCGACGACGGTTGTCCTGCGGCAGCTTCAGCGTGACCTTGGCCGATTCGCCGAGGTGGCGGCCGAACTGTTCCAGATTGAACAGCGGACGATCGACACCCGGCGAAGACACTTCCAGCGTGTAGTTGCCGCTGATCGGGTCTTCGACGTCCATCTGTGCCGACACTTCGCGGCTGACCCGCTCGCAGTCGTCGACATTGATGATGCGCTCCGGCTGCTCAGCCAGCGGCACGTCGATGTAAAGGCGCAGGGTCGCACCGCCGGGGGCCGGCAGATACTCAACGCCCAGCAGCTCCAGGCCCAGCGACACAACGGTCGGGGCGAGCAGATTCGCGATGTCGGTTGCCTTGTCGCTCACAGCCTGCCTTGATCTCTTGGTTGGGTGCCGGCCTTGGCCGGCGTGGAAACATGACGCCCCGGAAACGACAAAGGGCCCGCTGGGCCCCTTTTCCGGAAAGACTCCGGTGACTGGATTCCGGTTGCAACCTGCATTGCCTGCCGGTTGCGGCCCTCCTTCCGGGTGTGGACTCCCGCTGGGAGGCCGCCTTCAGGGGTACTGCTAGGCCGCTGATGATAGCGACTGCACCGCGCTGGTGCAAGGCTTGGACCACCCTTGAACCTGCCGCTGCGCTCGCCGGGCATGGCCCCGCGGATCGAGCGGAAGCACAAAAGAAAAACGCCTTCGAAGCAGGACTTCGAAGGCGCATTCTTTACTTGGTAGCGGGGGCAGGATTTGAACCTGCGACCTTCGGGTTATGAGCCCGACGAGCTGCCAGACTGCTCCACCCCGCATCAGAAGCGGAATTATGAGGCATAGCTTCAAAACATGCAAGCTTTTCCTCATTCATCAAACCGGTTGGCGCCGATATGAAGTTGGTAGCGGGGGCAGGATTTGAACCTGCGACCTTCGGGTTATGAGCCCGACGAGCTGCCAGACTGCTCCACCCCGCACCGGAAGTGTTTGAACTGCTGCCCCTCTCTGGCGAGGGAGGCGCCCTGCAACGATGTTCTGGCTGAACCGCTGCAGTGACAACTCAGGCTGCGCATATTACACGAATCGCGCAGCTTTGTGTCAACTTTTATGCAATATGCGCAAATGCCTTCTGGCACCAGATCATGATCGGGTTCCAGGCCAGGCCCAGCGCCAGCAGCGCCAGTGCGTTCACGCCCAGCACCAGGCCCAGCACGCGGTCGTTGCTTCGCGGCATGGCCTCGCCCACCGGCTCATCGAAGTACATGACCTTGATGACGCGCAGGTAGTAGAAGCAGCCGACCACGGCACACAGCACGCCCAGGATGGCCAACCACAGCAGGCCACCGTTGATGGCTGCGCCCAGCACCGCCAGCTTGGTCCAGAAGCCCAGGAACGGCGGGATGCCAGCCAGCGACGCCATGATGCACAGCACCAGACCGGCCATCCACGGGTTGCGGGCATTCAGGCCCTTGAAGTCTTCGATGTTCTCGGCTTCGAAACCGGCACGCGACAGCGCGATGATCGCACCGAAGGCCGCGGTCGACATGATGGCGTAAGCCAGTGCGTAGAACAGCGCCGCGGCATAGCCCTGCGAACCGCCACCAGCAATGCCCATCAGCAGGAAGCCGATGTGCGAAACGGTGGAGAACGCCAGCATGCGCTTGAGGTTGCTCTGCGCGATGGCCATCAGGTTGCCGATCACCAGCGAGACCGCGGCCAGGCCGGCAATCAGCAGCTGCAGTTCGGCCGACAGCGGGCCCACGCCCATCTCCAGCAGGCGGTAGGCCATGCCGAAGGCAGCCAGCTTCGGTGCCGAGCTGATGAACAGCGCGATCGGTGCCGGAGCCCCCTGGTAGACGTCGGGCAGCCACATGTGGAACGGCGCGGCACCCAGCTTGAAGGCAACGCCGGCGATCATGAACACCGCACCGGTGATCAGCAGCACGCGCTCTTCCGAGTGCGGGATGGCCTCACGGATCACGTCCAGGTGCAGGCTGCCGGTGGCGCCGTAGATCAGCGACATGCCGTACAGCAGCAGACCCGAGGCCAGCGAGCCGAGCACGATGTACTTCATCGCCGCTTCCGAGGCCAGGCCATTCTCACGGTTGCTGGCAACCAGCGCGTAGGAGCACAGCGCCAGCAGTTCCAGGCCCAGATAGACCATCAGCAGGCTGCCGGCCGAGACCAGGATCATCATGCCGGCGGTGCCGAACAGGATCAGCACGGGGATCTCGCCCTGGAACAGGTTGCGGTCACGCAGGTAGCGCCAGCCATAGACCAGGGTCAGGCCGCTGAGCAGAACGATCCCGGTCTTCATCACGTCTGCGGCGGTATCGCGCACGAACATGCCATGGAAGACCTCCCCCTGCCCGCCCACGCCGGTGGCCAGCATGAACAGCACCACGGCCAGCGCAGCGAGCGAGAACAGGTGGGTGACGAGCTTGTTCCGGTTGCTGACGAACAGGTCGAGGATCATCAGGGCGAAGGCGCTGCCGATCAGCACCAGCTCGGGGGCGAGCGGTGGCAGGTCAGCGGCGGTCAATGGCAGCAGCGGCGAGGTGGTCATCATCAAATCCTGGAATTACAGCAGCTTGCTGGATGCGATCTGCATCGCCAGCTTCGCGATCGAGGGCTCCATCAGGTCGGTCAGCGGCTTGGGGTAGATGCCCAGGGCCAGCACGCCGATGGCGAACACGCCCAGCACCAGCCATTCGCGACCGTTGATGTCCTTCAGTTCGGCAACATGGCTGTTGGCCACTTCACCGAAGAAGATGCGCTTGTACAGCCACAGGGTGTAGGCGGCGCCGATGATCAGGGTGGTGGCCGCGCCCAGCGCGATCCAGGGATTACGCTGGAAGGCCGCGAGGATGACCATGAACTCGCCGACGAAACCGCTGGTGCCCGGCAGGCCTGCGTTGGCCATGAAGAACAGCATGGCGAAGGTGGCAAACCAGGGCATCACGTTGACCACGCCGCCGTAATCGGCGATGCGGCGGCTGTGCATGCGGTCGTACAGCACGCCCACGCTGGAGAACATCGCGCCGGACACGAACCCGTGCGAGATCATCTGCACCATCGCGCCCTGCAGGCCCAGGCGGGCGGCATCGGCGTTGCCGGCTTCGCGCACCAGCCACAGGGCGATGAAGGTACCCAGGGTGACAAAGCCCATGTGCGCGATCGACGAATAGGCGATCAGCTTCTTCATGTCGTCCTGCACCAGCGCGACCAGGCCGACGTAGATCACCGCGATCAGCGACAGCGCGATCACCAGCCAGGCCCATTCCTGCGACGCGTCCGGGACGATCGGCAGGTTGAAGCGCAGGAAGCCGTAGCCACCGATCTTCAGGGCGATGGCGGCCAGGATCACCGAACCGGCGGTCGGCGCTTCCACGTGGGCGTCAGGCAGCCAGGTGTGGACCGGGAACATCGGCACCTTGACCGCGAAGGCGATCAGGAAGGCGAAGAAGATCCAGGTCTGTTCCTTGGCCGACAGCGGCAGCGCGTACAGGTCGGCCAGCTGGAAGCTGCCGCCCTTCATGTACAGGTAGATCAGCGCCACCAGCATCAGCACCGAGCCGAGGAAGGTGTACAGGAAGAACTTCAGCGCGGCGTAGATGCGGCGCGGGCCGCCCCAGACACCGATGATCAGGAACATCGGGATCAGCATCGCTTCGAAGAACACGTAGAACAGCATCGCGTCCGTTGCGGCGAAGATACCGACGGTGACACCTTCCAGGATCAGGAAGGCCGCCACGTACTGGTTGACGCGCTTGTCGATCGCGCTCCAGGCACCGATCAGGGCAAGCACGCTGACCAGCGTGGTCAGCAGGATCAGCGCCACGGCAATGCCGTCCACGCCCAGGTTGTAGCCGATCTTGTACGCCGGGATCCAGGCATGGGTCTCGACGAACTGCATGCCGTCGACACCCGCGTTGTAGCCGCTCAGCAGCGAGAGGCTCGCCACGAAGGTCAGCACGGCGACGCCCAGGGACGCCCAGCGGGCGGTCTGCGCATCACGGATCGCAAGGATCAGGGCACCACCGATGATCGGCAGCCAGATGAGGACACTGAGTAGAGGCCAGTTCGACACGTCTTCTTATTCCGTACAGGTCATCAACGCAGGTAATGCATCAGCACGCCCAGAAGGGCAATCAGGCCGATGATCATCGCGAAGGCGTAGTGATAGAGGAAACCGGATTGGGTACGACGCAGCACGCCGGCTGCAACGTCCACAACACGTGCCGAAAGATTGACCACGCCATCGACGATGTTGCTGTCGATCCAGCGCGAGACCTTGCCCAGCTTGACACCGCCACCAGCAAAGCCATCGATCCACAGCTTGTCGAAGCCGTACTTGTTTTCCAGCACCGACACCAGCGGAGCAAAGGTCTTGCGCGCCTTGCCCGACAGGTCCGGCTTCCACAGGTAGAACAGCGCGGCCAGCAGGAAGCCTGCCAGGGTCAGCCAGAACGGCGGCAGCATCATGCCGTGCAGCGCGAACGCGACCGGGCCATGGAACTCCTCACCGAGGAAGGCAACGGTGTTCTTGGCCGGATCGTAGAAGTCCACGACACCGGTGAAGAACGTCTGTGCCTGGCCCTTGATCGCCGCGTGAGCGTGATTACCCGCCCAGTCGGTACCGTGCAGCATTGGACCGATGCTGAAGAAACCGATGGCGATCGACGGGATGGCCAGCAGGATCAGCGGCAGGGTCACCACCCACGGGGTTTCGTGCGGCTCATGCGGACCGTGGCCATGGCCGTGGTCGTCATGGTGCGCGTCGCCATGATGCGCATCAGCAGCGTGGTGATCGTCATGGCCATGGCCATGATCGTCATTGTGCGCGTCGCGGAAGCGCTCCTTGCCATGGAAGGTCATGAACAGCAGGCGGAAGCTGTAGAAGCTGGTCACCAGCACGCCACCCAGCACAGCCCAGTAGCCATAGGTGGCCACCCAGCTGTTCTGCATGTGGGCGTGGATCTCGGCCGCTTCGATGATGGTGTCCTTCGAGTAGAAACCGGAGAAGAACGGCGTACCGACCAGGGCCAGGGTACCGATCCACATGGTGACGAAGGTGATCGGCATGTACTTGCGCAGGCCGCCCATCTTGCGCATGTCCTGCTCATGGTGCATCGCGATGATGACCGAACCGGCACCCAGGAACAGCAGCGCCTTGAAGAAGGCGTGGGTCATCAGGTGGAACACGGCCGCCGAATAGGCCGACACGCCCAGTGCGACGGTCATGTAGCCCAGCTGCGACAGCGTGGAGTACGCGACGACGCGCTTGATGTCGTTCTGCACGATGCCGATCAGGCCGGTGAAGAAGGCCGTGGTGGCACCGATGAACAGGATGAAGTTCAACGCGGTCTGCGACAGCTCGAACAGCGGCGACATGCGGGTGACCATGAAGATACCGGCGGTCACCATCGTCGCGGCGTGGATCAGTGCCGAAATCGGGGTCGGGCCTTCCATCGAGTCCGGCAGCCACACGTGCAGCGGGACCTGGGCCGACTTGCCCATGGCACCGATGAACAGGCAGATGCAGATGACGGTGGCGATCGACCAGATCACCGGCTCGTTCAACAGCTGCATGCCGAACATGGTGCCGTCCCAGATCTGCAGCTGGGCGCGCGGGTCGGCCAGCATGCCGGCCTGCGAGAACACCTGCGAGTAATCCAGGGTACCGAACACCCACAGCACGCCGGCAATGCCGAGCAGGAAGCCGAAGTCACCGACGCGGTTGACCAGGAACGCCTTCATGTTGGCGAAGATCGCGGTCGGGCGCTTGAACCAGAAGCCGATCAGCAGGTACGACACCAGGCCCACCGCTTCCCAGCCGAAGAACAGCTGCAGGAAGTTGTTGCTCATCACCAGGGTGAGCATCGAGAAGGTGAACAGCGAGATGTAGCTGAAGAACCGCTGGTAGCCCGGATCGTCCTGCATGTAGCCGATCGTGTAGATGTGGACCAGCAGCGACACGAAGGTCACCACCACCATCATCATCGCGGTCAGCTTGTCGACCATGAAGCCGACATGGGCCGAGTACTGGCCGACTTCGAAGAACGTGTAGATGTTCTGGTTGAACGGTTGCGCACCGCCCCACAGCAGCTGGTAGAGCGTGTACATCGACAGGCCGCAGGCCACCGCGACGCCGAGGATGGTGATGGTCTGCGCACCGAAGCGCTTGACCTGGCGACCGAACAGGCCGGCGATGATGCTGCCGAACAGCGGTGCAAGCACCACTGCGATCAACAGACTCTTGGAGAGAGTGATTTCCATCTGTGGATCAGCCCTTCAACGAATCGACTTCGCCGACATTGATCGTGCGTCGGGTACGGAACAGGGTCACCAGGATCGCCAGGCCGATGGCGGCTTCCGCGGCGGCGACGGTCAGGATGAAGAACACGAACAGCTGGCCGGACGGATCGCCCAGCTGACGCGAGAAGGCGACGAAATTGACGTTCACCGACAACAGCATCAGCTCGATCGACATCAACAGGACGATGACGTTCTTCCGGTTGAGGAAGATGCCGGCCAGGCTGATGGCGAACAGCACCGCGCCAAGCGCAAGCATGTGGCCAAGGGTAATCACGGCTGGGTCTCCTCGCCGGTGGCCGGCTTGCTGTTGCTGTGCACGACCGGCGCTTCGGCGTCCATCTTGACCATGCGCAGGCGCTGGCCGGCCTTGACCATGGTCTGCTCGCCCGGGTTCTGGCTCTTCACGCCGGTACGGCGACGCAGGGTCAGCATCACGGCGGCCACCACGGCCACGGTCAGGATGACCGCAGCGAACTCGAACGGCAGCAGGTACTCGGTGAACAGCGTACGGGCCAGCCAGGTGACGTTGGAGCTGTCGGCGGCGAGCGCGGCGGCGTTGTCGGCCGGGAACGGGGTGACCGCCCTGCCCTTCACGCCGATCAGGATCAGCATCTGCACCAGCATCGCCACGGCGACGATCAGGCCGACCGGCAGGTAGCGCACCCAACCCTCACGCAGCTTGGTGGGATCGATGTCGAGCATCATCACCACGAACAGGAACAGCACCATCACAGCGCCGACATACACCAGCACCAGTGCCACGCCGAGGAACTCGGCGCCGACCAGCAGCCACACGCAGGCGATGGAGAAGAAGGTCAGCACCAGACACAGAACGGCATGCACCGGATTGCGCACGCTGATCACCGCACCGGCCGAAACCGTTGCCGCGATGGCGAAGACCCAGAAAGCGATATTTACCCAATCCATCTCTCGACCTCAGCGGTAAGCGGCATCGGCGGCGCGACGCTCGGCGATCTCGGATTCGAGACGGTCGCCCAGGGCCAGCAGCTGCGGCTTGGTAACGATGTTTTCGCCACGATTCTCGAAGTGGTACTCGAGGATGTGGGTTTCGACGATCGAGTCCACCGGGCAGCTTTCTTCACAGAAGCCACAGAAGATGCACTTGAACAGATCGATGTCATAGCGCGTGGTACGGCGGGTGCCGTCCTCGCGCTTGGCCGAGTCGATGGTGATGGCCAATGCAGGGCACACCGCTTCGCACAGCTTGCAGGCGATGCAGCGCTCTTCACCGTTGGGGTAACGGCGCAGGGCGTGCAGGCCACGGAAGCGCGGCGACTGCGGGAACTTCTCCATCGGGTACATCATCGTGTACTTGGGCTTGAAGCTGTACTTCAGCGTCAGCCAAAGGCCGCCCAGCAGTTCGAGCAGCAGAAGGCTCTTGAAGTAATGGGTAATCCTGTTCATCACTTAGACGCCCTTTTGAATCACGCCGAAGAACACCATGACGGCGGTAACCGCGATCCACAGAATGGCCAGCGGGATGAAGACCTTCCAGCCCAGGCGCATGATCTGGTCATAGCGGAAGCGCGGGAAGCTGGCACGGAACCAGATGTAGGCACTGGCGAAGAAGAACACCTTGACGAACAGCCACGGTGCACCGCCCATCCAGATCCAGTCGACCAGCGGCGAGATATCGCCCGGGTTGACCCAGCCCTGGATCGGGCTCAGCCAGCCGCCGAGGAAGAAGATCGAGATCAGGAAGCTGATCAGGATCATGTTGGCGTATTCGGCCAGGAAGAACAGCGCGAACGCACCGCCCGAGTACTCAACCATGTGGCCGGCGACGATTTCCGATTCACCTTCCACCACGTCGAACGGCGCGCGGTTGGTTTCGGCAACGCCCGACACCCAGTAGATGACGAACAGCGGGAACAGCGGCAGCAGGAACCAGTCGAAGAAACCGGAATTGCCGGCCTGCGCCATCACGATGTTGCTCAGGTTCAGGCTGCCCGACGCGATCATCACGCCGACCAGGGCGAAGCCCATGGCGATTTCGTAGCTGATCATCTGCGCCGAGGCACGCATCGCACCCAGGAACGCATACTTCGAGTTGGATGCCCAACCGGCCAGAATGATGCCGTAGATGCCCAGCGAGGTCATCGCCAGCAGGTACAGCAGGCCGGCGTTGGCGTTGGACAGCACGATCTGCGAATCGAAGGGGACCACCGACCAGGCCGCGAAGGCCGGAGCCAAGGTGATCAGCGGTGCCAGCAGGTAGATCGCCTTGTTGGCGCTGCTCGGCTGGACCACTTCCTTGAACAGCAGCTTGAAGACGTCGGCGAAGGCCTGGAAGATGCCCATGCCCACGTACATCGGGCCGTGGCGGACGTGCATCCAGCCGATCAGCTTGCGTTCCCAGACCACGTAGAAGGCCACCGAGATGATCACCGGAACGGTGATCACCAGGATCTTCAGGATGATCCAGATCAGCGCGCCGATGTCACCGAGGCCAAGCAGCCACTGGTGCAGCGGGTCGACCGCGTTCAACAGCAATTCGTTCATGCAGCCACCACCGTTACGCGAGCGGCACCCAGCGGCGCAGTCGCGCCGTGGCCCGATTCAATCCAGACCGAACCCGCAGCGACGCGGGCGTCGATCACCACCGGCAGGGTGGCCTTGCCGGCATCGGTGCCGACCTTGGCCATCTGCCCTTCCTGCAGCTGCAGGCGAGCGGCGTCTTCAGCGTTCAGCACGATGCGCGGCGCGTTGTTGAGCGGATGCGACTGCAGCGCCGGGGCGCGACGGACCACCGCATCGGTGCGGTAGATCGCGGCGGTCGAAGCCACTTCCAGGCCTTCACCGGCAACCACCGGCTGCGCCGAAGCGGCAACGGTGACCGACACCGGGGCCAGGCTGGCACGCAGGCCGGCCAGGTCGGTGAAGTCGAAACCGGCCAGCGCCATGTCGCCGCCCAGTGCGCGCAGCACGCGCCAGCCCTCACGGGCCTCGCCCGGCAGCTTGCCGCCGGCACGGGCCGACTGCTCGCGACCATCGAGGTTGGTCAGGGTGGCGTCGATTTCCGGCAGCGCACCGATCGGCAGGATGACGTCGGCAACGTCGCGGGTGGAGACGCAGGCGAACTGGCTGAAGGCCACCACCTTGGCACCGACCAGCGCCTTGCGCGCGGCGGGAGCGTCAGCGAAGTCCAGACCCGGCTCCAGGCCGTACACCACGTAGGCCTGGCGCGGTTGCGCCAGCATCTCGGCGACGTCCTTGCCGGCCGGCAGCACGCCGGCGCGGGTCAGGCCAACGGCGTTGGCACCCTGCGGAATGCGGCACAGCTTGGCACCGGTGGCGGCGGCGAACTCACGCGCAGCGGCGCGGATCGCGGCAGCCTGCGGATGGTTTTCAGCGATGCCACCGACGATCAGCACGGTGTTGTTGCCGCCCTGCACCGCCGAACGCAGCTCGGCGTTGGCCAGCGCGTCGACGAACTTCGACGGCGCGACGATCTGCTTGCCGGCGATGCTGAAGGCGAAGTCGAAGTCCACCGGATTGACGACGTGGATCTTCGCCCCATTGGTGGTCTGCGCCTTGCGCAGGCGAGCGTGCAGCAGCGGCAGTTCGTGGCGGATGTTGCTGCCCAGAACGACGATGCGGTCGGCGCCTTCGATCTCGGCGAGCGGCAGGCCGAACACTTCAGCGGTTGCAGCGTCGGAGAAATCGCGGTTGTTGATGCGGTGGTCGATGTTGCTCGAGCCCAGGCCCTTGGCCAGGCGGGCCAGCAGCGCGCCTTCCTCGTTCGAGGTCGACGGGTGCACCAGCACGCCCAGGTTGTCGCCCTGGTTGGCCTTGAGGATCTCGGCAGCGGCGGCCAGGCCTTCGGCCCAGCTCACTTCCTTCCACTCGCCATTGACCTTGCGCAGCGGCTTGACCGCACGATCTTCGCTGTACAGGCCCTGGTGCGAGTAGCGGTCACGGTCGGACAGCCAGCACTCGTTCACGGCTTCGTTGTCGCGCGGCACGGTGCGCAGCACTTCGCCGCGACGCACGTGCAGGAACAGGTTCGAACCCATCGCGTCGTGGTAGCCCAGCGATTCGCGCGCGGTCAGTTCCCACGGACGGGCGCGGAACTGGAACACCTTGTTGGTCAGCGCGCCGACCGGGCAGACGTCGACGACGTTGCCCGACAGCTCGGTGGTCAACGGCTTGCCGTCGAAGGTACCGATCTGCAGGTTCTCACCGCGGTACATGCCACCCAGTTCATAGGTACCGGCAACGTCGGCGGTGAAGCGGACGCAGCGGGTGCACTGGATGCAGCGGGTCATCTCGGTGGCGACCAGCGGGCCCATGTCCTCGTCCGGCACCACACGCTTGCGCTCGTTGAAGCGGCTGACCGAACGGCCATAGCCCAGCGACACGTCCTGCAGCTCGCACTCGCCGCCCTGATCGCAGATCGGGCAATCCAGCGGATGGTTGATGAGCAGGAACTCCATCACCGAGCGCTGGAACTTCAGTGCCTTCTCGCTGCGGGTGGCGACCTTCATGCCATCCATCACCGGGGTGGCACAGGCCGGCGCCGGCTTCGGCGACTTTTCAACGTCCACCAGGCACATGCGGCAGTTGGCGGCGATCGGCAGCTTCTCGTGATAGCAGAAGCGCGGAATCGAAATGCCGGCCTTGTCGGCGGCCTGGATGATCATCGAACCCTTGGGTACGACCAGCGACTTGCCATCGATCTCGATGGTCACGTGATCCGGTGGCACGCTCGGGTTTACGGGTTGCGCGCTCATGCGGCGGCTGCCTCCACCTTCTTGCCGTCAACCATCGAATGACCGTTGACGATGTAGTACTCGAATTCGTCCCAGAACTGGCGCAGGAAGCCCTGGATGGGCCATGCAGCCGCTTCACCGAACGCACAGATGGTGTGGCCTTCGATCTGGCCGGCCACCGCCTTCAGCTGGTGCAGGTCTTCCATCGTGGCCTTGCCGGCCACGATGCGCTCCAGCACGCGGTGCATCCAGCCGGTACCTTCACGGCACGGGGTGCACTGGCCACAGGATTCCTTGTGGAAGAACTGGCTGATGCGGCAGGCGAACTTGACGCAGCAGACGCTGTCGTCGAGCACCACGATCGCACCCGAACCCAGGCCGGAGCCCAGCGCACGGATGGTGTCGTAGTCCATCGGCAGGTCCTTCAGCTCGGCCGCGGTCAGCACCGGCATCGACACGCCGCCCGGGATCGCGCCCTTCAGGGTGCGGCCCGGACGCAGGCCACCAGCCATCTGCAGCAGATCGTGGAAGGTGGTGCCCAGCGGCACTTCGAAGTTGCCGCCATTCTGCACGCAGCCGGACACCGAGAAGCACTTCGGGCCGCCGTTGGCGGTCAGGCTCAGGCCCTTGAACCACTCCGGACCGTTGCGGATGATCGCCGGCACCGAACCGTAGGTTTCGGTGTTGTTGATCGTCGACGGCTTGCCGTACAGGCCAAAGTTGGCCGGGAACGGCGGCTTGTAGCGCGGCTGGCCCTTCTTGCCTTCCAGCGATTCCATCAGTGCGGTTTCTTCGCCGCAGATGTACGCGCCGGCACCCAGCGCACCGTAGATGTCGATGTCCACGCCCGAGCCCATCACGTTCTTGCCCAGCCAGCCGTTTGCATAGGCGTCGGCCAGGGCCTGCTCGAAGTGCTCGAACGGCTCGTGGTGGAACTCACCGCGCAGGTAGTTGTAACCCACGGTCGAACCGGTGGCGTAGCAGGCGATCGCCATGCCTTCCACCACCGAATGCGGGTTGTAGCGCAGGATGTCGCGGTCCTTGCAGGTGCCCGGCTCGGATTCGTCCGAGTTGCAGAGGATGTACTTCTGCATGTTGCCCTTGGGCATGAAGGACCACTTCAGGCCGGTCGGGAAGCCCGCGCCGCCACGGCCGCGCAGGCCCGAGGCCTTGACCATCTCGATGACCTGCTCCGGCGGGATCTTCTCTTCGAGGATCTTGCGCAGGGCGGCATAGCCACCAGTCTTCAGGTAGCTTTCGTACGACCACGGGGTGTCGTAATGCAGGGTGGTGTAGACCACCTGGTGCGGCAGCGGCGCAGGACCGACCGGCCCCTTGGATTCGTGGTGATGTGCCATGCCCTTACTCCAGCCCGTCCAGCAGCTCGTCGACCTTTTCCAGGGTCAGACGCTCATGGTAATGACCGTTGATGACCATCATCGGTGCGCCACCGCAGCCTGCCAGGCACTCTTCCTCGCGCTTGAGGTAGACGCGGCCGTCCGCGGTCGATTCACCGTGCTTGATGCCCAGCTTCTTCTCGCAATGGCGGACGATGTCCTCGGCGCCATTGAGCCAGCAGCTGATGTTGGTGCAGATGGCCACGTTGTTGCGGCCCACCTTCTCGGTCTCGAACATCGAGTAGAAGCTGGCGACCTCGTAGGCCCAGACCGGCGGCAGGTCCAGGTACTTGGCCACGCCGGCGATCAGCTCGTCGGTCAACCAGCCCTCGTTCTGCTCCTGGGCCGCGTGCAGGCCCTGCAGCACGGCAGAGCGCTTGCGGTCCGGCGGGAACTTGGACAGCCAGTGATCGATGTGAGCGCGCGTCTTGTCGCTCAGCACCACCATCGGGTCGACGTCGCGCGCCGCCTCGAAATTACCTGTCGCCTTCATCGGCCGACCTCAGCGAAATGCATAACGTGAAATTGCAGAAACTGCGGCGCCGGCTTGCGCCGGCTGCCTGCAGCGGGCGTTGGCGTGGCGGACGGCATTACCGGTCAACCTCGCCGAACACCAGGTCGTAGGTGCCGATCATCGCCACCACGTCGGCCAGCATGTGGCCGCGCACGATCGAGTCGATCGAGGACAGGTGGGCGAAGCCCGGCGCGCGAAGGTGCACGCGGAACGGCTTGTTGGCGCCATCGGAGACCAGGTAGCAGCCGAACTCGCCCTTCGGGGCTTCAACGGCGGCGTAGGTTTCACCGGCAGGCACGCAATAGCCTTCGCTGAACAGCTTGAAGTGGTGGATCAGCGCTTCCATGTCGTCCTTCATGTCCTCGCGCTTGGGCGGAGCGACCTTGAAGTTCTTCACCATCACCGGGCCCGGGTTGGCCTTCAGCCACGCCACGCACTGCTTGATGATGCGGTTGGACTCGCGCATTTCGGCGATGCGGACCAGGTAACGGTCGTAGCAGTCGCCTTCCTTGCCCAGCGGGATGTCGAAATCGACGGCATCGTACTTGGCGTACGGGCGCTTCTTACGCAGGTCCCAGGCAACGCCCGAGCCGCGCAGCATCACACCGGTCATGCCCCACTGGTGGGCCAGTTCGGGCGTCACCACGCCAATGCCGACGGTACGCTGCTTCCAGATACGGTTGTCGGTCAGCAGGGTCTCGTATTCGTCGACACGACCCGGGAATTCGTTGGTGAAGTTCTCCAGGAAGTCCAGCAGCGAACCTTCGCGCGCGGCGTTGAGGTTCTTCAGGGCCTTGCCCTTGTGCCAGCGCGATTCCTTGTACTTCGGCATGTGGTCCGGCAGGTCGCGGTAGACACCGCCCGGACGGTAGTACGCCGCGTGCATGCGCGCGCCGGAGACCGCTTCATAGCAGTCCATCAGCTCTTCACGCTCGCGGAAGGCGTACAGCATCACCGCCATTGCGCCCAGATCGAGGGCGTTGGAACCCAGCCACATCAGGTGGTTGAGGATGCGGGTGATTTCATCGAACAGGGTACGGATGTACTGCGCACGCTCCGGCGCCTCGATCCCCATCAGGGTCTCGATCGAGCGCACGTAGGCGTGCTCGTTGCACATCATCGACACGTAATCCAGGCGATCCATGTAGCCGATCGACTGGTTGAACGGCTTGGACTCGGCCAGCTTTTCTGTACCACGGTGCAGCAGACCCACGTGCGGGTCGGCGCGCATGATGGTTTCGCCGTCCATTTCCAGGATCAGGCGCAGCACACCGTGGGCGGCCGGATGCTGCGGGCCGAAGTTCATGGTGTAGTTGCGGATTTCCTGCCGGCTCTCGGCCGGGCTGCTGGCGAATGCTTCGCCGGCCTGGTGTACGTGGCTCACTTCACTGCCTCCTGCGCGCGCTCACCTTCTGCGGTCTGCAGGCGGGCGTCGTCGCGGATCACGCGCGGCACGCCGACACGCGGCTCCACCGAGGTGACCGGTTCGTAGATCACGCGCTTCTTTTCTTCGTCGTAGCGGACTTCGACATTGCCGATCAGCGGGAAGTCCTTGCGGAACGGATGACCGACGAAACCGTAATCGGTCAGGATCCGGCGCAGGTCCGGGTGGCCTTCGAAGATCACGCCGTACAGGTCGAACGCTTCGCGCTCGAACCAGTTCAGGCCCGGCCAGATGCCGGTCAGCGAGGACACCACCGGCAGCGCTTCGTCAGGGGCGAAGCAGCGCAGGTGCATCATCAGGTTGTGCTGGTACGAACGCAGCTGGGCGACCACGGCGAAACGCTGGGTCGGCATGTGCTGCGGGCGGGCGCCGTCGGCACCGTTTTCCTCGGTGGGGAACTCGCCCCACGCGAAACGGCCCTGGGCCTTGCCTTCGACACCACGGCTGAAGCCCTGCGAGGACACATCGGCGGTGTCCCACTCATCGGAGCCATAACCGAGATAGTCGACGCCGCAGAGATCGACGGCCTGTTCGAAACCAAACTCGTCACGCAGCGCCAGGGCGGTGGCGTGCCACTCGGCGGCAGGCACTTCCAGCGTCACTTCGCCGCGGGGTTCGACCACGATGACCTTCGCACCTGCGAAACGTGCGGAGAGTCGGTCGATGAAGGATGCTTGCTCTGCCATGGGGGCTTGGCGCGCTCTTGTCAGGTGAAGGGGTCAGCGGGCGATGGTCTGTGTACGCCAGATCTTCTTCTGCAGCTGCAGGATCCCGTACACCAGCGCCTCGGCGGTCGGCGGGCAGCCCGGGACATAGACGTCCACCGGCACCACGCGATCACAGCCGCGCACCACAGAATAGGAATAGTGGTAGTAACCACCGCCGTTGGCGCAGCTGCCCATCGAGATGACCCACTTCGGGTCTGGCATCTGGTCGTAGACCTTGCGCAGCGCCGGGGCCATCTTGTTGACCAGGGTACCGGCCACGATCATCACGTCGGACTGACGCGGCGACGGACGGAACACCACGCCGTAGCGGTCAAGGTCCAGGCGCGCGGCACCGGCATGCATCATCTCGACCGCACAGCAGGCCAGGCCGAAGGTCATCGGCCACATCGAGCCGGTACGCGCCCAGTTCAGCAGTGCGTCGACGCTGGTGGTGACGAAGCCCTTTTCCAGCAGCGGGTTGTCGCCTTCCGGCCGCAGGATGTCATCAACCCGGCCTTCCGGCGTCGGATTGTTCATGAGGCCATCGAGAGTCTGAATCACTCCCATTCCAGCGCTCCCTTCTTCCAGACGTAAATGAAACCGAGGAACAGCATGCCGACGAACAGGCCCATGGTGATGAGCGAACGCGCGCCCAGCTCCATGAAGACCTGGGTCCACGGCACGATGAAGATGATTTCCAGGTCGAAGACAATGAACTGGATCGCGATCAGGTAGTAGCGCACGTCGAACTTCATGCGCGCGTCTTCGAAGGCTTCGAAGCCGCACTCGTACGGCGACAGCTTTTCCAGATCGGGGCGGCGGGGACCGAGGAATCGGCCAACCAGCATCAGCGTAATGCCGATACCGGTGGCAACGATCAGAAACAGCAGAGACGGCAAATATTCGGCCAGCACAGCGATTCTCTCTTGCCTCTGCCGCTGCGCCTGCAGGCGCTTTGGCATGGGGGAGTGGACGGGAATCTGCCTGGCACCTTGCGCGCCAGACGAACCCGCTTTACTTACAAATGGTGCCCAAGAGGGGACTCGAACCCCTACGACCTAAGTCGCTACCACCTCAAGGTAGTGCGTCTACCAATTCCGCCACCTGGGCAAACGATCACATCAGACTATCTTCCCGATGCGCCGCGTATTGTAACCGGCTTCAGTGTTTCTGGGAGCCTTCCGAAGGCTTTTCTTCACCAGAAACCGAAGATTCCGCCTGAGCCGGCACAGTTGCGGCCGGAACCGGGGCGGCCGGGACCGCATCGGCCTTCGGAACGGCCGGCAATTCGCCCGCCGGGGCCGCCGGAGCGGTCACCGCCGGGGCGGACATCAGACCCAGATCCTGCTCGGCCGCCGGACGGGTGCCGTGACCGGCATACCAGGCCATGAAGAGGCTGATGCCGAAGAACATGACTGCCAGCCACTTGGTGGACTTGGACAGGAAATTCGAAGCGCCGCGCGCACCGAACACCGTACCCGAGGCACCGGCGCCAAAGCCCGAACCCGCCGCCGCACCCGAACCACGCTGCATCAGGATCAGCGCGATCATGGCCACAGCGACCAGCACGTAGACGACATTGAGGATCAACATCAGCATTGAAAACCGCCCTCGGACAATACTTCTAGGATTAGTTCGCGGCCGCCGCCCGTGCGATGGCCAGGAAGTCCGCGGCCACCAGGGAGGCGCCACCGACCAGCCCACCATCGACATCCGGCTGCGCGAACAGTTCCCCGGCATTGTCGGGCTTCACGCTACCGCCGTAAACAATGGGCAGTGAATCAGCGATTCTAGCATCGATACGCGCGACTTCGCCACGGATGAACGCGTGCACTTGCTGCGCCTGCTCCTTACTGGCGGTACGGCCGGTACCGATGGCCCAGACCGGCTCGTAGGCAACCACGGCCTTGGCGAAGCCTGCCGCACCGACCCGTTCCAGCACCGGCGCCAGCTGGCTGGCGATGACCGCCTCGGTCTGCCCCGCTTCGCGCTGCTCCAGGGTCTCACCCACGCACAGCACCGGCACCAGGCCGGCATGCTGGGCGGCGGCGAACTTGCGGGCAACCAGCTCGCTGCTTTCATGGTGGTACTGGCGGCGCTCGGAGTGGCCGACCAGGCCATAGCGGGCACCGACCTCGCCCAGCATCGCCGCGCAGACCTCGCCGGTATAGGCCCCCTTCTCGTTGCTGCTCACGTCCTGCGCGCCAAAGGCAAGACCGGTTTCGCCGAAGTCCTCGACCAGCTCCCCCAGGTACGGCAACGGCGGCAGGATCACCACGTCCACCCCCTCCAGCGGCAGCCCGGCGGCCACCTGCCCCAGCAGTTCATTGGCGAATTGACGGCTGCCATGCAGCTTCCAGTTTCCGGCGACGATCTTGCGGCGCATGAGCGGGTAGCTCCTGTGTGAAGTCAGCCGGTCATGATACCCGTTACGGCAAAAATCCGTTTCCTTGTAAGCGGTTACATGGATTTTCAGCCAACGGCGCAGCCCCTCGTGGCGGGGTGGGGTTGGTCGCGGAGAGCCCCGGCTGGATTTGTGGGGTTGGCCGGGCGGGTGGGACTGGCGAGGGACGCCGTGAACC
>NZ_QFHO01000034.1 GCF_004920835.1 Stenotrophomonas maltophilia
CTCCCCCACCCTTTCCCCTGTGACACGCAGGCTGCCCGACCGGATCCTGCTGGTGGCCTCGCTGGGCTGCACGATGACCGTGCTGGAGACCAATGCAGTGGCGGTCGCGCTGCCCGGCATCGCGCGTGACCTGCATGCCGGGTTCGCGGATATCGAGTGGGTGATCAGCGCCTACATCCTGTCCTTCACTTCGCTGCTGCTGCCGGCCGGTGCCATCGCCGACCGTTGCGGCCGCCGCCGCGTGCTGCTGATCGGCATCACCGTGTTCGCCCTCACCTCATTGCTGTGCGCGTTGGCGCCGACCGCATCATCACTCTATCTCGCGCGGGCGCTGCAGGGCGTGGGTGCCGCATTCCTGTTGGCGCCATCGCTGTCGATCATCGGCCACACCTTCCACGAGGGGGCCGCCAAGGACAACGCGTGGGCATTCTGGGGCACGGCCATGGGCATGATGATGGTGCTCTCGCCGTTGATCGGTGGCGTACTGTCCACGCTATGGGGCTGGCGCGCGGTGTTCATCGCGATCCTGCCGTTCCTCGCCCTGCTCGGCTACGGCGCGCTGCGCTGGATACCGGAATCCTCCGACAGCGTGCTCCGCCCGCTCGACCCGCCCGGCATCGCCACCTTCAGCCTGGCGATCTTCGGCATCGTACTGTTCCTGGTGGAAGGCCTGGCGCAGGGCTGGGGCGCTGCAACGGCGTTGACCGGGCTGGCCCTGGCCTTCGCCATGGGGACCGCCTTCGTCATCGTTGAGCGGGCACGGCCGCATCCCATGGTGGACCTCGGGCTGCTGGCCAGCCCGCGCTTCGTCGGCGCGCTCATCGCCATGGTCGGCTATTCGGTCAGCGCCCAGGTGATGGCCTCGATGCTGCCGCAGTATCTGCAGAATGGCATGGGGCTGGGCGCGTTGGCCGCCGGTGTCGGCATGCTGCCCTTCGCTGCGGCGATGCTGATGTTCCCTGCGATCGGCCGGCGGCTGGGCCGCCACCTGACGAGCCCGGCCGTGCTGGCCATCGGCCTGTCGATCACCGCCGCCGGCAACGCCGTGGCCGGCCTCGCCGCGTGGCAGCAGCAACCATGGCTTGCATTGCTCGCGATGGTTGTGATCGGTGCCGGTGGCGGCATCCTCAATGGCGAGACCTCCAAGGCCATCATCGGTGCGGCACCGCGCGACCGCGCCGGCATGGCCTCCGGCATCAGCGCCACCACGCGTTTCGTCGGCATCCTGCTGGGCTTCACCATCCTTTCCAGCGCACTGAGCCTGGGCATCCGCACCGCGTTGGCGGCGGCGGTGCCACCCGGCGACGTGCGGCCGATGGCCGATGCGATCGCCACCGGTACATTCGCCGGCTCACACACCGCGACGTTCGCACAGGCGATCTACAGCCACGGCTTCGCCAGCGCCCTGTGGACCTCGGCCATCGCCGCAGCGCTGGCCAGCCTAGCGGTGGCACTGCTGGGACGCCCACAGCAGAGCCCCGCAGCACGCACCTCTGCTTCACGCCGGGAGCCACACACATGCGACTGAACCTTCCGCTGATCCTGCTTCTGATCGCACTGCCGGCCACCGATGCGCTGGCGGTGCCAGCCCCGCCCCTCGGTACACCGCCGCGCGATGCACTGCTCAAGCAGATCGACATGGGCATGGCCAATGCCCTGGCGTGGGAATACGCGTTCAACGCCGTTGCATCCTGCGATGTCGCGCGGCTGGACCGTGCGCTGCGCGAGCGGCATGGCAGCCACCCCTTGCAGATCCAACCGATGCTGGACGCCGGCTACACCGCAACCTATCGCTCGGCCGAGCCCTATCCCCGCCTGCAGGACCGGCTGGCGGCACTGCGCGATGCCGAAATCACCTGCATGGCCATTGCCAACAGTCGCAGCCATGCCAGCGTCGTCGACAGCGCCGCTGCGCTGCTGGCGTACATCGCCGATCAGCCGCTGTAGCGACGCGATCGATGTCCAGCGGCGTACGCAACAGGAGCCTTTCCCCACATGCAGCACGCGGCCATGATTTCCGTCGCCGCTACCGCCTGACCTGCGCAGCACTGGTCGCGATGGGCGGCCTGCTGCTGGCACGCGCGGCCGATGTACAGATCATCCACCATCGTTTCTACCTGCGCCAGGCCGAAGCGCGGATGCTTCGGCACCATCCCCTGCGTGCCCATCGCGGCACGCTCTACGACCGCCATGGCACCGTCATCGCCGGATCAGCGCCGGTGGCTTCGCTGTGGATCGACCCCAGCGAATTCTTCGATGCATCAGGGTCGGTCGAAGCACTGGCAACGGCACTGGACGCTGATGCCGCCGCGCTGGTCCGCCTGCTCGCGCGCGATCGAAAGCGGCGCTTCGTCTACCTGCCCGGCTTCCGCCGGGGTGATCCAACGACCTTGGAAGCGCTGCTCGCCAAGGCTCCCACCGGAGTGCACCTGCAGCGAGAGTTCAAGCGCTTCTATCCGCAGTCGGATCTGTTCGCGCAGGTCATCGGCATCACCGATATCGAAGGCCGTGGCGTGGAAGGCCTGGAACGGATGTTCGAGACGCGATTGGCCGGCCGGGCGGGCTACCGCGACGTCACCATCGACCGCAAGGGCCGCCCCGTGGAGCTGCGCGACCGCGGCCGTCCTGCGCGCGCCGGCGAGGACATCGTGTTGTCGCTCGACAGCCGCATGCAGTACACCCTCCATGCAGGCCTGGGACCGGCGGCCCAACGCCACGGCGCTGCGGCCGCCAGCGTGGTCGTGCTGGAAGTCGGTAGTGGCCAGGTCCTGGCGATGGTCAACTGGCCCACGTACAACAACAACAATCCCGGCGCGGGGCCCATCAACGCCCGCCGCAACCGCGCCGTCACCGATGTATTCGAGCCCGGCAGCACGGTGAAGCCATTCACGGTGGCTGCGGCGCTCGATGCCGGCGTGATCACCACAACCAGCTCGTTCAACACCCACCCCGGCTGGATCCGCAACGGACGTTTCACCACTCGGGACTACCGTGACCTGGGTGTACTGGATACCACCGAGGTACTGAAGAAGAGTTCAAACGTCGGCATCTCGTTGATCTCACGTCGCCTCAGCAACGACCAGCTCCACGACATGTTCGCGGCCTTGGGGGCCGGGCACCCGACCGGTAGCGGCTTTCCCGGAGAGCGCAGCGGTACGCTGGCCGATACGCACGCGTGGAGCGGAACCAGCAAGCAGACCATGGCCTATGGCTACGGTCTGTCGATGACCACGCTGCAGCTGGCCAATGCCTACGCCACGCTGGCCAACCACGGCATGCGCGTGCAACCAACGTTCGAGCTCGGGCAGTCACCGGCCCGCACACGGGCAATGCCTGCACATGTTGCCGAGCAGGTGCTGTCGATGCTGGCAACCACCTCCGGGCCGGGCGGCACTGCGACCCGTGCCCGCATCATCGGCTACCCGATCGCAGGGAAAACCGGCACCGCGCGCAAGGCCAGTGCCGGCGGCTATGCACGCCGCTATACATCGCTGTTCGCCGGCCTCGTTCCCGCGGACCATCCGCGCTATGCAGTCGCCGTGGTCGTTGACGATCCGGATGCGCGGCTGGGGGGCTATGGTGGCGGCGCCGTCGCTGCACCGATCTTCAGCGAGCTGATCGGCCGCGTGTTGCATCTGACGGACATCGCACCTGAAACGCGGGATTGAGGCGCCTGCTGCAAAGATGGCCGGAGCGGCAATGCCGCTCCAGCCGTGGCGGCCCCGGGGAGAAGGCCGCCAGAGAGCGTCAGGCCGCCTTCATGGCGTGCTTGCGGGCGCGCATGACGTTGTGGCATTCCTGAACTTCCGGAAGTAGCTGGGTGACTTCCTGGCGCACGGCCGGCGGCAGCTCGTTGTCCTTCAGCACGTCCTTGAACGCACCAAGCAGGCGATCTTCGGATTCTTCCAGTTCGGCCACATAGCCATAATTGGTGTCGCCAAACGCGGCGCGTACCTTGCCGTAGAACTGCTGCATCGAACCGACCATGGTGCCGTGCTCGGCAGGCTTGCCGCCGCTGGCAGCAACCGAGCTGCTCAAGGCCGAGACGATACGACCCTTGACACCGGCGATACGGGTGAACAATGCCGACAGCTCGGCATCCTTCACCTTGGTCGCGGCTTCTTCATAGAACGACTTGCCGTCGCGGGCGATCTCGATCAGGTCGTTGAGGCGATGTTCAATGGTGGACTGGGTGCTCATGGAGTCGCTCCTGTGTGCTCGAAAATCTGTGGGGAATGGCAGCGCGATTGCGTTGCCTTCGACCCCACTGTGGCGGGTGTGGCGTGGCTGTCGGGTGAGTACCGATTGATGTGCACATCACCACGTTCAACGCGCGCTGACTTCTTCATGCGCAGGCGCATTTCCGTTCACGGAAAACAAGCGAACCGACGTCGATTCACCAGGGCGCGATGATGATGATCAACGCAACCAGCAGCACGATGGCCAGTACAAGCAGCAGCACATGCCTCTGCCGCCAACTGGGTTTGGGCTTTCCAGGGGTATTCACTACGCATCTCCTTCGATCTGCAAAAGGTGCACAGGCACACTGATGCAAAGCAGCATGTGCGCGCGTAGAGAATTCGTGCAGGACCCGTGCAGGAACGCACGGAGCCAGCGCGCGACGATAACGCGTCCATAACGTAATCAGGATGTAAACGGAGTGTTAGGTTCCTTCCGATTCCGCACAGCGGAGTTTCAGATCGGTTTCCACGCAGCAATGCACGAAACCCATTCAACTGGATTTGGAGAGAGCCAAATGCATTACAAGTACACCCTGCTTTCACTGGCAGTGGGCACCGCCCTGGCTGCCACCTGGTCGCCGGCCGCACATGCCCAGGATGGCAGCGAGAAAACACCGAAGAACCTCGATCGCATCCAGGTCACCGGCTCGGCCATCCGCAGCGTCGACATCGAGACGCAGCAGCCCATCATCGCCATCACCCGCGCGATGATCGAACAGCAGGGCTTCACCACCATTGCCGACCTGCTGCAGAACCTGACCTCCACCGGCGCCCCGACCATTTCGCGTGCGCGCGCACTGGCTTCCGGCGAGAACGTCGGCGGCTACTACGTGAACATCCGCAACCTGGGCGCCACCCGCTCGCTGGTGCTGGTCAACGGCAAGCGCCTGGGCGCCACCACCGGCGGCTACCAGGATCTCAGCCAGATCCCGATGAGCGCGGTGGAGCGCATCGATGTACTGAAGGACGGCGCCTCTGCGCTGTACGGATCGGATGCGATCGCCGGCGTGGTCAACATCATCACCCGCAAGAACTACGAAGGCCTGGAAGTGTCCGTGCAACATGGGCAGTTCAGCGAGGGCGACGGCAAGGACAGCACTTTCTCGCTGGTCACCGGCGCCCGTGGTGAACGCGGTGGCTACACGCTCGCACTGGAATACCAGAAATCGGACCCGGTGTTCGCCCGCGACCGTGAGTTCTCCCGGTACGGTGGTGCTGGCCCCAACTACCCCGGTGCGGACTGGAGCAACATCAGCCAGAACGGTTCGTGGTGCGACCCGGCCCTGTACAAGTGCAACACCGGTGATGCGGTGTTCAAGACGCTCAATCGTGGCGGCAACCCGAAGAACCCGAACGACTACCACCCGATCACGCCGTCCGAGTTCGCCAACGGCAACGAGCAGATGCACCTGCAGACCGGCATCGAGCGTCGCTCGCTGTTCCTCAGCACGGACTACGCACTGACCGAGCAGATCAAGTTCACTGCCGATATCGGCTACAACGAGCGCACCACCGACCAGCAGATTGCAGGTTACCCGTACCAGTCGACCAAGTTCGGCACGCCGCTGGATGCGGCCAGCGTGTTCAACCCCGTCGACCACAGCATCGCGTTCAATCGCCGCCTGTGGGAGGTGCCGCGCACGACCGAAAGCAAGTTGAAGTCCTTGCGCGTCGCGCCCAGCCTGTCCGGCTACTTCGAGCTGGGAAGCAAGGCGTACGACTGGGACGTCGGCGCGCTGTTCAACCGCAATGAAGTTACAAAAACAGGCCGTGGCGACATGAGCCTGATCGCTTCCCGGCAGGCATTGGGGCCCTCCTACCTCGATGCCAACGGTGTGGCCCGGTGTGGCACGGCGGCATCGCCGGTCACGGGTTGCCTGGCCTGGAATCCTTTGCTGCCGTTCGGGGTCGCGGGGGCTGGCTCTCTCTCCGATCCTGAACTGCAGCGCTTCTTGTTCCCGACGTTCAACGACACCGGCATCACCAAGACCCGCAGCTACTTCGCCAACATCTCCGGCCCGGTGATCGAGCTGCCCGCCGGTGACCTGTCGGTCGCCCTGGGCTACCAGTACCGCAAGGAAGAAGGCCGCTTCGTGCCCGATGCCTTCGCGCAGTCGCGGCAGAGCACGGCGCTGGGCGCCTCCACCACCGCCGGGGACTACAGCCTCAACGAGTTCTTCGCCGAAGTGAACGTACCGGTGCTGCGCGACCTGCCGTTCGCCAAGGAACTGACCGTGAACCTGGCCACGCGCTACTCCGACTACAGCAACTTCGGCAGTACCACCAATTCCAAGGCGAGCTTCGCCTGGCGTCCAATCGAAGAGCTGATGATCCGCGGCACCTTCGCCGAAGGCTTCCGCGCACCGAGCATCTCCGACCTGTACGGCGGCCTGGGTACCAGCTTCGAAACGTATGTCGACCCCTGCGGCATCGGTGCCACCAACAGCGTCAACGGCAATGCCGCCTGCAACGCCGCCGGCGTGCCGTTGGGCTACCAGCAGCTGAACCAGAGCCTGAAGCCCTGTGCCAGCTATCCGTGCGCCACTCCTGACGAGTTCACCACCGGCTCAGACCCGAAGCTGCGCCCGGAAGAGTCCAAGAGCAAGACCGTGGGCGTGGTCTGGAGCCCGCGCTGGGTCGAGGGCCTGGACATCAACCTCGACTGGTACAGCTACAAGATCACCAACATGATCATCCAGGACAGCGTCGACCGCATCCTGCGTGACTGCTACGTGCTGGGTAATGCCTCGCGTTGCGGAAGCGTCAAGCGCGCCGGTGATGGCCACATCACCAGCATGTTCTACGGCCTCGCCAACCTGGGCTCGATGGAGACCGAAGGCTGGGATCTGGGCATCCGCTATCGCCTGCCCGAGTTCTCCTTCGGCCGCATCACCATCGACCTGCAGAACAGCTACGTCTCCAAGTACGACGAGCAGAACCAGAACTCGGCCGGCGATACGATCATGATGGGCCGGATCGGCCAGCCTGGCATTTCCCGACTGCGCTCGAATCTGGGCGTGAACTGGCAGCTCGGCAACTTCAGCACCCAGTACACCGTGCGCTACTTCTCCGGCATGGTTGAAAACTGCGTGCCGAACCGGCCCTGCACCCTGCCCGACCGCTACGCCTATGGTGAGCCGGATGCACTGCGCAAGGTGGGTTCGAATGCCTTCCACGACATCCAGGTCAGCTACAAGCTGCCGTGGGACGGCACGGTGGCACTAGGCTCGAACAACGTGTTCAACCACCAGGGCCCGATCATGTTCTCCAAGCCGTCCAGCTCCTTCCCCTACTACGGCGGCTTCGACATCGGCCGCACCGTGTACGTGAAGTACTCGCAGCGCTTCTGATCGACAGGTACGTGCTCGTGGCCGGCGGAAGGGGAGTCCGCCGGCCACGATGCACACAACCTCCACCCGATCTCCATCGTTCTTCGACGGAATCTCCAAGGTTCCCGGCAACACTGATGTCATGACGGCAAAGGAGCAGGACCGCATGGATCGCCACGCGCCTCGACACTGCACGCCCGTCTCCAGGTTCACCACTGAACGCGACGGTGTGGCCCGGTCCCGATCCTCCGGACGTGCCGCCGCAAGGGAAGTACGAGATGACGACGGCAGTTCGCACTGGCCTGACCGACCTGGTCACTGACGCGCAGCGGTACCTGCGCCGGATTCTCCCCGGGCTCGCCTCTGCGGTGCACCCGCTGGCTTCATCGCATGCCATTCCACGCGCGATGTCCTCGCGCTACCACCTTGCCGAGCTGATGCTGTATGGGGAAACCCCTGCGATGCTTGCCGTGGCCCGCGAGCCCAGCGAGTCCAGCAGCCGCGTCATCCAGGACGTCCGCTGCCTGCGCGCCGCGGCAAATGCACTGGTCCTGTATGTCTCTCCTTATCTCACCCCCACCCAACGACGGTTCCTGGTGGAGGCCCATATCGACTTCGTGGTTCCGCATGCCCAGCTGTTCGCGCCCAGCCTGGCCATCGAGTTCCGCGACGCGCCCGATCACGAGAAGAAGGCCATCTCGTTGTTGCCCTCGGCACAGGCCGTGTTGATCCACGTACTGTTGTCGGGGCAGCCGCGATGGTGGTCTCCCCGCGAGATCAGTGCGGCCGCTGGCTACACCTCCATGACGGCATCGCGCCTCTCTGCCGAACTGGTCGAACGCGGACTGGTCGAACGCTCCAAGGGCGGCCGCGAGCGCTTCCTCACGCTGGCCGGCAACCGCGACGATGTCTGGGCCCGGGCACAACCGTTCCTGCGCTCGCCGGTGCTGAAAGAGGTGGATGTCTGCTGGGAACAGACCGCCGATGTGCTCCGCAGTGCCGGCCATCCGGCACCCGTGGCCGGTACCGATGCCCTCCTTGCCGGTCCCTCGCAGGCGGCCAGCACCACCCGCGCCCTGTACATCGAAACCTGGCGGGTACTGGGCGCACTGCCCGCGCCGGGGCCCACCTGCGCACAGAATGCCCGGTTGCAGATCTGGGCATATCCGCCCGGGTTCACCAGCATCGACGATGCGGTTGACCCGTTGTCGCTGTATCTCAGCCTGCAGGGCAAGCGAGGTCACGATGTGGATGCACTGGAGTTGCGGGTGCAGCAGGCATTGTGCGGATCGGTGCACGATTCTTGATCACGACACTACGCCTGCGCTGCTGCGCGCTTGGCAGCGTATTCGGCGAACACCACGCCGCCGACAGCCAGCAGGCCACCGCCCAGTACCCATCCAGTGAGCGACTCCCCCAGCAGCATCACCGCCAACGCAGCGGTGACGATCGGCACCAGATTGAAGAAGCCGGAAACACGCGCTGCGCCCAGCCGGGAAAGGCCGGTCATCCAGGTCAGCGGCGCGAGAATGGATGCACAGACCGCAGCGAAGCCGATGCAACCGACCGCCGTCAGGTTGTCCACCCCGGTCCCGATCAGCAGCTGCAGTGGCAGCAGGATCAGCGACGCGGCCGTGGCCTGAAGGAACAGCGACTCCAGCACCGACAGCGGAATCTTCCAGCGCTGCATCAGCACGTTGTAGGCGGCGAAGGCCAACGCTCCGACCAGCATGATCGCATCACCGCGGTTCAGGCCCTGCGTAGCCAACCGCGCCAGGTCGCCCTGGGACACCACCGCGACCACGCCGATGCTGGAGATCACCGCTCCGAGGATGGCGGTGCCACGCACCGGATGGCCCATGAATACACGTGACAGCGCCAGCGCGATCAGTGGAATCAGGGCCTGGATCACCCCCATGTTGGTGGCCGAGGTGAAGTGTGCCGCGTAGTACGCCAGGCACTGGTACATCACGCCACCCAGGCAACCCAGCACCAGGAAGCGGCCGAGATTTGCACGCACGGTTGGCAGGTTTCCGCGCAGACGTGGCAGGGCAAACGGCAACAGAAGGACGGCCGCCACCAGCCAGCGGAAGAAGCCGATGTCGATCGGGCCCACTGAACCGGAGGCAAGCTTGGTGACGATGGTGTTTGCGCCCCACAACAGGCACGCGAGGATAGGAAAGAGATAGTTCAAGGCGGCGGCTGTACGCAGGGGAATGGCCAGCGTACGCTTGGCGCATATCGAGGACATCCCGAAAATGCGCCATTCCACCCCTCGCTTGCGGCAACCGCTTGAGCCGGTCCCCACTTTCCTCCAGCTGCCCGGTCCAATCTACTTCCGGCAGGGCTCGATGGAGCCCACCAACTGGGGCACGCACAGTCATCCCTGGGGACAGTTCAACTTCGTCGCGCAGGGCGTGATGGAGATGAAGATCGATGGTGAGTGGATGGTATCTCCACCCCACTACGCCATCTGGATTCCACCCGGCATGGCCCACTACTCGCGCAATCGATCGCAGCTGGCCTATCGCTCGGCCTATCTGTCGGCAGCACTGTCACGTCGGCTGCCAACGCGTTGCAGTGCGCTGGAAGTCAGCCCGTTGCTGCGTGAACTGCTGCATGAGCTGGCACGGCAGGGGGTTGCCGATCCGCAGACACCGGTCCAGCGGCGCATGGCCGCGGTGGTGATCGATCAGATCGTCAATGCCGCGGTGCTGCCAAGTTTCCTGCCGATCGCCAGCAGCGCTGCACTGAAGCAGGTGATGGCGTACATGGAGAAACGCCTGTCGGCGGCCGAATCGGTTGCCGAGGTCGCGCAGCGCCACCACATGAGCGTGCGCAAGCTGGAGCGCATGGCACGCAGTGAACTGGGCATGTCGCTTGGCGACTGGCGTGGGCGGGTGAAGTTCGTGCGCGCCACGGAGGCGTTGTGCACACGCCGGCCGATCAGCCGGATCGCCGAAGAGCTGGGTTACTCCGGCGTCAGCGCCTTCGCCGAGATGTTCAAGCGGCACGCGCAGTGCACGCCGGATCAGTACCGGAAGCTGCATCGGGCAGAGTGAGGGCGAGTTAGATAGCAGCCAGCAGGTCCACGAGCAGCTTCGGCAGCAATAACGCCGCCGCAACGCTAGCCAACAGGATCAGCAACACCTTGGCTGTCAATGGACGACGGCGCGGATTGCTGAAATGCAGGTTCAGATCGCGCAGTTCATCCCGCAGCGCCTGCCGCATACCTGCGCTTTGTGCACCGGATTCGACCAGCTGCCGTTCAAGCGCCTGCAGGCGCTTCATCAGCTCACGCGGCGGAGTAGCCCGGATGATCTGCTGATTCAGCTCCTGCAGCCGGCGCGCCTGCGGCATCAGCGCTGCCACGAGATCATCCGGCGGAAGCCATGAGACCTGTCGCCGGGCTTCCGCATCCATCTCAGCCTGTAGCAGATCGCGTTGCTGCCGCAGTTCGGCCAGGGAGGTGCGGCGCTGCCACATGGGGAGGGCACAGGGTTGATGGGTAGCGGGCAGTGTATCGCCCGGCGTCCCGGAATGGCTGTCGATTTCCCGCCCCGTCGTTCGTCGGAACAGGAAAGGCGGGCCCTTCGGCCCGAAGGAGTACCCCGATGTGCCCCATCCTCACCGCCTTCGCCACCTCCCCGGACCGCGGCCAGGGCCTGGCCCGTGACATGCGCGTGCGCTGGGCCCTCGAAGAGCTGGGTGTGTCCTATGACGTGCAGCTGCTCACCTTCGCCGAGATGAAGCAGCCCGCGCATCTGGCACGGAGTCCCTTCGGACAGATTCCCACCTGGCAGGAAGGACATCGGGTCCTGTTCGAATCCGGCGCGATCATCCTGCACCTGGCCGAGCAGCATCCCGGTCTGTTGCCGACCGATCCGGATGCGCGCATGCGCGCCATCATGTGGGTGTTTGCCGCGCTGAACACGGTGGAGCCGCCGATTGTCGAACGCTCGATGGCCTGGGTGCTGGAGCGCGAGCAGCCCTGGTACGCGCAGCGCCTGCCGATGCTCGATGAGCGTGTGCGTATGCGGCTGGCGCAGCTGTCAGCGTGGCTGGGCAAAGCCCTGTGGCTTGACGGTGACTTCAGCGTGGGCGACCTGATGATGGTCTCGGTGCTGCTGCGCCTGAAGAGCAGCGGCCTCCTCGACGAGCACCCGCAGGTGGTCGCCTATGTGGCCCGTGCAACGCACCGCCCCGCCTACCAACGTGCGTATGCCGCACAGCTGGCAGTGTTCCAGAACGCCTGACGCTACGCCCCGTGGGCAGGCCTCAGTGCAGACTGCGCCGGCACGCCGCCTGTACCAGCATCAGCTGCGCCACCAGGATCAGCATCGCGCAGCCCGACAGCAGCCAGGGGTCGATGTACCACTGTTCATTGAAGCTGAAATTGCCGGCGGAAATGCGCTTCCAGCCGTTGAAGTGCTGCATCGCCGCCACCACGAACGCGAAACCGCCCGTGGTGTATGAAAGCCAAGGCACGATGAGCCCGCCGGGCCGCGCGAACAGCACCAACAGGCCCAACAGCCCGATACCCGTGCGCTGCACCCGGCAGTATGGGCAGACGTAGGCCACCCCACTCCATTCCACCGACCAGGCCAGCAGACTGATCAGCACGGCTGCGGCGCCTGCGGCGTACAGGATCTTGGGCGCAATCATCATGCTGCCGTTGTGTTGCATGCGTGCTCTCGCTCTGTGCAGATCCTGGCAGGTTAACAGCGTGGCCTGGTCAATCCTTCTTGAAGACCGTGCGCTTGCCGATCGGGCTGCTCTTGCGCGCCGTCGGCCGGGCCAGGCCGGGAATCAGGAAATCGGTCACCTTGTGGCCCTTCTGCACCTTGGACGCCAGCCAGCGTGGCATGCGCCCGCGGCCGGACCAGGTCAGGCGCTTGTACTCCGGGTCGCGGTACTTGGCCGCCACCTTTCCGGTTCTACGCCTCGCGGGCTTGCGGCTGGGTGCGGCGTCTTCGACGGCTTCTTCGCCGAAGAGCTCTTCAAGCGTATAGCCGGCTTCGGCCGCTGCGGCCTTCAACATGCGCCGCACCGCACTGGCCGGGCGACGGTTGGAAATCAGTTGTCTGCGCTGTTCAGCGGCAGCCACCAAGGCACCCAGTTCCCGAAGGCTGAGCGATTCAATATCGATCGTCATGGCGGGAAAGGTCTACTGCGGCATGGCTGTCTGTCAAGACGCCCTATCTGGTTGTATACACAGGCTTCACCGGCGCTGGGCTCCGATCGGCGTCGCCAGCCCCTGAGGACATCCACATGAGCCACTCATCGCATTCGCTTGCCTACCTGCTTGCGCGCATCCTGCTGATGGCATTGTTCCTGGTCTCCGGGCTGGGCAAGCTCGGTGATCTCAGCGGCACCCAGGGCTATATGGAAGCGATGGGTGTGCCGGGCATCCTGCTGTGGCCAACCATCGTTTTCGAGATCGGCAGCGGGCTGTGCATCCTGCTCGGCTTCCAGACCCGGCTGGTGTCGATCGTGCTGGTGGGTTTCAGCCTGATCACCGCCTTCATCTTCCACCACAACTTCGCAGACCAGACCCAGCAGATCATGTTCCTGAAGAACCTGGGGCTGGCCGGTGGCTTCCTGCTGCTGGCCTGCACCGGCGCCGGGCGCTACAGCATTGATGGCAGGGGGCGGCGCGGATAGAAGCCGATCCGTGATCTGCACGCGCCAGCGGAGAAGATCGGCCTTCGGCGCCAGCGTGTGGATTACCCCTAGTAGAGGTGGAAGCGCGGAAACGGCTGGTATCAATCCTCCAGGACACGAGCCAAGCGCCCATCCGAGACATGCTCTGCACCGTGGTGCGCTTGGCGAGCAACTCCAGGCCGATGGCACCGAAGGTGTTCGCAGCCCACTCTCCTTGGCCCGCCTTTTCAACCCTGGCCACTTGAGCGGGATTGGCTCCACCGCGCAGCGGGGAACGCAGGCGGTCGCGTTCGGCGCGGGCAGCCTGCAGCGACATCGACGGGTACTCATCGAGCGTGACGATGCTGGTCTTGCCCCAGTAGCGCCACACCTTGGCCCCCGAGATCCTCCAATTCATGCCATGCACTAACAGGCATTTCAAAGCGTGGGGGAATTTCTTGAACAAGCGCGACCATCATCCCCAACGCCAGCGCAGCTTGGTCATTCCGAACGCGCCCTTAATAAGCAGTTGCGCGACGGGAGGGCAGGCCTGGACGGCGATCATGTCCGCAACCTTGATGCGATCTGCATGCGACTAACCGCTAGGCTCGCGGTGCTAGACAAGAACAGTCATCTGGCTGGAGCGGGCCATGCGGCCTTGGGTAACGCCGTGACAAGTAAATCCGAACGGTACTACGAGGTTGGTGGTCAAGGGCAAACCAAGCATCTGATCGAGTTGGATGCGTACGTGGCAGAGGCGCTGGAAACTCCTGCCTGTCAAATCGATACGACCATCAACTTCTACAATTTGCCAAGTACTTCCCTGCAGCGCGGCAGGAAGCGCGATGCGTCCATCGGGGTCGCAATCATAAACCACCGCAAACGTACTGTGCTCCTCGCGGAGCTACTGGCCTATACAGGCGAAAGAAAAGAGCTTTCGCCCCTTCCTACTATATTGAATCTCCGACCAGTACGATTGCCGGCCCCGGCTTCAGAAGAGCCGTGATAGCGGCCCGGCAAGTGCTTCTGAAATGCCTTGGCAATATGCCACTCCCTACTTTGTGATTTGTATTCACTGGCCATCCCAGGGAATGTAGCGGGCTTTCATGAACAGAAATTCAAACATTATATGCATCAAGGTAGAATGCTCTTGGCCTATCTTCTATGGCTTACATTTCCGACTTGGGCATCTGAGCCGGACATCGAAATTCCCGCCACTGCGCGTACCGCCTGCGACATGCCATTTCAGCGCCTGGTCGAAAAGAAGATCGAGCAGGGAGTTCCATCCAAGCACCTCCCTCGGCTGGGCTTCCCGGAGAATGGGCCATCGGATGTCACAGTGATCCTTGTCCACGGCCTATTCGAATCGCCCTACTTCTTGCGAGGCGCTGGGGAACGATTGCGTGCGCAGGGTTACAACACGCTATCGATTCTTCTGTCGGGCCAATGGGGGAAAGACACTGTTAGCGCGCGCGACGTCACTTTCTTTCAGTGGCTGGACGAATTGGATCGGGCCATGTTGATAGCGTCATGCTTGGGGCCGCGCGTCGTTTTCGCTGGACACTCCTTGGGGGCCACCGTCGCGCTCGCGGGCGCACTGAAGTATCCAGACTACACTGCGGGCCTACTGCTTTGGGCGCCGGCCTTAAAACTCAAGCTGCTGCCGACTGTCGGTGGCGCTATTGGGGTAATGACTGGACTTAGTGGCAATGTATTTCTCGGAAAGCGCCCCGATCTTGACGAAACCCCTTACTACTCCGGCAATCAGGCCAACGAAGCAAGGCGCCTGGCAAAATTCATCTTTGCGCGTCACGCGAAAAATTCACGAACGGGAGAGGAAGACCATTCAGGAGGCGCAATATACGAAGAAATAACGGCACCAACTTTTTTGGTTGTACCCATGAAGGACCCGGCTGTGCAGCCAGAGGCCGCATTTAGTATGTATGACGGCTTATCTGGAGAGAAAATGATGATTGTGTACCCGCAGAACTCGGACGTGTGGCACGCAAACGTGGCGAAATCCGAGCTTGATGCCTATAAGGTCTCTCCGAAAGACTTCAATAAGAACTTCGATGAAATGATGAACCAGATCGAGGGATTTTTTAATCAGAAAATCGATGCCTCCGGTCACCGGAACAATCCCCTGCGAGAACTCGATGAACCCTTGCCGGTCCGCTGAAATCAAACGCTGGAGCATCAAGGCAGGCGCACTGCTTAGCCTTTGCTTCGCAGCACCGCCGGTCGGCGCCGCCGACCCTTCGATAAGCTCCTTCAAGCCGACTGCGACATGCAGCGAAGAAATTCGTCGCGTAAATGGCGACAAGCGGGATTTGTGGACGTACATGGTTGACAAGGTCGAGCCGCCGCAGCAAATCCAGTTGATTGCCTACATCTTCGATACGGATGAGACTGGGCTGCGTCTGTTGAGACATCTTATCGACGCATCGGTTCGCGGCGTGAAGGTTCAGCTTTTGATAGATGGCGTTGGGCCGGGAGTGTCTATGCCTATCAATGGAGACCTCGTAGCGGCCATAAGGAAAATGGCTCCCGGCCTCGAGATCCGAGTTTTCAATCCAAAATCCAGGATTTTACGGATACGAAAGCGCGCTCACGACAAACTTTTCCTGGCAGGCGATTACGCAATTGTAGGCAGCAGCTCGATATGGGACGCCAGCGCTAAAGGCTGGCTGATCGAAGAGGACGTGGCGCTTCGCGAGCTCACCCCTGGACACAGTGATGTTTTCGCACGAATGCGGTCGCATTTCCAACTGTTTTGGCAATCACCCTACAGCGTGGAGATTCAGCCAGGGAAAGGGCGACAGCAGCGAGCTGGTACGCAAGCGATCTTGCGCAAGCTGCAGGCTGTGCCGTTGCATACGACAAATGGACTTGATGCCGCGGCGGTGCCCGTGAGCGCCGGCGACGCCTTCTGTCCCAGCTTGCGCTACTACCACGATCAGCCAGATAAAAGCAGGGATGATGGAACTCTGGGCGGTGTGCTTCAACTGATCGACGAGGCGCGTCGGGAGATCGTCATCGTTAACCCCTACATCCTTCTGGTTCCAGAAGTCCGTGGCGTGCTGAAGCGCAAGATTCAAGCCGGGGTTAGGGTGGTGATACTAACCGCCTCGATCGTCAATCTGTCTAACGAATTTCCGCCATTAGCAAAAGCGTATGCCAATGACCTCCCCGCGCTGGCTCGAGACGGATTCGAGGTGCGCGAGTACCTAGATCCCGTCGAGGGAAGGATGCTGCATGCGAAGGTCATGCGAGTAGACAATCACTCGTACTTTGTCGGCAGCTTCAACTTCGACCCCCTGTCGGCGCGGCACAATACCGAGAATGGAATACGCGTTGACTATCCAGCCTCGCGAAAATCCAGGCTAGCGGATGAACTTGATCGAGAAATCTCGGCGCTCCTTGAGGGGGCAACCTTGGTAGCCGATGGTCATGGGCGCTTGGTCGTTGACGATCCCCAGCGCTGCACCCAGATCAACTGTAAGAACCCCCTTCGGTGGTTGGGGCCACTGATCCGTGGTTCGCTGTGAATAGTCTCCCAGTACTCAATCGTGATGCGCTGGTCAGGCAGGTTTTGGACCACGGAGCCGTGCGTCACCCCGGCATGTCATCGACCCTCGGTGCGCGCACGACTTGGAGGCAAGTTCAGCGATCCTGGTTAAATAGTCGATGCCGAATGATGTGGAAGGCCGTGTCATTAATCAACGCACGGACCGGACCACTCTTGAGCAACGGACCATATCCCACAGGGCATCCGACGAGCAGGTATGAAGAGGTCGAAATGCAGCGGGGCACCGCATCCCTCGGGAATTGCAGCGCCCCGCCGCCGCACTACTTCTTGCTCTTACCTACAGTCGGGGCGAAGGCCTTCGTGTAAGTCTCGCAGACGTTTTTGACTGATGTTTTCCCAGCCTCCGCCAGCGCTTCGATGGTGACAACCGGAATCAGCGACTTCCTATCCTTCGCGGAGAAGTGGAACACCACACCACGCTCACCGACGCTACGGGCGTGAGCACCAGCTTCGGCAAGATGTCCCTCAACTTTCATCGCCGCCATCTCACCGGCGGCGGATGTTACCCCAGCATCCGCGAAGCCCTGCCCTGCGCAATACTGCAATGCGCCGATCATGTTCTGTGTGCTGAGGTATGCCATGGCATCTGGAACCGGCGTGTTGGCAAGGGCGGTGCCACTTCCACTCAACGCGACGACAGACAGCGCGATTACTTTCAATGAGACTCGCATGAACACAGATCCTTACTTCGTTAGAAAAACGCCGTCCCATCGGAACAGCACAGGCTCGTCGGCTTCCACAAAAGTAGATAGCTGACCTGGCGATGATCTGGGGTGGAATGTGAATATGCCCAGTACAGCCCGCGAAGGCTACTGGCATATAGGGCTCGGCCGATCAACCACACGATTTATTTACATACAATAAAAGTTCACATTAATCCCGCGGCGAAGAAAGCCTCATGCACTACCGACGCCGGAGCCCAGAGAAGGCATCCGTTAAACACCTTCCGCCTGGCACGTAGAGGCCGAGTGCCGTTCCGCAGTTTCGCCGTGAGCGGCGCGCTGGCCCACCCAGCGGCAGTGACCCACCCCCTGAAAATCGGGCCAACGTAAAGTAGAGACGTCGCCCGGCATGGCCCCCGTGGATCACGAGGAATCCTGCGATGAAGAAGTGCCGTTTCACTGAGGAGCAGATTGCCTATGCGCTCAAGCATGTCGACGCGGGGATGGCGGTCGAGGAGGTGCGCCGCAAGATGGGCATCGCGGAGGCGACGTTCTACGTGTGGCCCAAGAAGTACGGCGAGCTGGGGCCTTCCGAGCTCAAGCGGCTGCGACTGCTGGAGGAGGAAAACCCCAAGCCCAAGCAGACAAGAAAGCCGCCCGAGGGCGGCTTGTAGGGCGCAGTGGTGGGTAGCATCCTACGGGCTGTGCAGTGGAAAACGCGCCACCTCGTAGTAGTGCCCGGCCATCTCGATGCCGGTCCAGCTGTAGCCCTTAAGATCTGCGGCGACCTGCATGGTGCCCGGCCTTGCCACCCCAAGACGTACTCGGCCTGGTTGCGGAACCGGCCCAGCTGGGGTCGCATGCTCTCGCGGCCTTGTCCCATAGGGAGACACCAGTATTCAGGTGACGATAATGGGATCAAGTGATCCTGTGACCAAATCCAAGTACTCCGCCCAATCCAAGGCGCAAGCCATTGATATAAATGAATATCAATCTCCGCATCAGGCAGATTTAGAGGATCACCGGCTTACGCAATGTGTTGCAGGAACTACGGGTTCTGCCATACCTTCGGGGGACAGGGGGCTTGAGACTAGTAAAGGGAATTTATGAAATCACTCTATAGGTCATCACTCGCAGTAGTTCTCGGCGTCGGCGCATTGGCAAGCGCGAACAATGGATTTGCGATTAGCTATCCAGGCGTAACCGACAGCCCGAAGAACGTTGTTCATATGCAGGCAAATGAGCGCCTTCAGCTAGAAAGTGAACTCACCAAGGAGGCGCAGCGAATTGTAAATGGTCTTCCTCCATTGCCAGGCCAAGCCTCCAATAGTCATAGGGTCTTTGCAAAATTCGACAGAACCGGCGAGCTGTTGATAGTGGATCTTGGCAAGGACTTCATCCCCAAAAGCTATGGTGCCCAGCTCGAAGACAACTTGCATGAGATATCCAGATCCCTCATTTCATTAATGGAAGGCGTGATCCCTATCGGGGGCATTGAGTTCCGATTTAGCGGTGAAAACATATACCACTACTTCCCCGAGGAACGACGCGAAACGCCGATCCAGAAATCGCCAACCAACAAAATTTCGACGCGAGCCGAGCTCCGCGCCGACCCCCCCAAAGTAATGATATCAGCCGGACATGGATCTTATTATCACTACGGATTCAAGGACTGGCGATTTCAACGCGACAGCTACAACGGCGTTGTCGAGGACTTGATTACGCCGCCCATGGCGGAATTTCTATCTAGCGCACTGGTAAGCCGAAGTGGAGCGACGACATCCTTTGTCAGATCCCGGGAATCCACTATTCATCAGCCAAGCGGGCTTGAGTGGTGGAAAGTCTCGTCAAGATATCACCTCGCGAGCAAGTACCCGGAACTCACGTCGGTTTGGAATTCCAAAGCATCGTCACCGCGCGAGGGAGATATTGAAAGAACCGAAGATCTATATGCGCGCCCCCTTTTCGCGAACAATCAGCAAGTTGATGCTCTTCTTCAAATTCACACAAACGGCGTTTCAGACACAACTGCACGTGGATTGAGACTGATCTATCAGCCTGGACGCGCTGAAGATCAGAAGCTGGCAGAAAGCGCCCTCTGCTATATGAAGGAACTAATCAACTCAACGCCAGGATACGAGTCCTATCCTGCGGGCGGAGTTTACACCGATGACAATGCTGAGACGCGGGTAGCAACGATGTCCACAGTGATCGCTGAAGTTGGGTTCCATACGAATCCGGACGATCAAGCCGCATTGAAGGATCCCGTGTTCCAAAAGGCCGCCATGCTCGGTTTCGAGAAAGGCTACCGCATGTATCGCGAAGGTAAGTCTTGCTCAGCCTTCGCTATCACCTCCACAGGCCCTGCTGCTGGCAAAGGTCCGAGCAAAGTCCCGGTCTCCTTCACCTACGTGGGATACCCTCAAGGAGTGATGAAAGCGGACGCAAAAATCGTGCAGTGCGCACCAGGACACAGGTGCGGCGATGCCAAGGGACTACCGGTTACGATCAAAGACGGGCAGCTAAGCTGGAATTTTGGATGCGACTCTACTGAGTCGAGCGATGCAACCCATACGGTACAAACGACAATCTACGACGCTGATGGAGTCAAGGCAAAACCAATTGTGTCCACCGTAACCTGCCAAGCCTAGTAATCATGGGCGTTCAGCGCTAGGGAAGTTGAGAGTGAACTGCTCTTTTGACTGAGGCTCTACGTGTGAGCCGTCGGTGACTATGGGAAGGTGACAGTGCCATTGTCGTTTGGAATCTAGACGGTGGGAGCCACCGTGCATGGTCCGATAGTTGCGACCCTGGGTTGGCCACTAACAATCTCCGCGCCAGTGTCGTATGGACGCATCGGAAGCCCAAAACCAATGGCCACCCAACGGGCGGCAATTGGTCATCTCAAAACGCTACAGCGCGGTCAGACTTGCGACAGCCTGCTCTTGGCCACGTCGAAGTAGTGGCCGGTCATCTCGATGCCGGTCCAGTTGTAGCCCTCCGCGTCCGCGGCTACCAATGTGTTGCCCGAGCCGGCGAACGGATCGGGGATGCACCCGCCCTGCTCGCAGATCCGCACCAGCTGGCGCATGAGGTCGGTCGGCTTGCCGGTGAGGTGGTGCTTGTCCGACTTACGCACTGCCTCGCGGAAGACACGCGACTGGCAATGAGCGAGGGAGTGATTGAGGAAGACGAGCGGTTCTCGATGCACGGTCTCAAGCACCGGGGCATTACCGACACCGAGGGCAACCGTGGCGACAAGCAGGACGCGGCCGGGCACAAGTCACCGACCACGACGGGTCGCTACGATCACGATATGCCCATCGTGAAACCACCGCGCAAGCGTTGAATTTTCCCGGAAATTTTCCCGCTGGCACAAAAAAAGGCACCTGGCGGAAGCCTAAGTGCCTGTTTTTTTTGGTGGGCCCACCAGGATTCGAACCTGGAACCAAGGGATTATGAGTCCCCTGCTCTAACCGTTGAGCTATAGGCCCGGTGCAGCCTCACAGTGTAGTGAGGCTGGCAATGGGTTTCCACTGCGCGCCAAACCAGGCCCGTGCGCCACTACTGCCCCAGGCGCTGCATCAACCGATCCAATGGAGCACGGTTGTGGTACTCACCGCGCAGGCCGCGCTCGCGCTCGCCACACTCCCCATTGTCGGCCACCACCAGGTCGGTGCCGCGCAGCAGTACTCGTGTCGTGCAGCGCCCCTGGTGCAGGTACAGCACGTCCTCATCCTCCTCTGGTGCAACACGGCCCACAACCCGCGGCGCGGCGCCCTCGCCGTTACCAGGCACGCTCAGCTCGAATGCGCCCCCCTTGGCTGCGATGTCGATGGCATTTCCGTCGCTGCGCTCCCAATGGGCAACCCAGTCGGTCAGGCTGGTCTCGACATAGTTGCTCGTTTTCATCACGCGCGGCTCCGGTGCCCAGCCCACCACTTCCTTGCTCGGCGGACGTGCTTTCACGCAGTAGTAGCTGTTCCAGCGGTCGCCGATCACCAGGCCAGTGCCCGGTTCCATCTCCTCGCCACTGCGGCACCCATCACGCTCTTCGTCCAGGCAGCCTTCCGCCTCGCCCAGCAACAGCACCTCCCCGGCGTCGACCACGCGGCCCACGACATAGTCGAACTGGCTGCTGAAGAAACTCTCGGCATTGCACGCCGGCGGTTGTGGAGTATCCGCCCAGGCAACCAGCGGTGACAGCGAGAGCAGCAGGATCGGCAGTTTCATCGGCATTCCATTGACCTGGGCGAAAACAGGACACGTATCCTATCCCCTCGCCTGCAACGCGGATGATCGCAGGCAAAAAAAACAGACCCCGCTTGCGCGGGGTCTGTCAGGTACTTCATGTGCAGCGGATACGCGTCAGTCGATATCCAGGAAGCTGCGCAGCTGCTCCGAGCGGCTCGGGTGACGCAGCTTGCGCAGGGCCTTCGCTTCGATCTGGCGGATGCGCTCGCGGGTCACGTCGAACTGCTTGCCGACCTCTTCCAGCGTGTGGTCGGTGTTCATGTCGATGCCGAAGCGCATGCGCAGCACCTTGGCTTCACGCGGGGTGAGGCCGGCCAGCACGTCACGCACGGTTTCAGACAGGTTGATGTTGGTGGTGTTCTCGATCGGGGACTCCACGTTGGTGTCCTCGATGAAGTCGCCCAGATGGGAATCCTCGTCGTCACCGATCGGGGTTTCCATCGAGATCGGCTCCTTGGCGATCTTCATCACCTTGCGGATCTTGTCTTCCGGCATGTCCATTTCCTTGGCCAGCTCCTCCGGCGTGGCCTCGCGGCCGTACTGCTGGAGCATCTGGCGGGAAATGCGGTTCAACTTGTTGATCGTTTCAATCATGTGCACCGGGATACGGATGGTGCGCGCCTGATCGGCGATCGAACGGGTGATGGCCTGGCGGATCCACCAGGTCGCATACGTGGAGAACTTGTAGCCACGACGGTATTCGAACTTGTCCACGGCCTTCATCAAGCCGATGTTGCCTTCCTGGATCAGGTCGAGGAACTGCAGGCCGCGGTTGGTGTACTTCTTGGCGATCGAGATCACCAGGCGCAGGTTGGCCTCGACCATTTCCTTCTTGGCCTTGCGCGCCTTGGCTTCGCCGTAGGCCATGGCACGGCTGAGTTCCTTCAGATCGTCCAGGTCCAGCTGGGTCAGCTTCTCGATGTCGATCGTCGCCTGCTGTTCGGCGATGATCTGATCCTTCACTTCGCGCAGGGCCGATGACCACTTCTGCTTGCGCTTCAGTGCGTCTTCCACCCACTCCAGGTTGGTCTGGTTGCCTTCCCAGGAGCGGATGAAATCCTTGCGCGGCATGCGTGCGGTGACGGTCGCCAGGTTCAGCACGCGGCGCTCATGGGCCTTGATGCCGGCCATGGTGTCGCGCAGCTGCTTGGTCAGCACGTCGGTCAGCGGCAGCGGCAGCTTCAGGGTGACGAACACCGCCGACATCTCCTCGCGGAGCTTCAGCAGGCTCTTCTTGTCGCCCTTGGCCACAGCCTTCTTGAACGCATTGAAGGCATCGCTCAGCGCCTGCATGCGCGCGGCGACTTCCTCCGGGTCCGGACCGGTCGGTGCGGCTTCTTCATCGCCGCCCTCGACATCATCGTCCTCTTCCTCGTCAGCGTCGGCGTCTGCGTCGTCACCGTCATCGGAGGCAGCGGGCGCGGCCGGGGCGGCCACCTCTTCAGCCAGGTCGTTGAAGCCGACGATCACTTCGGCCAGGCGCTTCTTGCCTTCCTTGTGGGCTTCGTAATCGTTCAACAGCGATTCGACCGACACCGGGAACTGGCCCAGTGCGGCCTGCACCTGCGAAAGGCCTTCCTCGATGCGCTTGGCGATGGCGATTTCGCCTTCGCGGGTCAGCAGCTCGACGGTGCCCATTTCGCGCATGTACATGCGCACCGGGTCGGTGGTACGGCCACCTTCGGTGTCGAGTGCGCTCAGTGCGGCGGCAGCTTCTTCGGCCGCGGTGTCATCGACTTCGCGGTTACCGGTGTTGCCGTCATTGAGAAGCAGGGTTTCGACATCCGGCGCAACTTCATGGACATCAATGCCCATGCCGTTGATCATGCCGATGATGTCTTCGATCTGTTCCGGGTCGACCATGTCGTCCGGCAGATGGTCATTGACTTCGGCGTAGGTCAGGTAGCCCTGTTCCAGGCCCTTGCTGATCAGTTGCTTGATTTCGGATTGGGCAGGACGTTCGTTGGCCATGTAGTGCTCGCGCCACCGGCTAGGGGGAAATAGGGAACGTAGCATTATACCAGCCCGGGGCCCCGCCTGCCGGGCGGTGGTCCCGCAGGCTCAGGGCCTGAGAAGGAAGGTCACGGGACCGTCATTGACCAGGCTGACGACCATATGGGCACCAAATCGGCCCGTTTCCACCCCCGGCGCGTGATTTTCACGACAGATCTCGACAAATCGATTGAACCCCTGTTCAGCCTCTGCCGGCGGAGCGGCGCTGGTGAAACTCGGGCGCATGCCCGAACGGGTATCTGCGGCCAGGGTGAACTGACTGACCAGCAGCAGCCCGCCACCGGTGTCGCGCAATGATCTGTTCATCTTTCCGGCCTCGTCGGCGAACACCCGGTAGCCCAGCAGGCGCTCGGCCATCCGCTGCAGCTGGGCTTCGGTATCGCCCGGCTCCATCCCCACCAGCGCCAGTAGGCCGGGGCCGATCTGCCCCACCGCTTCGTCATCGACATGGACGGCGGCCTGGCTGACACGTTGGATCAGGACGAGCATCTGCGGGCTTCCAATGAACGGGCCGGCCACGATAGCAGCGCCCTTGGCTAAACTGGCGCCGATGAATCCGCAACGCAAAGCCCGGCTGGTCTACCGCGCCACCACCCTGTTCGCCCGCCTGCCCTGGCCGCTGCTGCGGGGATTCGCGCGCGGCCTGGCGTGGGCGTGGATCAATCTCAACGCCCGCGAGAGCCGCGTCACCCGGCGCAACCTGGAACTGGCCTATCCAGAACTGGACGGCGCCGCACGCGACCGCCTGCACCGCGAGCTGCTGCGCTCCACCGCCCTGCAGGCCATCGAGACCCTGCGCTTGTGGAGCCAGGAACCCGCCGACAACCTGCGCCTGCACCTGAAGCAGCGCCACGGCGAAGCCCTGTACGACGCGGCGCTGGCCAGTGGCAAGGGCGTGATCGTGGCCGCGCCGCACTTCGGCAACTGGGAGCTGTTGAACCAATGGCTGGCCTCGCGCGGGCAGATCGCCATCGTCTACAAGCCGCCGGAGGACGAGGCCAGCGACGCCTTCCTGCAGATCGTGCGCGGCGGCCAGAACGTGCAGCAGGTGCGCGCCGAAGGCCCGGCCGTGCGCCAGCTGTTCAAGGTACTCAAGGACGGCGGTGCCACCGGCATCCTGCCCGACCAGCAGCCCAAGGCCGGCGATGGCGTGTTCGTGCCATTCTTCGGCGTGCAGGCACTGACCATGACCCTGGTCAACCGCCTGGCCGAACGCACGGGGGCCACCGTGCTGTACGGCTGGTGCGAGCGGATCGGCCCGGACATGGAATTCGCGCTGCACATCGAGCCGACCGACCCGTCCGTGGCCGACCCGGACCCGCAGGTGGCCGCCACCGCGCTCAACGCCGGCATCGAGCGGATCGCCCGCCGCGACCCGGCGCAGTATCAGTGGACCTACAAGCGCTATACCCTGCGACCACCGGGCAGCGACGAGGAAGACCCGTATGCGACCGAAGAGCATCCACACTGAAAGCCGCTCCCGCCGGCCTGCGACAGACCGCCGCAGCACGTTGAATACGACGCTGGCGCCCCCATAGAGACACCGATGTCTGCCTCCCCCGGTCCTGCCATGTCTGCTTCTTCCCTGTTCGGCGATCCGGCCGCGATCCGCTGCGAGCGCGCGGTGGCCGAACTGCGCGCCGGTCGCCCGGTCCTGCTCCATGATGGCCAGGGCCAGCGCCTGGCGGTGATCGCGCTGGACAGCGCCACCGCCAGCAGTTTCGCGGCCTTCGCCACTGCCGCGCGCGAGCGCCACTACCTGTTCCTGACCGCCACCCGCGCCCGCGTGCTCGGGGTGGAGGCCGCGGAGGGCGCGCGCCTGCCGCTGGCCGGTGTCGCCTTCGATGCCCTGCCCTCGCTGGGCTACCTGCGCGAGCCGGGCCCGATGCCGGACGGCTGGAGCGCCGGTGACGCCTTCGATGCCGGCGCAGTGGAACTGGCCCGCCTTGGCCTGCTGCTGCCGGCGATGGTGGCGGTGCGCCTGGACGTCGATGACCGCACCTTCGACGGTGCCGCCGAAGTGGCGCTGTGCGACCTGGCTGAAGGCGCGGCGCATGCCGCCCACGATTACGAGCTGGTGGCGCGTTCACCGGTGCCGCTGCGCGACGTCGGCATGACCACCTTCGCGGTGTTCCGCGGTGGCGTGGCCCAGCGCGACCAGGTGGCGATCATCGTCGGCGAACCGGACCTGTCAGCCGTGGTACCGGTGCGGGTGCATTCCTCGTGCCTGACCGGCGACCTGTTCGGTTCACTCAAGTGCGACTGCGGCGATCAGCTGCGGCGTGGCCTGCGCAAGCTGAAGGAACTGGGTGGCGGCGTACTGCTGTACCTGGACCAGGAAGGCCGTGGCACCGGCATCGCCGCGAAGATGCGTGCTTACGGCTACCAGCACGACGGCCTGGACACCATCGATGCCGATGCACAGCTGGGCTTTGGTGCCGACGAGCGCCGCTACGGCAGCGCGGTGGCGATGCTGCGTGGCCTGGGCATCGCGCGCGTGGCCCTGCTCAGCAACAATCCGACCAAGGCGCAACGCCTGCGCAATGCCGGCATCGAGGTGCTGGACTGCATCCCGGTCACCGGCGAGATCACCGCCGAGAACGAGCATTACCTGCGCACCAAGGCCGACCGCGCCGGCCACATGCTCGATGTCGACGCGCTGATCCAGGCTGCCCAGTAATACGGCCGACCTGCTACCGTCTGCGCGGTGCGGTCGTCGCCGCCATCGCCTGCCCTGCTGCCTGACGGAGCCCGCGTGACCGAAGCCTCGATACCTGCACCGCTCACCTCTGACTGGCAGGCGCTGCCAGCACGCGCCGCGCGCCTGGCAGCACTGGAAGGCGCATTCGGCGGCCTGTTCGTGCCGGGCCTTCCGCTCGCAGCGGCCTGGTGGTTCTTCGATCTGCCCGCCGGCCTGTGGGGCGCCGTGGTCGGGCTGCTGGTGGGCATCGCCTTCGGCGCCTGGCTCGGCCGCCGGCGCCTGACCCGCACCCGCTGGCGCCTGGATGCGCAGGGACTGGGCCTGCGCCGCGATCTGATGTGGCAGCTGGAAACGCGCATTCCCATTTCGCGCGTACAGCACCTGGACCTGCGCCGCGGTCCGCTGGAACGCCGTGCCGGGTTGGCCACGCTGATCGTGCACACCGCCGGTACCCGCATGAGCGCGGTCACCGTGAGCGGCCTGGACGAGGCCGATGCCGAGCGCCTGCGCGACACCCTCTCGCACCAGCTCGACCAGGACGCCGACGCCCTGTGAGCCAGCCGCCACCCCTGCCCGCGTCGCTGCCCAACGGTGGCGAGGATCATCGCCTGCACCCGTGGTCGTGGCTGTTCGTGCTGCTGATGCAGCTGCGCCACTACTTCCTGCCGCTGGTGGCGCTACTGGTGTTCGGCCAGCGCGGTGACCGCGATCCGATGTGGGCCCAGCTCATTCCACTGTCGGCAATTGCCGTGCTGGTGCTGGTATCGGTGCTGCAGTACCTCAGCTATCGCTACCGCATCGGCAGCGATGCGATCACCGTGCGCAGCGGCCTGCTGGCGCGCAACCGGCGGGAAATTCCATTCGCCCGCATCCACAACGTGGAAGTGCGGCAGAACCCGCTGCATCGCCTGTTCGGCGTGGCCGAGCTGCGCCTGGAATCGGCTGGCGGCGTGCGTCCGGAAGCGGAGATGCGGGTACTGAAGCTGGACCAGGCACTGGCATTGGAACGGCTGGTGCGCCAGCGCGGACAAGCACCGCAGGCTGGCGACGTGACCACATCCGGGCAGGTGGCCGACGCTGACAGCGAACATGTGCTGCTGCGCCTGTCGAGCTGGGACGTGGTGCGCATGGGCCTTCTCTCCAACCGCGGCTGGGCGCTGGCGATCGCCGCGTTCGGCGTGCTGTTCCAGACCGTGCCGCGGCCGGTGATGGACGACGCCCTCCAGCGCGGCGGCCGCGAGGCCTTCGGCTATGCAAGCCACCTGCACCCCGGCGTGGCCGGCGCCTTCCTGCTGCTGGCCGCGGCCTTGCTGCTGGGCTGGCTGGGACTGCGTGCGCTGTCGGTGGTGCTGACCCTGCTGCGCTACCACGGCTTCACCCTCAGTGAGCAGGAGCGCCGCCTGACCGTATCGGCCGGACTGCTCAGCCGCACCCGCAGCAGCGTGGCGCGGCGCCGCATCCAGGCCTGGACGCTGCGCGAAAGCACCCTGCATCGTTGGTTCGGCCTGCGCCAGCTGCGCATCGACAGCGCCGCTGGTGGGCCGTCTCGCGATGAGGACCGCGCCCTGCGCGAACTTGCGCCGCTGGCGTCCAGTACGCGTTGTGAGCAGCTGGTGCAGCACCTGCTGCCGCAGCTGCAGTGGCCGCCGCTGCAATGGCACGCCATTCCGCAGCGTGGCTGGTGGCGGTTGTGCCTGGGCGCGCTGCTGCTGGTGCCCCTGCTGGCCGCGGCCGGGTACTGGCGCTGGGGGCCCTGGGGCCTGGTCGTGCTGGCCTGGCTGCCGGTGGCACTGCTGGTCGCGCACCGGCAGATGGCGCGCATGGGCTGGTACCTGGACGATCAATACGTCGCGGTGCGCGGCGGCTGGTGGAAGCGCTGGTGGCGCTGGGCCGAACTGGACAAGGTGCAGGGCCTTCGCCTGCAGCGTTCGCCGCTGGACAAGCTGCTGGGCACCAGCAGCCTGCAGCTGGACACCGCCGGCGCACATGGTGATGTGGCGCTGACCCTGCACCATCTGCCGCGCGCGCAGGCGCAGCAGGTGATGGAGCAGTTGGCTGCGGCGCTGGCACGGCGCAAGCTGCGCTGGTGATGGCAGGGTCGGATTCCGGACATGTAGCAGGTAGTGCCGGCCGCTGGCCGGCAATTGCAGACATTTCCCGGGTTGCCGGCCAGCGGCCGGCACTACCTCAACGCTGCGACCGGCCCCAATAACCCAGGTCCTTGCGGATCTGCAGATCGCGCAGCCAGGTGCCGAACGGCTTGCGGCGCAGCGCGCCCATTTCGCCAGCCAGGAAATCCTCGGTGGCGGTGATCACCCGCTCGCTGGACAGGCCATCGCGATACGGGTGGATGGTATCGGCGTAGCGCACGATCTCCGCCTGCAGCGCGGCGTCCGGATGCAGCGCACGCTGCAGCATTGCCGGCAGCTGCGCCGCATCGTCGAAGTCGATCATGTGCGGCTTGGGCACGCGGTTGCGGAAGGTCACCACCGGCTTGTGCTGGACGATGAACTCCGAAACGATCGACGAGGTATCCGACACCAGCACATCGGCAGCACGCTGCGCGGCCATCACCTGCTCAGGCTCGATGAAACGGGCATTGGCACCGGCCAGCGCACGGTAGCGCTCGAACAGCTCCGGCGGGCACTTGGGGTGCAGGGTCAGCAGCCAGTAGCGCTCACCGGCGGCGATGTCGGCAGCGATCTGCGCATGCAGGTGGGGGGCCGCACTGAGTCGCTCGGTGAAAGTCGAGCCAAACAGGATCACCGGGCGCCCATCTGCCGGCGCGCGCAGCGCAGCGCTCTCGCCGCCATCGTCGCGGAACAGCGGGTCCAGCTTCGGCCAACCGGTCTCTGCCACCGCGAAATGGCCCTGCAGGGCGGCGATCTCGCGGAACGGCGCGGTGGTCGCCGGGCCCTGGGTGCAGTACAGGTCGAACATGCCGCGCACCCGGAAGTGGCCGCGCGCACTGTCCCGCTTCTCCACATTGAACCCATGGAACAGCTGCACCTTGGCCCCGGACAGGAAGGTCGGCACCCAGTTGGCCGCGCTGAACACCGCTCGCGGACGCATCGCCAGGGCCTGCTTCAGGCCGATGTTGGGCACCCCCGGCAGAGCACTGCCCGCGGCGCCGTCCTCGAACCAGGCTGCCACCTCCTGCCCGGAGGCGTGCAAGGCCTGCGCCAACGGGGCGAGAATAGGCAGCGCATAACGCTCCGTCGCAAACAACAGGTACCCGGCCATCATGTCCTCCACGACCGCTCCCATCGAACGGCCTCGCATCTCGGCCTGCATTATCGCGTTCAACGAGGCTGGGCGCATCGGCGACTGCCTGGCCTCGCTGCCCTTCTGCGACGAGATCGTGGTGGTGGACTCGTATTCCACCGATGCCACCGTGGCCATCGCCGAGGCCGCCGGCGCCCGGGTGCTGCAGCGCCCGTTCGAGGGTTTCCGCAGCCAGAAGGCGTTCTGCGTAGAACAGGCGACGCACGACTGGGTGCTGTGCCTGGACGCCGACGAGCGCATCAGCCCGGAACTGCGCGCGGCCATCGAACAGGCCCGTGACGGTGGCTTCACCGGCCATGCTGGCTACCGCTTCGCCCGCCTGTCGGAGTACTTCGGCAGGTTCCTGCGCCATGGCAACGCCTACCCGGACCGGGTGATGCGCCTGTTCGACCGCCGCAAGGGGGGCTGGCGCGGCAAGCGCGAGATCCACGAGGCGGCCAGTGTCGACGGCAGCGTCGGCACCCTGCAGGGCGACCTGATCCACTACCCCTACCGCTCATTGCAGCAGCAGCTGGCCAAGACCGAGAAGTACGCGCGGATGATGGCCGAGCACGAATTCGCACGCGGCAAGCGCGCCACCCTGGGCAAGCTGGTGCTGGCGCCCGCCTGGCGGTTCTGGCGCGGCTTCCTGTTCCGCGGCGGCTTCCGCGACGGCTGGCATGGCCTGGTCTACGCCTATGTTCGCGCCAATTACGTGCGCCAGAAGACCATCATGCTGTGGATGCTGGGCAACGGTCAGGCCGTGGCCGACCCGGCGGTCCGCCCGGACCGGCCCTGAGCCTGCTGTGTCACACTGCCCGCGCGTTGCCTGAAGACTCCCCCATGAAAATCCTGTACACCAACTTCCACTACGGCGACGGTGGCGGCCACACCACGTACATCGTCTCGCTGGCGCGTGCGCTGCATGGCCAGCACACGCTGCATGTCGCTGCACCGGCCGACAGCCGCCTGCTGCGGACCGTGGCCGACGAGAGCATCGCCAGCACGCTGCCACTGGCCTTCGGCAGCGGCCTGCCCACCCTGCCGCAGCAGCTGGCCGAACAGCGCGCGCTGCGCCGGCTGGTCCGCGATGAAGGCATCGACCTGATCCACGTCAATGGCGCACGCGACCACCGCTTCGTGATGCAGGGCCTGCTCGGCATGCGCCACCCGCCGATCGTGCTGACCAAGCACAACAGCAAGCCGACCGGCACCTTCGGCAATGCGCTGCGTGCACGCTGGGCAACCGATCGCGTGATCGCGGTATCGGCCGACACCAAGCGCCTGCTGCAGCAGGGCCCGTACCGGCGCTGCCCGATCGATGTGGTGCGCAATGGTGTCGATCTGGAGCGCTACTCGCCGCTGCCCTCCGGAAGCGGCCACGCGCTGCGCCAGCAATGGACGCAGGATCCGCAGGCGCTGGTGCTGGTCAGCAATGCCGGCACCGACGATTACAAGGGCTGGATCGACCTGGGCCAGGCCATCGCGCGCCTGCCCGATGCGATCCGCCCGCACGTGCACATGGCGGTGGCCGGCCATCTGCCCAGCCCGCAGCAGCGCGAACAGGTGCAGGCCCTGGGGGAAGTCGCTGCGCAGGTGCACTTCACCGGCCTGCTGGCCGATACCCGCGTGTTGATCGCCGCCGGTGATGTCGGCTTCGTGCTGTCCCACGATGTCGAGACAATCTCCTTCGCCTGCCGCGAGATGATGGCCAGCGCCAAGCCGATGCTGGTCAGCGACTACGCGGGCCTGCCGGAAAACATTGAACAGGGTGTCGATGGCTGGGTTGTGGCCACCCGCAACATCGACGCCATCGCCGCACAACTGCAGGCGTTGTATGAGCAGCGCGATACGCTGGCGGAACACGGTCGGGCGGCGCGTCGCCACGCAGAGCGTGAGTTCGGCCTGCAGACGTTCGCTGATGCCACGCTGGCCAGCTACCAGGCTGCGCTGGCCGGGACCTGAGCGGCGGCACCGGCGCGCTCAATCCGCAGCGCCGGGCCCTGCAGGCGCCGCTCCCGTTCGAGTTCCGCCGCCGATGGCCTGCAGGGGCCCATGATTGCCGGCGTCGGCACCAGCCACCAGCGCCGCCGATTGGAGATACCGGCCATTTCCGCGCGCGACCGATCAATGCACGCCTGCATCGCATCCTCGTTGACCAGCAGCCAGCGTCGTTGCGGAACCAGCCGTTGCCAGCGCACAGCGGCCTGCAGTTGTTCATGCCAACGCTCCTCGAAGCCGAAGGTCGCCGCCGGGCGATCAGCCATCAACAGGTTCTGCTCCTTCCACGCCACCAGTCCAAGCTCGGCCTCCGGGCCGATGCGTGCACCGACTTCGCGCATCAGGCCACGTGCCGAACTGGAATCATTCAGCACCGGATAGCCCAAAAGGCTGTACAGCACCCAGACGGCAGCCAGGGTCGAGACCAGGGCGTAGTGATGGCGACGGCGACCGCACACCCACAGGCTCAGGGCCGCCCAGATCCCCATCGCCAGCGCCGCCCATGCCAGCGCATCGATGGCGCCGGGTGCCAGGCCGCGACCCTGGGTCAGGCGCACTTCGAAGGCCGGATCGCCCAGCAGCGCCAGTGCCCCGGCCACGACCAGCGCCGCAGCCAGCAATCCGGTGAATGCCGCCAGCACGCCCTGAACATCACGCCGCCTCAGCAGCCCCGGCAGCAACGGCGCCAGCGCCAGGCAGAACATCGGCAGTGCCGGCAGGATGTAGACATCACGCTTGCCGTGGGGAATCGAGAAGAACAGCACGACCAGCAGCCACCAGGCCAACGGCAGCAGGTAGCGCGGGTCGCGGCGGCGCAGGCGCCGGCACCAGGCCGGAACCGCCCAGGGCAGCAGCAGGAATGCGGGGATCCACAGCGACGGCATGATCCCGAGGAAGTACCACCACGGTTGGTGATGGTCCCAGGATTGCGTATAGCGCTGCGCGGTCTGCCGGAACAGGATGTCTCCCGCGTAAGCACGGTACTGCTCCGAGCCCGTCGCCAGGCCAGCCAGCAGCATTGGTACCAGCCACAGCGACAACGCCAGCAGGAACGCCAGTGGTGCCAGCCAGAAGCGGCCCTCACCCACATGCAGTCGCACCCTTGGCCAGTGCAGCGCCGAGGCGATCGCCGCTGGCACGATCATCATCAGCGCGAGCACGCCCACGCCTTTGGTGATCACCCCGATGCCGGCGAAGAACCAGCCCAGCCACCACCAGCGCCAGGCCGGGCCCAGCAGCAGGTGTCGCAGCAGGCCGTAGTTGGCCAGGGTGATGAACAACACCACCAGCGGATCGATCTGCGCCTTCTTCGCCTGGAAGGTGAAATGCAGTGCGAACAGCAGCGCCCAGCCCGCATACAGACCGACCTGCCGCGTCCACAGCCGTCTGCCCAGGTCGATCACGCACCACAGCGTACCGAGCGCCGCGATCAGCGAGGGCAACAGGAAGGCAACCCGCCAGTGGCCGACCAGGCTATACAGCGTGGCCTGCCACCACATCAGCATCGGAGGCTTGTCCGAATACAGCTCGGTGCCACGCTGCGGGAACAGCCAGTGGCCACTGTCGACCATCTGTTTGGCCACCAGCGCAAAGCGTGGCTCGTCAGAGGGCCACGGATCGCGAAGGCCCAGCCCGGCCCCCAGCACCAGCAGGGCCATTACCACCAACAACCCGGTCTGGCGTGACGCGGGGGATTTCAGCATGGGCCTCGAAGCGGCAGCGGGGTCAGGCTGCTTTTAACAGACGCGCGTAGAAGAAACCGTCAGCATCGTCTTCACCCGGCAGTCTCTGCCGCGCCACACCTTCGCAATCCACGCCGAAGGTGTCATCAAGTGGCTGCGCGAGCGCGTCCGGATGCCACTTCAGGAACGCTCGGACCTGGTCGATGTTCTCGGCACGCAGGATCGAGCAGGTGGCGTACAGCAGCACGCCGCCCGGGCGCAGCATCGACCAGCAGGCTTCCAGCAAACGCGCCTGCACGCCGACCAGCGCATCGATGTCCTCGGCGCGGCGGTGGAACATCACATCCGGCTGACGGCGGATCACGCCGGTGGCCGAGCACGGCGCATCCAGCAGGATCGCGTCGAACGGCACGCCATCCCACCATGAACCTGGATCACTGGCATCTGCGGCCAGGGTCTGTACGTGCTCACCCACGCCAGTGCGGATGTAGGTATCGCGTGCGCGCGCCAGGCGACGGGCATCGATATCCAGTGCCAGCAGGCGCAGGCTCGGATCGCGTTCGAGCAGGTGCGCAGACTTGCCACCGGGTGCCGCGCAGGCATCCAGCACGCGCGCACCAGACGCCGGCGCCAGGGCATCGGCCGCGCATTGCGCCGACAGGTCCTGCACCGACAACGCGCCTTCGGCGAACCCCGGCAGCTGGTTCACCGCAACGGGGACTGCCAACCGCAATGCATCTGCACTGAGCGCACTGGCTTCGGCAGCAATACCGGCCTCGGCCAGCGTTGCCAGCACCTTGTCGCGGCCGCCATGCTGGCGGTTGGCCCGCAGCCACAGCGGCGCGGGCTGCAGGCTGGCAGTGAAGACGGCCTCGGCCTGGGCCGGCCAGTCGCGTTCAATCGCATCGGCCAGCCATTCCGGGAAGGCATCGCGTGCGGGCTGCTCCGGGAAACCCTCGCGCTGTGCACGGCGCAGGATCGCGTTGACCAGGCCGGCCTGGCGCTCGCGACCCAGCGCACGCGCGGCATCGACCGTGGCCGACAGTGCCGCATGCGCAGGCAGTTCCAGCACATCCAGCTGGGCAAAGCCCACCATCAGCAAGGTACGCAGGTCGGCATCGCGGGCCGACAGCGGCTTCTGCATCCAGCCCTGCAGGGCAGCGTCATAGGTGCTGCGGCGGCGCAGGACCGCGAAACACAGCGCTTCCAGCAGTGCACGGTCGCGGCTGTCAGCCAGCTTGGGCAGCGCCCAGGCCAGTTCGGCCTTCAGCGAACGGCCGCGGGTGAACACCTGCGCCAGCACGCGTGCAGCCAGCATGCGGGTGGCTGCGCCCGGCGCCGCCTTGGCGACGGAAAAATCGTTCTGCTTCGACACCGCTTATGCTCCCACGCGCAGGTCGCGGCGGGCGTTGAGGTAGTCGGCGGCGGTGATCGCCTTGCCACCTTCACGCTGCAGCACGCGCAGGCGCAGCGCGCCCTGGCCGCAGGCAATGTCGATACCGTCGCGGTTGGCCGCCAGCACCGTGCCCGGCGCCTGGCCATGGGACAGATCCAGCGCCACTGCGCCATGGATGCGCACGCGTTCGCCAGCCAGGCTCGCCTCGGCAATCGGCCACGGGTTGAATGCACGCACGGTGCGTGCCAGCGCGCCGGCATCCAGTGCCCAGTCCAGCCGGGCCTCGGCCTTGTCCAGTTTGTGCGCGTAGGTCACGCCCTGCTCCGGCTGCGGCCGCGCGACCGGCTTGATGCCCGCGCGCAGCAGGCCCAGGCCGTCAGACAGCACCTGCGCGCCGAGTTCGGCCAGCTTGTCGTGCAGCTGCCCACCGGTATCGGTGGCGGCGATCGGCAGTTCCTGGTGCAGCAGCACCGGGCCGGTATCCAGGCCGGCCTCCATCTGCATCAGGCACACGCCGGTCTTCGCATCGCCGGCCTGGATCGCGCGCTGGATCGGCGCGGCACCGCGCCAGCGCGGCAGCAGCGAGGCATGCACGTTCCAGCAGCCGTGGGTCGGAATGGCCAGCACCGCCTTGGGCAGGATCAGGCCGTAGGCCACCACCACCATCAGGTCCGGCTGCAGGTCGCGCAGCTGCTGCTGGGCGGCCTCGTCCTTCAGCGATTCCGGCTGGTAGACCGGGATGCCACGGGCAACGGCTTCCAGCTTGACCGGCGATGGCGCCAGGCCACGGCCACGGCCGGCGGGGCGATCAGGCTGGGTGTAGACAGCGACGACCTCGTGATGACGCGCGGCCGCGCGCAGCGACGACACCGCGAATTCCGGCGTACCGGCAAAGACAATCCTCATGGCTACCCCACTTGCAGGATGGATTCGTGCAGGAAAGAAAAACGGCGCCGTCGGCCGGCGCCGTACAGCCCGCGCTTGCCGCGCAGGCACGGGCCACCCCAAGGGCGGCCCGGATTGGCGATCACGCCACGTGCTTGCGCTGCTTGGCCAGCTTCTTGCGGACCATCTCGCGCTTGAGCGGCGACAGATAGTCGATGAACAGCTTGCCGTCCAGGTGGTCCATCTCGTGCTGGATGCAGGTGGCCAGCACTTCACCGGCTTCCAGCTCCTGCTGCTGGCCGCTGCGGTCCAGGTACTTCACGGTGATGGTGTCGGCACGGGTCACGTCGGCGAAGATGCCCGGCACCGACAGGCAGCCTTCCTGGTACACCCGGCCTCCGTCCTTGGCGACGATTTCCGGGTTGATGAACACATGCGGTTCATTCTTTTCTTCACTGACGTCGATGACCATGAAGCGCTTGTGCACGTCCACCTGGGTGGCGGCCAGGCCGATGCCCGGCGCGTCGTACATGGTCTGGAACATGTTGTCGATCAGTTCCTGGAAGGCCGGCGTGGTGACTTCGGCAGCGTCGATCAACGCAGCCTTGGTACGCAGGCGCGGATCGGGGAACTCGAGGATGGGGAGAAGAGCCATGGCAATTTCCGGATTGGGGGCCGGCACGCCGGCATACGTCGCAGATTCTAGCTGCAACGCTTGCCTTGCGCCCCGGTTTCTGGACTATAGTGCGCGGACCTGTTGGGGAATCAGGGCTTCACACCTATGTTGCTTCGTTTTCGTACGGTCGTCGCCGCGGCGATGCTGACCGTGGCTGCCTATGCTACCGCCGTGGAAGTGAATGGCGGGCACCCGGACACCTATGTGGTCCGAAAAGGGGATACGTTGTGGGATATCGCCGCACGTTTCCTGCAGAAGCCGTGGCTGTGGCCGGAGATCTGGCAGGCCAATCCGCAGATCGCCAATCCGCACCTGATCTATCCCGGTGACGTGCTCAGCCTGGCCTATCTGGACCGGGTGACCGTCGCAGCCAAGCCCGGCCCGCGCCAGGAAGCTCCGATCGACGCCATTCCGTTGGCCCAGGTCGAGCCGTTCCTGAAGCAGCTGAGCGTGGTCGACAGCATCGAGCAGCTGCCCGCCGTGGCCGGCCTGGAAGAAGAACGCCTGCGTGCCACCAGCGGCCACGCCGTCTACGTGCGCCTGGCCGACGCCCAGCTGGGCCAGCGCTGGGCCGTGGTCCGCCCGACCGTGCGCTACTCCCAGCCCAAGCCGACCGAGGACCTGACCGCCAATGGCGACGTCACCCCGGGCAGCGGCAACCTGTGGCAGGCCTACAGCGCGCCCAACCACCGCCGCGGCGTGCTCGGCTATGAGCTGGCCCAGGTCGGCACCGGCACCATCACCCGGATCGCTGGCGGCAAAGTCCAGGCATCCACCCTGGTCCTGGACAGGAACGAAGGCGGCCGCGAAGTACGTGTCGGCGACCGCCTGGTCCCGATCGAGGCCCGGCCCTACGACCTGCAGTTCGTGCCGCATGTGCCCGCTGCCGGCGTCGAAGGCGTCGACGTGCGCGTGCTGGCAGTGACCGACATGTTCACCGCCGGTGGTCCGCGCGACGTGATCGCGATTTCGGCCGGCCGCGCGCAGGGCGTGGACAACGGCACCGTGTTCTCGCTGTGGCGGCCAGGCCGCCATGTGGCGGACCGCATGAAGTACCCGACCTCGTCGCGTATGGACGATGCCCTCAGCGGCAACGTTGGCCGTGTTGCGCTGCCGGATGAGTACGCCGCGCACGCGATGGTGTTCCGTACCTTCGACAACGTCAGCTACGCACTGGTGATGCAGGGCGTGAAGCCGGTGCGCGTGGGTTACAACGCACTGCATCCGGACGCGAAGTAACCGTTGCCGGGCTGCCCCGGCCACCCCAGGTAGTGCCGGCCGCTGGCCGGCAGCCACCTCCGGGAAAACCTGACGATCACACGCGAAGGCGCCCTAGGGCGCCTTTGTTGCATCTGGTCGATAGTGGGGAATGACCAAGCAAGCTGAAGAGGCGCTGCTGCGCCTGGTGATGGCGGGGGGCGCATTGGCGCAACGGCGGGCGCTGCTGCAGAGCCAGGGCGATGCGGGCGCGGCCATCTCGCTGGGCGTGGCGGGATGGCGTGCACATGGCTGCACCCCGGAACAGTGCGCGGCATTGGAGCGCCCCGATACGCGGACCTGGGCGGCGGGCCTGCGCTGGCTGCTGGACGACAACCACCATCTGTTGGCCTTCAACGATCCGGCCTTTCCTCCGTCCCTGCTGGACGTCCCCAACCCGCCACTGGCACTGTTCGTGGCCGGCGACCCGAGCCTGGCCTGGCGCCCCTCGGTGGCGCTGGTCGGCAGCCGTTCGCCGACGCCCGGTGGGCGGGCGCTGGCGACACGCTTTGCCGGCTGCTTCGTCGAAGCCGGACTGGCGGTGACCAGCGGGCTGGCCGCCGGTATCGACGCCGCCGCCCACCTGGCCGCGCTGGAGGTCGGCGGTTGCACCGTGGCAGTGATCGGCACCGGCCCCGACCGGGCCTACCCGGACAGCCATGCCCGGCTGCAGGCGCGGATCGCCACAGAAGGCGTGGTGCTCAGCGAGTACCTGCCGGGCACGCCGGCACGCCCAGGCCATTTCCCGGCGCGCAACCGGCTGGTGGCCGGGCTGGCGCTGGCCACGGTGGTGGTCGAAGCAGCGCAACGCTCGGGCGCACTGATCACGGCCCGCCTGGCCGCCGAGGCCGGGCGCGAGGTCTGCGCCCTGCCCGGCTCGGTGCTCAATCCACGCGCGTCGGGTTGCCACCGGCTGATCCGTGAAGGCGCAGCGCTGGTCGAGCGCCCCGAGGAAGTGCTGGAGCTGCTGGCCCCGGCCCTGCGCCAACAGCTGCCGGGCTTGCAATCGCGGCTGGCCACCCCCACTGAACAGGCACCGCCGGCGCTCCTGCCGGCGCGCTGGGCCGACGACCCTGACTACCAGTGCTTGTGGCGGACCCTGGACCACAACCCAAGCGGTATGGATTCACTGATCACGCGCTGTGGATTGACGGCGTCACAGGTGTCCTCCATGCTGCTGGCCATGGAACTGGCGGGAATCGTGGTGTGCGTACACGGCCGCTACTGTCGAACTCCCTAGTTTCTTCACCTCCACAGCGTCGCGCGACGCAGGCCGAGGGGCAATGAAAGAGAGCATCCTGGACGTACTGCTGTACCTGTTTGAACACTATTTCAGCGAAGATGCGGACCTGATCCGTGACCGCGATTCGCTGCAGAACGGCCTGATCCAGGCCGGTTTCAGCCCAACCGAGATCAACAAGGCGTTCGACTGGCTCGACGCCTTGGCCGCGCAGCGGCCGAGCGTGGCCCAGGCGAGGGTCGATGGCCCCGTGCGCGTCTACCACGGTCCCGAGCTGGACAAGCTGGACGTGGAATGCCGTGGTTTCCTGCTGTACCTGGAACAGCACGGCATCCTCGACGCCGACCAGCGCGAGCTGGTGCTGGACCGGGCCATGGCCCTGGACCAGGACGAACTGGACCTGGATGACCTGAAATGGGTCGTGCTGATGGTGCTGTTCAACCAGCCCGGTTCCGAAGCGGCCTATGCCTGGATGGAAACGCAGATGTTCATGGACGAGCCAGAACCCCTGCACTGACCGTACACTTGGGGGCATAGCGCATTCAGGAGCGTCCCCGTGAGCGAGTGGTTCCACGCAGAAGGCAACCGGCAGCAAGGCCCGCTGCCGGCGGAACAGTTGGTCGAGTTGTTCCGCAACAACCAGATCTCCCTGGACACCCTGGTCTGGCGCGACGGGCTGCCACAATGGCAGCCGTTGCGCACGGTCGTCGACGAACTCGGCCTGATCGTACCGGCACTGGATGTCGCTGCGGCCGCCGCCGAACCCGAGCCGGAAGCGGTGGCGACAGCGCCGCCTCCGCCGCAGCCGCCCGTACTGCCGCCGTCCACACCGTATGCCACCAGCACGGCGACGACGGCCCTGCCGCCTCCGAAAAAGAAGCTCTCCGGCTGCGCGCTCACCGCCATCATCGGCGGCGGCCTGCTGCTGGTCCTTGTGCCGATCATTGCGATCCTTGCCGCGATCGCCCTGCCGGCCTACAACGACTACACCCTGCGTGCCAAGGTCGCTGGCGCGGTGACCGTGCTGCAACCGCTGAAGGACCAGGTGCAGCATTTCGCCGATGACGAAGGTCGTTGCCCGGGCGCCAACGACGCCGGCTTCCCGGCGCCGGGCGACTTCGCCCATGCCGGCCTGTCGGCGGTGAACATCGGCCGCTTCAACAACGGCCATTGCGGTATTGAAGCCACCCTGGCCGTGCCCGGCAAGAGCATCGACGGCGACCTGCTGTGGCTGGAATACGACCGCGACAGCGGCCGCTGGGAATGCACCGGCGAAAGCGACGACAAGTACCTGCCGCCGTCGTGCCGCGGTTGAGCCGCACGCACGCCAGCCCCTCCAAGGACGACCCAACAGGGAACATGCAATGACTGAGTGGTATTACGCCGAAGGACAGCAACGCCAGGGCCCCCTGCCGGTCCAGGAGATCCGCCAGCGCTTCCAGCGCGGCCAACTGAACCTGGACACCCTGGTCTGGCATGAGGGCATGGCGCAGTGGGCTGCGCTGCGCCAGGTGGTCGACGAGCTCGGACTGCAGACGCTGGCCGATGCCAGCACTGCCACCGGCAGTGGCGGTTTCGACCTGCGCGGCGACTATGCCGCCATCGACAACGGCACCGCGCCGCTGCCCGGCACCGGCGCCATCAGCAGCTCGCCGTACAACGCGCCGGCCGCCGCCGGTACCGCCGGCCATGTACAGCCGGTGATGGGCGGCGAAGTGATCTACGCCGGTTTCTGGAAGCGCGTAGCGGCCTACATGATCGACTACTTCGTGCTGGTCATCCCGGGCAGCATCATCGGTGCCATCCTCGGCGTGGTCCTCGGCGCCAGCATGGGCGCGGTCGGCAGTGGCGAATCGTCCATCGAAATCGTCGCGCAGCTGGCCAGTGCGCTGATCAACCTGGGCATCGGCATGGCCTACTACACCTGGTTCCATGCCTCGCGGGGCGGTGCCACGCTGGGAAAGATGGCGGTCGGCATCAAGGTCGTGCGCGGCAATGGCGAGCGCCTCACCAAGGCCCGCGCCTTCGGTCGCTACTGGGCCATGCTGCTGAGCAGCTTCACCCTCGGCATCGGCTTCCTGATGGCCGCGTTCACCGAACGCAAGCAGGGCCTGCACGACATGATATGCGACACTCTGGTGGTCGACCGTTGGGCCTATACCGACCAGCCGCAGCTGCAGCGTCGGGAACTGGGCACGGTCACCATCCTGGTTCTGGTCCTGACCGCCCTGCTGTCGTTGGCGGGCCTGGTCCTGCTGGTGGCAGCAGTCGGCTTCATCGCCAAGATGGCCTCATGAACGACCATCCTCACGCCTCGCTGCTTGACATGGGCTGGCCGGGCGTGATTCCTCTAATAAGGTGAAACCTGAACGCCCGGCACACTACCGGGCGTTCAGTTTATGGATTTGCCCGTGGCCGCTTCACTAATGCGGCCGTTTGCTCCACCCTAGCGGCCCCTTCCCCCGGTCCGCCCACAGACCTTTCCCGACATGCCCAAGCACCTGCTCATCGTCGAATCGCCGGCCAAGGCCAAGACGATCAACAAATACCTCGGCAAGGACTACACCGTCCTGGCCTCGTATGGGCATGTGCGTGACCTGATTCCGAAGGAAGGCGCAGTCGACCCGGACAACGGGTTCGCCATGCACTACGACGTGATCGACAAGAACGAGAAGCATGTCGATGCGATCGCCAAGGCCGCCAAGGGCGCCGACGACATCCTGCTGGCGACCGACCCGGACCGCGAGGGTGAGGCGATCAGCTGGCACATCGCCGAGATCCTGAAGGAACGCGGGCTGGTCAAGGACAAGCCGATGCAGCGCGTGGTCTTCACCGAGATCACCCCGCGCGCCATCAAGGAAGCGATCAGCCAGCCGCGCGCGATCGCCAGCGACCTGGTCGATGCCCAGCAGGCGCGCCGCGCGCTGGATTACCTGGTCGGTTTCAACCTGTCGCCGGTGCTGTGGCGCAAGGTACAGCGCGGTTTGTCCGCCGGCCGCGTGCAGAGCCCGGCGCTGCGCATGATCGTCGAGCGCGAAGAAGAGATCGAAGCCTTCATCGCCCGCGAGTACTGGTCGATCGCCGCCGAGTGCGCGCACCCGTCGCAGCACTTCAACGCCAAGCTGATCAAGCTGGACGGGCAGAAGTTCGAGCAGTTCACCGTCACCGATGGCGACACCGCCGAGGCGGCCCGCATGCGCATCCAGCAGGCCGCGCAGGGTGCGCTGCACGTCACCGACGTGGCCAGCAAGGAGCGCAAGCGCCGTCCGGCGCCGCCGTTCACCACCTCCACGCTGCAGCAGGAAGCCTCGCGCAAGCTCGGCTTCACCACCCGCAAGACCATGCAGGTGGCGCAGAAGCTGTACGAAGGCGTGGCCATCGGTGACGAAGGCACCGTCGGCCTGATCTCGTACATGCGTACCGACTCGGTGAACCTGTCGCAGGATGCACTGACCGAGATCCGCGACGTGATCGCCCGTGACTACGGCATCGCCTCGCTGCCGGACCAGCCCAACACCTACCAGACCAAGTCGAAGAACGCCCAGGAAGCGCACGAAGCGGTGCGCCCGACCTCGGCACTGCGCACCCCTGCGCAGGTCGCGCGCTACCTGACCGATGACGAGCGCAAGCTGTACGAACTGATCTGGAAGCGTGCGGTGGCCTGCCAGATGATCCCGGCCACGCTCAACACCGTCAGCGTCGATCTGTCGGCCGGCAGCGAGCACGTGTTCCGCGCCAGCGGCACCACCGTGGTGGTGCCCGGCTTCCTGGCCGTGTACGAAGAAGGCAAGGACAACAAGAGCGCCGAGGACGAGGACGAAGGCCGCAAGCTGCCGGCGATGAAGCCCGGCGACCGCGTGCCGCTGGAGCGCATCGTGGCCGACCAGCACTTCACCCAGCCGCCGCCGCGCTTCACCGAAGCGGCGCTGGTGAAGGCGCTGGAAGAGTACGGCATCGGTCGTCCCTCGACCTACGCTTCGATCATCCAGACCCTGCTGTTCCGCAAGTACGTGGAAATGGAAGGCCGCAGCTTCCGCCCGTCCGATGTCGGCCGCGCGGTATCCAAGTTCCTGTCCAGCCACTTCACCCAGTACGTCGACTACGACTTCACCGCCAAGCTCGAGGACGAGCTCGATGCCGTCTCGCGTGGCGAGGAAGAGTGGATTCCGCTGATGTCGCGCTTCTGGGGACCGTTCAAGGAACTGGTCGAAGACAAGAAGGAATCGGTCGACCGCGCCGAGGCCAGCGGCGCACGCGAACTGGGCACCGACCCGAAGACCGGCAAGCCGGTCAGCGTGCGCCTGGGCCGTTTCGGGCCGTACGCGGCCATCGGCAGCACCGCCGAGGACGCCGAGGAGAAGCCCAAGTTCGCCTCGCTTCGTCCGGGCCAGTCGATGCACACCATCACCCTGGAAGACGCGCTGGAGCTGTTCCTGATGCCGCGCGCACTGGGTGAGGACAAGGGCGAAGACGTCAGCGTCGGCATCGGTCGTTTCGGCCCGTTCGCCAAGCGCGGCAGCACCTATGCCTCGCTGAAGAAGGAAGATGACCCGTACACCATCGATCTGGCCCGCGCCGTGTTCCTGATCGAAGAGAAGGAAGAGATCGCGCGCAACCGGATCATCAAGGAGTTCGAGGGCAGCGACATCCAGGTGCTGAACGGCCGCTTCGGTCCGTACATCAGCGACGGCAGGATGAACGGCAAGATCCCCAAGGATCGCGAGCCGGCGTCGCTGACCCTGGCCGAAGTGCAGCAGCTGATGGAAGAAACCGGCAAGCCGGTGCGCAAGGGCTTCGGCAAGAAGGCCGCGGCCAAGAAGGCACCTGCGAAGAAGGCGGCGGTGAAGAAGGAGGCGGCACCGAAGAAGGCCGCCGCCAAGAAGGCCCCCGCCAAGAAAGCGGTGAAAAAGGCTGCTGCGAAGAAGGCGCCGGCCAAGAAGGCCGTCAAGAAGGCCGTCAAGAAGGCCGCGAAGTAGATCCGCGCCCTGCGTGGATGAGGGGTAGTGCCGGCCGCTGGCCGGCAACCCCCAGAAGCATCAGATGCCGGCCAGCGGCCGGCACTGCCGGGGTGCCTGGTTCCACCCCATCTGCACGCAGCGGGGGGATAATGAAGGCCCACGCCGGGCCGGTCGCCGCCATGAAAGAACTCACCCTGGACTCCGCTGTCGCCTCGCTCCGCGCAGGCGGCGTGATCGCCTATCCGACCGAAGCGGTCTGGGGCCTGGGCTGCGATCCCTCGCACGAAGCCGCGGTGCACATGGTTCTGCGGCTGAAACAGCGCCCGATCGAGAAGGGCATGATCCTGGTCGCCGCCGAGCTGGCGCAGCTGGAAGGCTGGGTACGCCTGCAGGCACTGCCCGATGCCCGCCAGCGCGCAGTGCTGGCCAGCTGGCCCGGCGCCAACACCTGGATTCTGCCGGCCGGCCCACGAGCCAAACCGTGGATTACCGGCGAGCACAGCGGCATTGCGGTGCGCATCAGTGCCCACCCGCTGGTGGCCGCGCTATGCCGTGCCTGGGGTGGCCCGCTGGTGTCCACCAGCGCCAACCTGGCCGGCGAGCCACCGGCGCGCAGCCGCGAGGAACTCGACCCACGCCTGTTGCGCCTGCTCGACGGCATCCTCGATGGCGAGACCGGCGGCCTGGCCCAGCCGACGCCGATCCGCGACGCGCTCAGCGGCAACGTGCTGCGCTCCTGAGCAGACGATTGCACAGCCACCGACAATCGCGCACCCTGCCGCCATGAACCTGCTGCGCGCCACCTTGAGCCTGTGCCTGCTGTTGCCTTGGACCGCACCGGCCGCCGAGGACGTGCGCGTATACCGCTGCGTGGCCAGCAATGGTGCCGTGGCGCTGCAGGACAAGCCCTGCAACAGCGGCCGCCAGGAAGTGCGCGACCTGCAGCGTCCGCGCGATCCTGCGCCGCGGGTGGTGCGTAGTGACGCCACGCCATCGCCGCCCAGCGATACCCCGGTCATCCGCGAGCGCGAAGTACGCCACGTCTACATCCAGCCGCCACAGCCGATGTACGAGTGCGTCACCGAGGATGGCCAGCGCTATACCAGCGACAATAACGAAGGCAATCCGCGCTGGGTCCCGTTGTGGACCAGTGTCTGGCTGCCGCACGGGCATCGTGGCCCGGCCTATCCCGGACCGCGTCCGGCATTCGGTACACCGGTGGGGACCCCCATCGGTGAAGGCGCGGGTTATCGTCCGCCCTCGGTGGGCATGGGGGTACAGGTTCCGGCCGGCAGCGTCCTGGTGCGCGACAGCTGCCATGCGCTGCCACCGCAGGAAGTCTGCGCGCGCCTGCGTGACCGCCGCTGGGAGCTGGACCGCCGCTACAACAGTGCGCTGCAGAGCGAACGTACGGCCATCAGCAACGAACAGCGCGGCATCGACGCTCGCGTGTCGCGCGATTGCCAGCGCTGAGCGCCGCGCCGCATCACCACCTGTAGGCTGTGCGCATGAACAAACTGATCTGGCTGGCCCTGGTGTTGCTGCCCGGCGCGGCACTGGCCGAAACAAGCGTGGTGTATCGATGCACCTCCAGCAGCAGCGACGTACCCACGCTGCAACGCACGCCCTGCCCGTCCGGCAGCAAGCAGCAGGTACTGCGCGTACCCGATCCGGCCAACGCACAGCCGGCG
>NZ_QFHO01000035.1 GCF_004920835.1 Stenotrophomonas maltophilia
GCCCCAGCCGCCGCGGGCCTCGACGAATTCGGCGCGGCAGCCGTTGGTGACCCAGATGCTGCCGTTACGGCTGCCCCAGGTTCGTCCTTCATCACAGTCCGAGCCGGACAGCTGGCGGACCAGCTGCGCTCCGCGCCAACCGGTGTTGCAGACCCGTTCGCGGTTGTTTTGGCTTTCGCAGCGGACCACGCCGCTCTGCGCATGCGCGGAAGGGGCGGGCAGGGCAAGGGTGCCCAGTGCACCCAGGGTGAGGCTCACGGCCAGGCTGGCCAGGGACAGCGGTTTCATGGCGGCATCCCATACGGTGGCAGGTGCCCGACTATAGGGAGAGGGGCGATCAAGCCGGTGTGACTGGCAGGATTTGCCCCGGCCGGGGCCTCGGCCGCAGAATACGAGGCTTTCCGGCCTCCATCGGGCGCCGGCGTTCTCCAGCGGAGCTTCCCCCCATGCGTACCCACTTCTGCGGCCTGGTCGATGAGACCCTGATTGGCCAGACTGTCACCCTCGCCGGCTGGACCGACGTGGCCCGTAACCAGGGCGGCGTCTGCTTCATCGATCTTCGAGATCATGAAGGCATCGTGCAGGTGACGGTGGAGGTCGACAACGCCGAAGTGTTCGCCGTGGCCGCGTCGCTGGGCTACGAGGACGTGCTGCAGGTGGAAGGCGTCGTGCGCGCCCGCCACGCGGTCAACGACAAGATGCGTACCGGCAAGGTGGAAGTGATCGCCACTGCCATCACCGTGCTGAACAAGGCCGCGCCGCTGCCGTTCCACGCCCACGAGAACCCGGGCGAAGAAACCCGCCTGAAGTACCGTTACCTGGACCTGCGCCGTCCGGAAATGCAGCGCATGCAGCGCACCCGCATCAAGCTGGTGCAGGCCCTGCGCCGCCACCTGGACGAAAAGGGCTTCCAGGACATCGAGACCCCGATCCTGACCAAGGCCACCCCGGAAGGCGCGCGTGACTTCCTGGTGCCGGCGCGCATGCACCCGGGCGAGTTCTACGCCCTGCCGCAGAGCCCGCAGCTGTTCAAGCAGATCCTGATGGTGGCCGGCTTCGACCGCTACTACCAGATCGCGCGCTGCTTCCGCGACGAAGCGCTGCGTGCCGACCGCCAGCTGGAGTTCACCCAGCTGGACATGGAGTTCGCCTTCGTCCGCGAGCGTGACGTGCAGGATTTCGTCGAGGACATGATCCGCGACATCTTCAAGGAAGTGGTCAACGTCGAACTGGATGCAAGCTTCCCGCGCATGACCTGGGCCGAGGCGATGCGTCGCTACGGTTCGGACAAGCCGGACCTGCGCATCGCGCTGGAGCTGGTGGACGTGGCCGAGCTGGTCAGGAACAGTGAGTTCCCGGTGTTCACCGGCCCGGCCAACGATGCCGACGGCCGCGTGGCCGCGCTGCGCATTCCGGGCGGTGCGTCGCTCAGCCGCAAGCAGATCGACGAGTATGCCGCGCATGCCGCCAAGTACGGCGCCAAGGGCCTGGCCTACATCAAGATCGCCGACAACGGCGAAGTCAGCTCGCCGATCCAGAAGTTCTTCAGCGAGGAATCCTTCGCCGCCCTGGTCGCGCACGTCGGTGCCGGCAACGGCGACATCGTGTTCTTCGGTGCAGGCGGCTACAACAAGGTCTCCGACTTCATGGGCGCGCTGCGCCTGAAGGCCGGCAAGGACTTCGGCCTGGTCGCCGATGGCTGGGCCCCGCTGTGGGTCACCGACTTCCCGATGTTCGAATGGGACGACGAAGCGCAGCGCTACGTCGCCCTGCATCACCCCTTCACCGCACCGGCGGTGGACGACATCGCCGACCTGCGTGCCAATGCCCGTACCGCCGTTTCGCGCGGCTACGATATGGTGCTCAACGGCAATGAAATCGGCGGCGGCTCGATCCGTATCCACCGTCCGGACATGCAGAGCGCGGTGTTTGAACTGCTGGGCATCGGCGCCGAAGAGGCCCGCGCCAAGTTCGGCTTCCTGCTCGACGCGCTGAACTTTGGCGCGCCGCCACACGGTGGCATCGCCTTCGGCATCGATCGCATTGCTGCGCTGATGGCTGGCACCGAGTCGATCCGCGACGTCATCCCGTTCCCCAAGACCACCGGTGCACAGGATCTGATGACCGACGCGCCGTCGCCGATCGTCGACGTGCAGCTGGCCGAAGTACACATCCAGGTTCGCCCCAAGACCAACTGATCAGGAGATCCAGGCAATGACCGAGTTTGCGTTTTCGCTGGAGTGGGAAAAGCTGGGCAATGAAGGCTCCGAGGCCACCCTGGTCACCGAGCGTGCACGTGTGTTCGGTGGTTGGCTGGTCCGTGTCGGTACCAACCCGGCGGCGATGGCCCTGACCTTCGTCGCCGACGGCGAAGGCCGTTGGGATGGTGAGGACTTCGGCGTCGAGGATTACGAGGACGACGAAGAGGAAGAGTACGACGAGGACGAGGAAGGCGAAGAAGAGGAAGACGGCGAGGAAAAAGAGGACGACGAGGAATACGAAGAGGAAGAGGAAGAAGACGAGAAGGCACCGGCAGAACGGGCTTGACCCGAACCGTTGTCCTGACGTCAACTCGACCCATGTATTCGATCCGCCGCGCTACCGTGGACGACGCGCCGACCCTGTCGGCGCTGGCCGCCCGCACGTTCACCGAAACCTTCGGACATCTTTATCCGCCACAGGACCTGCAGGCGTTCCTGGAGGAGTCCTATACGGTCGAGCGCCAGCGCACGATCCTGGCCCACCCCGATTACGCGGTGTGGCTGCTGGAACTGGATGGGGAGGCGGTCGGCCATGCCGCCGCCGGCCCCTGTGGCCTGCCGCATCCCGAGGTGAAACCTGGTGACGGCGAACTCAAGCGCCTGTACCTGATCAAGACTCAGCAGAGCTGCGGCTGGGGCAGCCGGCTGCTGGAAACCGCACTGGCCTGGCTGGAACAGGAGGGCCCGCGTACGTTGTGGCTGGGCGTGTGGTCGGAAAACTTCGGTGCACAGCGCTTCTACGCCCGTTATGGTTTCGAGAAGGTCGGCGAGTACCTGTTCCCGGTTGGCGACACGAACGATCTTGAATTCATCCTGCGCCGCGCACCGCGCGAGGCCTGACGTTCACCGCCGCTTGCTGCGCGCGCGTGTCCAATCACCGTACGTTCCTGCCCCGCTGACCGCCAGGCTGTTTGCATGACTCCCCCCGTATTACTGCTGCATGGCATCTGGAATGCCCGCGCCTGGGTCGGGCCGCTGGCCTGGCGCCTGCGTGCGCGTGGCTTCCAGGTGCATGCGTTTGGTTACTCCTCGGTGTTCGGCGGCCCGGATGTGGCCGTGCCGCAGTTGCTGGAGCGGCTGGCCGATGCCGGCCCGCTGTCGCTGGTGGGCCATAGCCTGGGCGGACTGCTGGCGCTGGAGGCATTGCGTCGCAATCCGCAGTTGCCGGTGCAGCGCGTGGTCTGCCTGGGGTCGCCGCTGCGCGGCAGCGGCACGGCGCGCTCGTTGTCCGAACATGGCTGGGGCTTGGCCCTGGGCCGCAGCAGCGATCTGCTGCTGGACGGCCTGCCGGACTGGCAGGGTAAAGCCGAGGTCGGCCTGATCGCCGGTTCGGTCCCGCACGGGCTGGGCAGCCTGCTCGGCGCCATTGACGATGCCTCCGACGGTACCGTGGCGCTGGCCGAGACCCGGCTGCCGGGGCTGGCCGACCATTGCGTGGTGCGTACCAGCCACAGCGGCCTGGTGGTGTCGCCGGATGCGGCCCGGCAGACCGCGCATTTCCTCCGTCACGGTCAGTTCCAGCACGGTCGCGACGCCGCCGCCGCGTAAGTCGGTGGGTGCGAACGACCTCCATCGGTGGGGGCGAACCGTTGGTTCGCACGCTCTTCGCCGGGCCATGCCCGGCGGCATCTGGCCGGCCTCGACACGGTCAACGGGCCCGATCAGGTAGAATCCGCGGCCTTATCCATCAACGCACGTACGGAAAGACCCATGGGTAGAGGCCCCTCCATCGAAAACCGCAAAAACGCGTCTGACGCGAAGCGCGGCAAGATTTTCACCAAGATCATCCGTGAGATCGGCGTTGCCGCGCGCGGCGGTGGAGGCGACCCCAACAACAACCCGCGGCTGCGCGTGGCGATGGACAAGGGCCTGACCGCGAACATGTCCAAGGATGTGATCGAGCGGGCCATCAAGAAGGCCACCGGCGAGCTGGAAGGCGTCGAGTACGAGGAAATCCGCTACGAGGGCTATGCCCCGGGTGGCGTGGCGGTCATCGTCGACTGCCTGACCGACAACCGCGTGCGCACCGTGGCCGATGTCCGCCATGCGTTCAGCAAGTGCGGCGGCAACATGGGCACCGAAGGCTCGGTGAGCTTCATGTTCAAGCGCGTGGGCGTGCTGCATTTCGCCGCAGGTGCCGATGAGGACGCCATTTCCGAAGCGGCCATCGAGGCCGGTGCGGACGATATCGTGGTCTATCCCGAAGATGGCGCGATCGACGTGCTCACCGCCGCAGACAGCTACCACGCGGTCAAGGAAGCGATGGAAGCGGCCGGGCGCACGCCGGATCATGCGGAACTGACCTTCCGTGCCGACAACGACATCAAGGTCGAAGGCGACACCGTCCTGCAGGTCAAGAAGCTGCTGGACATGCTGGAAGACCTCGACGACGTGCAGGATGTGTACTCCAACGCCGATCTCGGCGCGGACGCGTACGCCTGAACGGACGCATCACCGGTCGCCTTTGGCGGCCGGTGAGCGGACAATGCGCACCATGATGACCCCAGCCGTTTCCTGCCATTGCCGCTGCCAGCGTCCGTTCCGGACCTTCGGCAGCCGCGTGTGTGCCGCATGACCCGCATTCTTGGCATCGACCCGGGTTCGCAGCGGACCGGGGTCGGCATCATCGATGTCGATGCCACCGGCCGGGTGAGCCATGTGCATCACCAACCGCTGGTGCTGCTGGGCGCCGATGACTTCCCGCAGCGGATGAAGCTGCTGGTACTGGGCCTGGCCGACCTCTGCCGTGAGTACGAACCGCAGGAAGTGGCCATCGAACGCGTGTTCATGGCACGCAACCCCGATTCGGCGCTGAAGCTGGGACAGGCCCGTGGCGCGGCGATTTCGGCCGTGGTGCTGCGCGACCTGCCGGTGCACGAATATGCCGCCAGCGAGATCAAGCTGGCAGTGGTTGGCCGTGGCGGCGCCGAAAAGCAACAGGTTCAACACATGGTCGGGCTCATGCTCAACCTGAAAACCAAGCTGCAGGCCGACGCGGCCGACGCGTTGGCGGTGGCCATCACCCATGCCCACGTAAGGGCAACGGCCAACCGCCTGGGGCTCAGTGCCCGCCAGGCGTGGGGCCGCAAATGAGGAGCTGCACGCAATGATCGGTCGACTGCGCGGCATCGTCGCCTACAAGGCGCCGCCGTGGCTGGTGGTGGACGTGAACGGAGTGGGCTACGAGCTGGAGGCGCCGATGAGCACCTTCTACGACCTGCCCGAACTCGGCCGCGAGGTCACCCTGTACACCCATTACTCGCAGAAGGAAGACAGCGTCTCGCTGTACGGCTTCCTGCGCGAGGGCGAGCGCAGGCTGTTCCGCGACGTGCAGAAGGTCAGCGGCATCGGCGCGAAGATCGCGCTGGCCGTACTGTCCGGCGTCACCGTCGAAGAATTCGCCCGCATGGTCCAGGCCGGCGACATCACGGCGCTGACCCGCATCCCCGGCATCGGCAAGAAGACCGCCGAGCGCATGGTGCTGGAACTGCGCGACCGCGCGGCGCAGTTCGGTGCCGGTGGCGCGCTGCCGACCGGCAGTGGTCCGGCCCCGGCCGATCCGCTGTCCGATGCCACCGTGGCCCTGCAGCAGCTGGGCTACAAGCCGGCTGAAGCGGCGCGGATGGCCCGCGATGCCTTCAATGAAGGTGACGAAGTGGCCACCGTGATCCGCAAGGCGCTGCAGTCGGCGTTGCGCTGACCCGCTTTCCTTCCCCTCAACGAACCGCCTGAGCTTCGCCAGGAGTCCCATGTCCAGCAGTCAAACCCCGCACGCAGCCGCCCCCGGCGGCCACGGTCACGCCCCTCCAGCAGGAGGCCTGGCGCTGATCATCGGTGCGATCGGCGTGGTCTTCGGCGATATCGGCACCAGCCCGCTGTACACCCTGAAGGAGGCGTTCTCGCCGCACTACGGGCTCAACAGCGACCATGACACCGTGCTGGGTGTGCTGTCGCTGGCGTTCTGGGCGCTGAACATCGTGGTCACCCTGAAGTACGTGACCATCATCATGCGCGCCGACAATGACGGCGAAGGCGGCATCATGGCGCTGATGGCGCTGACCCAGCGCACGCTGCGCAACGGGTCGCGTTCGGCCTATGTGGTCGGCATCCTTGGCATTTTCGGTGCCTCGCTGTTCTTCGGCGATGGCGTGATCACGCCGGCGATATCAGTGCTGGGTGCGGTCGAAGGCCTGGAGGTCGCTGCCCCCGGGCTGCACGCCTTCATCGTGCCGATCACCGTGGTGGTGCTGCTGGCCGTGTTCGCGGTGCAGCGCTTCGGTACCGCGAAGATCGGCAAGCTGTTCGGCCCGATCACCTCGATCTGGTTCATTTCGCTGGCCGCGATCGGCATCTACAACATCGTCGACGCGCCGGAAGTGCTGAAGGCGTTCAACCCGTGGTGGGCGATCCGCTTCTTCATGGAGCACGGCTGGCACAGCATCTTCATCCTCGGCGCGGTGGTGCTGGCGGTGACCGGTGGCGAGGCGCTGTATGCCGACATGGGCCACTTCGGTGCCAAGCCGATCCGCCACGCCTGGTACTTCTTCGTGCTGCCCTGCCTGGTGCTGAACTACCTGGGGCAGGGCGCGCTGGTGCTCAACCATCCCGAGGCGGTGAAGAACCCGTTCTTCGAGGCGGTGCCGTCGTGGGCGCTGTACCCGATGATCATCCTGGCCACGATGGCTGCGGTGATCGCCTCGCAGTCGGTGATCACCGGTGCGTTCTCGGTCTCGCGCCAGGCCATGCAGCTGGGCTACATCCCGCGCATGCGCATCAAGCACACCTCGCACGACACCATCGGCCAGATCTACATCCCCGGCATCAACTGGGGCATCGCGGTGATGGTGATCGGCCTGGTGCTGGCCTTCCGCAGCTCGTCCAACCTGGCCGTGGCCTACGGCATCTCGGTGTCGGCCACCATGCTGATCGATACCCTGCTGCTGGCCCTGGTCGCACGTTCGCTGTGGCCCAAGGCACGCAACTGGATCCTGCCGCTGTGCGTGGTGTTCTTCATCATCGATCTGGGCTTTGTCATCGCCAACGGCGCCAAGCTGCTGCAGGGCGCCTGGTTCCCGGTGGTGCTGGGCATCTTCCTGTTCACCATGATGCGCACCTGGCGCCGTGGCCGCGAACTGCTGCGCGACGAGATCCGCAAGGACGGCATCCGCATCGACACCTTCCTGCCGGGCCTGATGCTGGCGCCGCCGGTACGCGTACCGGGCACGGCCGTGTTCCTGACCGCCGATCCGACCGTGGCCCCGCATGCGTTGATGCACAACCTCAAGCACAACAAGGTGCTGCACGAGCGCAACGTGTTCCTGCACGTGGTGACCCTGCCGGTACCGTATGCGCCGGAGGGGCAGCGCCTCAAGATTGAATCGGTGGGCGACGAGTTCTACCGGGTCTACGTGCGCTTCGGCTTCATGGAGACTCCGGACGTACCATTGGCGCTGATGCGTTCGTGCGACCACGGCGGCATCTACTTCGACCCGATGGACACCACCTTCTTCGCCAGCCGCGAAACCATCGTCGCCACCGCCAACCGCGGCATGCCGATCTGGCGCGACAAGCTGTTCGCGCTGATGCATCGCAACGCCGCCCCGGCGACTGGGTTCTTCCGGATTCCGGGCAACCGGTTGGTGGAGCTCGGAGCGCAGGTGGAGATTTAATCTCCACCTGCGCTACGTCCCACGATTTGCTGCGCAAATCGTGGGCCCCGCCCGCATTCCACCTTATCCCCCCGCCTGTCGGCGCGCCCCCTTGAACAACAAGGGGGCTCCGCTTGCGGAGACGGTGCGCTCTGGAAGCAGAGTCCACTCGGCTCCTCAGGTCCATCCGCGCATGGCGTGGATCTACCGTGTCGACCAAGGTCGACACCTACCAGATCCGCCCCGTGCCGACCGACGGTCGGCACCCACCATCAGCAGCAGGTTCCAACAGATCGCGGCCAACTGTCGAAGGCGGGGTGGGTCCGGTTGCGGGGGCGTGAGCCGCATGGATGCGGCGACCGAGCTTACATGGACGTACTTGCAGCGTCCCCCGCTGCCGGACCCACCCCGCCATTCCTCAGTAGCCCGGCCTTTGACGTTGCTTCGTCTTCTGCGGGTGCCGGGCGCAGCCCGGCCGAATCTCCCCGCTTTTACCGCATAATCAGCACATGACCGACGACCGCATCATCGCCGCCGGCGCCACCCGCGAGGATGACGCCGCCGACGCCAGCATCCGCCCCAAGCGCCTTGCCGACTACCTCGGCCAGGTGCCGGTGCGCGAGCAGATGGAGATCTACATCCAGGCGGCCAAGGGGCGTGGCGACGCGCTGGACCACGTGCTGATCTTCGGGCCGCCCGGCCTGGGCAAGACCACGCTCAGCCATGTCATCGCCAACGAACTGGGCGTGGCCCTGCGGGTCACCTCTGGCCCGGTGATCGAAAAGGCCGGCGATCTGGCCGCACTGCTGACCAACCTGCAGCCGCACGATGTGCTGTTCATCGACGAAATCCATCGCCTGTCGCCAGTGGTCGAGGAAGTGCTGTACCCGGCGATGGAAGACTTCCAGATCGACATCATGATCGGCGAGGGCCCTGCGGCGCGCTCGATCAAGATCGACCTGCCGCCGTTCACCCTGATCGGCGCCACCACCCGCGCCGGCCTGCTGACCGCGCCGCTGCGCGACCGCTTCGGCATCGTCCAGCGCCTGGAGTTCTACAGCGTTGAAGAGCTGACCCGCATCGTGCGCCGCTCGGCAGCGATCCTGGCCATCGACTGCACCGCCGATGGCGCTGGCGAGATCGCGCGCCGCGCGCGCGGCACCCCGCGTATCGCCAACCGCCTCCTGCGCCGCGTGCGCGACTATGCGCAGGTGAAGGCCGGCGGCCACATCGACGAAGCCGTGGCTCAGGCTGCGATGAAGATGCTCAAGGTCGACCCGGAAGGCTTCGACGAGCTCGATCGGCGACTGCTCAAGACCATGGTTGATTACTTCGACGGCGGCCCGGTCGGCATCGAATCGCTTGCTGCGGCGCTGTCTGAAGAGCGCGGCACGCTGGAAGACGTGGTCGAGCCGTACCTGATCCAGCAGGGTTTCCTGGTGCGCACCGCGCGTGGCCGCATGGCCACCCACAAGGCCTACCGGCACATGGGCCTGAAGCCGAAGAACCCGCCGCAGGACCTGTTCGCCGAGGTTCCCGATGTCGGTTGAGCCCCGATTCAGTTGGCCGACACGCATTTACTGGGAAGATACCGACGCAGGTGGCGTGGTCTACCACGCCCGCTACGTGGCCTTCATGGAACGGGCCCGGACCGAATGGATGCGTGCGCTGGGCTACGGCCAGGAGCGCATGCGTGCCGAGCACGGGATGGTCTTCGCGGTGCGTTCGATGCAGATGGATTTCATCAAGCCGGCACGGCTGGATGACACCCTGCAGGTGAGCGCAACGCTGGTCCAGCTGAAGAAGGCCAGCATGGCCTTCGACCAGCAGATCCTGCGCGACGGCGAGCTGCTGCTGTCGGCCCAGGTCCGCATCGCCGCACTGGAAGCGGCCAGTTTTCGCCCGCGTGGCATGGACGAAGCCGTCCTTGCCGTGCTGAAACCCCACCTCCACCCCGAATCCGAACATTGAGGAACAACGGATGATCGCAACGCTCCTGGCCCTGCAGGCCACGGTCACCGAGGCATTGCCGGCCGACGTCAGCAACGCCGCGACACAGACCCTTGCCCAGGCCACCACCGGCGGCGGCATCAACTACCTCGAACTGATGGCCAAGGCCAGCCTGCCGGTGAAGATCATCGTGCTGGCGCTGCTGGTCGGCTCGTTCGTCAGCTGGGTGATCATTTTCCGCAAGGCCCGCATCTTCAAGCAGGCCACGCGCGAAGCCGACGAGTTCGAGAACCGCTTCTGGTCCGGCGCCGACCTGGGCAAGCTGTACAGCTCGGCCACCGACCGCAGCCGCAATGTCGGAGGCCTGGAGGCGATTTTCGAAGCCGGTTTCCGCGAATACAGCCGCCTGCGCGACAAGCGCCGGCTGGACGGCCGTGCGCAGCTGGAAGGCGCGCAGCGTGCCATGCGCACCACCTACACGCGCGAAGTCGACCAGCTCGAACGCAACCTGGAACTGCTGGCCAACATCGGCTCGACCGCCCCCTACGTGGGCCTGGTCGGCACCGTGTTCGGCATCATGGTGACCATGCACGACATGATCAGCAGCGGTGCGCAGGCCGGTATTGCCGCCGTCGCGCCGGGCATCTCCGAAGCACTGTTCGCCACCGCCATCGGCCTGTTCGTGGCGATTCCGGCGGTGTGGGCCTACAACCGCTTCACCACCCGCGTGGAGCGCATGTCGGTGCGTTTCGAGACCTTCGCCGACGAGTTCAGCTCGATCCTGCAGCGCCAGAGCGCTGGCGACGAGTAAGCGCCTGACCCGGGAGTCCATGCCATGTCCGCTGCCATCGGTCGCCGCAAGCGCCGCAAGCTGAAATCGGAAATCAACGTCGTTCCCTACATCGACGTCATGCTGGTGCTGCTGATCATCTTCATGGTCACCGCGCCGCTGCTCACCCTGAGTTTTGATGTCGACCTGCCCAACTCCAACGCCAAGGCGCTGGAGAGCAAGCAGGACCCGGTGATCGTCTCGGTGCGCCAGGACGGCCAGCTCAGCCTGAAGCTGCCTGACGCCAAGGAGCCGACCGCCGTGTCGGCCGAGGAACTGGAAGGCCGCCTGGCCGGCATCGCTGCCCAGGACAAGGGCGTGCGCGTGATCGTCGCCGCCGACCGTGCCGTGGCCTATGAAAAAGTCATTGCCGCGATGGATGTGATCAAGCGCGCCAAGGTAGACAAGGTAGGCCTGGCCACCGATGCACGCTGACGCCCTGCCACCCCCGCATCAGCGCGAACCCGGCTGGGGCCTGCCCCTGGCCCTGGCCGTGCTGGTGCACCTGCTGGTCGCGCTGATCTTCATCGGCGCCTGGCTGTGGTCGCCCCAGCGCAACACCGATGCCGCCGCCGGCGATCCGTCGGTCGAGGCCAGCCTGGCGCTGTCCTCGTCCGAGGCCGCTGCCGCGCGCCAGGCCCTGCGCCAGTCGGAGAAGCTGGAAGACCTGCCACCGCCGGTCGCCGAGCCGATCCCGGTGCCGGAAGACACCATCCCGCCGCCGCAGCCAATTCCCGAGCCGCGCCCGCAGGACGCCCCCACGCCTCAGCAGCAGCAGGCGCAGGAGCGTGTCGCGCAGCCGGACACCAAGGATCAGGAAGCGGTGAGCGCACTGGCCATCTCGCAGGAGAAGGCCAAGCAGGAACAGGAAGCCAAGCGCCGCCAGGAGCAGATCGACCTGACCGAACGCAAGCGTCAGGAAGAAGCGGAGCAGAAGCTGCGCCTGGCCAAGCAGCAGGAAGCGGACGAGAAGAAGAAGCAGGCCGAGCAGGAACGCGTGGCGGCTGACAAGGCCGAGGCCGAAAAGCAGAAGAAGATCGCCGAGATCCGCGCCCGCCGCGAGCAGGCCGAGAAGGAAGCCAAGCTGGCCGAGCAGAAGCTGCGCCAGGTCGCCGCCGCGCGCAACGCCGCCGGCAGCGCCGCCGCCGGTGCCAGTGGTGCGGCACAGCCGGCTGGCGGTGGTGGTGGCACCAGCGATGACCTTTCTGCCAAGTACGCCGCCGCGATCCAGGCCAAGGTGCTGTCGCAGTGGGTACGTCCGGATACGGTGCCACTGGGCCAGCGCTGCACCATTACCATCACCCAGATTCCGGGTGGCACGGTGATGCAGGCCAAGGTCAGCCCGAACTGCCCATACGACGAGGCCGGCAGGCGTTCGATCGAGGCCGCGGTGCTCAACGCCCAGCCGCTGCCGTACCGCGGGTTCGAGTCTGTGTTCGCGCGCACGCTCAACTTCACCTTTACCGCCCAGGATCGCTGAGGCGGGCAGGGCAGGGTGGCCATCGGGCCACCTGCGCCCACGGATGTCGCGCTTGCCTCTGGCGGGCCCGGTTTCAGCCGGGCAGGCTGGGTGTCGCCCGCGAACGCCGCCTTTCGAGGGGGCCGTGATCGGGCCGACGAGGCCGGTGGGTGCGATGTTAGCCACGACGTTAACGGTGCGTGAGAGAACGGGCTGGAACTGACCCGGAATTCACGTACCCTTGGTTCATGATTGCGAAGCGGTTCACTTCCGCTTTGCTATCCCTCGTTCCGGTTTCCCCCTATTGAGCGCTCCATGAAAAAGATGCCTCGCTGGCTTGCCGTGTTTGCGGCCCTGTTGCTGCCCTTTGCTGCCGTTGCGCAGCAGAAGGGGCTGGATATCGACATCATCGGCGGCAATGCCTCCGCGCTGCCGATCACCGTTGTGCCGATGCCCTACCAGGGGTCTTCGGCCGCACCGCAGACCGACGTCGCCGGCGTGGTCCGTGCCGACCTTGAGCGTTCGGGCCAGTTCCGCACGCTGCCGGAAGCGCAGATCGTCGAGAAGCCGGTGCGCGGCGGCGACATCCAGTTCGCCACCTGGCGCGCGCTGAAGCAGAACTACATCGTGGTCGGCCGCGTGCTCGACGCCGGTGCCGGCGCCTACCGCGTCGAGTACGAGCTGTTCGACGTGCCCAAGGGCGAGCGCCTGCTGGGCCTGGCGATGACCGCCCGTGGCAATGCCATGCGTGACGTCGCCCACCAGATGGCCGATGCCATCTACGAGAAGATCACCGGTGTGCGCGGCGCCTTCTGGACCCGCATCGCCTATGTGACCGCCAGCGGCAAGGGCGATGCCATGCGCTATGCGTTGATGGTGGCCGACTCCGACGGCTTCAATCCGCAGACCATCGTGCGTTCGGCCGAGCCGCTGCTGTCGCCGTCGTGGAGCCCGGATGGCAGCAAGCTGGCCTATGTCAGCTTCGAACGTGGCAACTCGGCCATCTACATCCAGAACATCGGCACCGGCGCGCGTGAGCTGGTCACCAGCTTCCGTGGCATCAACAGCGCCCCGGCGTTCTCGCCGGATGGCCGCAAGCTGGCCCTGACCCTGTCGCGTTCGGGCAACCCGGAAATCTACGTGATGGACCTGGGCAGCAAGCAGCTGGCCCAGCTGACCAACCACTTCGCCATCGACACCGAGCCGACCTGGGCGCCGGACGGCAGCGCGGTGTACTTCACTTCCGACCGCGGTGGCCGTCCGCAGGTCTACAAGGTGGGTGCGGGCGGCGGCAGCGCCGAGCGCGTGACCTTCCAGGGCAACTACAACGCCAAGCCTTCGGTGTCCTACGATGGAAAGAAGATCGCCGTCGCCCAGGGCTCGGGCAACAGCTACAAGATCGCGATGATGGACAGCTCGCTGGGTTCGCCCCGCTGGAGCACGCTGTCCCCCGGTTCGCTGGATGAGTCTCCGAGCTTTGCGCCCAACGCAAGCATGGTGTTGTACGCCGCCCGCGAGGGTGGCCGTGGTGTGCTGTACGCCGTTTCGGCCGATGCGCGCGTGCGCCAGCGGTTGGTTCTGGCTGACGGAGATGTGCGCGAACCGGCATGGTCCCCATACCGTACCCAGCGCTAAAAGAGTGTTAATATTTTCGCTGTCTTGATCCCCTCATCGGCCTAGGAGCCACAAAGGTATCGCCATGAACAAGTCCACCCGCGTTCTGCTTGTTTCCCTGCTGTCTGTGGCCGTCCTGGCCGGTTGCTCGAAGAAGGTCAAGGAAGAGCCGCAGGCTCCGGTTGACACCGGCACCTCGACCACCACCCCGACCGGTCCGTCCACCTCCGGCCTGTACGGCCCGGGCGACCTGGACACCGATGCCTGCCTGCGTCAGCGCGTTGTCTACTTCGACCTGGACAAGGAAGACGTGAAGCCGGAATTCCAGGCCATCATGGCTTGCCACGCCAAGTACCTGCGTGACCGTCCGTCCTCGCGCATCACCCTGCAGGGCCACACCGACGAGCGCGGTTCGCGCGCGTACAACCAGGCCCTGGGCGAGCGTCGTGGCAACGGCGTCAACTCGGCGCTGCAGGCCAACGGTGGCTCGGCTTCGCAGCTGACCGTCGTGTCCTACGGTGAAGAGCGTCCGGTCTGCACCGAGTCGAACGAGTCCTGCTGGTCGCAGAACCGTCGCGTCGAAATCGTCTACACCGCGCAGTAATCCATGCGCATTGGCATCAAATTGATGCTGGTCGTTGCGGCAGCCCTCGTGGCTGCCGCACCGGCGCATGCACAGCGACAGAGTCTGGCCGACCGTGTCGGCGCGATCGAGCAGCAGATGTACAACAACAGTGCCAATCAGGACCTGTTGAACCAGATCAACCAGCTGCGGCAGCAGGTGACCAGTCTGCAGGCCTCGATCGAGCAGTTGCAGCACGACAACGCCCAGCTCAAGCAGTCCGCCCAGGACCAGTACCTGGATCTGGACAGCCGCCTGAACCGGTTGGAAGGGGGCAATGCCGCCCCGGCCCTGCCGCCCGTTCCGGCGAGCGCGCCGAAGGCCGCTCCGGCCCCGGCAAAACCCGCAGCGGCGGCCACTTCCGAGCGGCCGCCTTCCGTCCATGGTGATGCCGGCAGCCTTGCCGCCACTGGCGACGAGCGCACCACCTACAACGTCGCCTTCGATTCGTTGAAGGCCGGCAAGTACGATGATTCGGCGCAGCTGTTCCTGAGCTTCCTGCAGCTGTACCCGAACGGTGTCTACGCGCCGAACGCGCTGTACTGGCTGGGCGAGAGCTATTACGCCACCCGCAATTTCCCGATGGCCGAGACCCAGTTCCGTGAACTGCTCTCGCGCTATCCGACCCACGACAAGGCCGCTGGCGGCCTGCTCAAGGTCGGCCTCTCGCAGTACGGCGAGGGCAAGGTCGACCAGGCCCAGCAGACGCTGGAGACCGTCGTGGCGCAGTACCCCGGCTCGGACGCCGCGCGCACCGCGCAGGACCGCCTGCAGTCGATCCGCCTCGGCAAGCAGATCCGCTGATCCGCTGACCGGGCGTACAATACGTGTCCTGTAGAGCCGAGCCCATGCTCGGCTGCTTTCGTTTCCGGACCGGCAAACCCGTCCGGATCCGGTAGCGCCGGGCCATGCCCGGCTTGCATTCCCGCCGTGCCATGCCCGACCGGCCGCTGTTGTAGAGCCGAGCCATGCTCGGCTGCTTTCGTTACCGGCCACGGTAGCCCACCCGCCACGTGTCCCACCAAGAAGTCCCGCCATGACCGCCGTTACCCCGTCCAGCGCCGCCGCCACACCCAGCGAGATCGTGCAGTCGCCGCTGCCACGCCTGAAGATCACCGAGATCTTCACCTCGCTGCAGGGCGAAGCCGATACCGCCGGCTGGCCGACCGTGTTCGTGCGCTTGACCGGCTGCCCGCTGCGCTGCCAGTACTGCGACACCGCCTACGCCTTCCATGGTGGCACCTGGTGGGACATCGACGACATCGTGGCCGAAGTGCTGGCCCAGGGCGTGCGCCACGTCTGCGTGACCGGCGGCGAGCCGCTGGCACAGAAGCGCTGCCTGGTGCTGCTGCAGAAGCTGTGCGACGCCGGCATGGACGTCTCGCTGGAAACCTCCGGCGCGCTGGATGTCAGCGCAGTGGACCCGCGCGTGTCGCGCGTGGTCGACATCAAGACGCCCGGTTCGGCCGAAGCCGCGCGCAACCGCCTGGAAAACCTGCCGCTGCTGACCGCGCGCGACCAGATCAAGTTCGTCATCTGCAGCCGCGAGGACTACGACTGGGCCAAGACGATGCTGGCCGAGCACGACCTGGTGAAGCGTTGCACCGTGTTCTTCTCGCCCAGCAAAGGCGAGATCACCGCGCGCCAGCTGGCGGACTGGATCGTCGAAGACAGGCTGCCGGTGCGGTTCCAGATGCAGTTGCATAAAATCCTGTGGAACGACGAGCCGGGCCGATGAGCCCGCGCAGCGTTCCCTGATGTAGCTCCGGCGCGGGACAGCGTGCTGGCTTTTCCCCCAAACCGGAAGATTGACCCATGAAGAAGGCAGTCGTGCTTCTCTCCGGCGGCATGGATTCAGCCGCCGTCATTGCCATGGCCCAGGAACAGGGCTTTGCCGTGCATGCCCTGAGTGTGCGTTACGGCCAGCGCCACACCTCTGAACTGGACGCCGCCGCCCGCGTGGCCAAGGCCCAGGGCGTAATCGCGCACAAGACCGTGGACGTGGACCTGCGCAGCATCGGTGGCTCGGCGCTGACCGACGATATCGACGTGCCCGAAGCCGGCGGTGCCGGCATCCCGGTCACCTACGTACCGGCGCGCAACACCATCATGCTGTCGCTGGCCTTGGGCTGGGCCGAAGTGCTCGGTGCCAACGACATCTTCTGTGGCGTCAACGCCGTGGACTACTCCGGCTACCCGGACTGCCGCCCCGAGTTCGTGGCCGCGTTCCAGGCGCTGGCCAACTTGGCCACCAAGTCCGGCGTGGAAGGCGCGGGAATCAAAGTGCACGCACCGCTGCAGTTCCTCAGCAAGGGCCAGATCGTCAGCGAAGGCGTACGCCTGGGCGTGGACTTCGGCCTCACCGTGTCCTGCTACAACGCCGACGCCAACGGCGCCGCCTGCGGCCACTGCGACGCCTGCCGCCTGCGCGCGCAGGGCTTCACCGAGGCCGGTGTAGCCGACCCGACGCTGTACGCCTGACCGCGGATACGCCGGCAGGTTTGATTCTGGTAGTTGCCAACCTTGGTTGGCACTTCCACCGGGCACGGCCCGGCGCTACCGCTGCCGCAGCCACCCCGATGCCGCGATGAAGGCACGCACCGCCTCGGGATCGTTGTAGTCCAGCTCGATCATCCGCGCGATGCCCGCCTTTTCATCGGCCTGCTGCCGCATGTACTCCTGCGCGATGCGGTAGCCGGCGTAGTAGCCCACATCACTCACCCCGAACGGATTGCGGGCGCTGTTGTACAGCCAGTTGTCGAGATTTTCCCCATCCATCTCAGCAATGAAGCGCGTGCGGATGTCCGCTTCGTGTGTTGCGCCGTAGTCGTAGAAGGGTAGTGCCGGCCGGCGCCCGCTGATGCGCTCCGCCAAATACTCGGCCACGCCCTCGCGCACCGCGTACTGGGCCAGCCTACCCGTGGTCTCACGCTGCTGCGTGTGCACGTACTCGTGCAGGTTGTTCTGCGCGTTGTTCGCGCCCGGCCGGCTGTCGTAGAAGATCCGCAGGCGGTCGCGCATCTTCGCCGGGAGTTCGCTAACGTCCACGTGCTCATCGCCCAGCGCCATCTCCGCGCCGATCAGCACCTTGTCACCCAGCGTGGTACCACCGGTACGCAGCACGCCCACCGCGTAGGTGATGGTGGCCGGGCGCAGAGCAGGGTAGAGCGCACGGAACGCGGCCAGATCGCGCTCCAGCGAGGCACTGGCTTGCTGCGCGTTGGCGGTGAGCGGGCGTACCGAGGTCCAGAAGCGCGGCCACGCGTTCATGGCCTCGGCGTATTCGCGGGCGGTGTAGTTGCGCACCTGCATCAGCGCATGCAGTCCAGGGCTGCCCGGATCGATGTAGCGCTGCTGGACCAGCGCCACCTGACGCTCAGCATCAGGCTCGGCGCGCACCGCGTCATAGGTGGCCCAGAAGCGGCCGATATCATCGGTGACGACCTGGGACGGGGCGGCCAGTACCGAACACGGCAGCAGCAAGGCAGCAATCAGGCTGAAGGGCAGGCGCATCCGTGGCTCCGAGCGGGGATCATACCTGGGATGCGCAGGAGGCCCGGAAGGTTTAAGCGGGCTCGCCTGGCCGGGTAGTGCCGGCCGCTGGCCGGCACCCGCAACACATCGGGGTTTCACCCGGCCCGGCAAAGTAGGGTAGAATGCCCACCCCGCCGAAAGGCCGGGGAAGTGCAATGGGCCGTTAGCTCAGTCGGTAGAGCAGAAGACTTTTAATCTTTTGGTCGAAGGTTCGAATCCTTCACGGCCCACCATTGCATCCAGTGACCCAGGTCATTCAGGAAGGCACCGCCAAGCGGTGCCTTTTTTGTTGCCCTGGTCCAGTGCCTCTACTTCGTCCGCATTCCCTTGGCTTTTGCGGCTGCTGCGTCGGCAGCCTCCTGTGCGGCCGTTGCTGCCGCATTCGCGGAACGCGCCGCTTCCGCTTGAGCCGCCTCGAAGTCTGCCCGGCGCTGCGCGCTGATCCGGCGTTCCAGTTCTGCAGATGCGACGAAGCTTTCCGGATACTTCGAGGCACAGGCCTGTTGCACCAGTTGTACCGCACGGTCGGACAGGCCGGGTTGGATGTTGCCGAGCAAGCAGTCAGCATACGGTGCAGATGCAGCGGGGCCTGCAGCCAGCGCTGTGATGACCAGGGCATTCAACATGCGTACCTCCTTGTAGGTTTCGATTGGACTACGGTGCGGTCTGGCCCGAGTATGGCCCCGTTCGTGGTGCAGGTGTTCCCCTCATCCACGCAGGGCTTGGATCTACTGAGCATCTGGCAGCGGTAGCGAGCATGCCGAAACCGCCAACGCGCCGGCCCTGACGCTATGCTCGGCATCTTTCCCAGGATGGCTTACCCCATGCGCTTGATCGTGCTGTCGCTTCTGCTGTCCGCTATCACCGTCGCGCCCCTGATGGCCGCCGAAACTGCACCGCCCGCGCTGGCCGCTGCCGCAGCCCCACTGGTGATCGGCGAGACCTTCAGCATTGAATCGAAGGCGCTGGGCGAAACCCGCCGCATCAACGTCTATCGCCCGCAGCCGTGGGGCCTGGATCCGAAAGCGCCGTTGCCGGTGCTGTACATGGCCGATGGCGGCATCGGCGAGGACTTCCTGCATGTGGCCGGGCTGGTGCAGGTGTTGACCGGCAACGGCAGCATGCGCCCGTTCCTGCTGGTCGGCATCGAAAACACCGAGCGTCGCCGCGACATGACCGGCCCCAGCAACGACCCGCAGGACCAGAAGATCGCGCCGCGCATCGGTGGATCGGCGGCCTACCGCCGCTTCCTGCGCGATGAGCTGATGCCGCAGGTGCGTCTGCGCTACCCGACCACCGACGAGCGTGCGCTGATTGGTGAATCGCTGGCCGGCCTGTTCGTGATCGAGACGCTGCTGCAGGAACCGACACTGTTCAACAGCTACATCGCGCTGGACCCCAGCCTGTGGTGGAACCGGGGCACGATGCTGGCCGCTGCGGCCAAGCAGCTGCCGGCTGTGACGCGCGCGCAGCCCCGTGTGTTCCTGGCCAGCAGCGGACAGCCGGAACTGGCCGCATCCACTGCGCGACTGGCCGAGTTGCTGCAGCAGGCTTCGCCGTCGCCGCTGATGAAGTACCTGCCGCTGCCTGAGGAAACCCACGCCACGATCTATCACCCGGCCGCCCTGCAGGCGCTGCGCACGCTGTTCCCGGCGCCGCCGCCGGCCTCGCCCTGACCCGGCGTGGCACTGCATCGCACGACGTGTGAGGATGCGGTAGCGGCGCCACCCGGGTGCGCCGCCCGCAACGGGAGAGCGTGGATGCAGCGTGTGCGTGGATGGAGTGTGGCGGCCTGCCTGGCCGTGAGTGGCTGCGCGATGTCGGTGGCGCCACCGGCAACGCAAAGTGACGCGAAGGAAAGCGCGGCAGCCGCCGTGCCGGGCGTGGTGCTGCCAGATACCGAAGCATTGCGCGTGCACGATCCTGTGGGCCGCGATTACCCGATCTGGGTGGCGCTGCCGGCCGACTATGCCGCACACCCTGAGAAGCACTATCCGGTGCTGTACGTGACCGATGCGCTTTACAGCTTCCCGCTGGTGCGCAGCGTGCGCAATCTGGTGGGGCAGCAGGGTATCAACATCGAGAATTTCATCCTGGTTGGGCTGCCACCGCAGGAAGGCCTGACCTCGAAGCAGAGTCGCTCGCGCGACTACACGCCCAGTAATCCGGCGCGTACTGCTGAGGGCTATTACAGCGATGACGTCACCTACGGCGGTGCCGCGCACTATCGTGATTTCCTGGCGGCACAGGTGCTGCCGATGGTCGATGCGCGTTATCGCACCGACCCCGCCCGGCGCCTGTTCGCCGGCCATTCCTATGGTGCGCTGTTCGGCGCCTACGTGCTGACCACGCAACCCGACATGTTCAGCACCTACATCCTGTCGAGTCCTTCGTTGTGGTTCGACCAGCTTCTGCTGCCGCGCATGCAGGATGCTGCCGTGATTCCGGTGCAGCCCACGCGCGTGCTGCTGTCGGTGGGCAGCTACGAGACGGACAAGCCAGGGCCGCGCTATTCAACAGGCAACGACATGCTGCGGCAGACCGCGGACTTCACCACCCAGCTGCAGCGCAGTGGCCGCAAGCTGCAGGTGGACAACGTGGTGATCGACGGCGAGGACCATCTCACGGTCTACCCACGGGTGATCACTCGTGCACTGCTGGAGGTGATGCCGGGCGAAGGGCCGTACACCGGCGGTTGATGGCCGGTCGCATCCACGCCATGCGTGGATGATTGCCTCAGGCCGCGCTGGCCTGCGGCGGCGGCATCAACGTGGCATCCGCCGCATGGCGGAAACACAGGCGGATGGCATCGAGCAGCTCGCTCATGCTGTACGGCTTGGGCAGGAAGTGGATGCCCTCCCGCAACTGCGGCAGCACGCGGTGCTGGTCCATGCCGGAGGTTACCAGGATCGGCAGCTGCGGCAGGTGCTCGCGCACGCGGTTGGCGGTTTCGATGCCGCTGATGCCGCCCAGGCAGACGTCGGTGAACAGCAGGTCGAACGGTTCGCCGGCGTTGAGCAGGCCCAGTGCGGCCTCGGCGCTGCTGACAGCGGTGACCTGGCAGGCCTGGCTTTCCAGGGCGAGACGACTGAGTTCCTGGGTTTCCTCGGCGTCCTCGATCAGCAGGACGCGCGGTTCCACAAAGCGCTTGGACAGCAACATGACGCGGCAACTCCGGACAACAGGGGGAGCGAAAGGCGCGCAAGTATGCGCAAGCCGGTAGTGATCCCGGCGTGCACGGCAAGCTAAGTGGGCGTTACAACCGCGACTGGCGCCGGCGACGCACGTGCCAGGCCAGGATCGTGACCGCGAGCAGGGCCGTGCCGATGCGCAGGCCGGTAGCCTGCCAGCCCAGTGCAACGGCATCATCGAGGCTGAACACATTCCAGGCCAGGTTCATCGAAACGTGCAGGACCAGGCCGCACCACAGGGTGTCGCCGTCCAGGTGATCAAGCCAAGCGAAGATGAAGCCGCCGAACGCGATGACCGCGCCAATGAACAACGCGATGCCGCCACCGTCGAACCCACCGAAGCCGAGCCAGTGCACCATGCCGAACAGCACCGCCTGCGGCAGCGCGAGCAGCGGCCACGGGCCGCGCACGATCTTCACCAGCAACACGAAGCCGAGGCCGCGGAACAGCACTTCCTCGGCCAGCGGGAACAGCACGGCCAGCATCGTGGCGTCCAGCGCGGTCAGCGCCGTGTTCGGGGTGCCGAGCAGCGCCAGTCCCAGCCAGCAGGGGAGGCTGGCCAGCAGCACCCACGTCGGACCGCGCCAGCCGTTTCCACGTAGGCCGAGGCTGGCCAGCAGGCCAATGCCGCGGGGTCGCAGCAGCGTAGCCAGCAGCAGCGCAACCAGTACTGCCAGTGCGTTGTCCAGCAGGCTGCCGCCATAGGGCATGGGCAGGGCGGGAATGGGAGTTCCTGCGGCTGCGGCGATATCGCGCAGGTTCAGGCCCAGGCCAACGCCCAGCAGGACCAGCAACAGACGTGTGGCGGTGGGCAAGCGGGACAACACTGTCATGTACGCACTCCCTGCGGGACAAGTCCGCAGTGTCGGGCCTTTCGGCAATACCGGCACGCGCCGGAAGTCCCTGTGCCTTCGGTCATGCGTTGCCGCACAGTCATCACCGCGCAGGTACAGTCGATGCCAGACCGACAGGAGCAATGCCGATGCTGTGCCCCGTGTGCAAGACCCAGACCCTGCAGATGGCCGAACGCCATGGCATCGAGATCGACTACTGCCCGAGCTGCCGTGGTGTATGGCTGGATCGTGGCGAACTCGACAAGATCATCGAGCGCGCCACTGACGGTGCAGGTGCCGCCATGCCGCCGCCAGCGCCTGTGCAACCGCAGGCCGCTCCGCCGCCGGTGATGCATCGCGATACCCGTCATCTCGGCCAGCGCCATGATGACAACCGTGGCCAGTACAGCCAGGGCTACAAGAAAAAGAAGAAGGAGAGCTTCCTCTCCGAACTGTTCGATTTCTGACGCTGCTCAGGGCCGGCGCAGGATGAATTCGCGGTCGCGGCTGTCGCCGACGATGAAATCGTACTCGCCGACCCTGCTGCAGCCGTAACGCGCATAGAAGCGCTGCGCGCCGAAGTTCTCTTCCCACACGCCCACCCACAGGGTGCGGCGGTGCGGCTGGTCCAGCCAGGCCATGAACTCATCCATCATGCGTGCACCATGGCCGCCGTTCTGGTGTGCGGCCAGGATGTAGAACCGCTTCAGTTCGATGTCGCCCTCGCGTGCATCGGCATGCGGCAGGGTATTGGCGCCGGCGGCGAGATAGCCGACTACCGAGTCACCGTCCATCAGCAACCAGACCGCACTGCGCGGATCGGACAGTTCGGCCCGCTGCGGTGCGATGCCGTAGTGCGCCTGCAGGAAATCGTGCAGATCATGCGGTGGGTACGAGTCGCCCCAGGTCTCGGTGTAGGTGGCGATGGCGATCACCGACAGCGCGTCGGCGTCGGCGAGGGTGGCGCGGCGGATCTGCAACGACATGGCGGTGCCTGCATTGGAACGTGGCGCAGTGTAGCCGGCCACGGCGGCTGCCGGGGCTGGCCACTGCTCACGTAACGCTGCTCAGAACCACATGCGCACGCCCGCCACCCAGCGCGTGTCGCGCGCGTGGTCACCGGCGTAGTCGGCGGTGTCCCCAAACGTGCGTTCGTGGCTGATGCCGATATAGGGCGCGAAGCGGCGGCTGAACTCATAGCGCAGTCGCAGCCCGGCTTCGACCTTGTTCAGGCCACGGCCGATGCCATACTCCTTCTCGTCCTTGGCCGCGACTGTAGCTTCCAGCAGGGGTTGCAGGACCAGGCGGTTGGTCAGCAGCACGTCGTACTCGACCTCGGCCTTGGCCAGCACCTGGCCACCGGAGCCCATGTACAGCGTCGCCGAGCTCTCGAACTTGTACGGCGCCAGGCCCTGGATGCCGATCGCCGCCCAGGTGCGTGAATCGGCGGGGCGGAAATCCTGGCGCACACCGACCAGTACGTCCCACCACGGCGATACGCTGCGGCCATACAGCGCTTCCAGCGATGACGACTCGGTGCGGCCACGACTACGCTCGCCATCGGTGCGCAGCCACAGGCGGTTGATGTTGCCGCCGATCCAGCCGGTGGTCTCCCAGGCTTGGCCGTTGCTGCTCTTGCCATCCCAGTGTTCGAGACGGTCGATCAGCAGCAGGCTGTTGATCTCCGGCGCGTGTTCCATCGCACCGTGCGCGATGGGCGGGAACGCGGCGGCGCGGTCGGCATCGGTGGGCACCGGGATCGGTTCGCGCGGTTCGGTCGGTGCGGGTGTGCCGTGCCCCATCGCCGCGTGATCCATCTTGGAATGGTCCATCGCCGCTGGCTGCATCGCGCCATGGTCCATCTTCGAGTGGTCCATGTGGTCCATGCCGGCGGGATCTGCCGCACCCATGTCCATCTTCGAATGATCCATCTTCGAATGATCGACCTGTTCGGCCGGCGTCTTCACGGCCTTCGCGGGCGCGTCCATCGTGTCCATGTCATGGCCGGCATGGGACTGCGCAAACACCGGCAGCGTAGCAGCCAGGCCCAAGGCCAGCAGGCTGGGGGGAAGCAGGGAGCGGCTCATTCTTCGATCCTCACTTCGCGCATCATGCCTGCTTCCATGTGGTACAGCAGGTGGCAGTGGTAGGCCCATCGGCCGAGGGCATCGGCGCGTACGCGATAGGTGCGGCGTGTACCGGGCGGCATGTCGATGGTGTGCTTGCGCAGCTGGAATTCACCCTGTGCGTTTTCCAGGTCGCTCCACACGCCATGCAGGTGGATCGGGTGCTGCATCATGGTGTCGTTGACCAGCACAATGCGCATGCGCTCGCCGTAGTTCAGCCGCAGCGGTTCGGCCCCGGCGAAGGGAATGCCGTCGAACGACCAGGAGAACTTTTCCATGTGGCCGGTCAGGTGCAGCTCGATCTCGCGGCCGGGCTCGCGGCCGTCGGGGTCTTCGAACAGGCTGCGCATCGCACCATAGGTCAGCACCTGGCGACCGTTGTCGCGCAGGCCGATGCCGGGGTCGTCCAGTTTCGGCTCGGTGGCCGAACTCTGCATGTCCACCAGTGGATTGTTGCGCTCGCTGGCCGGATGCTTTGGCGCTTTGCTGGCGGTCTCGCCGCCGCCATGTGCGCCGTGGCCCATGCTGGCACCGCAGCCGCCTTCCATGCCCTTCATCGCCGCCATGTCGTGGCCACCGCTGCCCATGTCGTGTCCCATGTCGCTCATCATCAGCAACGGGCGCGGGTCGCGCGCGGGAATCGGTGCCTGCAGCCCATGGCGCACGGCGAGGGTACCGGCGGCATAGCCGGTGCGGCCCATGTCCTGGCAGAAGATGGTGAAGGCATCCTGGCCGCTGGGTTCCACCAGTACGTCGTAGGTTTCGGCCGGGGCGATGCGGAACTCGTCGATGCTGACCGGATGGATGTACTGGCCGTCGGCGGCGACCACGGTCATCTTCAGGCCGGGGATGCGCACGTCGAAGTAGGTCATCGACGCACCGTTGATGAAACGCAGCAGCACCTTTTCGCCACTGCGGAACAGCCCGGTCCAGTTGCCGGCCGGCGCGGTCCCGTTCATCAGGTAGGTGTAGGTATGGGCATTGATGTCGGAGATGTCGCTTGGCGTCATCCGCATCCGGCCCCACATGCCCCGGTCGGACAGTGCGGCCGACCAGCCATCTCGGCGGGCGTCGCGCAGGAAGTCGGGCAGGGTGCGCTTGTAGTAGTTGTCGTGCTCGGCGAGCTTCTTCATGCGCCGGAACAGCGCGCCGGGATCCATGTCGGTCCAGTCCGACAGCATGATCACGTGTTCGCGGTCATGCCGGTAAGGCGCCGGCTCGGCCGGGTCGATGATCAGTGCACCGTACAGCCCTGCCTGTTCCTGGAACAGTGAATGGCTGTGGTACCAGTAGGTGCCCGACTGCTTCAGCTCGAAGTGGTAGTGGTAGGTCTCGCCGGGGCCGATGCCGTTGAAGCTCAGGCCGGGCACGCCGTCCATGTTGGCCGGCAGCAGGATGCCGTGCCAGTGGATCGAGGTCGGATGGCGTTCCAGCGTATTGCGCACGAACAGGTCCACGGACTGGCCTTCGCGCCAGCGCAGGATCGGTGCCGGCAGCGAGCCGTTGACGGTGATCGCCGGGCGGGTGCGGCCGGTGAAGTTGGCCAGCGATTCGCCGATGGCCAGTTCAAGGCGGGTATCGCTGAGCAAGGCCGGGGCACCGGCCAGGCGCGGGGCGGCGCTGGCGGCGGCAAGCGCGCGCTGCGGCACGCCGACAGCGGCGATGCCGGCAACCACGCCACCGGCGGCGAGGCCCTGTACGAACAGGCGGCGCGACGGCATGGGCACAGCGCCCGGGCCGGGGGGAATGCGGGTATTCATGAGGGTGACTCCAGACACGGAAAGACGCCGGCGGGTAACCGGCTCCAGTGCGCAGGGCGCACGGTGCGTGTGGAATCAGCCGATGGGAGGGCGCGAGATCGGCGGCAGCGGCGGCGCCGGGCGGCCATTGGCCGGCATCGGCTGCGGTGCCAGCGACAACGCCGGGCCAGCCATGACCGGCAACGGCAGCACCACCAGCAGCGGGTGCTGCGCGCAGCTGCGCACGCAGTCCTTGATCTGGCAATGAGCGTCGTGGGCGGGGGCCTTGGCCTGCGGGGCCTCGTCGGCCTGCATGCCGGCGTGGTGGTGGCAATCAGGAGTGCCACCTTCAACAGCAGCGGCTACGGCGTGGGCCATCCGGCCCATTTCCTCGTGACCACTGGCCATGGCCGCGTTCAGCCCGTTGAGCAACAGGCTGAGCATGAGCACGACACGGAGCAGGGTCGAGGCCAGGGACATGACACTAATCTAGCTGCAAGTGGGCGCGGATGCACTTCCGGCTGAATGGCCGGTTCAAGGTTGGAGCAGCACCAATGTATGTAGAGCCGAGCCCATGCTCGGCTGCTTGTGCGGCAACAGCAGCCGAGCGTGGGTTCGGCTCTACGAGGACACCAGCGCGCTGTCAGCGAAGGGGTAGCGCCGGGCCATGCCCGGCGAGCGCCCAACGCGGCAACGCGTGGCGGTCAACCTTCCTCGCGCACGATCTCCACCAGGCGCGGGCCGTAGCGGCTCAGCTTGGTGCCGCCGATGCCGCCGACCCGGGCCAGTTCGTCCAGGCTGGTCGGGCGCTGCTCGGCGATGTTGCGCAGGGTGCTGTCGTGGAAGATCACGAAGGCGGGCACGTTCTGTTCGCGTGCCAGTTCGGCACGCAGGCCGCGCAGGGCATTGAACAACGCCAGGTCCTGCGGCAACACCGACAGGCCGGTGCGCTGGGCACTGCGCTCGCGGCCGGTGCTGGTGCTGACGGCGTCGCGACGCATGCTGATCTGCCGACGTCCGGTCAGTACATCGCGGCTGGCATCGGTCAGGCGCAGTCCGCCGTGGCCCTCGCTGTCCACTTCCAGCAGGCTGGCGGCCACCAGTTGGCGGAATACGCTGCGCCAGGTGCGCGCGTCGAGGTCGCGGCCGATCGCGTAGGTGCTCAGTTTGTCGTGGCCCTGCTGCCTCACTTTCTCGTTCTCGCTGCCGCGCAGAACGTCGATCAGGTGGCCGACGCCGAAACGCTGGCCACTGCGGTACACGCAGCTGAGCGCCTTCTGGGCAGGAATGGTCGCGTCCCACGACGCTGGCGGGGTCAGGCAGTTGTCACAGTTGCCGCAGGGCTCGGGGTAGGTTTCGCCGAATCCGGCCAGCAGCACCTGGCGGCGGCATTGCATGGATTCGCAGTAGCCCAGCAGGTGGTCGAGCTTGCCCCGTTCCAGCTGCTTGCGTTCTTCGCCGGCCTCGGACTGCTCGATCATCTGCTTGAGCAGCACCACATCGCCCAGGCCGTAGCAGAGCCAGGCCTCGGCGGCTTCGCCATCGCGACCGGCGCGGCCGGTTTCCTGGTAGTAGCCTTCCATCGACTTGGGCAGGTCGGTATGCGCCACGAAGCGCACGTCCGGCTTGTCGATGCCCATGCCGAAGGCGATGGTGGCGCACATCACGATGCCGTCCTCGCGCAGGAAGCGGCGCTGGTTGTTGGCGCGTACCTCCGACGGCAGGCCGGCATGGTAGGGCAGGGCGTTGAAGCCCTGTGTGCAGAGGAACTCGGCGGTTTCCTCTACCTTGCGCCGTGACATGCAGTAGACGATGCCGGCCTCGCTGCGATGGCTGCGCAGGAAATCGCTCAGCTGCTTGCGGGCGTTGTCCTTCTGCACCACGGTGTAGCGGATGTTGGGGCGGTCGAACGAGCTGACGAAGTGGCGTGCTTCCTGCAGGTCCAGCCGCTCGGCGATCTCACGCTGGGTTGGCGGGTCTGCGGTGGCAGTCAGCGCGATCCGCGGAATCTCCGGCCAGCGCTCATGCAGTACGGTCAGCTGGCGGTATTCCGGGCGGAAGTCGTGGCCCCACTGCGATACGCAATGCGCTTCGTCGATGGCGAACAGGGCGATGTGGCTGCGCGACAGCAGTGACAGGAAACGGCCGGTCAGCAGGCGCTCGGGAGCGACATAGAGCATGTCCAGCTCGCCGGCGAGCAGCTCGCGTTCGACGCGCCCGGCGGTCTCTGCGTCCAGAGTCGAGTTCAGGTACTCGGCGCGCACGCCGAGCTGGCGCAGGGCTTCGACCTGGTCCTGCATCAAGGCGATCAACGGCGAGATGACGATGCCACATCCGTCACGCAGCAGGGCCGGCACCTGGTAGCACAGCGACTTGCCGCCGCCGGTGGGCATGAGCACCAGGGCATCGTGACCGGCAGCCACATGCTCCACGATGTCCTGCTGCGGACCACGGAAATCGTCGTAACCAAAGACGCGGCGGAGCAGGTCGTGCGCGGGACGGGAAGCCATCCGGCTAGTTTACCCCGGCGGGGGTTCGGCAGGGCTGCGCCCTGCACCCGCTACAAGCCGGTGCAACGTCAAAGGCAACAGCCGGCTCTGGCTTGTCTGCTGGCTGGGTGGGGCGGTGTGGGCTTGCAGGACACGCCGTAAACCCGTCCATGGGGGCTCGATGGCGCCATCCATGGCGCCAACGGTCCTGCAAGCCCACACCGCCCCGCCTTCGACCGTTTCCCGGTGGCGGTGGGGCCATCCACGCGATGCGTGGATGGAATCTGTCAGATATCGACAAACAAAATGGGGTCAGATCCGTTTTCCGCAGGAAAACGGATCTGACCCCAGGCTTTGCTGGCAGATCGCGGGAAACTGTCGAAGGCGGGGTGGGTCCGGTTGAGGGGGTGTGAGCGGCATGGATGCCGCGACCAAGCCCCCATGGACGGGTTTACGGCGTCCCCCTCAACCGGACCCACCCCGCCAACCCTCAGGAAACCCGCTTTTGACGTTGACGTTGAACTTGACGTTGCCTCGGCAGGTGCAGGGCTGCAAGCCCTGCCGAAGCCCCCTCAACCCTTACTGCAGCAGCGAGCGCAGCATCCAGGCGTACTTCTCGTGGGTCTGCAGGCGCTGGGTCATCAGATCCTCGGTCGGGGCGTCGTCAGCGTCGTCGGCCACATCCAGCACTTCACGTGCCGTACGGCATACCGCTTCGTTGGCGACCACCAACTGGCGTACCATTTCACGCCAGTCCGCACTGTCGGTCAGGCCCGGCTCCTCGACGATCGAGGTCAGCGCAGCAAATTCCCGGTAGGAGCCCGGGGCATTGAAGCCCAGTGCGCGGATGCGCTCGGCCACATCGTCCAGTGCCGCCCACTGCTCGGTGTACTGCGTTTCGAACATGGTGTGCAGCGAGTTGAACATCGACCCGGTCACATTCCAGTGGAAGTTGTGGGTCTTCAGGTAGAGCGTGAACGCATCGGCCTGGAACCGTGCCAGACCGTCGGCAATCTTCTTGCGATCGCCCTGGGTGATCCCGATATCGATGTTGGGGGCCGACGGTGCCGATGCCGCAAGCTTCTGCTTGCCGGTCTTGGGCTTGGTCGTGCTCTTGGTCTTCGCCATGGGGTTCCTCCTTGTGGAATCGTTGGCCTTCACAATAAATCAGTCGTGATGACTGGTCGCATTCAAAGTTTTAAACGAACCGATTGATGAACGCTATCGACAAAATGCCGCAGTCCCGCCAGCGCCAACAGCGTGCCGCCATTGACGGTGCCATGAGCCGCGACCGTGGACGATTGCTGGGAATGCTCTCGCGTTGCCAGGCCAAGCCACAGGATGCGGCGTTGGCCGCCAGTTTCGAGCAGGCCTTGCAGGTTTCGGTGCAGCGCCGGCAGGCGCGGGCGCAACAGCAGCCGGCCATTACTCTGGACCCACAGCTGCCGATTGCGCGTGAAGCCGAGACCATCACCCAATTGATCCGCGACCATCAGGTGGTGGTAATCGCAGGCGAAACCGGTTCGGGCAAGACCACCCAGCTGCCCAAGCTGTGCCTGGCCGCCGGCCGTGGCCAGGCCGGCATGATCGGCTGCACCCAGCCGCGCCGGATCGCCGCACGCGCGGTGGCCAGCCGTGTCGCGCAGGAACTGCAGAGCGAGCTGGGCCAGCTGGTGGGCTACCAGGTGCGCTTCAACGACAAGGTCGGCGAAGACACCCGCATCAAGTTCATGACCGACGGCATCCTGCTGGCCGAGATCGCCAGTGATCGCTGGCTGTCGAACTACGACACGATCATCGTCGACGAAGCGCACGAACGCAGCCTCAACATCGACTTCCTGCTTGGCTATCTCAAGCAGCTGCTGCGCAAGCGCCCGGACCTGAAGCTGATCGTCACCTCGGCTACCATCGATACCGAACGCTTCGCCCAGCATTTCGACAATGCGCCGGTGATCAGCGTCGAAGGCCGCACCTATCCGGTGGAGGTTCGCTACCGCGCGCTGGAAGGTGAGGGCGAGCAGGCGGGCGAGCGCACCGTCAACGACGCCATCGTCTCGGCCATCGACGAGATCACCCGTCTGGATGCGCGCGGCGACGTGCTGATCTTCCTGCCGGGCGAGCGTGAGATCCGCGATGCGCACCAGTCGCTGGAGCGCCGCAAGTACCGCAATACCGAGGTGCTGCCGCTGTACGCGCGGTTGTCCAACCAGGACCAGGACCGCGTGTTCAACCCCGGCTCGAACCGCCGCATCGTGCTGGCCACGAATGTGGCGGAAACCTCGCTGACAGTGCCGCGCATCCGCTACGTGGTCGATCCCGGTTTCGCCCGTGTAAAGCGCTACAGCCCGCGCAACAAGCTCGACCGCCTGCACATCGAGCCGATCTCGCAGGCCAGTGCCAACCAGCGCAAAGGCCGCTGCGGCCGTGTAGCCGAGGGTATCTGCTACCGCCTGTACGCCGAAGCCGATTTCCAGGCTCGGTCGGAATTCACCGATCCGGAAATCCGGCGCTCCAGCCTGGCCGGGGTGATTCTGCGCATGCTGCAGCTTGGCCTGGGACGCATCGAGGACTTCCCGTTCCTGGAGGCCCCCGACGAACGTGCGGTGGCCGACGGCTGGCAGCATCTGACCGAACTGGGCGCGATCGACAGCGAGCGTCACCTGACCGCGATCGGCAAGCAGATGGCGCGCCTGCCGGTGGACGTGAAGCTGGCGCGCATGCTGGTGGCCGCGCAGGCCGCTGGCTGCCTGCGGCCGATGCTGGTGATCGCCTCGTTCCTGGGCATCCAGGACCCGCGCGAACGGCCGCCGGAAGCGCGTGGCGCGGCCGACAGCGCGCATGCGCAGTTCGCCGATGGACGCTCCGAATTCGTCGGCGTGCTGCGCCTGTGGGATGCCTACCGGCAGGCCCACGAAGACCTGACCCAATCGAAGCTGCGCGACTGGTGCGGCCGCCATTTCCTCGGCTTCCTGCGCATGCGCGAGTGGCGCGAGCTGCATCGGCAGCTGCGCCTGCTGTGCGAGGAACTGGGCTGGAAGGAAGAAGCCAACGAGGCGTCGATGGCGCCGTTGCTGGCCGGCAGCAGTGCACCGCCTGCAGCCCGCGATGATGCCAGTGCAGTGAAGGCCACCCGTGGCCAGCTGCACCGTGCCGCGCGTCTGGCCCGCGAAGGCAAGGCTGAAACCGCACCTGCGCCGGTGGCGGCACGCGCGCAGAAGGATCAGGCGCCCGACAGTGGTGGTTACAGCGAGCGCGTGCGTGCCGCCACCTACCAGACCTTGCACCGGGCGCTGGTGGCGGGCCTGCCGACGCAGATCGGCCACCGCACCGACAAGGGCGATTTCCAGGCGCCGCGCCAGCGTCGCTTCCTGCCCTTCCCGGGCTCGACGCTGTCCAAGCGGCCACCGCCGTGGCTGCTGGCGGCCAACCTGCTCGACACGCAGAAGGTATGGGGCATGACCCTGGCGGCGATCGAGCCGGACTGGGTGATTGCCGAACTGCCGCACCTGCTGCTGCGCAAGCATTTCGATCCACACTGGTCACGCGCGCAGGGCCAGGTGCTGGCCTCCGAGCAGATCACTCTGTTCGGGCTGGTATTGGCGCCGAAAAAGCCAGTGCACTACGGCCGCATCAACCCGGGCGAAGCGCACGACATCTTCGTGCGCCAGGCGCTGGTGACCGGCGAGATCAACACCCGCGCCAGCTTCGTGGCCGACAACCAGAAGGTGCTGGAGGTCGCGCGCGAGGAAGAAGCCAAGCTGCGCCGCGCCGGCATTGTTGCCGACGAGGATTGGCAGGCCCGCTGGTACCTGGACCGGGTGCCGCCGCAGATCCATTCGGCGGCGGGGCTGGATACCTGGTGGAAGGGGCTGGCACCGGAACAGCGGAAGACCCTGCACTGGTCGCTGGTCGATCTGTTGCCGGGTGAGGGCAGCGAACAGGAGCGTTATCCGAAGTACCTGGCGCTGGGCCAGGCGCGCTTGCCGCTGCATTACCGCTTCGAGCCGGGCGCCGACGATGACGGCGTGACTCTGGACGTGCCGCTGCACCTGCTCAACGCGCTGGATGCCGTGCAGCTGGGCTGGCTGGCACCGGGCTTCGTTGCCGACAAGGCGGCCGCGTTGATCCGCAGCCTGCCCAAGGCGATGCGCCGCAACTATGTGCCCGCGCCGGACTTCGCGCGTGCATTCTTCGAGGCATTCCCGCAGCCCAGTGCCGACGCCATCACCGGCGAGCTGGCGCGCTTCCTGTCACGCGCGACCGGCGCCAAGGTGGCAGCCACGGACTTCGAACCGGATTCAATCGAAGCGCACCTGCACATGAACCTTCGCCTGCGCGACGAGAACGGCAAGGTACTGGCAACGTCGCGCGATCTGGAGGCGTTGCGTGCGACGTTCGGTGGCCGCGCCGGTGATGCCTTCGCCGCACGCGCGGGGCGCGAGATGGCCGCCGATGGCCTGCGCACGTTCCCGGCCACACCGATTCCGCTGCAGGTACCGGGCGAGGCGGGTGTTCCTGCCTACCCGGCGCTGCTGGACGAGGGCGACAGCGTGGCCCTGCGCATCTTCGCAGACCGCCAGCAGGCCGAAGAAGCACATCCGCTTGGCGTGCGCCGACTGCTGGAGATCGGTCTCGGCGAGAAGATCAAGCAGGCGCGCAAGCAGTTGCCGGTAGCGGCCAAGACCGGCCTGCTGTACGCCTCGATCGAAACGCAGGAGCGCCTGCGGGGGGATCTGGTCGACGCCGCATTGAACGCGGTGTTGGCCGATGGCCTGGGCGAGATCCGCGATACGCAGGCATTCGAGCAGCGTCGCGAGCATGCGGCCAAGGCGTTGTTCGGCGAAGCCATGCAGCGGCTGAAACTGGCCGAGGCCATCCTGGCGCTGGTAGCGGAACTGAAGCCGATGCTGGAAGCACCGCTGATGGGCTGGGCGCGTGGCAATCTGGATGACATGGAGGCGCAGCTGGTCGGGCTGATCCACCCCGGCTTCCTGCGCGATACGCCAGCCGACGCGCTGGCGCAGTACCCGCGCTACCTGAAGGCGATGATCCTGCGCACCGAGCGTGCCAAGCGCGATCCGCCACGTGACCAGGCACGCATGCTGGAACTGCATCCGTTCCTGGAGGCGCTGCAGGTGGGTGAGCAGCAGGGCCTGCGCGAGCGCCCGCAATGGCAGGCGCTGCGCTGGGATCTGGAAGAGCTGCGGGTGTCGCTGTTCGCGCAGGAGCTGGGCGCACGCACCGGCATCTCGGCAAAGAAGCTGGCGCAGCGGGTGACCGCACTGCGCCAGGCGTGAACCCGGTCCTGTAGAGCCGAGCCGATGCTCGGCTGCTTCTGGCGATGGACGATGGCAGTCCATGGAAAGGCAGCCAAGCGTGGGCCTGGCGCTACAGGAAGGCCATGGCCTTATTTGGTACGACGAACCTTCGGCTGTACGTTCACGCCGTCAACTTTCATGTACCACACGCCCATCACGCCAGGACGCATGCTGACTTTGGGCGCATCCCTGCGTCCGCCGGAGTAGTGGGTGGAATCGACCTGCTCCCATTCCTGTCCGTTCTGCAGCACATAGTGGCGGCCCTGGCCGAATCCACGGAACTCACCCTGCAGGTTGCTTTCGATCGGCTCGGCGCTGCCGAAATCGAAGAAGCCACGATTCTTCTTGATTACCTCCTGGCGGCCCTCTTCGCGCGCTTCCTCGCGCACCGCGGCGACCGCCTGGGTGGTGGCCGCTTCGACCTTGCCCTGCAACCAGCGGTTGAGCGCAGCCAGCTCGGTGGCGTTGAGCTTGTCCAGACCGGCAGCCTTGAACTCGGCCGGCGACATCTGCTGCTGCAGGTCGCCTTCGACCACGCGCTGGGCCAGTGCAGGCGCCGACAGGGACAGCAGCAGTGCGGCGCAGACCAGCAGCCGTGGGCGGAAATGCGGGAGGATCGAGGGCATGGCGGGACTCTCCTGGGTTTGCCCGCGAGTGTAGCGGCATGTGCTCATGCCGGGCGATGCAGCCGCAGCGATTGTCCCTGAACGGCACCGGCGCTAGTGTAGAGGCCTCTGTCTTGCCTGCTCGATGCTGTGAACCGCGCTTCCGTCCCCGGCCTGGATGCCTTGTTGAACCGTCCCTCGGCAGCGGTGCTGCCTGCTCCGCTGCGCCAGGCCCTGCGCGAGCGCTGGGAAGCGCCGGAGTGCGACCACCAGATGCGCGCCAGCTGGTCGGTGCTGGGTGACACCCTCGACGCATTGGCAATGCTGTCTGCCGATGAAGGCGCGGTGGTCGCGGCCCTGCTGTTCGACCTGCCTGGCCTGCGGGCGAGCCTGGAACAGTTGCCGCTGGGCAGCCACAAGGCCGCGGTGATCGGCCTGCTTGACGGCCAGGACGCCGCCGACCCGGTATGGGCGCTGCACGCCGGCCGCGAGGCAGGGCGCAACAGTGAAGGCCTGCGCCGGCTGCTGCTGGCGATCATCCGCGACCTGCGCGTTGTACCGATCCTGCTGGCCCGGCAGCTGGCGCGGATGCGTGCCGCCGACAAGCTGGACGACGAGCAGCGCCGCGCGCTGGCGCAGCTGACACGCGACATCCACGCGCCATTGGCCAACCGGTTGGGCATCTGGCAGCTGAAGTGGGAGCTGGAGGATCTGGCGTTCCGCCACCTGGAGCCGGAGACCTACCGGCGCATCGCCCGTGAGGTGGACGAAACCCGCATCGCGCGCGAGCGCTACGTCGAGAACGTCAAGAAGGTGCTGTCGCGCGAGCTGGTCGCGCAGGGCATCAGGGCCGAGGTCAGCGGTCGCCCGAAGCACATCTACAGCATCTGGCGGAAGATGCAGAAGAAGCGTCTGGCATTCGACCAGCTATATGACATCCGCGCGGTGCGGGTGATGGTCGACGATGTTGCTGCCTGCTATGCCGCGCTGGGCGTGGTGCATGCGCTGTGGGCGCCGGTGCCCAGTGAGTTCGACGATTACATCGCCCGGCCCAAGGCCAACGACTACCGTTCGCTGCATACCGCCGTGGTCGGGCCGGAGGGCCGCACCATCGAAGTGCAGATCCGTACCCATGAAATGCACTCGCAGGCCGAGCTGGGCGTAGCCGCGCACTGGAAGTACAAGGAAGGCGGCAAAGGCGCGGAAAAGTCCTTCGACCGCAAGATCACCTGGATGCGCCAGCTGCTGGAACAGGCGCAGGAGGGGCAGGGCAATGAGCTGGCCGGTGCGCTTGATGCCGAGCTGACCGAAGACCGTGTCTATGCTCTGAGCCCGAAGGACGAGGTACTGGACCTGCCGCAGGGCGCCACGCCGCTCGATTTCGCCTATCAGGTGCACACGATGGTGGGGCACCGTTGCCGTGGCGCCAAGGTCAACGGCCGCATCGTGCCGCTGACCTACCGCCTGCGCAGCGGCGACCGTGTCGAAATCCTGACCGGCAAGGAGGCCGATCCGCGCCGCGACTGGCTGATGCCGGCCCTGGGTTTCCTGGCCAGCAACCGTTCGCGCGAGAAAGTGCGCAGCTGGTTCCACAAGCTCGACCGTGCGCGCAACGTGCAGGCCGGTCGTGAGCTGCTGGAGCGCGAATTGAAGCGGCTGGGCCTGCAGCACTCGGACTTGGCGGCAGCGGCGAAGAAATTTCATGCTGACAGCGTCGATGACCTGTACATCCAGGTGGCGCTGGGTGATACCGGCCCGAACCAGGTCAGCCGTGCGCTGCTGGAAGCAGAGCGTGCGGCCAGCCAACCGGCGCCCGCGCCGACCCTGCCGCGGCCGACCGCGCGCCGCGAGAACCTGGGTAAATCCAAGTTCACCGTGCAGGGCGTGGGCAACCTGCTGGTGCAGCTGGCACGCTGCTGCCAGCCGGTGGCCGGCGAACCGATTGTCGGCTACCTGACCCGTAGCCGCGGTGTCACCGTGCATCGTGCAGACTGTGTCGCGCTGGCTCGGCTGGCCGCCACCAGTCCGCAGCGCATCCTGCCGGTGGAGTGGGGGCAGGCCGGGGGCGGCTACGAAGTGGACGTGGTGGTCGATGCGGTCGATCGCCGCTGGCTGCTGAAGGACATCACCAACCTGATCGCCCAGGAAGACGCCTACGTGCTCGACATCCACAGTGACAACGTGCGCAACAGCGGCCGTGCCCATCTGCGGTTGCGGCTGAAGGTCAGCGACTACGGCCAGCTGTCCAACCTGTTGGGCAAGCTGGACGCGCTGCCGGGCGTGAGCGAGGCGCGTCGCCTCGGCTAGGCTTCACGCTGCCCCGGCTACCCTGCACGCATGGAACGCGAGCCTCCGCATCGCCCGCATGGCGCTGAACATCCTGCGCTGGACCGCGTCCGCCGCGAAGGCCGTTGGTGGTGGCTGCAGGCGCGCCATGCACGCCGGGTCTGGCGGTGGGCACTGGTCGCCGCGCTGGCGGTGTTCGTGCTGCTGGTGTTGCTGCGCAAGCCATTGGCCGACTGGTTCTGGGACGAGCCGCAGATCGAGCAGCTGCTGGCCGAAGGTGATCGCGCATTGGCGGCCGGTCGACTGAGCGCGGCCGACGGCAGTGGTGCGCGCGAACGCTACCAGGCCGTGCTGGCACTGGATGGCGACCGTCCGCAGGCGCGCCAGGGCCTGGCCCGTACGGGTGCCGCCGCGCTGCAGCAGGCCCGCGACAAACTGCAGGCCAATGACCTGGACGGCAGCGCGCAGGCGCTGGCGCTGGCCCGTGAGCTGCAGGTGCCGCAGGCTGATGGCGACGCCGTGGCGCGCCAGCTGCAGGCACGTCGCAGCGCCGGAGCAGGTATCGGCGCGCTGCTGGCGCAGGCCCGCAATGCCTTTGCCGCCGGCCGCCTGGATGACGGGGACAGCAGTGCGCTGCCTCTGTTCCAACGCATCCTGGCAGTGCAGCCGGATAACCTGCCGGCGCTGGAAGGGCGCGAGGATGCCCTGAGCGATCTATTGCAGCATGCGCGCACACTGGCCGGGCGCGGTGAACTGGCCGCGGCCGCTGGCATCGTGCAGCGCGCACGCCAGTTCGATGCCGGCCATGCCGATCTGCCCGCCAGCCAGGAAGCGTTGGCACAGGCGGTTGACCAGCGCTTGCGGCAGGCCCAGCGTGCCTTGCAGCGGCAGCAGCTGGACGCTGCAGGGAAAGGGTTCCTGGCCGTGCTGGCCGTCGCACCCGACGATCCCAACGCTCAACGTGGCCGTGAGCAGTCGCTGCAGGCTGTGCTGGCACGCAGCCAGAAACAGGCTGACGACTTCCAGTTCGAAGCTGCACAGCGTGATGCCATGCTGGCGCAGGAACTGGGGGCTTCGCCGGCGGCGCGGCAGCAACTGGCGCAGCGCCTGCAGCGTGCGCAACAGGCGCAGCAGGCAATGCAGCAGCCAAGCGTCAGCAATGCGCAGCGTGAGCGGCAACTGCGCGAGCACCTGCGCAGGGTTGAACGCGCCGAGCGTGCTGGTCAGTGGATCAGCCCGCCGGGCCACAGCGCGTTCGATGCGCTGCGTGAGGCGCAATCACTGGCACCGCGCGATGCCCGGGTGAAAGCGGCTGCCGCGCGGCTGCTGCCGGCCAGCCGACGTTGCTTCGATGACAACCTGCGGCAGAACCGCGTGCAGGCCGCGGGCGCCTGCCTGCAGGCCTGGCAGACACTGTCGCCAACCGCGGCGAGCCTGCCTGCAGCACGACTGCGACTGGCCCAGCGCTGGCTGGCGATCGGCAGCGAGCGGCTGGGCAGTGGTGATGTGTCGTTTGCCGCGCATGCGGCAGAGCAGGCCCGGCTGCTGCAACCGGATCTGGCCGAACTGCCAGCCTTCGAAGACCGCCTGCGCCGTGCCGGTGGGCACGTGGACTAGGCGAAGAACACCCGCTGCACGGTTGCGCGGGCGGCGTCGAGCGAGAAGTGCTCGGCAATGTTGGCCAGGCCGGCATTGGACAGCTGTTGCCACAACTGCGGGTCCTGGTAGAGGCGGACCACAGCATCGGCAAAGCTGGCCGCATCGTCAGCGACCAGCACATCCTGGCCGGCGCGCAGGTGCATGCCCTCCACCGCGCACGTGGTGCCAACCACCGGCTGGCCATGGGCCATGCTCAGGTTGATCTTGCCCTTCACGCCGGCACCGAAGCGCAGTGGCGCGACGGAGATGCGTGCACCGTCCATGTAGGGCGTGATGTCCTCGACGAAGCCATGCATCTGCACGCCAGGCTGGCGGGCGGCCAGTGCCAGCAGTGACTCTGGTGTTGCGGCACCGATGCAGTGCAGCCGTACCTCGGGCAGGCGGGCGCGGATGCTGGCGAATACTTCGCCGATGAACCACTCCATTGCATCCAGGTTCGGCGGATGGCGGAAGCCGCCGACAAACACCAGGTCATGGCGCTGTTCGAACGGTTTGCCGGCACCGGCGACATCGTGCAGGTTGGAAATCAACTCCACCCGTACCGCTGGCGCATCGGCCTGCAGCTGCTCCCGTTCGGCGGCACTGACCAGCACGGTGATATCGCACTGCTGCATCACCGCCAGCTCGCTCGCACGGGTGCGTTCGGCGGCACGCAGTAGGCCGGCATCTCCGGCCACTTCGGCGCCGCGGCGCTCGCGCAGGTAATGCAGGTCCACCGTATCGAACACGGTGCGCGCCTGGGGTGCATAGCGCCTCAGCAGCGGCAGGCATTCATGGGCGACATGGTGGCGGACCAGCAGTGCCACGTCGAAACGTGCACCATGCATGCGCAACCAGCCGGCCACGCCTTCCAGGAAGGGGGCGTACCAGACCTCCACGCCCATCCGCTGCAGCGCTTCGGTGGCCGAGCCGCCGTGCTCGCGCCGGGTCGGCACGAACACCACGTGGGCGCCGCCCTGCTGCAGCAGGCGGATCAGGTTGACCTGGCGCAGTGACGCGGAATCGCGATCCGGCTGCGGTACTTCCTCGTCCAGGATCAGTACCTGGCGGCGACCGCGCAGCAGCAGCGCCGGCGATGGCACCGTGCCCACGGCGGGGTGGCCTGTCAGCTCGGTCGCCCATTTCGCCGCGAAGACCGCCTGGTTGCGCACCTGGTAGGCCTTGACCCCGCTGCCGGTGTCGGTGCCATTGCTGGTGCCCTCGTCGTGGATCACCCGGCTGGCAGGCTGCACCAGCACGCGCAGGCCCTGCCCACGTACGCGGAAGGCCAGGTCGGTATCTTCGTAGTACGCCGGCTTGTAGCGCGTGTCGAAGCCGCCGAGCTGCTGCCACACGGTGCGCGCCAGCATCAGCGCGGCGCCTGAACAGTAGTCCACGTCGCGCAGGCTGGCGAAACGCGGGTCGTCGGCTGCCTCGAAGCGGCCATAGCTCCAGCCACTGCCGTCGGCGAAGATCACCCCGCCGGACTCCTGCAGGCGACCGTCCGGGTACAGCAGCTGGCTGCCGACCAGGCCGGCGTCGGGCACGCTGCTGAAGGTGTCCCGCAGTGCATCCAGCCAGCCCGGCTGCGGCACGGTATCGTTGTTGAGCAGTACGACGTAACGGCCGCGCGCGCGCGAAACGCCGTCGTTGCAGGCCTCGATGAAGCCGCCATTGCGCTCCCGGACCTCGTAGCGCAGGCCGGCCACCTGTGGCATCCATTGCGCGGTCGCATCGCTGCTGCCGTCGTCCACCACCAGGATCTCGCACGCGGCGGCCGGTGGATGCGCGGCGAGGGCGCGAAGGCAGGCCAGGGTGTGCTCGACGTGGTTGTAGACCGGGATGATGATGCTCACCTCCGGCGCCGGGCTGTACGGCACCGCGAACGGGGCAAATGCCTCCGCGGGTGGCAGGTACAAGGGAGTACGCGGGGCGGGGACGGCACGCTGGGCATGGACCCGGATCCGCTGCCAGGTGGCCCTCCAGCCGCGGGTGCGCAGGCTGGCCAGGCTGCGCCGGGCCAAGCCCGACAGGCGGTTGATCAGGTATCGGATCTCGGCCAGGGACATCGCCATCCGGTTGCAACTCCAGCTTAAGCAGGGGAACCCGGGAGAATCCGCCAGCCACGGTGGCTGGGGTAGACTCGCCAGACCTTACATTCTCGCATTCCCGTGCCCCGACGCTACGATTCCGACGACATCGACGATTTCGACGACGACGACCAGCAGGACAACGGTCCCCTGTGGCGGCGCCGCCTGATCACCTGGAGCATGGCAGCGGTCGCGTTGGGATTGGGTTTCCTGATTCCCTATACGCTGTACCTGAACCAGCAGGTGACCCAGCGCTTCGGCGAACTGCGCTGGCAGATCCCGACACGGGTCTACGCCCGCCCGCTGGTGCTCACGCCGGGCAAGGCGATGGACGCGTCCACCCTGAAGACCGAGCTGGCCGCCTCCGCCTACCGCGATGACGGGCAGGGCAAGGAGCCGGCGACCTATGCGGTGCAGGGCGGGCGTTTCACCATCTCCAGCCGCGGTTACAACGATGTCGATGGCCACGTCGCTGCCAAGCGGGTGGAACTGTCGCTGTCCGGTGGCAGCATCGCGTCGCTGCGTGATCCCGATTCGCGCAAGGTACTGAAGGCCGCCCGCCTGGATCCGGCGCGCATCGCCACGCTGTACGGGCAGAAGCAGGAAGAGCGCCGCCTGATCCGCATGAACGAAGCGCCGGATCTGCTGGTGACCGGCCTGCAGGCGGTTGAGGACAAGGACTTCAACCGCCACCACGGCATCGACCTGTCCGGCATTGCGCGCGCGGTGTGGGTAACCATCCGCTCCGGTGGCCAGAGCCGACAGGGCGCGTCCACGCTGACCCAGCAGCTGGCCCGCAGCGGCCTGCTCGGCATCGGCAAGGAACAGACGGTCACCCGCAAGTTCAACGAAGTGCTGTACGCGCTGATCATGGAAGCGCGCTACGACAAGCGCACCATCTTCGAGGCCTATCTCAACCAGGTGTACCTGGGCCAACGCGGCAGCCAGGCCATCCACGGCATGTCCTCCGGCGCCGAATTCTGGTTCGGCCGCGACCTGTCGTCGCTGGAAACCGAGCAGATCGCGTTGCTGATCGGCCTGGTCAAGGGCCCCTCCTTCTACGATCCGCGTCGCAACCCGGAACGCGCGCTGGATCGCCGCAACTTCGTGCTGGGCAAGCTGCACGAGGCAACTCTGATCGACGATGCCGAGTACCAGCGCGCCCTCAAAGCGCCGCTCGGCGTACCCAAGACTCCGGGCCTGGTCGCTGCCAACCGCTTCCCGGCCTACGTCGATCTGGTCCGTCGCCAGCTTGGCCATGACTATCCGGAATCGGCACTGCAGGGCGCCGGCCTGAGCGTGATGAGCGGCATGTCGCCGTCCGCCCAGGCCTATGCCGAAGGCGCGGTGACCCGCACCATCAAGTCGCTGGAGAGCAAGCGCCGGCCCGAGCTGCAGGCCGGCATGGTGCTGACCGATGTGCACAACGGCGACGTGCTGGCGGTGATCGGCAGCCGCGAGGTCTCCGAAGTCGGCTTCAACCGCGCCATCGAGGCACAGCGCCCGGTCGGCTCGCTGCTCAAGCCGTTCGTGTACCTGCTGGCGCTGGCACAGCCGGACCGCTACTCGCTGGCCAGCTGGGTCGACGATTCGCCGGTGACCGTGCAGCTCGGCCGCGGCCGCAACTGGAACCCCGGCAACGCGGACAACCGCAGCCATGGCACTGTGCGCCTGATCGATGCGCTGGCCCATTCGTACAACCAGGCCACGGTGCGCGTTGGCATGCAGGTCGGCCCCGAGCGCGTGACCCAGCTGATTCACGTGCTGGCCGGCATCAAGGCCGAGGCGAACCCGGCGGTGATCCTCGGTTCGACCGACCAGAGCCCCTACGCGATGGCGCAGCTGTACCAGTTCCTGGCTTCGGGTGGCGAGATCCAGCCGTTGCATGCGGTGCGTGGCGTGCTCGATCCGCAGGGCAAGCTGCTCAAGCGCTATGACAAGACCCCAGCGCCAGCGCAGGAAGGTGATTCCATTGCCGCCAACCTGATCAGCATTGGTCTGCAGCAGGTGGTTGCCAGCGGTACCGCGCAGCGACTGAATGCCGATGGCCTGGGCCGCCTGCAGCCGGCGGGCAAGACCGGTACCACCAATGATGGCCGCGACAGCTGGTATGCCGGTTACACCGGCGACCACCTGGCGGTGATCTGGATGGGCAACGACCAGAACGAACAGGCCGGCCTGTACGGTGCCACCGGCGCGATGCGGGTTTGGTCGGGTATCTTCCAGCGCCTGCCAAGCGCACCGCTGAAGGTCAGCAACAAGGGCCTGGATTGGCAGTCGGTGGCCGCCACCGGCATGAACACCACCGACGATGGATGCCCGGGCGCGCGTCGCTTCCCGTTCGTGGTGGGTTATGCACCGGCCTATGCGCCGTGTGCGCCGGCGGTGTCGCCGGATGGGCAGGGTGGGGCCGAAGGTGAGGGCGGCGGCTGGCGCAGCTGGTTCGGCCTGGACCGAAAGCCCGAGCCGCCTGCTGAACCTGCCGCGGCACCCGCCGCAGCCACACCTCCTCCGAGCCGATGATGCCGATGAACATCCGATCCCTGCTGCAGCCCCTGGCCCTGACCGGCCTCAGCCTGGCCCTGGCCGCCTGCGTGAGCAGCCCGCCACCGGCGGCCAAACCGGTGGATACCACGACGCCGGCGCAGCGCCTGGCCGCAGTCGACGCCGCCGCAGGCCCGGACGACAAGGAACTGTCGGTGCAGCCGCTGCGTGATTCGCAGGTGGAAGACCTGCGGGTGACCGCGCAGGCGCAACGCCAGACCAACGACCTGGCCGGTGCCGCCAGCAGCCTGGATCATGCGCTGGAAATCGTGGCCGCCGATCCGGCGGTGCTGCAGGAACGAGCCGAACTGGCGCTGCTGCAGGGTCAGTGGGCACAGGCGGAGACGTTCGCGCGCAAGGCTGTTGATCTGGGCTCGAAGACGGGGCCGCTGTGCCGCCGCCACTGGGCGACGATCGAGCAGTCGCGTCTGGCGCGCGGTGAGAAGGAGAACGCGGTGTCCGCGCATGCGCAGATTGAAGGCTGCACCGTGCCGGGGATCAAGCGGTACTGAGGTATTCCACTCCATCGGGCGCTGCCCCCTCTGCGGCGCGCGCACTGATGGATGCGGGTGATGGGCCGGGTGGGTGG
>NZ_QFHO01000036.1 GCF_004920835.1 Stenotrophomonas maltophilia
CCCTCCAGGTCCAGGCCTCCCAACCCTCCCGCATCGACAGCCGGGTCACCGTCGACAATCCGCAGGCGCAGAACCGCACCCTCGGCGGCCTGCTCGAACACGTCTCCGGTGTGCAGAGCAGCGCCTTCGGGCCGAATGCGGGCGCCCCGGTCATCCGCAGCCTCAGCGGCAACCGCGTGCAGATCCTGCAGGACGGCCAGTCCATCCTGGGCATGAACGCGATCAGCGGTGACATCAACATCCCGTTCGATCCGCTGTTCGTACGCAGCGTCACCGTCAACAAGTCTTCCGACACCGTGCGCTATGGCGGCAATGCGATCGGTGGCAGCGTGGAGATCGACTCGGGCCTGATCTCGCGCAGCATGGAAGACAAGGACCAGTCGATGGAACTGGTCCTGCGCAAGGGGTTCAACGCGGCCGACGCGCAGGGCTTGCGCATGAACTTCAACAACCAGCGCAACGTGTCCACCAACCTGCAGGTGTCGCGACAGCGGATCTCGCACTACGACATCCCCGGCAACAGCAAGGCCAGCGTCTGCAACACCGGTCTGTTCCCGGCCGCTGGGGGCGTCAACTCGGCCCTGGCCGACGCCTGCCAGAAAGAGGCGCGCGTCCAGCAGATCTACAACAAGGCCTCGCAACCCTACATCGACCAGTTCATGACCGAGAACCCGGACTGGGCCGACGGTGATTTCTCCTTCTATACCAACAGTCCGACCTCGGTCTGGCAGCGCCGTACCTACGTCAATCCGGTCAACCCGGCCTACGTCGCGGGCACGCCCTCATACGTGCAGAAGCAGATAAACAACGATGTGACGCCCGACTACCATCACCGGCTGGGCAACAGCTATGCGCGCAATTCGCAGGTGGCCCTCGGTTCGACGCTGTTCTTCGACCGCGGCTACGTCGGTGTCAGCATCGATGCCAAGGACAGCGAGTACGGCGTGCCGGGCTTTTCGATGCAGAACCTGTCGTTCGGCTCCAACTACGCCGATGGCCTGCCGGTGGGCGTGGTGATCAAGCAGCAACGCTACGCGCTGGAAGCCCTGCTGCGCGATCCGCTGCCCTACGTTGAACGCGCTGAGCTGCGGGTCTCGAAGCTGGACAACACCTCCGGCGAGCGGCTGGGCACAAAAAAAGCCAACGACTACGACTTCGAGAGCACCCAGGCCGAGCTGCTGCTGAGCCATCAGCGGGTCGGCCCGCTGAGCGGCCTGCTCGGTTTCAGCCATCAGTCGCGTGATGTCACCGGCAGCGGCTCGCTGCGCTACCTGCCCGACGTCGACAGCCGCAGCAACGCGGTGTTCCTGAAGGAAACGCTGGACTTCGGCTGGGCGAGCTTCGACGCAGGCGTGCGCCACGAACGCGTGGATCACGAGCTGCAGCCCAGCCGCTTCAAGACCGCGCGCAATGCTTCCAACACGAAACTGCAGGACCGCGACTACCGGCTCAACAGCTACAGTCTGGGCTCATATGTCGAGCTGGGGCCGATGTTCGCGGCCAAGGTGCGTTACTCGTCTTCGCAGCGTGCCCCGGAGATCAACGAGCTGTATGCCAGCAACGCGCACTACTCGGTGATGACCCAGGAAGAAGGCAACCAGGACCTGGAACCGGAACGCGCGAAGAACCTGGAGCTGACCGGCCTGTTCCATCTCGGCGGTTTCGAGCTGTCAGCCACGGCCTACCGGATGAAGTACGAGAACTATCTCTACCTCGGCTACTCCGGCCTGCAGACCGCCAACCGCCTGCCGCTGAAGTACTGGAAGCAGACCGATACCACGGTGAAGGGCTTCGAGATCGACGTGTCGCAGGCCGTGGACCTGGGCCGCTATGGTTCGTTGAATGTCTCCGCCTTCGCCGACCTGGTAAAGAACAAGGCCGACCACCCCGATTCGCTGCGCGCCCACAATGACGGCGAGTATCTGCCGAACATGCCAACCAACCGCTACGGCGCCAACCTGCAGTGGCAGCGCGAAGGCTGGAAGGCGCAGCTGTCCAGCACCTACTACGACAGGCAGAAGTACCTCGGCCGCAATGTCAGCGAGGAGGTGCCGCTGGATGCGTTCAACATGGTCGACCTGCAGGTCAGCCGCGAACTGCCTGTGCGCAATGCCTACATTGCCAGCATGGAAGTGTTCGTCAACGGCAGCAATCTGCTCAATGAGGAAGCACGGCCGCACAACTCGCCGCTGAAGTACATTGCGCCGCTGCCGGGGCGTGGTTTCCAGGTGGGTGTGACGGTGAGGCTTTGAGTAGAGATTGAATGAGAACACGCCTGCAGGTGAACAGCCTGCAGGCACTCTGCATCAGAATCCCATCTGGTTGCGCCTCGAACCCCGCTTGATCCACCATCGGCAAAAAGGGAGAGTGCAATGAACTGGATGCAGATGGTTTCACTTGGGCTGTTGCTGTCCGTCTCATCAGGCGCAAACGCCGCCTCTGCGATCACCTACGACAAGGATGGTCGCTTCGGCTATTCGATGAATCAGCGCTCCCTGACCAGCGCGATGCAGCAGTCGCTGCACTACTGCGCAGCGCGATCCCGCAATTGCGGTCAGTCCGCCAGTACGTCCAGCGAAGGCTATTCGGCCATTGCCACAGGCACGATTGCGTTGGGTTTTGCTCTGGGTGAGAAGACCCCGGAAGCCGCGCAGAGGAAGGCAGAAAAGATGTGCAGGGAACGTGCCAACGACTGCACCCTTTCGATGCTGTGGCGGGAAACGCCAACTCCCGAGCTTGAACCGCCAGTGCTCCCTGGCGCACCAGCCCCAGCGCCTGCGGCAACGCCAACACCAACGCCCCGATCGCAGCCCAGGATCGGGACAGTGGATTAGGCATACGCAGCTCTGCGCCGATCTGCCTTTTCGAACATCAGATAAAGAAAAACGCCTGCAGATCGACGACCTGCAGGCGCTTCTTTGTATCTGGCGGAGTGAGAGGGATTCGAACCCTCGATAGAGCTTTTGACCCTATACTCCCTTAGCAGGGGAGCCCCTTCAGCCGCTCGGGCATCACTCCGGGGTTTTCTCCGCGTCTGGTGCGTTGCACCTCAGCGGGGCGTGAATCATAACGTTAATCGAGTGCGAAGGTAAAGCGTTATTCGGCAGAATTTTCACTGCCGGTGCCACCGGCTTCGTCACCACGCTGGATGCGCTGGTAGATCTCTTCGCGATGCACAGCGACGTCCTTCGGCGCAGTGATGCCGATACGCACCTGGTTACCCTTGACGCCAAGCACGGTGACGCTCACCGAGTCACCGATCATCAGGGTTTCGCCGACGCGGCGAGTCAGGATCAACATTTTTGTAAGTCTCCATGGAACCGTGTGGAAGGGTATCCCCCACCGGCTTGACGCTCCGTCAAGAAGCGCTACCACGACAAAGGGAAAAGATTCGCAATGGTACCGTCAGCCGTCCCGCTCCTACAAGGAGGGGGACGGCGCGGTTCATCACAGGCGGGGGCTGACCCATTCGACGACGGCAGCCAGCGCAGTGGCAAGGGCGGGCCCGTCCTCGCCACCACCCTGGGCGAGGTCCGGGCGTCCGCCGCCCTTGCCCCCGATCTGACTGGCGATATGGGACAACAGTTCCCCGGCCTTGACCTTGCCCATTGCGCTGCCGTTCACACCCGCGACCAGGGCGGCCTTGCCGTCCTGGGCACCGGCCAGCACGATCACCGCGTCGCCCAACTGCTGCTTCAGGCGGTCCATGGCGTCACGCAGGGCCTTGGCGTCGAAACCTTCCAGGCGAGCCGCCAGCACCTTCACACCGGCGACCTCGACGGCCTGGCCGGACAGGTCAGCGGTGGCGCCAGCGGCAACCTTGGCCTTCACGGACTCCAGCTCGCGTTCCAGCTGCTTCTGGCGCTGGCCAAGGGCGCGGATCTTCTCGACCACGTCGGCAGCGCTGCCGCCAAGCAGTTCGGCGGCCTCGGCCAGGCGGGCCTCTTCGGCATCCACGTAGTCCAGCGCACCCTGGCCGGTGACCGCCTCGATGCGGCGCACGCCGGCGGAGACGCCGCCCTCGGAGGTGATCTTGAACAGGCCGATGTCGCCGGTACGGTTGACGTGGGTACCGCCGCACAGCTCGGTGGAGTAGTCACCCATCTTCAGCACGCGCACGTGCTCACCGTACTTCTCGCCGAACAGGGCCATCGCGCCGAAGTCCAGCGCTTCCTGCATGCCCATGTTGTGCACTTCGGCAGCGTTGTTGGCACGCACCTGCTGATTGACCTTGCGCTCGATCACCGCCAGCTCTTCCGCGCTGATCGGCTGGAAGTGCGAAAAGTCGAAACGCAGGCGGTCCGGAGCGACCAGCGAGCCCTTCTGCTGCACGTGGGTGCCCAGCACTTCGCGCAGGGCGGCATGCAGCAGGTGGGTGGCGGAGTGGTTGAGGATGGTGGCGCCGCGACGCTCGCCATCGACCTGGCCGGACAGCACGTCACCAACCTTCAGGCCGCCTTCGGACAGGGTGCCGACGTGGCCATGGAACTGGCCGGCGAACTTCTGGGTGTCGTCCACCGCCAGGCGCACGCCGTTGCCGGTCAGCACGCCGGTGTCGCCGACCTGGCCGCCGGACTCGGCGTAGAACGGGGTCTGGTTGGTGATCACGATGACCGCATCACCGGCATTGGCCGACTGCACCGGACGGCCGTCCTTGAGCACGGCCAGCACGGTCAGGTCATCGGCCTGCAGGCGGTCGTAGCCGAGGAAGCGGGTCGGGCTGAGGGTTGCCACCAGCTCGGCCGGCAGGGTAACGCCACCGCCGAACTTGCCGGCCGCGCGCGCGGTTTCGCGCTGCTGCTCCATCGCCGCATCGAAGCCGGCGATGTCGACGGTCAGGTCGCGCTCGCGGGCGATGTCCTGGGTCAGGTCGAGCGGGAAGCCATAGGTGTCGTACAGGCGGAACGCATCAACGCCGGGGATCACGCCATTGCTGGCCTTGCCGGCAACGTCTTCGAAGATCTTCATGCCTGCGTCGAGGGTTTCAGCGAAACGCTCTTCTTCGGCCTGCAGCGCACGGGTGACGGTATCGACCGCCGCCGGCAGTTCCGGATAGGCCTCGCCCATCTGCTCGACCAGAGTCGGCACCAGCTTGCTGAAGAACGGCTGGCGCACACCCAGCATCCAGCCGTGGCGCAGGGCGCGGCGGATGATACGGCGCAGCACGTAGCCGCGGCCTTCGTTGGACGGCAGCACGCCGTCGACGATCAGGAACGAGCAGGCACGGATGTGATCGGCGATCACCCGCAGCGACTTGTTCTCCAGATCGGCGGTGCCGGTCAGCTCGGACGCCTTGCGGATCAGCGCCTGGAACAGGTCGATCTCGTAATTGGTGTGCACGTGCTGCAGGATCGCCGCCAGGCGTTCCAGGCCCATGCCGGTATCCACGCACGGTGCCGGCAGCGGCACCAGGGTGCCGTCGGGCTGGCGATCGAACTGCATGAACACCAGGTTCCAGATTTCGATGAAGCGGTCGCCGTCTTCATCCGGGGAACCCGGGGGGCCACCGGCGATGTGGTCGCCGTGGTCGTAGAAGATCTCGGTGCACGGGCCGCACGGGCCGGTATCGGCCATCTGCCAGAAATTGTCCGAGGCAAACGGCGCACCCTTGTTGTCACCGATGCGCACGATGCGCTCTTCCGGGATGCCGACCATGTCGCGCCACAGCGCATACGCTTCGTCGTCGGTCTGGTAGACGGTGACCAGCAGGCGTTCGGCCGGCAGTTTCCAGACCTGGGTCAGCAGCTCCCATGCCCAGGCGATCGCGTCCTTCTTGAAGTAGTCGCCGAAGGACCAGTTGCCCAGCATTTCGAAGAAAGTATGGTGACGTGCGGTGTAGCCGACCTGGTCAAGGTCGTTGTGCTTGCCGCCGGCGCGCAGGCAGCGCTGGACGTCGGCCGCGCGCACGTAGCTGCGCTTCTCCGCGCCAAGGAACACGTCCTTGAACTGCACCATGCCGGAATTGGTGAACAGCAGGGTCGGATCATTGCCCGGCACCAGCGGCGCCGACGGCACGATGGTGTGGCCTTTGCCCTTGAAGAATTCAAGGAAGTCGCTGCGGATCTGGGAAGTCGTGAATTTGGCGGATGCGTTCATTGGGGGCTGGCAGTCGGCGGGCCGGCGGACCCGGACCACCGGCCGCAATGGCCAGGGTCGCGCGGGACCGCCGAAAACCTAAAGGGTATCAGGCCCGGCGCCGCCAGTCTCAGTCATCCGGGTCGTAGCGGGTCGCGCGGCGGATGCTGCCCCCGTCGAAGCCCCGTCGGGCCAGCAGGTCCGCAGCCTTGCGACGCTGCGCCAGGTCCTGCGGGCCGGTTTCGCCGAAGCGGCGGCGGACCAGGTCGCGGGCGTTCTCCTGCCAGTCGCCTTCATAACTGTCCATTGCCGCGGCGATCGCCTCGCTGTCCAGGCCATGGGTGCCGAGCTCGGCGCGCACGTGGATCGGCCCGTAGCCGGTATTGGCACGCATCCGCACCAGGTTCTCGGCAAAGCGGGTGTCATCCTGCCAGCCCGCCTCGGTCAGCTTGGCAACAGCGGCTTGCGCGGCCTCATCCTCGATGCCACGGGCGGTCAGTTTGCGGGTCAGCTCTTTGCGCGAGTGTTCGCGGCGGACCAGCAGGCCCAGCGCCCGTTGTACGGGGGTCTGCTCACGCGGCCGTCGCTTGCGGCCGCCGGGAATGTCTTCGGCGTCGGACATCGGTGCTCCAGGGGTGGCGCCATCCGTGGCGCCCTGCCCGTCCATGGGCGATTCGAACCTGCGGAGCAGGGCGACGTCACTGACGGCGCCACCCTGCCCCACAGCAAGCCTTATTCGTCGTCGCCTTCGTCGTCGCCTTCTTCGCGGGCAGCTTCAGACGGCTGGAACTTCTCGCGCAGCTCGGCTTCGAGCTTGGCGGCGACGGTCGGGTTGTCGCGCAGGTAGCCACGGGCATTGTCCTTGCCCTGGCCGATACGCTCTTCGCCGTAGCTGTACCAGGCGCCGGCCTTCTCGACCAGCTTGGCATCCACGCCCATGTCGATCAGTTCGCCTTCGCGGCTGATGCCTTCGCCATACAGGATCTCGGTGATGACCTGCTTGAACGGCGGCGCCAGCTTGTTCTTGACGACCTTGATCTTGGTCTGGTTGCCGATGATCTCGTCGCCCTTCTTGATCGCGCCGATACGGCGGATATCCAGACGCACCGAGGCATAGAACTTCAGCGCGTTGCCGCCAGTGGTCACTTCCGGGCTCTGGCCCGGCATCATCACGCCGATCTTCATGCGCAGCTGGTTGATGAAGACCACCAGGGTGTTGGAGCGCTTGATGTTGCCGGTCAGCTTGCGCAGCGCCTGGCTCATCAGGCGGGCCTGCAGACCCGGCAGCTGGTCGCCCATCTCGCCTTCGATTTCGGCCTTCGGGGTCAGCGCGGCAACCGAGTCGACCACCAGGATGTCCACCGAGCCCGAACGGACCAGCATGTCGGCGATTTCCAGCGCCTGCTCGCCGGTGTCCGGCTGCGACAGCAGCAGGTCGTCCACGTTGACGCCCAGCTTGGCGGCGTAGATCGGATCCAGCGCATGCTCGGCGTCGATGAAGGCTGCAGTGCCGCCCAGCTTCTGGCACTCGGCGATGGCCTGCAGGGTCAAGGTGGTCTTGCCCGACGACTCCGGACCATAGATCTCAACGACACGGCCCTTCGGCAGGCCACCAATACCCAGCGCGATGTCGAGCATCAGCGAACCGGTCGGAATGGCTTCGACGGGTTCGACCACGCGGTCGCCCATGCGCATCACCGAGCCCTTGCCGAACTGCTTTTCGATCTGGCCCAGAGCTGCAGCGAGGGCGCGCTTCTTGTTCTCGTCCATCGGATTGGTCCTTGCAGAGGTCGTGTCGTTGGAGGTGCTGTCTTTGGGGGTCTTCTTTGCCATGGGTTCACTTTAAGTCGGACGTATCGCACAGGCTGAGATTCTGCCCGGCGCTCTGAAAAGAATTATCGGACATCCGTACCAACCTCAGTGGAACCAGAGAATCGCCACAAAAGACCGCGGGGTAATGCGCTATGGAACAGGTCAACGGTTGGGTCGTAACAGGCCGCAATAGAGGCCTTCGATCGAGAAGTCCTGGTCCGGCAGCACCTCGATCGGCTTGTAGTCGGGGTTGCGTGGCAGCAGGCGGATACGGTCCTTGGCGATCTTCAGCAGCTTGACGGTGATCTCGTCATCGATGCGGGCCACCACGATCTGCCCGGAATGGGCATCGCGGGTGCGGTGCACGCCGATCAGGTCACCGTCGAAGATGCCCTCGTCGATCATCGAATCGCCCTGCACCTTGAGCAGGTAATCCGGCGCCGGCGAGAAGAACACCCGGTCCAGCACCACGAAATCATCCGAGCCGATGTCGGCACCGATCGGCAGACCTGCTGCGACCCGGCCGAGCACCGGCAGGCGCAGAACGTTGTCGGGCAGGCCCGGCTCGGCCAGCTTCTCCAGCGGTGGCGCCTGCACCAGGCGGATGCCTCGGGCCTGGCCCGGAATGCGACGGATCGCACCGGCCTGCTCCAGGGCTTCCAGGTGGTACTGGGCCGCGCGGACGCCCTTGAAGCCGAATGCACGCGCGATTTCAGTCTGCGACGGCGGTGCGCCTTCGCTCTCGATACGCTCGGCGATCAACTGCAGGATCGCCTGCTGGGTGTCGGTCAGGTCCATGATTAGTAGTATTACTACTAACGAACGGGACTGCAAGTGCTGGTTGCGACACGGCGGGATGCAGGACTGACGGGGAACGACCTATTGCGCCGAGCCATGCTCGGCGCCGTCGCCGTCGCCGTCGCCGGGCATGGCCCAGCTGGTAGGGGCAAAAGCAAGAGCAGCCGACCAGCGGTCGGCTCTACAGGAATCGCGCAGCGATTCCGCAGTTCCCGTTGGGAACCGCTGCGGCAAGCACACTAGGTGTGCTTGCCGCTTCTCCATATCGAAAACAGGATCCACACGCCGCAGAAGCCGGCGCCGATGAAACCGCATACGCCCAGCGCCAGCAGCCAGCGGCTGGAAACCCCGCCGACGCTGTGCATCACGATGGATGAGCCGATGATCAGGGCGGCGGTGACGATGCCCATCACCAGCCGGTTGGCGGCGCGGTTGACCTGTTCGCCGAAGCCCTGCAACGCCGTGGTTTCCACCTTCAGCTGCAGGCGCCCACGGCGTGCGGCCTGGACCAGCTTGCGCAGGTCACGGGGCAGTTCGCCGGCGAAATCAACCAGGCCCAGCAGGCTGCGCCGGCCACGCTTGAGCAGCGCCTTGGGCGCATAGCGCTGCAGCACCACCCGCTCCAGGAACGGTCGCGCGGCGCTGGCCATGTCGAAATCCGGGTCCAGCTGCCGGCCCATGCCTTCCAGGGTCAGGAACGCCTTGATCATCAGCGCCAGGTCGGCCGGCAGGGTCAGGCTGTAGCTGCGCAGCAGCTGGGTGATGTCGCCCAGCATCAGGCCGATGCGCAGGTCCTTCAGTGGCACGCCCCGGTACTGGTCGACGAACTGGCTGATGTCGTGCTGCAGCCGGTTTTCGTCCACTTCCACGCCGCCGGCCCAGTCCAGCAGCACGTCGGCCACGCCCTGCGGGTCCTGCTCGACCAGCCCGTGCAGCAGCTGCGCGACCTGGAAACGACGCACTTCGGACAGCGCACCGACCATGCCGAAATCGATCACGCCGATGCGGCCGTCGCGCAGGTAGATGATGTTTCCCGGATGCGGATCGGCGTGGAAGCTGCCGTCCTCCAGCACCATCTTCAGCACGATGTCGGCACCACGCCGCGCCAGTTCGCGCCGGTCCAGCCCTGCGGCGTCGACGCCGGCCAGGTCGCGGCCGGGAATGCCATCAACGAAGTCCTGCACATTCAGGCTTTCGCAGGTCCACTGCCAATGCACGCTGGGAATCAGGATATCGTCGCGGCCTTTGAAGTTGCGCGCGATGCGCTCGGCGTTGCGGCATTCGGCGGCGAAATCCAGCTCGCGGCGCAGCGACACGGTGAACTGCTGCACGACCTCGGCCGGACGGTAACGACGCAGATCCGGAAGGCGCGCCTCGACGATCTCGGCCAGGCGCGCCAGCAGCCGCAGATCGGCCTCGACCACATCGCGGATGCCCGGGCGACGTACCTTCAGCACCACCTCCCGACCGTCCTGCAGGCGCGCGCGATGGGCCTGCGCCAGTGAAGCCGCAGCCATGGGCGTTTCATCAAGGAAGGCGAACACCTCCTGCGGCGACGCACCGAGGTCGGACTCGAGCTGCTCGCGGATGTCCGCGTACGGCAAGGCCGGCACTGCGTTCTGCAGTTCGGAAAGCTCGGCGATCCATTCCGGCGGCAGCAGGTCGACGCGCGTCGCCAGCACCTGGCCAAGCTTGACGAAGGTTGGGCCGAGATCCTGCATGGCGCTGCGCACGCGCACCGGTGCGGTCATCCGCAGCAGTTCCTGGCGCTCTTCGTTCCAGTGCAGCAGGCGCCCTGCCCGCTCCAGCACCGTGGCCAGGCCGATGCGCCGCACCACATCGCCGAAGCCATAGCGGATCAGGACGACGGCAATTTCCTGCAGTCGGCCCAGGTCACGGACCGTGCCCAGCGTTTCCCACATCATGCGTGCTCCGGACGATTACCGGAGCAGCATGTCACAGCTGGGCGTCGATACCGCGCAATGCCGCGGACACGGTTTGCCGGCGGATGGCTTCGCGGTCGCCATCGAACTGGAACAACTCGGCGCGGGCGTAACCTCCACGGCGCTTCCAGCCGATCCAGACGCTGCCGACCGGCTTGTCAGGGCTACCGCCACCAGGGCCAGCGATACCCGTCACCGCCACGGCGATGCCGGCGCCGGAATTGACCAGCGCACCGGACACCATCTCCAACACGGTTTCGCGGCTGACCGCACCAAACTGCTCCAGGGTCTGCGCGCGCACGCCGAGCAGGCGCTGCTTGGCCTCGTAGCTGTAGACCACCATGCCACAGTCGAAGAACGCCGAGGAACCGGCGATGTCGGTCATGCACTTGGCGATCCAGCCGCCACTGCAGCTCTCGGCGGTCACCAGCTGCAGCGAGACCTGCTGCAGGCGCTGCCCGAGCGCGGCGGACAGGGCATTGAGTTCAGCGTCGGTGGGAATGGACATCGGCATGACGGTGGGGTGAAGAACCTGCACGTTGTACCGCAGATGACGGCCGCGTGTCGCGGGCCGCCGTGACGGCAGCCGCCAGGCAGGGCCCGGCGCTACCTCACCACTCCGGCAGCTTTTCCGGCAGCAGCGCCCGGATCGGCGCGCCGTCCGCACTGGCCGCCAGCTTCTCGGCTTCGGCGATCGGCAGGTCGACCTGCAGCAGCCAGCCGTCTTCATCGGTCTGCTCGCTGCGGATCACTTCCAGCTGGTGCAGGCGCGCACGCAGGCGGCCGGCATCCGGCGGCAGGCGCAGCTCACCGGTCACGTGCTGCAGGCCAAGGCGCTTGCCCAGCACGCTCTGCAGCAGTTCCAGGCCCAGTCCATCGCGTGCGGAAATCCACACCCGCTCGCGGCGCGACTCGTCGGGAACGCCGTCCTGGCCATCGTGGCGGACGTCTGCACCGTCGATGCGGTCGATCTTGTTGAACACCAGCAGCTGCGGCAGATCGCCGGCACCGACCGCGGTCAGTACCTCGTCGACCTGGGCGATGCGCTCCTCGCGGTGCGGATCGGCGGCATCAACCACGTGCAGCAGGAAGTCGGCCTCGCGCGCCTCGGACAGGGTCGAGCGGAACGCGGCGACCAGATCATGCGGCAGATCACGGACGAAGCCGACGGTGTCGGCCAGCACCACGTTGCCGCCCGGCACCGCGATGCGGCGTACGGTCGGATCCAGGGTCGCGAACAACTGGTCCGCAGCGTAAGCCTCGGCACCGGTCATGGCGTTGAACAGGGTCGACTTGCCGGCGTTGGTGTAGCCCACCAGGGCCACACGCGGCAGCTCGCTGCGCACGCGGGCGCGGCGCATCTGGGTGCGCTGCACTTCCACCTTTTCCAGCCGCTTCTGCAGCTGTTCCACCCGCTTCTGCAGCAGGCGGCGATCGGTTTCCAGCTGGGTTTCACCCGGGCCACGCAGTCCGATGGAACCGCCGCGCTGGCGCTCCAGGTGGGTCCAGCCGCGTACCAGCCGCGTAGCCAGGTGGCGCAGCTGCGCCAGCTCGACCTGCAGCTTGCCTTCGTGGCTGTGCGCACGCTGGGCGAAGATGTCCAGGATCAGGCCGGTACGGTCGATCACCCGGCGTTCGAGGAAGCGCTCCAGGTTGCGCTCCTGGCCCGGGCTCAACGCATGGTTCACCAGGATCAGGTCGGCGCCAGACGCATCTGCGGCAGCCTTGATCTCGTCCAGCTTGCCGCTGCCGATCAGGGTCGACGGATTGGGCCGATCCAGGCGCGCGGTGATCGTGGCGGCGATGCTGGCCCCAGCCGAGCGGGCCAGATCACCGAACTCTTCCAGCACATCGTCTTCCAGCTTGCCGAAATGCGGCTGGATCAAGAGGGCGTGTTCGCCCTTTTTCGAGCGGTCAAACATTCACCGCTCCAGTCTTACTCGTCTGCTTCATCACCCGCCTGACCACCTTCACCCGACTGCACATAGCCACCACCCGGTCCGACCTTCACGTTGCGTGCCGGTACCACCGTGGAAATGGCGTGCTTGTAGACCATCTGGCTGACCGTGTTGCGCAGCAGGACCACAAACTGGTCGAACGACTCGATCGTGCCCTGCAGCTTGATACCGTTGACCAGGTACACCGAAACCGGCACGCGCTCGCGCCGCAGTGCGTTCAAGAAAGGATCCTGCAGCGATTGTCCCTTGGACATTGCACACTCCTGATTATTGTTCTTATTGGGTTGCCGACGGTTGCCGCGGCCCCCGAGCCGCCCACCGACCGATGATGTTACACGGCTGGCGGGGGTTCAGCGTGCGACGAAGGTCGACACCGCGCCGGCAAGGCGCTCCCGGTCGATATGGGGGTCGAACCAGCGCGCATCAAGTTCACCGCGCAGCCAGGTCAGCTGGCGCTTGGCCAGCTGCCGGGTGGCGAAGATCGCCTTGTCACGTAAGCGGGCGGCATCGCCCTGCCCGTCCAGGTACTCCCAAGCCTGGCGATAGCCGACCGCGCGCACAGCCGGCAGGTCCAGTGGCGCCTCCGCGGCGGCCAATTCCGGCATCGCGCGCAGCGCCCGCACCTCGTCAAGGAAACCCTGCGCCAGCATGGCGTCGAAGCGCGCCTCGATGCGCTGGTGCAGTACCGCGCGGTCACGCGGGGCCAGGACCAGCTTGAGCGTGCGCACCGGCAACGGCGCCACGCCCGGCCGGCGCTGCCACTCCGTGATGGGGGTACCGGTCAGGCGATAGACCTCCAGCGCCCGCTGGATGCGCTGCGGGTCGGTGGCATGGATGCGTGCGGCGGCCGCCGGATCAACCTTGGCCAGTTCCGCATGCAGTGCCGCCCAGCCGCGTTCGGCGGCTTCGGCGCTGAGCGCTTCGCGCGTCGCCGGATCGGCCTCCGGCATCGGCGACAGGCCCTGCAACAAGGCGCGGAAGTACAACCCGGTGCCGCCGGCCAGGATCGGCATCTTGCCGCGCGCCAGGATGTCGGACACGACGCGACCGGCATCGGCCGCGAACTCGGCCGCCGAATAGGTCTGCCAGGGATCGCGCAGATCCAGCAGGTGGTGCGGCGCCTGCGCACGCTCGGCCGCATCGGGCTTGGCCGAGCCGATGTCCAGGTGGCGATAGACCAGTGCCGAATCGACGCTCACGATCTCGCCATCCAGCTGCCGGGCCAGGGCGATCGCAGTCGCGGTCTTGCCACTGGCGGTCGGTCCCATCACGGCGATCGCCAGCGGCCGCTGGTCGATCCCCATCAGTCTTCGTCCGGCCAGCGGATCGTCGGCGTGGCGTCGGCGCGCGGCGTCGGTACGGCCTCCACTGCCTGCCAGATCTTCAGTGCGTCGACCGTGGCGGCCACGTCATGCACGCGCACGATGCCCGCACCTCGCTGAACTGCGATCAGGTGCGCGGCAACCGAAGCAGCCACTCGCTCAGACGGCGTGTCGCGACCGGTCAGTTCACCCAGGCTGCGCTTGCGCGACAGGCCAGCCAGCATCGGCACGCCCAGTTCCAGGAAGCGCTCCGAACGCGCCAGCAGGGTCATGTTGTGGGCGGTGGTCTTGCCAAAGCCGAAGCCGAGGTCGATCAGCAGGTTTTTCTTCTCGATGCCCGCCATCTCGGCAGCGAACAGGCGCTGCACCAGGAAACCGTGCACCTCGGCGACCACGTCGTCGTAATGCGGATCGGCCTGCATGTGGCCCGGCTCGCCCTGCATGTGCATCAGCACCACCGGCACGCCGGCCTCGGCAGCCGCGTCCAATGCGCCTTCCTGGCGCAGGCCGAAGATGTCGTTGATCATGCCGGCGCCGGCCGCCACTGCCGCCCGCATCACGTCGGGCTTGAAGGTGTCGATGCTGATCGGCACCTGGGTTCGGGCAGCCAACTGCTCGATCACCGGAATCACCCGGCGCAGCTCCTCCTCCACCGATACCGGCGCAGCGCCCGGCCGGGTCGATTCGCCGCCGATGTCCAGCAGGTCCGCGCCCTCCTCGACCAGCTTGAGGCCATGTGCGACCGCGGCCTCGGTGGTGTCGTGCGCGCCGCCATCGGAGAACGAGTCCGGGGTGACGTTGACGATGCCCATGACCCGGGCACGGTCGAGGCGCAGAATGCGGCCGGCGCAATCGAGCTGGGGCGAGGTATCGAACATGGGCAATCCTGCAGGGACAACGGCGGGTAGTTTAGTTCGGCAGGGCGGCGCCCTGCACCCGCAGAGGCAACGGCCACAGCAAGAGCCCAAGCAACAGCAGAAGCTGGTTTCCTGAGGGTAGCCGGGGTGGGTCCGGTTGCGGGAGACGCCGTAAACCCATCCATGGGGGCTTGGCCGCGGCTTGCTCGTGTGCGCTGTCCTGGGCACACGGCAAGACCAGGGTTGCGCGTCCTGCCCAACCCGCCCGAGGCATGCCTCGGGCCCATGCCGCGGACACTCCCGCAACCGGACCCACCCCGCCTTCGACAGATTTCTGCGATCTTTCGGAGCAGCTCTTGGGGTCAGATCCGTTTTCCTGCGGAAAACGGATCTGACCCCATTCTTGTACATCGATATCTGACAGATGTGTCGACCAAGGTCGACACCTACCAACAGCTCCCGAAATCTGTCAGAGGTGGGGCGGTGTCGGAGTGCGGGGTGTCAGCCGCATGAATGCGGCTGCCAAGCCTACAGGGACGTACTCGCGGCGTCCCCGCACTCCGACCCCGCCCCGCCATCCCACGGAATGTAGCTGTAGCTGTTGCTGTTGCTCCGGCTCGTAGCAGGTGCAGGGCGCAGCCCTGCCGATACCCATCAACGGCGGCGGCGCTTGCGGTCCACGTACAGGGTCTTGGCGATGCTCAGCACGATGCCGACACCGATACCCACCACGCAGCCCAGCAACAGGTTGTCGGCACCAAGGCCTACACCCACGCCGACCACGGTGGCGATGATCATCTCGACGGTGTGGGAAATCGGTTCGGGCTTCGGGGTGGACATGCGGGCTCCAGCATCAGAACGGTTCTTCGGGATGGGCCAGTGGCCCGGAAACAACGAGGCCGGGTTGCCCCGGCCTCGTCTGGTATTACCTGCAGCGGGCCGTCAGTGCGACTCGGCCGGGCCTGCGATCGGCGGCAGCGGACGGGCGTCGCCACCCTTGTCGTTGCCACCATCCTTGTTCGACTTGTTCCAGCCGGCCGGCGGCGGCGGATCGCGACCTTCCATGATGGCGTCGATCTGCGGCGCGTCGATGGTCTCGTACTGCAGCAGCAGCTGGGACATCGCGTGCAGCTTGTCCAGATTGGCCGTCATCAGCTCGGTGGTGCGTGCGTAAGCCTCGTCGAGGATGTTGCGCACTTCCTCGTCGATGCGGCGCGCGGTGTCGTTGGACACGCTCTTGTGCTGGGTGACCGAACGGCCCAGGAACACCTCATCGTCCTCTTCGCCATAGGCGATCGGGCCGAGCTGGTCGGACAGGCCCCACTTGGTGACCATGTTGCGGGCCATCTTGGTGGCACGTTCGATGTCGTTGGAGGCACCCGTGGTGACTTTGTCGGCACCGAAGATCAGCTCCTCGGCCACGCGGCCACCGTACAGCGAGCACAGCTGCGACTTGATCGCCACGCGGTTCATCGAGTACTTGTCGCCTTCCGGCAGGTACATGGTCACACCCAGCGCACGGCCGCGCGGAATGATGGTGACCTTGTAGACCGGATCGTGCTCGGGCACCAGACGACCGACGATGGCGTGACCGGCCTCGTGGTACGCGGTGAGGGTCTTCTCCTCCTCGCTCATGGCCATCGAACGACGCTCGGCACCCATCAGGATCTTGTCGCGGGCACGATCGAAGTGGTCCATGCGGACCTCCTTCTCGTTGCCACGGGCGGCAAACAGGGCGGCCTCGTTGCAGAGGTTGGCTAGGTCGGCACCGGAGAAACCCGGGGTACCACGCGCGATCACCATGGGCACGACGTCGTCAGCCAGCGGCAGCTTGCGCATGTGCACCTTGAGGATGTGCTCGCGGCCCTTCACGTCCGGCAGACCGACCACCACCTGGCGGTCGAAACGGCCCGGACGCAGCAGCGCCGGGTCCAGCACGTCCGGACGGTTGGTCGCGGCGATCACGATCACGCCTTCGCCGCCTTCAAAACCGTCCATTTCGACCAGCAGCTGGTTCAGGGTCTGCTCGCGCTCGTCATGACCGCCGCCCAGGCCGGCACCACGGTGACGGCCGACGGCGTCGATTTCATCGATGAAGATGATGCACGGCGCGTGCTTCTTGGCCTGCTCGAACATGTCGCGCACACGGCTGGCGCCGACGCCGACGAACATTTCCACGAAGTCCGAACCGGAGATCGAGAAGAACGGCACCTTGGCTTCGCCGGCGATGGCCTTGGCCAGCAGCGTCTTGCCGGTACCCGGCGGGCCCACCATCAGCACGCCACGCGGAATCTTGCCGCCCAGCTTGGTGAACTTGGACGGGTCGCGCAGGAAGTCGACCAGCTCGCCCACTTCTTCCTTGGCCTCGTCGCAGCCAGCGACGTCGGCGAAGGTGACCTTGATCTGGTCTTCGCCCTGCAGCTTGGCGCGCGACTTGCCGAAGGACATCGCGCCCTTGGCACCGCCGCCACCGCCCTGCATCTGGCGCATGATGAACAACCAGAAGCCGATGATCAGGATGACCGGCAGGAAATTCATCAGGATCGCGCCGAGGGAGATGCCGCTGGACGGCTCTTCCTGCACGATTTCCACGTTCTTGGTGCGCAGCACGTTGATCAGGTCACGATCGAACGGTGCGGTGATGGTGGCCGACTGGCCGCCACGGGTGGTGTAGGTCAGCTGGCTGGTACCGCCGCGCATGTCGCCGCCGAAGGCGACCTTCTGCACGTTGCCGCTGTCCACCTGGTCCAGGAACTGCGAATACGACGCGCCCTGCGCCCCAGCCCCGGAGGTCTTGGGCGAGAAGCTCTGGAAGACCACCATCAGCACGACGGCGACGACCACCCATAGCAGGAGGTTCTTGGTCAAGTCGTTCATCCTCATTGGCTCCGGTGTTCCTCTTAGTGCTGGCGTTGCGTTGGGGTCGAACTTGCGTACGTTGCGAGCTTACTTCATGTGGGCGCGTTTTCCCTGACCCAAGGCATACACCTCGGGGGAGCGCTTGCGCGAGGCTTCCGGCTTGCGGATGGAGACCTTGTCGTACCGGCGGCGCATGTCACGCACGTAGTCGTCAAAGCCTTCGCCCTGGAACAGCTTGATCAGGAACGCCCCACCGGTCTTCAGGTGGTTGTCGGCAAAATCCAGGGCCAGCTCCGCCAGGTGCATCATCCGCGGCTGGTCGACCGCGCCTACACCACTCTTATTGGGGGCCATGTCCGACAGCACAAGGTCTACCGGCTGATCTCCGAGCATGGCTTCAAACTGCGATAGGACGGTTTCTTCCCTGAAGTCACCGTGAAGGAACTCCACGCCGGCCAGCGGTGGCATGTCAAGGATGTCCAGGGCCAGCACACGGCCAGTATCGCCAATCTGTCTCCGAACCTGCTGAGACCAACCGCCCGGGGCCGCGCCAAGGTCGACCACGACCATGTGCGGCTTCAGCAGCCGGTCACGTTCGAGCAGCTCTTCAAGCTTGTAGGCGGCGCGCGAGCGCATGCCTTCGGCCTGCGCCTTCTTCACGAAGGGGTCGGAGAAGTGTTCCTTGAGCCAGCGCTGGCTGCTTTTGCTGCGGGTAGCCATTGAAAATAGGGGCTGATGGGGTCCTCATGATACCCTGATCGCCCCATTCAACCGTGTTTTCCTGCATGTCCATCGCCCTGACCGCTTCCCAGACCCGTTTCCTGCGCGGCCAAGCCCACGACCTGAAGGCGCTGCTGCAGACCGGCGGCAAGGGCGTGACCCCGGCCTTCATCGCTGAGCTGAACGAAGTGCTGGAGCGTCACGAACTGGTCAAGGTGAAGGTCGCAGCCGAGGACCGCGACGCCCGTGACGTGATGATCGGCGAGATCGTCGCCGCCACCGAAAGCGCGTTGGTGCAGCGCATCGGCCATGTGGCCGTGCTGTACCGTCCCAGCAGGGAACAGCGCCAGATCGTGCTGCCGCGCGGCTGATCGCCCTACTCCCATGCAGCTGAACCACGAACCGCCCGATTACGCCTACAGCCTGCGCGCTGCCGACGGGCGCTCGGCCAGGGTCAACGACCAGGTGCTGGGCAGCAGCTTCTTCCTGACTCCGGACCAGCTGGTCGCGCAGTGGCCGGTGACACGTGCCGCCGAGCTGCAGCTGGCCGACCTGGAGCCGATCCTGGCACTGAATCCGGCGCTGATCGTGCTGGGCACCGGCGACCGCCAGGTGTTCCCGCCGGCGGTAGTGATGGCTTCGTGCCTGAGCCGTGGCATCGGTCTGGAAGTGATGAACAACCCGGCCGCCGCGCGCACCTTCAACATCCTGGCCGGCGAAGGCCGTAAGGTCGCTGCCGCCTTCATTCTGGAAGGCTGAGGAACAGAGCCGCCAGGCATGGCCCGGCGCTACCTTGGATCACACGTAGCCTGTAGCGCCCGAGCCCATGCTCGGGCGGCGTCGCTTCGCGGCGGAAAGACGCCGGGCATGGCCCGGCGCCATCAACGTCAACGCGTCGGCAGGTACTGCTGCGGGTCGACCGGCTTGCCGTTGTAGCGGGTGCGCCGACGGCGTTTGCGGCCCATGGGCCGCGCCGACGGCAAACGCCCGGCGTGCTACGCCGGGCCGGGGATCCGCCCAGATGGCGAATCGACGATCAACGCGCCGGCAGGTACTGCTGCGGGTCGACCGGCTTGCCGTTGTAGCGGATCTCGAAGTGGACCATGTCGCGGTTCGCGCCGGTACGGCCCATCTCCGCGATCTGCTCGCCAGCCTTCACGCTCTGTCCTTCATTCACCAGGCGCTTGCGGTTATGACCGTACGCCGACAGCCACTGGTCGCTGTGCTTGATGATGATCAGCTCGCCGTAGCCGACCAGGCCGGCACCGGAATACACCACCACGCCATTGGCGGTGGCCTTGACTGCCTGGCCACTGGTGCCCGCGATGTCCACGCCCTGCTTGGTCGCATCACCCGCCACGTAGCGGCCCACGACGGCGCCATCGGCCGGCCAGCGCCAGGCGATGTTGCTCTTCACCGGACCGGCCGGCGCCGTGGTCGGCGCGGCACTGCCTGCGGTGCTGCCGCCGGAGCGCGGCGGGGTCACCACCGTGGTCGGTGCGCGGCCACCGCTGGCACCGGCCGGATACAGGCGGATCACCTGCCCCGGATGGATCGATGAGGGATTGTCCAGGCTGTTCCAGGCAATCAGGTCAGCCGGGGTGATGTCGTGGATGCGGGCCAGCGCATAGATGGTGTCACCCTTGCGAACGACCACGGTCTGGCCCGGCTTGGGCACCGAGGTCTTCGGCGTGGTCACGCCGCCACCGGTGCTGCCCCCACCAGGACGAACCACGGTAGCGGTGCCGCAGGCGGCCAGGGTGGAAACCAGCAACGCCAGCGCGCCGATGCGCACTCCCTTGCTCAGACGATCAGGATTCATGCGAACTTCGACCTCCATACAAGCCAGGCGACCAGCACCACCACCAACGCGGTGGCGATCCAGCCCAGCGGTTCAATCCAGCGACGCAGCGCCGCTTCGGCACGCGCACCACCGATACGGATGACCGCAGCCAGCACGAACACGCGCTTGCCACGACCGATCAGCATGCTCAACAGGTACTGCGGCATCGGTACGCCGACGATACCCGATGCCCACGTGAAGACCTTCATCGGGATCGGCATGAAGCCGCCCAGCACCAGGAAGGTGAACACCGCCCACGGCGACTCGGCCATCTTGGCCTGCACGGTGGTGATGCCCTGCTCGATCGCCGGCAGCATGCCCAGTGCCTCGAACAGTGGCTTGATCGCCTCGAAGGCGAAATGACCCAACGCGTAGCCGACCACCGCACCGACCATTGAACCGGCCAGGCTGAGAGTCGCGAACCACCAGCCGCGCTTGGGCTGGGCCACGCACATCGGCGCCAGCATCACTTCCGGCATCACCGGGAAAATGATCGCCTCGAAGAAACTCAATACCGTGAGGTAGGTCGGCGCGCGTTCGTGCGCCGCCCACTTCATCGCCCGCTCGTACAGCGGCCCGAAAATCTTCATGCAACCCTGCTCCGTGGATTAGTCCAGCATGCCAGACAGCAGCGGTACGAAGGTGACCGGCGCCAGCACGTGTTGTTCGATGCTGCCGTCGGCCTTGCGGTCCAACTGCACCAGCGACTGCGCACTGGGGCCGCCGACCGGGGCCACCAGGCGGCCGCCTTCGGCGAGCTGCTCGATCAGTACATCGACCAGCGCCGGCGCCGCTGCGGTGACCACGATGGCATCGAACGGACCGTGCTCGGCCCAACCGACGCGGCCGTCATCATGCTTGGTACGGATGTTCATGCCCAACGCGCGAAAACGCTTGCGCGCCTGGCGCAGCAGGTCTCCGATGCGCTCGACGGTGTACACCTCCAGACCCAGTGCGCCGAGCACCGCGGCCTGGTAGCCCGAACCGGTACCCACTTCCAGCACCCGCTTCGGTGCCACCTGCAGGACAGCCTCGGTCATCCGAGCGACCACCCAGGGTTGCGAAATGGTCTGGCCATGGCCGATCGGCAGTGCGGTGTCTTCGTAAGCCCGTGACGCCAGCGCCTCATCAATGAACAGATGGCGCGGCACCACCCGGATCGCATTCAAGGTTGATTCGTCGGCGATGCCCGCTTCACGCAGGCGATCGACCAGGCGGTCACGCACACGTTGCGAGGTCATGCCGATGCCGACAGCTTCCGGTTGCAGGCGCAGGCGCGGGCTCATGCCGGCTGGTCCAGCGCAGCACTGAGGCCGCCGACCCAGCTGGCCACCTTCTCCAGTGCCTGGTAGCGGGTCAGGTCGACCTGGATCGGCGTGATCGAGATGTGGCCGGTGCGCACCGCATGGAAATCGGTGCCGGGGCCGGAGTCCTGCTCGCGGCCAGCTGGCCCGATCCAGTACACCTCATTGCCGCGCGGGTCTTTCTGCGCGATGCAGCCTTCGGCGCGATGGCGGTTGCCGAGGCGGGTGACCTCGAAGCCCTTGACCTCGTTCCACGGCAGATCCGGCACGTTGACGTTGAGGATGGTGTCGGCGGGCAGCGGGTCGGCCTTGAGGCGGGCAACGATCTCGACTGCAGCACGCGCGGCGGTCTCGAAGTGCTTCGGATCGTGATTGCGGCTGACCAGCGAGACCGCTACTGCCGGCAAACCGAGGAAGCGACCTTCCATCGCCGCCGAGACGGTGCCGGAATAGATCACGTCGTCGCCGAGGTTGGCAGCGTTGTTGATGCCGGACACGACAATGTCAGGTTCGAATTCAAGCAGGCCGGTCAGCGCCAGATGCACGCAATCGGTCGGCGTGCCGGCTACAGAGACGGTGTAGTGGTCGATGCGCTTGAGGCGGATCGGCAGGTCCAGGGTCAGGGAGTTGCTGGCGCCGGAGCGGTCGCGGTCGGGTGCGACCACCGTCACTTCGTGACCGGCTTCGCGCAGGACCGAGGCAAGCATCCGGATGCCTGCGGCGTCGACACCATCGTCATTGCTGACCAGGATTCGCATCTTCGATTTAACCGCTTGATTTTCCAAGAATTCGATTCCATCACCGTGCAGTGTGGGCGGGACCGTCGCGCTTCCCTGCGGAAGCCGTCGACCCTGCAAGGGCATCGTCTATTGTGCCGCATGCGAGCCGCCGGTCCTACCCTGCCGGCGGTCACGGCCGACTTCGAATCGTCATAGGCAGGCTCACGCCGGCGGTTTACCCTGTGCGCATGTCGCACCCTGAAGATGAAGATCCGGCCGCGTTGTTCCGTGCAGCCATCGGCGAAGTGACGCCGCTGCGCAAGGATGCCGAGCCGGCGCCCGCCGCGCCGCGGCCAAAACCGCGCGCGCGCATGGCCGAGCGTGACGAGGCGGAAGCCGCTGGCGAGTTCGCCCGGCTGCTGCGCGACAGTACGCCGCTCGAAGCCGGCGACGTGGCCAGCTATCGACGCGACAACCTGCCGCCGCGGGTGTTCCAGCGCCTCAAGCGTGGCCAGTACTCGGTGCAGGACGAGCTGGACCTGCATGGTGCAACCGCAGCGCAGGCAGAAGCGTTGCTGCGCCAGTTCCTGCTGGAAGCGCATGCGCACGAATACGGCTGCGTGCGCATCATCCACGGCAAGGGCCTGCAGTCCGATGGCGGTGCGCCGGTACTGAAAAACCTGGTCGATCGCCTGCTGCGGCTGCGCAACGACGTGCTGGCGTTTCATTCGGCGCCGACCGGACAAGGCGGCACCGGCGCGATGCTGGTGCTGCTGGCACGGCGTTGACGAATCCGGCGGCGACCGGCCCGGTAGAAGTCGACTGTTAGTCGACTGCTCTCTGCAGCAGCACGCCGAAACCCCGCGATGCGCGCGATAGTCGACTAACAGTCGACTCTACCCCCGCCCGCCTGCTCAGGCCTGCGAGGCGTCTTCGACCGGGCCGAGCTCGTGCAGCACGGCAGTGGCATAACAGCCCGGCGGCAGTGCGAACGACAGTTCCAGCACGTCATCCGCCAGCCACTGGTGCTGCAGCAACGCTGGACGCAGGCGCAGTGCGCGGCGCTCCTGCTTCAGGCGCGCGTCTTCCAGACCTGCACGCAGCGCCTTGGATTCGTCGTCATCCAGCGCCGCCAGCTCCAGCGCGTGTGCCGCTTCGGTGCTGCGCAGTTCACCCTCGCCCCACAGCGGTGCGCTGGGGTGGATGTCGAAGCGCGCCAGGCGCTCGGCCAGTACATCGGTGTACGGCTCGGGGCCGAACACGCTGCGGCTGCCATCGAGCATCCACACTTCGCCATCCAGCGGCTGGTCCCAGTTGCCCTGCTCCACGCGCGCGGCCAGCACGCGGTTGAACAGCGCCGAGCGGGCCGCCGACAGCAGCAGTGAACGCTGGTCCTTGCGCATGCGGCGGCCACCGAACATCGCCAGCGCCGCCGGCACGTTGCCACCGTCGCGGCCAAAACGCTGCTCGCCGAACCAGTTCGGCAGGCCCCGCTCTGCGATCTGCTGCAGGCGCTCACTGATCGCGGCGGCATCACCCTGCACGTCGCGCAGCACCAGCTTGAAACGGTTGCCGGCCAGCGCACCACGCTGCAGCTTGCGGTTGTGCCAGGTGGATTCGATCACTTCGATTTCATCACTGGCCAGCGATGCCAGGTCAGGCGCCACGCGCTTGGGCAGGTGCACGCTGAAGCGCTGGGTGGTGACCGCGTGCCGATCCTTCATGCCGGCGTAGCTCACCGCCATTTCCGGCAGGCCAGCCCATGCGGCCAGCAGCTTGGCCACGTGCACGGTGTTGGCACCGCGCTTGCGGATGTGCAGCAGCAGGTGCTCACCTTCGCCGGTGGCCTCGAAGGCCGGCAGTTCATCAACCTGGAAATCTTCCGGCGTGGTGCGGATGCGTGCGCTCAGCAGCGGCGCGCCGAACGCGAGCGGCAGCGGAATCATGCCGCCACCAGCAGCACCACCGCCTGCGCGGCGATGCCTTCGCCACGGCCGGTGAAGCCCAGCTTCTCCGAGGTGGTGGCCTTGACGCTGACCGCGTCCAGCGGCAGTTGCAGCAGTTCGCCGATGCGTTCGCGCATGGCCAACGCGTGCGGGCCGACCTTCGGCCGCTCGCAGATCACGGTGATGTCGGTGTTGCCGACGCGCCAGCCGCGCTCGCGCAGCAGGCTGTCGCAGTGGCGCACGAAATCGCTGCTGTCGGCACCCTTCCAGCGGTCGTCGCTCGGCGGGAAATGCTGGCCGATGTCCCCCAGCGCGATCGCACCCAGCATGGCATCGCACAGCGCATGCAGGATCACGTCGCCATCGCTGTGTGCAAGCACGCCGCAGCTGTGCGGCACGTTCACTCCGCCGAGCATGATGTGGTCGCCTTCACCGAAGGCATGGACGTCGTAGCCCTGGCCGATGCGGACGGGCGGGAACAGTGCGGTGCTCATGGATACAGCCCTTGCAGCAGGGCCGCGCGGGCAATCAGCCGGCGCGGCGGGAAAGTACGAATTCAAACCGGTCCAGATCGGCCGGGGTGGTGACCTTGAAGTTGTCCTCGCTGCCTTCGACCAACAGCGGGCGCTGGCCCTGGCGTTCCATGGCCATGGCCTCGTCGGTGACTTCCACACCGGCGGCAGCGGCTTCGGACAGCGCGCGACTGAGCTGGTGGCGGCGGAACAGCTGCGGCGTCAATGCGCGCCACAGACGCTCGCGCGGCTCGGTACCATCGATGCCACCATCGTCGCCAGCGCGCTTGAGGGTGTCACGCACCGGTGCCGCGAGAATCGCGCCGACCGGGTCGGCACGACCGACTTCGAGCAGGCGGCCGAGATCGGCCGGCGACAGGTTCGGGCGCGCCGCGTCGTGGACCAGCACGAATTCATCGGCGCGCACCGTCTCCGGCAGCGCCTGCAATCCGGCCAGCACAGAGGCCGCACGGGTAGCGCCACCGATACAGGTCAGCACCGGCTTGCCGGCCCATTCGCTCCAGCCCGGCCAGTCGGCATCGTCCGGACCGATCACCACCATCGCTCCGGCCACCGCCGGATGCGCCAGCAGTGCATCCAGGGTGTGGGCGAGCAGGATCTGCCCACCCGCCTGCAGGTACTGCTTGGGCAAGGGCGCACCGAAACGGGCGCCACGACCGGCGGCCGGAACCACCACCCAGATCGCCGCGCTCATGGCACGTCCGCCGGATGATCGCCCGCCTGCGCGCTGACACCCGTCGCGGGCTGTACCGGATGGACCGGTGCATCCTCGACCACGCGGTAGAACTTCTCGCCAGGCTTGATCATGCCCAGTTCGCTGCGCGCGCGCTCTTCGATGGCGGACTGGCCTTCCTTGAGGTCCTTCACTTCGGCAGCCAGCGCGTCATTGCGCTGCTGCAGGCCCTCATTGTCACGCTCCTGGTTGGTGACCTGGGCTTCGAGCATCATGACTTCACCCGAATTGCCCGGACCAAACCAGAAGCGATACTGCAGCCAGCCCAGCAACAGGGCCAGCAACAGCAGCATCCAGCGCCAGTCGCGCATCGGATCAGCGCTTCAGCGAAACGAACGCGTCACGACCGGCGTAACGCGCGCCGGCGCCGAGAGCTTCCTCGATGCGCAGCAGCTGGTTGTACTTGGCCACGCGATCGCTGCGGCACAGCGAGCCGGTCTTGATCTGGGTGGCGGTGGTGGCCACCGAGATATCGGCAATGGTGGTGTCTTCGGTTTCGCCCGAGCGGTGAGAGACGACGGCGGCATAGCCGGCGCGGTCGGCCATCGCGATCGCTTCCAGGGTCTCGCTGAGCGTACCGATCTGGTTGACCTTGATCAGGATCGCGTTGGCGGTGCCCGAGTCGATGCCTTCCTGGAAGATCTTCGGGTTGGTCACGAACAGGTCGTCACCCACCAGCTGCACCTTCTTGCCGATGCGATCGGTCAGCAGCTTCCAGCCGGCCCAGTCGTTCTCGGCCAGGCCGTCTTCGATGGTGATGATCGGGTACTGCGCGGCCCAGTCGGCGAGGAAGTCGACGAACTGCTCGGAGGTCAGGCGCTTGTTCTCGCCGACCAGGTTGTACTTGCCGTTCTCGAAGAATTCGCTTGAGGCCACGTCCAGGCCCAGCAGCACATCTTCACCGGCGGTGTAGCCGGCCTTGCCGATCGCTTCGAGGATGGTGTCCAGCGCCTCGACGTTGCTGCGGAAGTCCGGCGCGAAGCCGCCTTCGTCGCCAACCGCCGTGCTCAGGCCGTGGCCCTTCAGCACCGACTTCAGTGAATGGAAGATTTCGGTGCCGGCGCGCAGGGCTTCGGAGAACGAGGTGAAGCCGACCGGCAGCACCATGAATTCCTGGAAGTCGACGTTGTTGTCGGCATGTGCGCCGCCGTTGATGATGTTCATCATCGGCACCGGCAGCGACGGGGTCACGCCAGTCCTGGCGGCCAGGTACTGCCACAGCGCCTGCTTGCTCGATGCAGCGGCGGCATGCGCGGCGGCCATCGAAACACCCAGCAGCGCGTTGGCGCCGAGGCGGCCCTTGTTCTCGGTGCCGTCGAGGTCGATCAGGCGACGGTCGAGGCCTTCCTGGTCGGAGGCTTCAAAGCCCTTCAGCGCGTTGGCGATGGTGGTGTTGACGTTGTCGACCGCCTTGCGCACGCCCTTGCCCAGGTAACGGGTCTTGTCGCCGTCGCGCAGCTCCACCGCTTCCTTGGTGCCGGTGGAGGCACCGGAGGGAACTGCGGCGCGACCGAACGAACCGTCCTCCAGGGTGACTTCGGCTTCCAGCGTGGGGTTGCCACGGCTGTCGAGGATTTCACGGGCATGGATGCTGCGGATCGTACTCATGGTCGGGCCGGTTACCTGTATGGAGAGGGGGCGACAAAAACGAATGCCGCGTGATTATCCCCGGCTACCCGCCGCTTGCCAAATGGCCTGATCGGCATCAGCCCCAGCTGGACCCGATCACGATCAGCACCAGCGACACCAGCATCACCAGCAGGGCACCGGCAATCGCCGCCCAGATGGGTCCTCGCTGCCGCCGCCAGGCCAGCACCATCGCCACCAGACTGCCCAGAAAGGACAGCACCAGCGTGACCAGCGCGCCCAGCACCCACCACTGCATGGCCTGCACGCCGTTGTCGCCGTCCCCCGGGGGACGGAAGCTGGCTGCAAAGGCCACTACGGCGGTCAACAGGCTGCTCCAGGCGAGCACCGACAATCCCAGGGCGACCAGGCCCCAGGGCCAGCCTCGTGGCGGTGTCGTCGTATTCATCAGAACAGGTCGTGCAGCAGCACGCCAAGCCACAGCGAGAGCAGGACCATGGCAAGCGCGGCGGCCGCCCTGCCCCGGTTCAGTCGCCAACCCAGCACCGACGCAGCGATGCCGGCGGAAACAGTGAACAGTTCGGCCACGGCGAGGGTGATGACATAGGGCTTCAGGTTGAGGCCCGCGCCGTCACCGGGCGGGCGCATCGCCGCTCCCACCAGCATGAAGATGAAGAACGCACCCGACATCGACAGCAATGCCAGGCCAAGTGCGATCAGGCCCCACGGCCACTGCTTCCAGTGCCAGCGACGACGCTGGGTTGCCAGCGCCGCCCACGAGTCACGACTCACGCGAAGCGCGAGAAGCCGTGCTTCTTGGTCACTGCATCCAGCTCCATCAGGGTCTCGAGCAGCGCTTCCATCTGGTCCAGCGGCCATGCATTGGGGCCATCGGACAGCGCCTTGGACGGGTCCGGATGGGTTTCGGCAAACAGGCCGGAGATGCCCACGGCAACCGCGGCACGCGCCAGTACCGGCACATGCTCGCGCTGGCCACCGGAACTGGTGCCCTGCCCGCCCGGCAACTGCACCGAATGGGTAGCGTCGAACACCACCGGGCAACCGGTATCGCGCATCACCGCCAGCGAGCGCATGTCGCTGACCAGGTTGTTGTAGCCGAAGCTGGCACCGCGCTCGCAGACCATGATCTGCTCGTTGCCGGTGGCCTTGGCCTTTTCCACGACCGGCTTCATGTCCCACGGCGCCAGGAACTGGCCCTTCTTGATGTTGACCGGCTTGCCGGCCGAGCACACCTTGCGGATGAAGTCGGTCTGGCGGACCAGGAACGCCGGGGTCTGCAGCACGTCCACCACCGAGGCCACTTCATCCATCGGGGTGTATTCGTGGACGTCGGTCAGCACCGGCACGCCGATCTGCTTCTTGACCTCGGCCAGGACCTTCAGGCCCTCTTCCATGCCCGGGCCGCGGAACGCGGTGCCCGAGGTGCGGTTGGCCTTGTCGAAGCTGGACTTGAAGATGAAGTTGACACCGAGCCGGTCGGTGACTTCCTTCAACTTGCCGGCGGTATCGAGCTGCAGCTGCATCGACTCGATCACGCAGGGGCCGGCGATCAGGAACAGGGGCTGATCCAGCCCGACCTCGAATCCACACAGTTTCATGGCATTTCCTTGGTTGTCCACGGCAGCGGCCGGGCCGATGCACTGGGGTTGAAGCGAGCAAGATGGGGGCTCAGGGCCCCCATCACAAGTCAGGCGCGGACTTCCTGCAGCAGCTTGCCGCCGGCCTTGCGCTCGCGCGCGGCACGGATGAAGCCGATGAACAGCGGGTGGCCATCACGCGGCGTGGACAGGAATTCCGGATGTGCCTGGCAGGCCAGGAACCACGGGTGCGCATCGCGCGGCAGCTCGACCACTTCCACCAGGGTGTCGTCCATCGACTTGCCGGCGATCACCAGGCCCGCATCTTCCAGCTGGGTACGGTAGCGGTTGTTGAACTCGTAGCGATGGCGGTGACGCTCGGCCACCACGTCCTTGCCATACAGCTCACGAGCCAGCGTGCCCGGCTTCAGGCGCTGTTCCTGCAGGCCCAGGCGCATGGTGCCGCCCAGGTCACTCTTGTCGTCACGCTTCTCGACGTCGCCGGTGGCAGTGCGCCATTCGGTGATCAGGCCGATCACCGGGTTCGGCGACTGGCGGTCGTTCTCGGTGCTGTTGGCACCCTCCAGGCCGACCACGTTGCGCGCGTAATCGACCACCGCGGCCTGCATGCCATAGCAGATGCCGAAGTACGGCACCTGCTGCTCGCGGGCGAACTTCGAGGTCAGCACCTTGCCTTCGAAACCACGGTCGCCGAAACCACCCGGCACCAGGATGCCATCGACATCGGCCAGCGCGGCCATATCGGTGCCTTCCAGATCCTGCGCTTCCAGCCACTTCAGGTTGACCTTGGTGCGCTGGCGCAGGCCGCCGTGCTTGAGTGCCTCGCCGACCGACTTGTAGGCGTCCTGGTGGTCGACGTACTTGCCGACCACGGCGATGGTCACTTCGTCCAGCGGGTGCAGGGTCGCGTCGACCGCGTCTTCCCACATCGACAGGTCGACCGGACCGACCTTGTCGGCCAGCTTCAGCTGGTTGACGACGATCTCGTCCAGGCCCTGGGCATGCAGGCCCGACGGAATGCGGTACAGCACGTCCACGTCCGGCACGCTGATCACCGCGCGCTCGGAAACGTTGGTGAACTGGGCGATCTTGCGGCGCTCCGAATCCGGCACGGCCTGTTCGGAGCGGCACAGCAGCACGTCCGGCTGGATGCCGATCGAGCGCAGCTCCTTCACCGAGTGCTGGGTCGGCTTGGTCTTCAGCTCGCCGGCGGCGCCGATGTACGGCACCAGGGTGAGGTGCATGAAGAGTGCCTTCTCCGGGCCACGCTCGGTGCGCACCTGGCGGATCGCTTCCAGGAACGGCAGCGATTCAATGTCGCCGACAGTGCCGCCGATCTCGACCAGGGCCACGTCGTAGCCTTCGGTGGCTTCATCGATGCAGCGACGGATCTCGTCGGTGATGTGCGGGATGACCTGCACGGTTGCGCCCAGGTAGTCGCCGCGGCGCTCCTTGCGGATCACGTTCTCGTAGATGCGACCGGTGGTGACCGAGTTCTTGCGGCTCAGGCGGGTGCGCACGAAACGCTCGTAGTGGCCCAGATCGAGGTCGGTCTCGGCGCCGTCGTCGGTGACATAGACCTCACCGTGCTGGAACGGGCTCATGGTGCCCGGGTCGACGTTGATGTACGGGTCGAGCTTCATCATCGTGACCTTGAGGCCACGGGCTTCGAGAATGGCGGCCAGCGACGCGGCGGCAATGCCTTTGCCGAGCGAGGACACCACGCCGCCGGTTACGAAAATCAAGGGAGTCATGGCTGCAAGCATCCTGTCTGGAAATGGAAAACGGCAGCACCACGCGCACCCGGAGGGCGGGCATGGTGCTCAGAGGGGGTTTTCCGGTTCGCTGGGACAGCGAGGGAGGTGCCGTTCCATGCGGCGGCAGGCGCCGGACGGGGACCACCGTGCGAGGTCGGGGTGGCCGTGCCGGTCAAATCGACCGTCACCTGCGACCCGCCATGCTGGAAGCCACGCTTGGCCGCTCCAGCCCATTCGCAAATGGTGGACACGCACTTACTCCCGGAAAGCCATAGTTTACAGATTGATGGCCGCCAACCCAAGGGGCTTGTGCGTCCCATCCAACAAAAAACGCCCCGCTGGGCGGGGCGTTCCGGAGCGCAACCCTTGTCGCAAGGGCGCCTGGCAGGTTGTGGGATCAGCGCTTCTTGCGCGCTTCTTCCTCTTCTTCCTGCTGCGGGACCGGCTGGCCCTTGGCCTTCATTTCGGCATTGGCCTGGGCGCGGCGCTTGGCCTTGGCGTCCGCCTCGGACTGCGCCTTGTCGGCCTGGTCGCCCTGCTGCGGGGCCGGCTGGCCGGCGTTCTGCGCCAGCACCAGCGGCACTGCAACGGCAGCGGCGGCCAGGATCGCAATGGTCAGCAACTTCTTCATGGAGTCCTCCTCGCGGTATGGCTTGGACATATCGGTCCAACTAGGGGCGCCGGCGTTCAGATTCCAGCGGGTGCCATTTTACCCCCTTGCGCGCTCCAAGGCTGAACCGCAGGCGTGCAAAATCACGGGCCAGACCGCACACTTGCGCGTCGCTCCAAGCTTTCGAAGACAGATGAACGCCCGCTATAACGCCGCCGATATTGAAGTCCTGTCCGGCCTTGACCCGGTCAAGCGCCGCCCCGGCATGTATACCGACACCGCGCGCCCGAACCACCTGGCGCAGGAAGTGATCGACAACTCGGTGGACGAAGCCCTCGCCGGCCACGCCCGTTCGATCGAGATCACCCTGTTCAAGGACGGCAGCGTAGAGGTCAGCGATGACGGCCGCGGCATGCCGGTGGACATCCATCCGGAAGAGAAGATCCCGGGCGTCGAGCTGATCCTCACCCGCCTGCATGCCGGCGGCAAGTTCAACAACAACAACTACACCTTCTCCGGCGGCCTGCATGGCGTCGGCGTCAGCGTGGTCAATGCGCTGTCGACCCTGGTGGAAATCCACATCAAGCGCGAAGGTGCCGAACACCGCATCACCTTCCGCAACGGCGACCGCGCCTCGCCGCTGGAAGTGGTCGGCACCGTCGGCAAGAAGAACACCGGTACCCGCCTGCGCTTCTGGCCGGATCCGAAGTACTTCGATACGCCCAAGTTCGCCGTGCGTGCGCTCAAGCACCTGCTGCGCGCCAAGGCCGTGCTGTGCCCGGGCCTGACCGTGAAGCTGACCGACGAAGCCACCGGCGAAGTCGATACCTGGTACTACGAGGACGGCCTGCGCGATTATCTGAAGATGGAGCTGGGCGACCGCGAATCGCTGCCGGCCGATCTGTTCGTCGGCAATCTGAAGAAGGACACGGAGATCGTTGATTGGGCCGTGGCCTGGCTGCCGGAAGGCGAGCTGGTGCAGGAAAGCTACGTCAACCTGATCCCAACCGCGCAGCACGGCACCCATGCCAATGGCCTGCGCACCGGCCTGACCGAAGCGCTGCGCGAGTTCTGCGATTTCCGCAACCTGCTGCCACGCGGCGTCAAGCTGGCCCCGGAAGACGTCTGGGACCGTGTGTCGTTCGTGCTGTCGCTGAAGATGACCGACCCGCAGTTCAGCGGCCAGACCAAGGAACGCCTGTCCTCGCGCCAGGCCGCCGGCTTCGTCGAAGGCGCCGCGCATGATGCGTTCAGCCTGCTGTTGAACCAGAACGTGGAACTGGGCGAGAAGATCGCGCAGATCGCCATCGAGCGCGCCAGTGCGCGCCTGAAGACCGAAAAGCTGGTCGTCCGCAAAAAGGTCACCCAAGGCCCAGCCCTGCCCGGCAAACTGGCCGACTGCATCAGCCAGGACCTGTCGCGCACCGAACTGTTCCTGGTCGAAGGTGATTCGGCAGGCGGCAGCGCCAAGCAGGCCCGCGACAAGGATTTCCAGGCGATCATGCCGCTGCGCGGCAAGATCCTGAACACCTGGGAAGTCTCGTCCAACAGCGTGCTGGCCTCGGAAGAAGTACACAACCTGGCCATCGCCATCGGCTGCGATCCGGGCAAGGATGACATCAGCGGCCTGCGCTACGGCAAGGTGGTGATCCTGGCCGACGCCGACTCCGACGGCCTGCACATCGCGACCCTGCTGACCGCACTGTTCCTGAAGCATTTCCCGGCGCTGGTCGATGCCGGCCACGTGTTCGTGGCAATGCCGCCGCTGTTCCGCATCGACGTGGGCAAGCAGGTGTTCTACGCCCTGGACGAGGAAGAAAAGCGCTCGATGCTGGACAAGATCGAACGCGAGAAGATCAAGGGCGCGGTCAACGTGACCCGCTTCAAGGGCCTGGGTGAAATGAATCCGCCGCAGCTGCGTGAGTCCACCATCCATCCGGATACCCGCCGGCTGGTGCAGCTGACCGTGGACGATCGCGAGCAGACCAGTTCGCTGATGGACATGCTGCTGGCCAAGAAGCGTGCGTCCGACCGCAAGGGTTGGCTGGAAAGCAAGGGCGACCTCGCTTCGCTGGAAGCCTGATCGCTGAGCGGGGTCAGAGCCGTTTCCCACCGGTGAACGGCTCTGACCCCGTTAACCGGTGGTGCCAGCCAGCGGCCGGCACTACCGGTTCATGCGCCACGGGGCCATTACACCCCCATCGGCAAACCCTGCGGGTCCATAATGCGCGCTCATCTGCGTGGACGACTGAATTGCCCGCCAACTCGCTGCTGTTCCCCGGCCTGCCGCTGCACAGCGCGCGCCTGATCCTGAGCCCGATCCGCCGTGATGACGCGGCTGCGCTGTTCACGCTGCAATCCGACCCGGCGGTGATGCGCTGGTGGAACCATCCGGCCTGGAAACGCCCTGCCGAAGCCCGCGAACAGATCGACGACGACCTCGCGGCACACGCCACCGGCACCCAGCTCAAGCTGGCCGTACGCGAATCGCTGGAGGGGCCGCTGCTGGGCATCTGCGTGGTATTTGCCGTCGACCGTGACGCTGCCCGCGCCGAGATCGGCTACCTGCTGGCGCCTGGCCTGCAGGGCCAGGGTTACATGCACGAAGCGTTGCAGCAGGTGCTAGCCTACCTGTTCCACACCCTGCGCCTGCATCGCGTGGAAGCCGAAATCGATCCGCGCAACGCGGCCTCCGCGCACGTGCTTGAACGCCTCGGTTTCCACCGTGAGGGCCTGCTGCGCCAGCGCTGGCGCATCCAGGGTGAACTGGCCGATTCGGCGGTGTACGGGCTGCTGGCCGACGACGAAGCGGCCGCCGCCCTGCCCGCTTGACCCAATCTGGCCGCAACAGGCGACAACGCCTGGCCATGGCTTTGGACACATACGGCGCGGCACCGTAGCGGCCTAGCATCGGAATCCCTTCCGCTGCCGATCCGGTGCCATGAAGTCCCTGCTGCACACTGCCGCGCTCTGCGTCGGCCTGCTCATTGCTCCCGCCAGCGTGCTGGCCGCGCCCGCCGCCGAAACCAAGTCCGATGCCAAGGACGACAAGACCGAGGTACCTGCGCTGCCGGCCGATGCGTCCGCTCGCCAGAGCATCCGCCTGGCCGGTCGCGCCCTCGACTACACCGCCACCGTTGGCACCCTGCCGGTGCGCGATGAGAAGGGCAAGGTGATCGCCGACGTGGTGTTCACCGCCTACACGATGCCGGGCAAGGACCGGCCGGTGACCTTCGCGCTCAATGGCGGCCCTGGCGCTTCGTCGGTCTACCTCAACATGGGCGCGATCGGTCCCAAGGTGGTGACCTTCGGTTCGGAAGGCGACAGCGCCTCGGCGCCGGCCACCCTGCACGACAACCCGGGCACCTGGCTGGACTTCACCGACCTGGTATTCATCGATCCGGTCGGCACCGGCTTCAGCCGCGCACGCATCGGCGATGACGAGGCCAAGAAGCAGTTGTACAACCCCAACGCCGACATCGAGTACCTGTCGCGCTCGATCTACGACTGGCTGCTGCGCAACCAGCGCATGGCCTCGCGCAAGTACCTGACCGGCGAAAGCTACGGTGGCTACCGCGGCCCGCGCATCACCCACTACCTGCAGACCCGGTTGGGCGTGGCAATGAACGGCCTGGTGCTGGTGTCGCCGTACCTGAGCCCGACCCTGGAAGACAACGCCGATGTCTCGCCGATGGCGTGGATGCAGACGCTGCCGTCGATCGCCGCCGCGCACCTCGAGCGCCAGGGCAAGCTGACCGACGCGGCGATGCGTGACGTGGTCGAGTACACCCGCGGCGACTACGCCACCGCGCTGATGAGGGGCCGCAGCGATCCGCAGGCCACCGAGGCGATGCTGCGCCGGGTGACCGAGCTGACCGGCCTGGATCCGCAGTTCGTGCGTCGTGCCGGTGGCCGTCTGGAAACCCAGGCGTACCTGCGCGAGGTGTTCCGCGACAAGGGCACGCTGGGCAGCCGCTACGATTCCAACGTGACCGCGTTCGATCCGTTCCCGAACGATCCGGAGCAGCGTGCCAACGATCCGCTGCTGGACAGCATCATCGCGCCGACCACCACGGCGATGGTCGACTTCGTCACGCGCGTGGTCGGCTGGAAGGTGGATTCCCGCTACCAGGCGCTGAACTACGAGGTGAACCGGTTGTGGGACCGCAACGGTGATCTGCGCCAGGGCGCGGTGACCCAGCTGCGCCAGGCGGTGGCGATCGATCCGCACCTTCAGGTCTTGATCGTGCATGGCTGGAACGACCTGTCGTGCCCGTTCATGGGGTCGATCCTGACGGTGGACCAGATGCCGGCGATGGGCAGCAATCCGGACCGGGTACAGGTGCGCAGCTATCCGGGTGGGCACATGTTCTACAGCCGGGCGGACAGCCAGGCGGCATTCCGGAAGGATGTGCAGGCGTTGTTCCAGCGTAACTGAGGGGTTCGGCCGGGCCTGCGGCCCGGCACCCGCTGACAGCAACGGCAACGGCAACTGCAACTGCAACCGCAACGTCAAAAGCCGGGTTCCCGTGGGCTGGCGAGGCGGGATGGGGTTGCAGGACACGCCGTAAACCCATCCATGGGGGCTCGATGGCGCCATCCATGGCGCCAACGGTCCTGCAATCCCACCCCACCCCGCCGCTGACAGATTCCTGCGGCTGTTGGTGGGTGCCGACCGTTGGTCGGCACGCTGGATACGGAAAATTCTTCGCCCATGAAAAAAGCCCGCCGGTATCCGGCGGGCTTTTTCGATTGTTGGGGTCAGATCCTTTTCCCCGCAGGCAAAGGGCTCTGACCCTAAGCTAAGGCCGCGGGCCTCAGGTCCAGCCGAACAGCTCGAACAGCTTCAGGATCAGGTACGCACAACCACCTGCTGCCGGAATGGTCAGGATCCAGGCCCAGACGATGCGTTCGATCACGCCGAACTTCAGCGAACGCGGGTTCTTGGCGAAGCCGACGCCCATGATCGCGGTGGAGATGCTGTGCGTGGTCGAGACCGGCATGCCGAAGTGGGCCGCCAGGGTCAGGATGGTGGCCGAGCTGGTCTCTGCGGCGAAGCCATGGATGGGGTGCAGCTTGACCATCTTGTGACCCAGGGTCTTGATGATCTTCCAGCCGCCCGAAGCGGTACCGGCAGCCATCACCACCGCGCAGGTCAGCACGATCCACATGGCGATGCCATCGCCGGCATGCGCGTCCGGATGCATGAAGGCCAGCCACGACGGCAGGTCATTCAGTGCACCGGTTGCTTCGGCACCGATCAGGGTCATCGCAATGATGCCCATGGTCTTCTGCGCGTCGTTATGACCGTGTGCGAAGCCCATGTAGGCCGCCGAGGCGATCTGTGCCTTGCCGAAGAAGGCGTTGACGATGCGCGGACGGGCCAGGCGGCCGATGGCACCACCGATCTTGGCCAGGCCGGCGATCAAGCCCCACAGCAGCACCATCACCACGATGCCCAGCAGGAAGCCGGCGATCGGCGAGGTGATCATCGGCACGAACACCTTCCACAGCAGGCCCTTGTTCTGCGCCCAGCTGCCCAGGCGCTCGGACCAGATCAGCGCGTCCCAGTTGTTGTGGGCCGCAGCCAGGCCGGCGCCGCAGAGGCCACCGATCAGGGCGTGCGAAGACGAAGACGGCAGGCCCTTCCACCAGGTGATCAGGTTCCAGATGATGCCGCCCAGCAGCGCGCACAGGATCACCTGCGGGGTCACGTCGACCACGTTGGTGTTGAGCAGGCCCGACGCGATGGTCAGTGCGACCGCGGTGCCGGTCAGGGCACCGATGAGGTTCATGAAGGCGGCAAGCATCACCGCCCAACCGGGCGACAGTACTTTGGTTGCCACCACGGTAGCGATGGAGTTGGCGGTATCGTGGAAGCCGTTGATGAACTCGAAGACGAGCGCGGCCAGGATCACCACCAGGACTAGGGTGAGCATCGGTACCGGCCCGTCAGCTGTTCTTCAACACGATCTGGTACGCCACCACACCGGCCTCGCGGCAGCGGTCGATGGCCTTTTCCAGGATCTCGAAGAATTCCTTCAGCAGGAACATCTGCAGGTTGTCCAGGCGACCGGAGTAGATGTCGCGGTACAGCTCAAGCATCAGGCGGTCGGCCTCGTTTTCCAGCGAGCGCAGGCGCTCGTTGAGCGCGGTCATCCGGTCCAGGTTCATGTGGCGCAGGTCGGCCACCATCTCCACCACCACGCCAGCGGCCTGCTCGAGCATCGCCGCGCGCGGCGCGAAGTCGATGTGTTCCAGGTGGGTGGTGGCCAGCGAATAGCGATCGGCGAACTTCTCGATCTGCTTGGGAATCTTGTACAGGGCCGAGCCCAGCGCTTCGATGTCTTCGCGCTCGATCGGGGTCATGAAGCTGTCCACCAGCGCCTGGCTGATCTTGTCCGAGGCCGCGCGTTCGCGCAGGCGGGCCAGCTTGAAAGCGTCCAGCGCGGGCTGGCGATCGGCGTCGCGCAGCATCGAATGCAGTGCCTTGGCGGCATCGGACGCCGCGACGGCAGCCTCATCGAGCAGGGTGTAGAACTGTTTGCCGGAACCGAAAATGGTCTGCAGAGAGAACATTGAGAAACCTGTCAGCCGTCGCGGGAAGGACGGCACCAGACGGAATTATGACGGCTAGATGACCATCTCGGGTATCCCCGCCTCCTTTCGGGGGCTGGGGACCCTCAACCTGAACAGGCAGTTGCCACCCTGCCACGGCCCTTTGCTAAGATGCCAGCGCGCCCTCGGGCGCACCTTATGGACGACGACCCTTATCCCCCTGCGCCGCGCCGGACCCTGTTCCTGAGCGCCTGCCGCCATCGCAAGCACCCGCCCTCCCTGCCACCAACCGGGGACGATGCCCGTGTTTGAAATGATCCTGATTGTCTTCGCGCTGGTTCTGTTGAACGGCTTCTTCGCCATGTCCGAGATGTCGGTCATGACCTCGCGCAAGAGCCGCCTGAAGCAGATGGCCGGCACCTCCAAGCGCGCTGCCAAGGCACTGGAGCTGTCGGAGAAGCCGGAGAGCTTCCTGTCCACCGTGCAGATCGGTATCACCGTGATCGGCGTGCTGACCGGCTACCTCGGCGGTGAAGCGCTGGGTGAAGCCTTCGCCGGCTGGATCCAGGGCCTGATGCCCGGCTTTGCCTACGCCGGCAACGTCGGTACCGCGCTGGCGGTCAGCCTGATCACTTTCATTACGCTGATCTTCGGCGAACTGGTGCCCAAGCGCTTGGCGCTGACCCGTTCGGAGGCCATTGCCAGCCTGGTGGCGATGCCGATGAGCTGGCTGGCCAAGCTGGCCCTGCCCTTCGTCTGGCTGCTGTCCAAGACCACCCAGCTGGTGCTGCGCCTCTTCGGCCTGGGCAAGGATGAAGTCGCCTCGGTGACCGAAGAAGAGATCCGCATGCTGGTGGCCGAAAGCCACGAGGCCGGCGTGATCGACGCCCACGAGCGCGACATGATGAACCGCGTCATGCGCCTGGGCGATCGTACCGCCGACAGCCTGATGACCCCGCGCAACCGGATTGCCTGGCTGGACACGCAGGGCGGTCTGGACAAGAACCTGGAGATCATGGCCGAGCATGAGTTCTCGCGGTACCCGGTGTACCGCGACAACGACATGGACGTGGTCGGCGTGCTTGAACTGAAGTCGTTGGCCACACGTATGGCGCGCGGTGACAACGCGCTGTTCCAGACCCTGCGCGAGCCGCTGTACGTGTCTGAATCCACCCACGCGATGAAGCTGCTGGAGATCTTCCGCGAGGAACAGCAGTCGATGGCGCTGGTGGTGGACGAGTACGGCGAGATCCAGGGCCTGGTGACCATCAGCGATCTGATGGGCGCGGTGGTTGGCCGTCTGCAGGCCACCGAAAATGCCGACGAAGATGCGCTGGTGGTGACCCGCGAGGACGGCTCGCTGCTGGTGGACGGCTCGCTGCCGATCGAGGACCTGCGCGAGCTGATCGGCAGCAACGACCTGCCCGATGCCGAGGATGGCGACTACTACACGCTGGCCGGCATGTGCATCCACTACTTCGGCCGCATCCCGCACGCGGGCGAGTACTTTGACTGGGCCGGCTGGCGCTTCGAGGTGGTCGACCTGGACGGTGCCCGCGTGGACAAGCTGCTGCTGCGCACGCTGTCGGACGAGCAGGCCGATGAGCTCACCGCCTGAGGCCGGCCAGGGTCCGGGCGTTGAGCGCCCGGCCTACCGCAACGAGGGCATCCGCACCCTGCTGGAGATGTTCGCCTCCGGCGACCCGGCCGAGCACATGCCGCTCGGCCAGATCCTTTGCAACCTGCAGCAGAGCGCCTTCGGCGTGTTCCTGTTCGTGGCGATCCTGCCATCGTTCATCCCGATTCCGGGCATGGGAGGCGCGGTCAGCGGCCCACTGGTAATTCTGATCGGGGTGCAGATGCTGTGCTGCCTGCGCCGGCCCTGGCTCCCGGGCTTCATTGCCCGCCGCGGCCCCAGACGCAGCACCATGCACCGCTTCCTCGACCGCATCGATCGCCCGCTGCGGCGGCTGGACCGGATGTTGAAGCCACGGCTGCCGCAACTTCTCACGCCACTGCCGGCGCATGCCTTCACCGGCCTGCTGCTGGTGCTGCTCGGCCTGCTGCTGTCGCTGCCGATCCCGTTCACCAACTTCCTGTTCGGTTTCCAGCTGCTGCTGTTCTCGCTGGCACTGCTGGAACGCGATGGCGCGCTTATGCTGTTCAACTGGATCGCAGCGCTGGCAGCGATCGCGTTCTTCGGTTTCAGTTCCGGGCAGCTGGTGGGCTATACGGTGGAGTTGTTCCAGCGCTGGTTCTGAGCCGGAACCCGGTACAGCCGGCCGCTGGCCGGCCGCCACGTTTCCAGGATTGCCGGCCCGCGGCCGGCACTACCAATACCGGACATCGGCCATCACCGAAGGTCAATGAACCCGTTGTCGGCCAACTGCCCGGGCTCATCCTGCACTGCTGACAACACGAACGTCAGCGCCTTGCCCAGCAACGTGCCCGGGCCATCCCAGTACTCGGCCGAATCGGCGCGCACATGGATCAGGCGCAGGTTGGGATCATCCTTGCCACCGGGGAAGAACAGTTTCATCGCCGGCGACCACAATTCCTCGATCTTTGCGCGGTCATCGACGACGCGCGCACGCCCCGCGACCGACACGTAAGTATTCTTCGACGGCGAGGCATAGGCCACGTTGACGTGCGGATCGAGCGCGATTTCAGCCACCTTCGGACTGTCGGCAGTGATGACGAACCACAGGTCGCCGTCGAAGGCGACCTGCTGGGTGGCCAGCGGCCGGCTGTAGAGGCGGCCATCGACACCGGTGGTGGTGAACATCGCCACCTCCACGTCCCTGATCAGTTCAGCCAGCTGGGCAATGTGTTCAGTGCGGGCGTTGGACATGTGGGGGCTCCATGAGTGGGAGCCCCATCAGACCGTGCATCGCTGCAACAGCTCGTGACGCAATTGTTCAGCCCGCGTGGCGGGCGTGCCAGGCCTGCATCGCCAGTTCGAACGAGCGCAGGCGCGCGCGGTGGTCGTACAGGTTCGCGGTGAGCATCAGCTCGTCTGGCTTGTGCCGCTCAACGAAAGCGGCGATGCCCTCGGCCACCTGCTGCGGATCGCCGAGGACGGTGCAGGCCAGTGCCCGCTCCACGCCCAGCTTCTCATGCGGCTCCCAGAACGACTCGATGTCGTCGATGGGTGCCGGAATCTTGCCCGGGCGGCCGCGACGCAGGTTCACGAAACTCTGCTGCTGGCTGGTGAACAATCGACGCGACTCGGCTTCGCTGTCGCTGGCGACAACGTTCAAGGCCAGCATGGCGTGCGGTTGCTTCAACGTCGCCGAAGGGCGGAACTCACGGCGGTACACGGCCAGCGCTTCGTCCATCACGTCCGGTGCGAAGTGCGAGGCGAACGCGTACGGCAGGCCCATCGAGGCGGCCATGCGCGCACCGAACAGGCTGGAACCGAGGATCCAGGTCGGCACCCGCAGGCCACCACCCGGAACGGCCTGCACCGCTTGCCCGGGCTGCACCGGCTCGAAGTAGTGCAGCAGCTCGCGCACGTCCTGGGGGAACTGGTCGGCGCTGTCGAAGTAGCGGCGCAGTGCACGCGCGGTCGGCTGATCGGTGCCCGGCGCACGGCCCAGGCCGAGATCGATGCGGTCCGGATACAACGAGGCCAGCGTGCCGAACTGCTCGGCCACCTGCAGCGGCGCATGGTTGGGCAGCATGATGCCCCCTGCACCGACGCGGATGCGCTTGGTGCCGCCGGCGACATGGCCGATCAACACCGCAGTGGCGGCGCTGGCGATGCCGGGCATGTTGTGGTGTTCGGCCAGCCAGTAGCGGCGGTAGCCCAGCCCATCGGCATGCTGGGCCAGCTCCAGCATGTTGGCGAAGGCGGCGGTGGTGTCACTGCCCTCGCAGACCGGGGCCAGGTCGAGAATCGACAATGGAATCATCAGGCGGTTTTCCGTCACAGGATTCCCCATGCATGGGGACGGCGAGGCGCGGCGGCCAGTGACGGTAGCGGGATGCTGATTCCCGTGGGGCGGGTTCAGGGCCGCCGGGCATGGCCCGGGGTGCCATGCGTGTTGGGTAGTGCCGGTCGCTGGCCGACAGGCGGAGAGCCCTTGCAGCCGGCCAGCGGCCGGCTCTACCGGCGCCCTGTCAGAACGCGCTGGGGCGCGGCTCCGGCATCGGCTGGTCGACCATCGGCTTCAACTCGGCATCCAGCGCCACGCGCTCGTCGAACACGAAACAGCGTCCTTCGTAGCCCTCGCCCCCCACCTCCTCGAAGTAACCGAGGATGCCGCCGTCGAGCTGCAGCACGTTGTCCATGCCGTCGTTGACCATCCACAGCGCAGCCTTCTCGCAACGGATGCCACCGGTGCAGAAGCTGACCACGGTGCTGTCCTTCAGCGCCTCGCGGTGCGGCGCCAGCGCCTCGGGCAGGTCGGTGAACTTGTGGATGGGCAGCACCAGCGCATCCTTGAAGGTGCCGTACTCCACTTCCTGCAGGTTGCGCGTATCGAGCATCACCACCGGCTTGCCGGCGTCGTCATGCCCCTGCCGCAACCAGCGCTGCACGGTGGCCGGATCGATCGCCGGCGCGCGCGGGTAATCCAGCGGCTGGCCGTCGTCGCGACGGAAGCTGATGATCTCGTCCTTCACCTTGGCCTTCAGCCGCGCGAACGGCTGGTGCTCACTGAGGCTGGTCTTGACCCGCATATGTGCAAAGCGCGCATCGGCACGCAGCGCCACATAGAAACCCTCGATGGCCCCAGGCGCACCGGCCAGGAACAGGTTCAGCCCCTCGCCTGCCACCAGGATCGTGCCCCGCAGCCCAGCCGCCTCGGCACGCGCCAGCAGCTGGTCGCACAGGGCCTGGGGGGCGTCGATGACGGCGAAATGGTAGGCGGCGGTATTGGCGATCATCCCGCCATTTTAGCGCCTCCCGCCAGCACGGACAGATTCAGGGGTCAGAGCCCTCTGCGCAGCAGAGGGATCCGACCCCAAGCCCGGCAGACACCCGGAATCTGTCAGGGGTGGGGCGGTGTGGGCAGGCG
>NZ_QFHO01000037.1 GCF_004920835.1 Stenotrophomonas maltophilia
ACCACATAATCTGCTCTACGCTGCCAACCGCAACGCGCCTATCCATGCCCGGACGCCCCGCATGCCGCCCCTGCTGAAAATCCGCACCGAGCGCGGGCAGATGTCGGCCATCGAGCGCCGCATCGCCGACTTCATCCTCGACAACGCGCACCTGCTGCGCGACTACTCCTCGCAGCAGCTGGCCAGTGCGCTCGGCATCAGCCAGTCCAGCGTGGTCAAGTTCAGCCAGAAACTCGGCTTCAAGGGCTACCCGGACCTGAAGTATTCGATCGGCCAGGACGTGGCCCGCGCGGGTGCCGACCCGCAACAGGCGCCCAGCGAACCCGACAGCGGCGATGACTACCTGCGCCTGGGCGACGCCCTGCGCCGCAGCAAGGCTCTGGCCGAGGAGGAAACCCGCCAGGCCAATCCCCGAGAGGAGATCGAGCGCATCGTGCAGCTGCTCGATGGGGCACCGAAGCTGTTCGTGTACGGCCTGGGTGATGACGGCCTGTACGCGCGTGAGTTCGCCATGCGGCTGTCGCTGCTCGGGCTGCTGGTGGTGCCACATACCGACCCGATCCTGATGCTGGCCAATCTGTCAGCGGCACGCCCGGGTGACGCGCTGTTGATGTTCTCCGAGTTCGGCAACCTGCCCCAGCTCTCGCAGCTGTCGCGGCAGTTCCAGGACATGGGCGGCAAGGTGATTTCCATTACCCGCCACACCGCCAACCCGCTGCGCGCGCATGCTGATGCCGCGCTGGCGGTGTGCGCGCACGACCGGACGCCGCAGGTCGCGCAGCTGCTGTACCGTAGCGCCATGCACGCGCTGCTCGATTTCCTGTTCGTGCTGCTCTGCCACGCCAATCCGGACCGCCAGCAGCAACTGGCGGTGAACCTGGAGCGGATCGACCACCTGCTGGATTCCTGACCGGAGCGCACGTTGATGAAATCGCTGGCCCGCCTCGCCACCACTGCGCTGCTGCTTGCCGCTGCGGTGTCCGTCCACGCCGCGCCGCTCGATGGTGCACGCCAGCTGATCGTGGTTACCAGCGACAACTGGGACAGCACCCAGGGGCAGCTGCAGGCCTATGTACGCGACGGCAAGGGCTGGCACGCGCACGGGCAAGCCTTCCCGGTCGCGCTCGGCCGTACCGGCAGCGCGTGGGGCCTGGGCCTGCATCCGGCACAGGGCGATGGCCCGCAGAAGCAGGAAGGCGATGGCCGCAGCCCGGCCGGCGTGTTCGCGCTCGGCAGCGCCTTCGGCTATGCCATCACCCGTCCCGGCACCGCGATGGCCTACCAACCCATGCTCGAAAGCAGCTACTGCATGGATGTGCCCGGTTCACCGTTCTACAACCGCATCGTCGATGCGAAGAAGGTCGGCAGCGCCGCGATCAAGGGCTCCACCGAGCCGATGCGGCTGGACCTGCACAACAAGGGCGACGTGCGTTACCAGGAAGGCTTCGTGATTGCCCACAACCCGGACAACCAGCCCGGCAAGGGCAGCTGCATCTTCGCCCATCTATGGCGCGCGCCCCGTGAAGCCACGGCCGGCTGCACCGCCATGCCGCAGCCGCGCATGCAGGCGCTGCTGGACTGGCTGCGGCCGCAGGATACGCCGCGCTTCGTGCTGCTGCCGCGCGCCGAGTACAAGCGCCTGCAGGCACAGTGGCAGCTGCCCGCACTGAGCGGAGACGCCCGTTGAGCACCCCGGACGAACCGCAGCTGCAGCGCGCGGTCAGCCGCTGGCAGATCGTCGGCCTGTCGATCAACGACGTGATCGGCAGCGGCATCTACCTGTTGCCGGCCGCCACCGTCGCCCTGCTCGGCCCCTTCAGCCTGTGGGGCGTGGTCGCCGCCGGCATCGTCGTTGCGTTGCTGGTGCTGTGCTATGCGCAGGCCGCCAGCTACTTCGATGAGCCCGGTGGCAGCTACCTGTATGCCCGCGAGGCGTTCGGCCGTTTCGCCGGGTTCGAGATCGGCTGGATGATCTGGCTGACCCGCATCAGCTCGGCGGCCGCATTGAGCAACGCGCTGGCCGATGCGGTGGCACGCTTCTGGCCGTGGGCCGGCGCCGGCATGGGCCGCATCGCGGTGATCGTGGTATCGCTGGGTTTCCTCACCGGCGTCAACATCATCGGCGTGCGCTCGGCCGCGCGGACCGGCGTGGTGCTGGTGATCGGCAAGATGCTGCCGCTGCTGCTGTTCGTGGCCATCGGCGCGTTCTACATCGATCCGCAGCTGGTGTTCTCCGGCCAGCGCCCGGACCCGCACGACCTGCAGCGCATGGGTGAAGCCGCCTTGCTGCTGCTGTACGCCTACGCGGGCTTCGAGAACATCCCGGCTGCGGCCGGCGAGTACCGCAACCCACGCCGCGATATTCCGTTCGCACTGATCACCATGATCATCACCGTCACCGTCATCTATGGAGCGGTGCAGGTGGTGGCGCAGGGCACGCTGGCCGGGCTGTCCAGCTCGGCCACGCCGCTGGCTGACGCCGCCGCCGGCTTCGGTGGTGAGGCACTCGCGCTGATCCTGACCGTGGGCGCGACCATTTCCATCCTCGGCACCAACAGCAACACGATGATGATGGGCCCGCGCTTCCTGTTCGCGCTGGCGCGCGATGGCTACGGGCCGAAGATCCTGGCGCAGGTGCATCCGCGCTTCCATACACCGGCCGCATCGATCCTGTGCCAGGGCCTGATCGCGCTCGGGCTGGCGCTGTCGGGGTCATTCGTGCAGCTGGCGCTGCTGTCGATGACCACGCGCCTGTTCGCCTACATCGGTACTGCCGCCGCAGTACTGGTGTTGGCCAAACGCTACGCCGACCGCCCCGGTGCGCTGAAGCTGCCCGGTGGCCCGCTGATTCCGGTGCTGGCGCTGTTGCTGTGCCTGGCCCTGTTCGCCAGTGCCAGCTGGCAGAACATCGCCGCCGCGCTGGTCGCCTTCGCCATCGGCGCGGTGATCTACAAGTTGCCGCGAAAGGATGCCGACGCCGGGTGATCGGTAGCGCCGGGCCATGCCCGGCGGATTGATCTGACGATCACGCTGCCGGACCGGGCCGTTAACCGCCGCGCAGGCACGATCAGGCTTCGTCCACCACGGAGCCCTTCCATGACCGACTACCAGATTCCCGGCCGCGTGCCGGACGACAGCACCCCGCGCGACGCGGTCAGCAACTACTGGCGCGAGCGCTACACCTCTGAACCGTACTATGACGATCAGCTGTTCTTCGACGACTACGAACCAGCCTACCGTATTGGCCACTCGGCCCGCGCGCAGGACATGATCCGCGCCTACGAGGAAATGGAAGGCGAACTGGAATCACGCTGGGCCAGCGAACGTGGCAAGAGCCGGCTGGAGTGGGCGCAGGCCCGCAATGCCGTACGCCGAGGCTGGGAGGAAGCGATCAATCTCGACCAGCGGCTGGACAAGGGCGTGCCTCGCGGCACCTGACTTGATCGGATGCCGGTAGCGCCGGGCATGGCCCGGCGCTACCGGTCGTTTGTCAATCCTGTTCCGGCAGCGGCGGCACGCCCGCACTGCGCTTGCTTTCACCGTCACCGGCGGCGATCAGATCACGAGTGTTCTTCTGCACCGCCACCGCGCCGAACAGCGACAGCGCGAAGGCCATGCCATAGAAGCCCTTCTCGCTCAGCACCAGAGTCGCGTTCCACAGGCCAACCAGAAGCAGCAGCAGCGCAGACAGCAATGCGAACCAGCACAGCGCGTAATACAGGCCACTCACCGGAATTCCCTCGACACGGTCGCGCACGCTCTTCTGCAGCGACACCGCTGCGAACAGGCCAAACAGGAGCAGGGTTAGGTAGTAGCCCTTCTCGTTCAGCGGCATCTCCGCATTGAACAGGCCTACCAGGTAGGCCACCGCGCCGAGCAGCAGGGCCACCCAGGAGGCGGCAATGAAGGCCGGCGAGGGTCGATGGATGATCGGTGCGTTCATTGCGGTTCCTTGCAGTCAGGCGGGCATGCTTTGCCCGGGCGAACCCACCCTAGACGATCCCGCCGCCGCCGCACAGGGGGAAACAGGACCTTCGGGCCAGGACCGTCACCGCCCCGGTGGTATACAAGGGAGAGCCTGGCCATCCGCATCCCCTTCCGCTGGAGATACCCATGACCCGCACGCCCCTGCTGCTCGCCCTCGGCCTGTTGCCGATCCTCGCCACCACGGCCTGCAGTGCCGCCGGCCCCGATGCCAGTGGGCAGAAGGCTGCCGCCGCCAGCACAGACGCTGCCGACCAGCGACCGTTCACCGCCACCGAAATCAGTCGTTTCGACCAGCCGTGGGCAATGACGTTCCTGCCCGATGGCAGCCTGCTGGTGACCGAAAAGCGCGGCAAGCTGCAGCATCTGGACCTGGCCAGTGGCCAGAAGCATGAAATCACCGGTGTGCCCAAGGTCGCCTATGGTGGCCAAGGCGGTTTCGGCGATGTGATCCTGCATCCGCAGTTCGCCCGCAACCACGTCATTTACTTCAGCTATGCCGAAGAGGGCACGCTGGACACCCGTGGCGCTGCCGTCGCACGCGCCACGCTGGCGCTGGATGCCAAGGGTGGCGGTGAGCTGAAGGACCTGAAGGTGATCTGGCGACAGACGCCCAAGGTCAGCGGCGAGGGCCACTACGGCCACCGCCTCGTCTTCGGCCCGGACGGCAAGCTGTGGATCAGTTCCAGTGAACGGCAGAAGTTCGATCCGGCACAGGACATGGGCGGCAATCTCGGCAAGATCATCCGCCTCAACGACGACGGCAGCCTGCCCGCCGACAACCCGTTCGCCTCGCAGGGCGGTGTTGCCGCGCAGGTGTGGTCGCTGGGCCACCGCAACATCCTCGGCATGGCCTTCGACGCCAACGGCAAGCTGTGGGCGCACGAGATGGGCCCGGCCGGTGGCGACGAACTGAACCTGATCGTGCGCGGCGCCAACTACGGCTACCCGATCGTCTCCAATGGTGACCATTACGACGGCCGCCCGATTCCCGACCACAGCACCCGCCCGGAATTCGCCGCCCCGAAGGTGACCTGGACGCCGGTGATCTCGCCGGCCGGCTTCGTCATCTACAGCGGCAACCTGTTCCCGCAGTGGAAGGGCAGCGGCTTCATCGGCGGCCTGTCATCCACCTCGCTGGTACGTGTGGCCTTCGATGGCGACAGCGCGCGCGAAGCCGAACGCTTCAACATGGGCGAACGCATCCGTGAAGTGGAACAGGGCCCGGATGGCGCACTGTGGCTGCTGGAAGACGGCAACAAGGCGCGTCTGCTGAAGCTCACCCCGAAGACCTGACAGGGTGGTAGTGCCGGCCGCTGGCCGGCACGTTTGTCTGCAACGGCCCCGCACGCGGGGCCGTCTGCGTTCATTGAATGGTGATGACCTTCACCTCGGTCTTCGTGCAGGCCTGGTCCAGGCACTGGCCGTTCAACCACACCTGCCCATCGCCGATCATCACGCCCTGCTGGTTGACGAAGACCTTGCTGAAGTCCTGCTCGGACACCGCCTTGACCACCGCCGGGGTGATGATCTTCTCGTAGTTGCGCTGGAACTCACCGGGACCGGTGATCTTCTTTCCACCGCTGATGTTCAACGGGAAGCGCACTTCCTCGACCACGGCAGCGCGATCACCGCCGATCACCGCGGTCTTGAACGTGTTGAACACCTTCTCGTACTGCGCGGCATCGCCGAGCAGGGTTTCAATGCGCGCACGCGCATCCGCCGCAGGCTCATCCGTAGCGGTGGGTGCAGTTGAGGCGGGTTCGGCGGCAGGCTTGGCAGGTTCAGCCGCAGGCGTCGCTGCAGCACTGGCCTCCATCGGCGGCGGTGCATCCACCGCAGGCTCGGCCGGCGGCGCCGGCTGCGAACAGGCCGCCAGCAACAGGGCGGGAATCAACACAGCGATCATGCGCATGCGCGGGCATCCATCGGTTCAAGGATGCCGATGGTAGCGCCGGGCCATGCCCGGCGCTACCACCCCGCGATCAGCCCTTCAGCAGCTCGAACTGCACCGCTTCACCGGCGGCCGAAGACGCGCACACCCACACGTCGAACAGGCCCGGCTCGGCACGCAGCACGCCATCGCGGCCGGTGAACGCCAACTGCTCGCGGGTCAGGGTGAACACCACCTCGGTGGACTCGCCCGGCTGCAGTGCCACCTTGCGGAAGTCCTTCAGCTCGCGCACCGGACGCACGCGGCTGGCCACGCGGTCGTGGATGTACAGCTGCACCACTTCTTCACCGGCCACATCACCGCTGTTGGTCAGCGTGGTGGTGAGGGTCAGGGTCTCATCCCAGCCCAGCTGGGCTGCGCTCAGCTGCGGCGCGCCGTAGGCGAAGGTGGTGTAGCCGATGCCATGCCCGAACGGATACAGCGGCTCGTTCGGAATCTCGCGCCAGCGCGCCTTGAACTCCGACATGGTCGGCAGTTCCGGCCGACCGGTACGCGGGTGGTTGTAGAAGTACGGCTGCTGGCCCGACACCTGCGGGAAGCTGACCGGGAGGCGGCCCGACGGGCTGTAATCGCCGAACAGCACATCGGCCACGGCATGGCCGGTCTGCGTGCCCAGGTACCAGGTCACCGCCACCGCCTGCGCATTACGCACGGCGCCCTGCAGGGCCAGCGCGCGGCCATTGCGCAGCAGCACCACCAGCGGCTTGCCAGTCATCGCCACGGCCTCGGCCAGCGCCTGCTGTGCCGGCGGCAGGGTGATCTCGACGCGCGACTGCGCTTCGCCGCTGTAACGCTGCGGCTCGCCCAGCGCCAGCACCACCACGTCGGCGCGCAGCGCAGCGGCCACGGCCGCTTCGGTGCCACCGGGGATGGCCACTTCCAGTTCGCAGCCTGGCACGATCTCCAGCAGCGCTTCGTCGCTGATGGCGGCACGCACGCCGGTTTCCAGGTCCACGTAACGCTGCTTGTCGCCAAACAGCGTCCAGCAGCCCTCGATGTTTTCGCGGTCCTGCACGAACGGGCCGATCAGGGCGATCTTCTGCCCGGTCTTCTGCAACGGCAGCACGTTGTCGCGGTTGTTCAGCAGCACGATCGAGCGACGCGCCGCATCGCGCGAGAGTTCGTCATGGTCGGCGATATGCGAGGTGTCGGCTTCGCGCGCCGGGTCCAGCGAACGGTACGGATCGTCGAACAGGCCGATGGTTTCCTTCAGCCACAGGATGCGGCGCACGCCTTCATCCAGCACCGCCATCGGCACCTCGCCGCTCTCGACCAGGCCCGGCAGGTGCTCGGCATAGAAGCCGCTCTGCATGCTCAGGTCGAGGCCAGCAGTGAACGCCTTGGCGGTGGCATCGCGGTCGTCGGCGGCATAGCCGTGCGCGACCAGTTCCATGTCGGCGGTGTAATCGGAGATCACCACGCCCGGGAACTTCCACTCACCGCGCAGGATGTCGGTCAGCAGCTCGGCGTTGGCGCTGGCCGGCACGCCGTTGATGTCGTTGAACGAAGACATCACGGTGATCGCGCCGGCGTCGAAGGCGGCCTTGAACGGTGGCAGGTGCACGTCGCGCAGGGTCTGCGGCGAGATGTCCACCATGTTGTATTCCATGCCGGCCATCACCGCGCCGTAGGCGGCGAAGTGCTTGGGCGTGGCCAGCAACGAATCGTCGGCGCGCAGGTCGCTGCCCTGGAAGCCGCGCACGCGGGCGGCGGCGAATGCACAGCCCAGCACCACGTCCTCACCGGCACCTTCGGCACCACGGCCCCAGCGCTGGTCGCGCGCGATGTCCACGGCCGGTGCGTAGGTCCAGTGCAGGCCGGCGGCAGTGGCTTCGACGGCGGTGGCGCGCGCGGTGCGCTCGGCCAGGTCCGGCTCGAAGCTGGCGGCCTCGCCCAGCGGAATCGGGAACACGGTGCGCATGCCGTGGATGACGTCAGCAGCCAGGATCACCGGGATGCCCAGGCGGCTCTCTTCGGTGGCGACCTGCTGGATGCGGCGGCCCAGCTCGGCGCCCACACCATTGAACAGCGAGCCGACCTTGCCCTCGCGCACCTGCTGCAGCACCTGGTCGGCATTGCGCACGTTGGCTTCCGGGTTCACGTCCGGGGCGAACGGGCGGACCATGTCCGCGAAGACACCCAGCTGGCCGACCTTTTCCTCGACGGTCATCTGGGCAATGAGGGATTCGATGCGATCGGAGGCCACCGGCAGTCCTTGATGAAAACGTTTACAAGCCCGGCATTCTAGCGATCCCGGGCGATTTGGCGAGAGGTTTTTTCATTCAGTTTCAGCCACCAGCGGGGTCCGTATGGCCCCGCCGGAGGCATCGCAGCTTACTCCGAGCCGGCCAACTGGCGCTGCCCGGCCATCAACATGGCGTCGCTGGAGGCCTGGAACACCCGCAGGCCGAAGGCCGGCAGGATCGCCAGCAGGTGGTCGAAGATGTCCGACTGCACCGCCTCGTATTCACCCCAGGCGGTGCTGCGGGTGAAGCAGTACAGCTCCAGCGGCAGGCCTTCGGTGGTCGGCTGCAGCTGCCGTACCAGCAGGGTCATGTCGGTATGGATGCCCGGGTGGCTGCGCAGGTAGCGCTCCACATAGGCACGGAAGGTACCCAGGTTGGTCACCCGGCGGCTGTTGACCTCGGCCACGCCCTGCTCGCGCAGGCGTCCGTTCCACTGCCCCAGCTCCTGTTCCTTGTCCTGCAGGTAATCACGCAGCAGCGCGAACTGGCCGAGGAAGGCCAGGTCGCCCTCGTCCAGGAATCCGACGCTGTGCTGGTCCAGGTACAGCGCGCGCTTGATGCGGCGGCCACCGGCCTCCTGCATGCCGCGCCAGTTCTTGAACGACTCGGTCACCAGCTTCTTGGTCGGGATGGTGGTGATGGTCTTGTCGAAGTTCTGCACGGTGATGGTGTGCAGCGCGATGTCGATCACATCGCCGTCGGCGTTCTGGCTGGGCATCTCGATCCAGTCGCCGATGCGCACGCGGCCATCGCCACTGATCTGCACGCTGGCCACCAGCGACAGGATGGTGTCCTGGAAGATCAGCATCAGCACCGCCGTAGCCGCGCCCAGGCCGGTCACCAGCGGGCCCAGCTTCACCCCCAGCAGGGTCGCGATGATGGACAGGCCGGCGGCCACGAACACCACGATCTTGACCACCTGCAGGTAGCCCTTGATCGGCTTGTTGCGCGCATCGGGCTTGCGCTCGTACAGGCTGTTGGCCGCGTCCAGCGCATGCGAAAACGCCATCGAGACCGTCAGCACGGCCCACACGATGCACAGCTTGATGATCACGTTGACCAGGCCGGGCGGCAGGTCGGGGATGAGGGTGATGCCCGAGGCGATCACCTGGCTGGGCACCACGTTGGACAGGCGCGAGATGACCCGCATCAGGTGGCTGCCACGCCCGGACTCGGCGCCCGGCAGGCGCTGCAGCAGGCGCCGCAGACCACGCACCAGGATGCGCTTGGTCACCCAGTTGGCCAGGCCGGCTGCGATCAGCAGCGCCGAGATCATCAACGCCAGGTAGGCGCCAGGATAGGGTTCCAGTGTGTTCTGCAGCCGTTCCAGCCACTGTACCGCCACCACCGCGTCCACCATCAGTTGTCTCCTTCGTCATTGCCGTTGAGGTTGCCGGCCAGCGGCCGGCACTACCGGGTCAGTCCCGCGAACGTTCGATGATCACGCCGACCGCGCGCGCGCCGCGCACCGCGCCCGGCTTGCTCAGCTTCAGGCGCAGCCACTTCACGTCGAATTCGTCCAGCACGATCTGCGCGCAGCGCTCGGCCAGGGTTTCGACCAGGCCGAATTCCGACTCACGCACGAACTGCTCCAGGCGCTTGCTGACCGCCTTGTAGTTCAGGGTGTGAGCGATGTCGTCGGAGGCCGCAGGACGACGGTTGTCGAAGCCCATCTCCAGGTCGAACACCAGGTCCTGGCGGATCCGTCGTTCCCAATCGTAGATGCCGATCAGGGCGTCGATCGTCAGCCCCTCGATGAAAACCTTGTCCATTGCGCTTACCAGCCCGAATACAGGGGGCCATGGTAACGGCACGGCGGTGAGCCTGCCCGGAACGGGCGGCGGGTGGCCGGTAGGGACGCGGCTCCAGAAAAGACAAAGGGCCCTGCTAGCGGGGCCCTTTGGTACCTCTCAACGTCCCCGGGGGGAGCTGGAATCCAGCCGCGAGTCCCGGAGCACACGATGCAGATCATGACGTTCATTCCCTCTACGGTCCAGAGTCAGTCGCGACATGTTGGTGGAAGCTCAAGGTGATAGAGGAATTCTGCTGTCTGACGCAGCGGCGTTGCCCGATATCACGCCAGCGGCAACCAGCGCAGGCTGGTGATCCGCCATGTGGTCCGTATTTGATGAGAGAGCAACGAATACTGCAGGCAGCGCTGTCACGCCCACGATGGGCGACGTACAAACGTATCGCGGACCGGCACTCTTTGGATGCCGCCTCGCTTTACGTATGGAACATGCAGATGTGCGGCGCGCTGCTATCCCCCCTGCACGTCTGTGAAATCGTAATCCGCAACGCGGTGGCCGCGGCGCTGGCGCATGCCTATGGGCCGCGCTGGCCTTGGCATCCTGCACTGCTGCAGCGGATGCCAGCAGATGGCGCGTTGTCGGCCTTGCAGGATATCCATAGACAGGCAGATCGTCGGATGGACACTCAGGAGATCATCGCCAGCCTTCGCTTCGCGTTCTGGCAGCAACTTTTCACGCGGCGCTTCGAGGGAGCCATCTGGACGCGGGGCTTGAAGATTGCGTTGCCGAACGCGCCACAGAATGCTCTCAGCGTGGTTCGCACGAACATCCACGCAGACATCGGGCGCATCCGCCTCCTGCGCAACCGCATCGCGCACCACGAGCCCATCCTCGAGCGCGACATCGGCGCCGACCTGGCGGCGATCGGGCGGCTGATCCATGCCCGCTGCCCGCATACGCTGGGCTGGCTGCAGCGCCATGAGCGGGCGACAACGGTGTTGGCGGCGTCGCCGTTGGCAGGGCGTCCGTAATGTGTTCGCCGGGCGTGGCCCGGCGCTACGGGCTCAGACCGCCGGCAGGGTCGCCATGTCCCAGCGCGGGGTAACCTCGACCTTTGGCGGGCTGTGCTGGCCGGCCTGCAGGCGCAGCGCGCCGGCGAAGGCGATCATCGCGCCGTTGTCGGTGCACAACGCCGGCCGCGGGAAGCAGGCACGGCCGCCAAGGCGCTCGGCCATCTGCTGCAGGCGTGCGCGCAGGCGCTTGTTGGCGCCGACGCCGCCAGCCACCACGATCACGTTGGTCCCGGCCGCTTCCAGCGCGCGCTCGCACTTGATCGACAGAGTCTCGACCACGGCATCTTCAAAGCCGCGGGCGATGTCGGCACGGGTCTGTTCGCTCTGATCGCTGTCGCGCCAGGCCATCAGGACCTGGGTCTTCAGGCCGGAGAAGCTGAAATCCAACCCCGGGCGGTCGGTCATCGGCCGCGCGAAGCGGTAGACACCCGGCGTACCCTGCTCGGCCAGCCTGGCCAGCTGCGGACCGCCCGGATAGGGCAGGCCCATCATCTTGGCGGTCTTGTCGAAGGCCTCGCCGGCCGCATCGTCCAGGGTCTCGCCCAGAAGGCGGTACTGGCCGATCGCATCCACCGCCACCAGCTGGGTATGGCCACCGGACACCAGCAGCGCCACGAACGGCGCCTGCGGCGGGTCGTCTTCCATCAGCGGGGCCAGCAGGTGGCCTTCCATATGGTGTACGCCCACCGCCGGTACCTCCAGCGCCCAGGCCAGCGAGCGGGCCACACCCGCACCGACCAGCAGCGCGCCAACCAGGCCGGGACCGGCCGTATAGGCCACGCCGTCGATATCACCTACACCCAGGCCGGCTTCGGCCAGGGTCTGGCGCACCAGCGGCAGCAGCTTGCGGACGTGGTCGCGGCTGGCCAGTTCGGGCACCACACCACCGTATTCGGCGTGCAGGGCGATCTGGCTGTAGACCGCATGGGCGCGCAGGGCCGCGCTGCCGGCCAGGTCGGTGTCATACACCGCCACGCCGGTCTCATCACAGGAAGATTCGATGCCAAGGACTCGCATGCCTGCTATTATGACGCCCCTGCCGCCCCCTCGGGGACGCGCAGGTCTCACTGCTTTCGAACCTCTGGCCCGTATTCAGGGTTGGCCGCTTGCAGTTTGTCTATTCGCCGCTATAATGTGCGGCTCGCCGGGCGTGACCCGGTTCTACTGTGTCCCGGAGATTCCATGCCCAGCGTCAAAGTCCGCGAGAACGAGCCCTTCGAGTTTGCTCTTCGCCGCTTCAAGCGCACTTGCGAAAAGGCCGGTGTGCTGGCCGAAACCCGCAAGCGCGAGTTCTACGAAAAGCCGACCCAGGAGCGCAAGCGCAAGGCCGCCGCTGCTGTGAAGCGTCAGCTGCGCCGCTCGTCGCGCGACGTTACCAAGCGTCAGCGCCTGTACTGATCGGACGCATCTTCATTGCGATGGGCTTGCCTGTCGCGATGGAGCCGAAGCCGGCACGCGCGAGCGTCGCCGGCTTTTTGCGTTTCCGGGTTCGGGCATCCGCCCCGCCCCACCACCACCACGAGGTTCCTCATGAGCATGAAGCTGCAGCTCACCGAAGACATGAAGGCCGCCATGAAGGCGGGCGAGAAGCACAAGCTGGGCGTGATCCGCCTGATCAACGCCGCCATCAAGCAGCGCGAAGTGGACGAGCGCATCGAGCTGGATGACACCGCCGTGATCGCCGTGCTCGACAAGATGGTCAAACAGCGCAAGGACTCGGTCAGCCAGTTCGAAGCCGCCAACCGCGAAGACCTGGCCGAGATCGAGCGCGCCGAGATCGTGGTCATCGAAGCCTACCTCCCGGCCAAGATGGGCGAAGCCGAGATCGTCGCCGCGATCCAGGCCGCCATCGCCGAAACCGGCGCTTCCGGTCCGGCCGACATGGGCAAGCTGATGGGCGCACTGAAGCCCAAGCTCGCTGGCCAGGCCGACATGGGCCTGGTCTCCAAGCTGGTCAAGCAGCAGCTGGCGTAAGCCATTGCCGGGGTCGGATCCCTTTCGCATCGCGGAAGGGTTCTGACCCCATTGATGCACCCGCTTCACCGCACCTTCGACCCCCGGCTGCTACAACATCCCCATGGTCGAGCAATCGCACTCCCCCGCCGACACGCGTCCCCACGGCATTCCCGCACGGCTTCGCCACTACGCTGACCGCCTGCAGGACAGCTTCCCGATGGCCGTCGCCAAGCGCTTCGTCGAAATCGACGTGCTGACCCAGGCCGCCTCGGTCTCCTTCTACGCCCTGCTGTCGATGGCACCGCTGCTGGTGCTGCTGCTGTGGCTGACCGCCTCGCTGTACCCACCTGCACAACAGACGCTGATCAGCCAGATCGGTTCAGTGGCCGGCAGCAGCGTGGCCAGTGTTGCCGACACCGTGCTGCACAACGCCAACAGCCAGCCCAGCGTCGGTTCATTGGCCGGGCTGTGGAGCACGCTGCTGCTGTTCATCGGCGCCACCGCCGTGTTCGCCCAGCTGCAGAACGCGCTGAACCGGATCTTCCACACCAGCGGCCAGCGTCTGGAAGGCATCAAGGCCTGGCTGCGCAAGCGCGTGTTCTCGTTCGGCGTGGTGCTGGCACTGGGCTTCCTGCTGATCCTGTCGATGACCGCCACCACTGCGCTGCAGGTGGTGTTCGCGCAACTGCCCTCGGTACTGCCGGCAATCGGCTACCTCACCTCGCTGCTGCTGTACACGCTGGCCTTCGCCTTCCTCTACCACTACCTGCCGGACCGCCGCGTGGCCTGGCGGCAGGCCTTCATCGGCGGCGCCATCACCTCGGTGCTGTTCACCCTCGGCCGCTATGGCATCGGCGTCTACATCGCCACCGTGGCCCCGGGCAGTGCCTACGGTTCGATGGGCGCGCTGGTGATCTCGCTGGTCTGGATCTACTACGCCACCGCCGTGTTCTTCGTCGGCGCGCTGATGACCGCGGTGATCGACGAACGCCAGCATGCACGGGCGCAACTGGCCAGGGCTGGGGTCGAGTCCGAACAGGCCAGCCCCGGCATCGCCAGCGAGTAAACTAGGGGAACCTGCCGCCCCTGCTGCGCGCCCTGGCGGCCGCGCCCCGTTCTGTTGCCCATGGCCCGTATCCCCGACGCTTTCATCGACGACCTGCTCGCCCGCTCCGACATCGTCGAGGTGGTGGGCAGCCGCGTGCCGTTGAAGCGACAGGGCAAGGAATACGCAGCGCGCTGCCCATTCCATGACGAGCGCTCGGCGTCGTTCACGGTCTCGCCCACCAAGCAGTTCTATCACTGCTTCGGTTGCGGCGCGCACGGCACCGCGATCAGCTTCCTGATGAACTACGACCGCCTCGAATTCCTCGACGCGGTGGATGAACTGGCCAAGCGCGCCGGCATGGAAGTGCCCCGCAGCGAGAACCCGCGCAGCCCCCAGCAGCAGGACGACAGTCGCGAGCTGTATTCGGCGCTTGAGGCGGCCACGAAGTTCTTCCAGAGCAACCTGCAGGGCAGCGAAAAGGCACGCAGCTACCTGGATGGCCGTGGCGTGGACGAAGAGAACCGCGCCCGCTTCCAGATCGGCTATGCGCCGGATGGCTACAGCGGCCTGCGCGATGCGCTGGGCAAGGACGAGCGGCGCATGAAGCTGCTCGACCGCGCCGGCCTGTTCTCCAAGAACGACCGCGGCCACGTCTACGACAAGTTCCGCGACCGGGTGATGTTCCCGATCTTCGACCGCCGCGGCCGGGTGATCGCCTTCGGCGGCCGCGTGTTCGAGAAGGACGACGGCCCCAAGTACCTCAACTCGCCCGAGACCGCGCTGTTCCACAAGGGCCGCGAACTGTACGGCCTGTGGCAGGTGCGCCAGGCCAACCAGAAGATCGAGCGGCTGATCGTGGTCGAGGGCTACATGGACGTGGTCTCGCTGTTCCAGTTCGGGGTCACCCAGGCGGTGGCAACACTGGGTACTGCAACCACGCCGGACCATGCCGAACTGCTGTTCCGCAACGCGCCGGACGTGTTCTTCTGCTTCGACGGCGACGCCGCCGGCCGCCGCGCCGGCTGGAAGGCGCTGGAGTCGGTGCTGCCGCGCATGAAGGATGGCCGCCAGGCCTTCTTCCTGTTCCTGCCCGATGGCGAGGACCCGGACACCATCGTGCGCAAGGAAGGCGCCGAGGCGTTCAACGAACGCCTGAAGCAGGCCACGCCGCTGTCGCAGTTCTTCTTCGACGAGCTCACCCGCGAGGTCAACCTGGGCACGCTCGATGGCAAGGCGCGCCTGGCCGAGCGTGCCAAGCCGATGCTGGCGCAGATTCCCGACGGTGCGTTCGGCGACCTGATGAAGCAGCAGCTGGCGCAGCTGACCGGGCTCGGCGGCAACGCCCAGGCCGCGCGCGCGCCGTTGCCGCAGCGCCAGCCCTCGCGAACGATCCAGCCGGTGGCCAAGCGCAGCCTGGTGCGCGGCGCGATCGCCGTGCTGCTGCAGCAGCCCTCGCTGGCGCTGACGCTGGGCGGCAAGCACCACTTCCAGGGCCTGCGCCTGCCCGGCGTGGAGCTGCTGCTGGAGCTGCTGGGGCTGGTCGAGCAGCGACCGGACATCAGCACCGGCGCCCTGCTGGAGCACTTCGACGGGCGTGAGGAGCAGGCATCACTGCACACACTGGCCGCGCAGACGATGCCCGGCGACGACGCGATGTGGACCCAGGAACTGCACGATGCCGTCGCCCAGCTGGAGAAACAGCTGCTGGTGCAACGTCTGGAAGAGTTGTTGGCAAAGCAGCGCCAGCAGGGCCTGGACGATACTGACAAGTACGAACTGCGCGAGCTGCTGAAGGCCCGCGCCGGACTGCGCCTGTAGCGGCAGAACGTTTTCACGGAGAGGACCATGCTGCTGCGCCTGACCTGCCTGCTGTTGTTGTCGCTCTGCCTGCCGCTGGTGGCCTGGGCTGAAGACGCGCCCCTCAACGAAGTTCGCCCCGGCCTGTATGCAGGTGGCCAACCCAGCGCCGCACAGCTGCAGGCCTTGGCCGCGCAGGGCGTGCGCACCGTGATCGACCTGCGCCAGCCCGGCGAAGACCGCGGCTTCGATGAAACGCGCGTGGCCGAATCACTGGGCCTGCGCTATGTACGCATTCCGGTGGCCGGCGCCGACGGCCTCGATGCAGTCAACGTGCGCGCCGTGCACCGGGCCCTGCAGCAGAGCCAGGGACCGGTGCTGCTGCACTGCGCCTCCGGCAACCGCGCCGGCGCCGTGCTCGCCCTGGTCAACGCACGCTACGAACACGCCAGCCCAGAACAGGCACTGCAGCTCGGCCAGCGCGCCGGCCTGAAGTCGCTGGAAGCCGCTACCCGCCAGCGCCTGGCCACACCGGTCACCTCGCCCTGAACCCTCCGCACCAAGGACCCTGCCCACCATGACCCGCTGGTGGTCGCGCCTGCGACCGGACAACTTCACCCTCGCCCTGCTGTGCACCGTCGGCCTGGCCTCGCTGCTGCCGATGAAGGGCGCCGCCGCCATCGTCCTCGACGATGTCACCACCGTCGCCATCGCCGCGCTGTTCTTCCTGCATGGCGCGCGCCTGCCCCGCGAGTCGATCATCGGCGGCATGCTGCACTGGCGGCTGCACCTGACCATCCTGGCCTGCACGTTCATCCTGTTCCCGCTGCTGGGCCTGCTGTTCAAGCCGCTGTCGGGCTGGCTGCTGACCCCGGAGCTGTATCTGGGTGTGCTGTTCCTGTGCACCCTGCCCTCCACCGTACAGTCGTCCATCGCGTTCACCTCGATGGCACGCGGCAACGTGCCTGCCGCGGTGTGCAGCGCCTCGCTGTCGAGCATCCTTGGCGTGTTCCTGACGCCGCTGCTGCTGACCGCGCTGGCCGGCACCTCCGGCGGCGTGCACGACCCGCTGCACGCCATCGGCGGCATCATGCTGCAGCTGCTGGTGCCGTTCGTGGCCGGCCACCTGCTGCGGCCGTGGATCGCCGGCTGGGTGGAGAAGCAGCGCGCGCTGCTGCGCTACACCGACCAGGCCACCATCCTGCTGGTGGTGTACTCCGCGTTCGGCGAAGCGGTGACCGAAGGGCTGTGGAGCAAGACGCCACTGTTGTCCCTGTTCGCGGTGGCCGTGGTGGCCGCCGTGCTGCTCGGCATCGCCATGCCGCTGATCACCTTCCTCGCCCGCCGCCTGCACTTCAACCGCGAAGATGAAATCGCCATCGTGTTCTGCGGCTCGAAGAAGAGCCTGGCCACGGGTGTGCCGATCGCCAAGGTGTTGTTTGCGGGTGGCAGCCTCGGCGCCATCGTGCTGCCGGTGATGATCTACCACCAGATCCAGCTGATCGTCTGCGGCGTGATCGCGCAGCGGTATGCGCGGCGCAAGCCCTGACCCGACGCGCGGGTTGCTGCGGAAGAAACATCCACGCGTGGCGTGGATCTACTGTAGAGCCGGGCCTATGCTCGGCTGATGCCCGTGATCCAGAGTAGATCCACGCCATGCGTGGATGATCACCAGCTCGAATCGCTGTCCAGCAGCCGCGCCACACTGAAGCGCGGCAGCCACACCCACAGGTCGTAGCTACGGCCAGCGTCGGTATCCAGTCTGGGCGATGCACCTTCATGACTGCCCAGCTGACGTGCTCCGCAGCGCTGAACGGCTGTACACCCCCAGCCTTCCCCGCCACGCGCCTCGATACGCACGTTGTAAAGGTCCAGATCCTTCAGCAGTGCGGTCATTGGCGGGTACGCAATCATCTTCGGCTGCGTGCGCATGCCATGCACGTTGCCGGTCAGCACCAGCAGCCGCCCGTTCTTCGGCAGCGCCTGAGCACGTGACCGTACTTCTTCGGCCATCAGCCGGTCACGCGCGCCGGTGCCGGCCATTTCGGCGGGAAGCACGCGGTCGACGCCGAACACCTGCACGTCGCGCCCCTGGGTGCGCAGCACGCGTGCCGCTTCGATCAGGTCGAGCATGTCTTCGCTGCGACGGCCATCATGCATCCGGCTGCGGACGTTCCAATACGTTGTGCCATGCAATACAGCGCGCGCCTCGGCCGTGCCGGCAGACGCCATATAGGTCGCCAGCGCGGCGTTCTCGTCAGTCGGCAGCTCCAAAGCCAACCGCACCGGTGCGCCGTCGGCCGCGTAGGCCTCCACCAGCTCCCGGATCAGCAGCGGTGTCTCACGGGTACCGTGGAACTCGCCTAGTACCAGCAGGCGGTGGTCACCTGCGTACTGGCGGATCTGCGCGACGGTGTCGTCGGCATGCGCATTGAAGGCCATGCCCAGCGCCAGCAGCAGCGCAGCGATCCAGCGGAAGATCGAATGCATCCCTGCTCCATCCTTTCCTTGGGGTCAGGAACAGCAATGGCGACGCCACTGGAAGAGATCAAGTGTAGAGCCGAGCCCATGCTCGGCTGCTCTTCCAACCGACCCTCAGCCGAGCATGGGCTCGGCTCTACAGTGGATTGGCGCCATGGATCAGACGGGGTCAGAGCCCCTTCGGGGATCGGACCCCGAGGTTACAACCAGGGCAGGATCCAGTGATCCACCAGCAGGAAGGCGAACAGCGCCATCAGGTAGACGATGGAGTAATAGAACATCTTCATCGAGAACAGCTCGTCCGGCGGGTCCAGCATGCGCCAGGCGTACCAGAGGAACACGGCGTTGAGCACGATCGCGCCGCCCAGGTAGAACGCGCCGCTCATGCCCACCAGGTACGGCAGCAGGCAGACCAGTGCCAGCACCACCGAATACGCCATGATCTGTTTGCGGGTGTGCACCACGCCGTGGGTCACCGGCAGCATCGGAATTTCCGCCTTGGCGTAATCCTCGCGGCGGAAGATCGCCAGCGCCCAGAAGTGCGGCGGCGTCCAGATGAAGATGATCAGCACCAGCAGCGACGAGTACGCCCAGTCCGACGAACCCTGCATGCCGGTTACCGCGGCCCAGCCCAGCATCGGCGGCATCGCGCCGGCCAGGCCACCGATGACGATGTTCTGCGAGGTCGCACGTTTCAGGTAGACGGTGTAGATCACCGCATAACCGATCAGCGAAGCGAAGGTCAGCACCGCGGTGATCAGGTTCACCCACAGCACCAGGATCACCATCGACAGCACGATCAGCACGCTGGCGAACACCAGCACCTGCCACGGCTTGACCTTGCCCACCACCAGCGGCCGCCACGAGGTACGTGCCATCTGCGCATCGATGTGCGCATCCAGCAGCTGGTTGATCGCGGCCGCGGCCGACGCCGCCAGCCAGATGCCGAGGAAGCCGAGCACGCCGGCGCGCACCTGCTCCCAGCTGGGCACTCCGGGGATGGCCAGGACCATGCCGACCAGGGCAGTGAAAACAATGAGGGCGACGACCTTGGGCTTGGTCAGGTCCCAGTACTGGCGGTAATTGGAAAACATGGAATCAGTCCGGGGCACGCAGGCGGGCCAGCAGGCTGACCAGCACGAACAACAGGGCAACGGCCACGCCGTTGTGGGCCACCGCCACTTCCAGCGGCAGCGCCAGCTTTACATTGAGGATGCCGAGGGTGACCTGCAGCACCAGCAGCGCGATCAGCGCGCTGGCCCAGCCACGCATGCTCGGCACCCGGAACAGGCGCACGCCCAGCCACAGCAGGTAGACGGCCACCACCACCGCGAACATGCGGTGCGCCATCTGGATGGCGATACGCGAAGCGCCATCCAGCACGCCGCCTTCGTAGTCCACACCGATACCGCGCCACAGGGTGAAGCCCTCGACGAAATTGTGCTGCGGCCACCACTGGTTGGCGCAGCGCGGGAAGTTGTCCAGCGAGGCACTGCCGCCGCCGCAGGCCAGCGCCGCGTAGTTGGCGCTGACCCAACCCCCCAGTGCGATCTGGGTGACCAGCACCGCCACGCCGATGCGCAGCAGCCACTTCAGCTTCGGTGCTTCGGCCAGGGTGATCGGCATGTGCGTGGCGCGCCACGCCATCCACACCAGCAGGCCGAACATCAGCATGCCGCCCAGCAGATGGCCCATCACCACCACCGGCTTCAGCAGCAGGGTCACCGTCCACATGCCCAGCAGGGCCTGGAAGATCACCACTGCCAGCGTCAGCAACGCAGCACGCGCCAGGTCGATGTTGCTCCAGCGCAGCGCGGCGATCAGCAGGATCGCCTCGCCGATCAGCGCCAGGGCGCTGGCCGTCCAATGCCAGCCCATCATGTACAGCGGTATGCCGGCGGCCACCAGCACGCAGGCGGTCACCACCGCCGTGCTTCCGAAACGCCGCTTGCGCGTGGCCAGCAGGGCCAGGGTCAGGATCTCGATGCCGAGCGCGCCAGCCAGGAAGCGGTGCACCTGCTCACGCCAGGCCTTGTGTGTTTCCAGCGGACGGATCTCCGCCGCCGGGTGGCCAATGGTCTCTTCCACGTGTTGCGGCCAGGTGGCCTGGCCATAGCAGGTCGGCCAGTCCGGGCAGCTCAGGCCGGCATCGGACAGGCGCACGAACGCACCGAACATGATCGTGCTCGCAGTCATGATCATGGCGAACCACGCCAGGCGGTGGAAATTGCGGTGCAGCGCCGGACGCGCGGAAAGGCTCATCAAACAGGACTCACTTCAGTTTCAGCAACGTGGCCATGTCCTTGCGCAGGCCACCGAGGTCGCTGCCCGGGGCATGACGCATGATCACGAAGCCGTTCGGATCGATCACGTAGACCGGCAGGCCCGCCGGATCATCGACGCCCGGCAACGCCGCGCGCAGGGCTGGCGACGGAGCCAGCGGCCGCAACGCGGGCAGCGAGGCGATCGACGCCGGTGGCGTTCCCAGCCACAGAATCTCGACATTATCGGCGTTATGGCCGAACAGCTGCCACACCTTGCCCAGTCCCTGCGACAAAGTGACGCACTGCGCATCGCAGGCCCCGGCCGGCGCCACCAGCAGACGCCAGGTACGCGCCTCGGGGTTCCAGGGGTAGGGTTGGCCATTGGCCAGGGCCGGAGCCTGCTGCCGCAGGTCGACCGGCGGCTTCAGCAGTTGGCCGGCATTGCGGTGCCCGGTCGGCTGCCAGCCGGTGAAGCGCAGCACGGCGGCCAGCGCCATCGCCCCGAAGAACACGGCAAACAGCAGCACCAGGGTCCGGCGGCCGGAGCCGCGCGCCTGCGGGGACGTAGCAGTGTTCATGCGGGTCATTTTCTCATGGTTGGGAAAGGGATGCCGGCCAGCGGCCGGCACTACCGGGCAACGGGCCGTCTCCTGCGCCGCTCCAGCACCAGCGCAACCACCAGCACGGTAAGGGCCAGCCCGAACCACTGCACGGCGTAGCCCAGGTGGCGCTGCGGCGGCAGCGTGTTCGGCAGCAGGTCCATATCGCGTTCGTCGCCGAAGGGCAGCGCCGGATCCAGCCGCAGGACGCGGTCGGGCAATGCCGGCAGGCCAAGCGCCTGCGCGAGACCCTTGGCGGGCAAGCGGCTGACCAGCCAACGCCCGGCCTCATCGGTAGCGGAGAACGCGGGCCCCAGTGCCAGTCCCGCTGACGGCGGCGGCGCCAACAGCCCGCGCACGGCCACTGGCGAAGGGGGTGCCGGCACATCCGGCAGCGTGCGATCCGGCGGCAGCGCGCGCCACCCCAGATCGACCAGCAGCACGCTGCCTTGGTCACTGCGGAACGGGCGATAGATCTTCACCCCGGCGCGGCCATGCCGGGTCTGGTTGTCCAGCAGCACCACGCCGGGCAGGAAGCGGCCATGGTCGGCCACACCGTGCAACGCGCCGGGGGCCGCGAGTGCCTGCGACAGCGGCAACGCCTGTGCCACAGCTGGACCCTGCGCATCCAACATTGCCTGTTTGGCATGCATGCGCTGCAGTTGCCACAGCCCCAATGCGCTGAAACCGGCCATCGCCAGCACCGCCAACAGCCATCCGATCGCGCGCGTGTGCTGGCGCATCATGACAAGTCCGCGCAAACGCGGTCAGATAGGCGCATCCACCCTGCCCTCGAGCCGCGCATGAGTGATTCGCTGAAGACCCTGCTGGTAATCGCGTTTCTGATCGTCATCGTCTGGAATCTGGGCGCCGGCCTGTATTACCTGCTGGTCGACCGCGGCCAGACCAAGCGCACGGTCAACGCACTGACACGCCGCATCGGGGTGTCGGTGGCCTTGATCGTACTGGTGATCGTGAGCATCTACATGGGCTGGATCAAACCGCACGGCATCGGCGGCTGAGGCCACCGATACGTGCTCGGTCAAAGCACGTAGACGAACATGAAGAGCATCAGCCACACCACGTCGACGAAGTGCCAGTACCACGCGGCGGCTTCGAAACCGAAATGGTTGTCGCGGGTGAAGTGCCCCTTCGCCGAACGCAGCCACATCACGATCAGCATGATCGTGCCCAGCAGCACGTGCGCGCCGTGGAAGCCTGTCAGCATGAAGAACGTCGAACCGTAGATGCCCGAACCGAGCGTCAGGTTCAGTTCCTTGTAGGCGTGGATGTACTCCTCCGCCTGCAGGGTCAGGAAGCCGAGGCCGAGCACCACGGTCAGGCCCAGCCAGATCAGCAGCTGGCGGCGGTTACCGGCCTTCAGCGCGTGATGGGCGATGGTCAGGGTCACGCCGGAGGTCAGCAGGATCAGCGTATTGATCAGTGGCAGGCCCCAGGCCGGAATGGTCTGGAATGTGCCACCGATCGCCGCCGGGCCATTGGTGGGCCAACCCGCCGAGTAGCCCTGCCAGAGCAGTTCGTTGGTCATCACCCCGCGGCCTTCGCCACTGAGCCACGACAGGCCCAGGTTGCGGGTGTAGAACAGCGCGCCGAAGAACGCACCGAAGAACATCACTTCGGAGAAGATGAACCAGATCATCCCCATCCGGAATGACCCATCGACCTGATGGTTGTAGTTGCCGGCCTGCGATTCGCGCACCACGTCGCTGAACCACCAGAACAGGGTCAGCACCAACATCGCCACGCCGATGTAGAAGGTCCAGCGGCCCCAGCTGGCGTCATTGAGCCAACTGGCCACGCCGACCATGGTCACCATCATCGCGATGGAACCGACGAACGGCCACTTGCTCTGGGCCGGGACGAAGTACACGTTGGCGTCGGTAGGTGTCTGGGCCATGGTCGGTATCCGGGTCAGGGAGCAGCGTGGGCGCCTTCCGACGTGGCGGCGGGCGCCAGCCGATCGGACAACGCATCGTTGCGGTAGAAGGTGTAGGACAAGGTGATCGTGCGGATTTCCGGCGGCAGGTCCGGATCGACGATGAAGCGCACCGGCATGTCACGCTTCTCGCCGGCCTGCAGGGTCTGCGCAGTGAAGCAGAAGCACTCGGTCTTGCTGAAGAACCCGGACGCGCGTGCCGGCGCCACCGACGGCACCGCGCTGCCGACCACGGCCTGCTGGCTGTCGTTGCGGGCGAAGTACAGCGCTTCGTTGAGCTCGCCAGGCACCACATCCATGGTCAGCTGCTCGGGATGGAACGACCACGGCAGCCGCGAATTGACGCCACCATCGAATTCCACCCGCACGGTGCGCTTGCCGGTGGCAGCACCGGTACTGGCTTCGCTGCCCGGGCCACGTTCCAGACGCACGCCGAATACCTTCTCGCAGGCGATGCGATACAGCGGTACCAGCGAGAACGTCAGCAGGAACACCACCACCGCAACGCCGATCAGGCGCGGCAGGCCGGCGCTGCGTGACGGAGCGGTGGCCGGTGTTTCGCTCATCGACCGATCACGCCGCTGAGGATGAAGCCGACGTACACCAGCACGGCGATCGCGCCCACCCACAACGCGGTGCGCCTGGCGCGCTGGCGCTGCTCCGCATAAAGCGGCGCGGTGCCTGGTCGCTGGCCTGCCGATGCGCTTGCGGCCAAGCGTGGCTCGGCTCTGGCCGGGGTGATCGGGCTCTCGTTATGCATGCATCACCTCAATGACCGATATCGTCGTGGGCCAGGTCGCCCGGGCGGATCGTTGGCGGCGTGGTGAAGGTATGCGCCGGTGCCGGCGACGGCAGCGTCCATTCCAGGCCGCGCGCACCTTCCCAGGAGCGGGCCTCGGCCTTCTCGCCATTGCGCAGCGAGGACAGCAGGATCGCAGCCATCATGAACGGCGTGGCGAACATGCCGAACGCACCGATCGAGCTGATCAGGTTCCAGTCAGCGAACGCCACCGAGTAATCGGGGATGCGGCGCGGCATGCCGGCCAGGCCCAGGAAATGCTGCGGGAAGAACAGCAGGTTGACGAACACGATCGACCACCAGAAGTGCACCTTGGCCCACTTCTCGCTGTACATGCGGCCGGTCCACTTCGGCCACCAGTAGTACACCGCCGCTATCAGCGCGAACACCGCGCCGGTCACCAGCACGTAGTGGAAGTGGGCGACCACGAAGTAGGTGTCGTGGTACTGGAAGTCAGCCGCCACGATGGCCAGCATCAGGCCGGAGAATCCACCGATGGTGAACAGGATCACGAAGGCCACCGACCACAACATCGGCGCCTCGAACGTCAGCGAGCCACGCCACATCGTGCTCACCCAGTTGAACACCTTCACGCCGGTCGGGATCGAGATCAGCATGGTGGCGAACATGAAGTAGATCTCGCCGCCCAGCGGCATGCCCACGGTGAACATGTGGTGGGCCCAGACGATGAACGACAGGAACGCGATGGCGGCGGTGGCGTACACCATCGCCTGGTAGCCGAACAGCGGCTTGCGGCTGAAGGTCGGGATGATCTCGCTGACCACGCCGAAGGCGGGCAGGATCATGATGTAGACCTCGGGATGGCCGAAGAACCAGAAGATGTGCTGGAACATCACCGGGTCACCACCACCGGCCGCATTGAAGAAGCTGGTGCCGAAGAACTTGTCGGTGAGCAGCATCGTCACCGCACCGGCCAGCACCGGCATCACTGCGATCAGCAGAAACGCGGTAATCAGCCAGGCCCAGCAGAAGATCGGCATCTTCAGCAGGTCGATGCCGGGCGCGCGCATGTTCAGCACCGTGGCGATGATGTTGATCGCGCCCATGATCGAACTGATGCCGGCCACGTGGATGGCGAACACGGTGAACGCGACGTTGTAGCCGCCCTGCAGCGACAGCGGCGGGTACAGCGTCCAGCCACCGGCCGGCGCGCCACCGGGCAGCAGGAAGGTCAGCAGCAGCAGGCTGAAGGCCACCGGCAGCAGCCAGAACGACCAGTTGTTCATGCGCGGCAGCGCCATGTCCGGCGCGCCGATCTGCAATGGGATCATCCAGTTGGCCAGGCCGACGAAGGCCGGCATCACCCCGCCGAAGATCATCACCAGCGCGTGTACGGTGGTCAGCTGGTTGAAGATTTCCGGACGGATGTACTGGATGCCGGGCTGGGCCAGTTCCAGCCGGATCAGCACGCTCATGAACGCGCCGATGACGAACATGATGAAGCTGAAACCCAGGTACAGCGTGCCGATGTCCTTGTGGTTGGTCGAGAAGAACCAACGCTCGAAGAAGCTCTGCGGGTGATGGTGATCGTCATGCCCAACTGCCGAGTGCGCCATTGCAAAACACCTCTCAGGATCGGTTGTCGCCGCAGCCGCGATGCGGCCGCGGGCAGTTACATCAGGCTCCGCTGGCCGCCGCCGCAGGCGCGTTGCCGGCCTCGGCGGCTGCCGGTGCCGCTGGCTGCGCCGGCGTTTCACTGGCAGGTGCGGTGGGTTCGGCAGGCGCTGCCGGTGCAGGCGCGGGTTTGCGCTGCGCCAGCCACTGCTTGAATTCTTCCTTGGACACCGCCTCGACCACGATCGGCATGAAGCCATGGTCCTTGCCGCACAGCTCCGCGCACTGGCCGCGGTAGACACCGGGCTGCTCGATGCTGGTCCAGGCTTCATTGATGAAACCGGGGATGGCGTCCTGCTTCCAGCCCAGCGCCGGTACCCACCAGGCGTGGATCACGTCGTCGGAGGTGATGACGAAGCGCACCTTGGTATCAACCGGCAACACCAGCCGGTTGTCCACGTCCAGCAGGTAATGCGGATGGCTCTCGCGGGTCGGCACCTTGCCGCTCTGCCGCATGCGATCGGATTCACGGTCCAGGCGGCTGGTGAAGGTGACGTTCTCACCGAGGTATTCGTACTTCCACATCCACTGGTAACCGGTGACCTTCACGGTCATCTCGGCATCGCGGGTGTCGTACATCTTGATCAGGTTGGCCGTGGCCGGCCACGCCATCACCACCAGGATGATCACCGGGATCACTGTCCAGATGATTTCGGCCTTGGTGTTGTGGCTGAAGGTGGCGGCCACCGCGCCTTTCGACTTGCGGAACTTGAACATGGCGTAGGCCATGGCACCGAACACGATCACGCCGATCACCGTACAGACGATCAGCGAGAGATTGTTCGATTCCCAGGCCAGGCGTGAGGTCTGGGTCACCCCCTTGCCCATGTTCAGCTGCCACGGCTTTGGATCGGCCGCCTGGGCCAGTGCCGTCCCCGGCATCGACAGCAGGGCCGCCATCGTGGCGACCATTGCAACGCACTTCGTGCCCCACCCTCTGCTTTGCTTCATTGCCTAGACCCTTAGCGTCGTCGGTTGCCGCCATCGCTGGCGGCGAGCAAATCTTCAAGCGTTTCAACAAGCGTTTGACGTTCGGCCGGCGCGAGGAAACTCCCCACCTCCACCTGCCGGCCGCTGGATGCCAGCCGGACCTTCTCGTCGTCGGTGAGCAGGCGCACCCAGTGGGGATGGGCCCGGAACACCGGCGATCCACCAGGTACGGGGATGACCTCCACGCACGCTGGCACTACCCGGATCTCCTCCTGCCGTTCACCGCTGCGCCACAACGCGCGCAACGCGACTGCCAACAGCAGGCTGTACAGCAGCGCGAACAGGGGGGCGAATGCATTGCCGGCCAACCACCCGAGGGCGGACACCAGCCACATCGCTCCCGACAACACAGCAAACAACAGGACGAACTGCCGGGCATCGAGCGCCCGTGGGGGACGCAGTCGCAGCTGCGTACCTGATCCATCTGGAGCTGTAAGCACCTCGATCATGTCGCAACCGCGTTCCTGCCGCGGGAAACGTCTCGATGGTAGCCCCGCCCTCTCGCCAGTAGCAAGGGTGCATTCACACTTTTTCCGATGCTGCAACACAGCATGACCCCGGCAACGCGAATGACGAATTCGGCACAAATTCTGCAGGACTTTCTGAACAGGCTGAACCCACCACCGTTAGGGGCTATCAGCCCTTCACGAAGGTGGCTGCGGGGCACTTCCCCAAGACGCAAAAATGATTAAAATCGCCAAGTTTTCCATTGGCCGGACCGGCATGAACGCACCCTTCTCCTCCCCTGCCGCCAGCGACGCTCCGCGTCCCGGCGCGCTGCTGTCGCCGGAACTGCCGGCGTCCCCCAACCCGTTCCGCCAGGCCATCACCGATGGCTGGTTGAAGGACGAGGCCAGCCACGTGCGCGAACTGCTGGCGCAGGCCCGCCTGCCCGCCGAGGAACAGGCCAAGGTGCAGGCGCTGGCCGCCGATCTGGTCGGCCGGGTGCGCGTGCGCGCCAAGGACCAGGGGGCGATCGAAGCCTTCATGCGCCAGTACGACCTGGGCAGCGAGGAAGGCGTGCTGCTGATGTGCGTGGCCGAAGCGCTGCTGCGCATTCCGGACCAGGACACCGCCGACAAGCTGATCCGCGACAAGCTGGCCGATGCCGACTGGGAAAAGCACCTGGGCGGCAGCGACTCGGTGCTGGTCAACGCCTCCACCTGGGGCCTGATGCTGACTGGCAAGCTGGTGCAGATGAACGATGCCACCCGCGCTGATGCGCCCAGCGCGTTCAAGCGCTTGGTCGGCCGCGTGGGTGAACCGGTGGTGCGCCTGGCCGTGCGCCAGGCGATGAAGATCATGGGCCACCAGTTCGTCATGGGCCGCACCATCAGCGAAGCACTGTCGCGCTCGCACAAGGGCGACAACGCCAGCTACCGCTACTCCTTCGACATGCTGGGCGAAGGCGCGCTGACCATGAAGGACGCGCTGCGCTACCTGGAGGACTACCGTCGTGCGATCCACGCCATCGGTGGTGACCACAAGGCCCGCGGTGGCCGCCCGGACGGCGACGTCAACAACGCCCCGGGCATCTCCATCAAGCTGTCGGCGCTGTACCCGCGCTACGAGCACGCCAAGCGCGCGCGCGCGCTGAAGGACCTGGTACCAGGCGTGCTGGAACTGGCACAGCTGGCCAAGAGCTACGGCATCGGCTGCACCGTCGACGCCGAAGAGTCCGATCGCCTGGAACTGTCGCTGGACATCATCGAGCAGGTGTTCGGCGATGCCTCGCTGGCCGGCTGGGATGGCTTCGGCGTGGTCGTGCAGGCTTACCAGAAGCGTACGCCGTACACGATCGACCACCTGGCCGACATGGCGCGCCGCGCCGGTCGTCGCCTGCAGGTGCGCCTGGTCAAGGGTGCCTACTGGGACGCCGAGATCAAGCGCGCGCAGATCGAAGGCTATGCCGGCTACCCGGTGTTCACCCGCAAGCAGAATACCGACGTGTCCTACCTGGCGTGTGCCAAGCGTCTGTTTACCCATGCCGACGCGATCTACCCGATGTTCGCCACGCACAACGCGCACACCATCGCGGCGGTGCGCAGCATCGCCAATGGCGGCGTCTACGAGCACCAGAAGCTGCACGGCATGGGCGACGACCTGTACGCCGAAGTGGTGCCGGCCGACCGCTTGAACCTGCCGTGCCGCGTGTACGCGCCGGTTGGTTCGCATGAAGACCTGCTGCCGTACCTGGTGCGCCGCCTGCTGGAAAACGGCGCCAACTCCAGCTTCGTCAACCGCATCACCGACGAGCGCGTGCCGATCGCCGACCTGATCCGCGATCCGGTCGAGATGGTGTCCTCGTTCGAATCGATTCCGCACCCCAAGATCCCGCTGCCGGTTGACCTGCTGCGCAGCCAGAACCACGACAGGAAGAACTCCATGGGCGCCAACCTCGCCAACGACAACGAACTGCGCGCCCTGGCCGAGCAGCTCAACGCTGCAGTGAAGCCCTGGTCGGCCGCGCCGCTGGTGCCGGGTGCCAACCCGGCCGGCGCCGCACAGCCGGTGACCAACCCCGCCGATACCCGCGAGGTGGTCGGCCAGTGGCAGGCCGCCGATGCCGCCACCGTGCAGAAGGCACTGGCCAATGCCGTGGCCGCACAGCCGGCCTGGAACCGCACCCCGGCGGCCAGCCGCGCCGCCATCCTCGAGCACGCCGCCGACCAGCTGGAAGCGCGCATGCCCGAATTCATGGCGCTGTGCGTGAAGGAAGCCGGCAAGAGCCTGCCCGACGGCATCGCCGAAGTACGCGAAGCCGTGGACTTCCTGCGCTACTACGCCAAGCAGGCACGCGAGCAGTTCAGCCACGCCGAGAAGCTGCCCAGCCCGACCGGTGAATCCAACGAGCTGCAGCTGCACGGCCGCGGCGTGTTCGTCTGCATCAGCCCGTGGAACTTCCCGCTGGCGATCTTCCTCGGCCAGGTGGCCGCTGCACTGGCCGCCGGCAACAGCGTCATCGCCAAGCCGGCCGAGCAGACCAACCTGATCGGCTACTACGCAGTGAAGCTGCTGCACGATGCCGGCGTGCCGGCCGACGTGGTGCAGTACCTGCCGGGCGACGGCGCGACCGTGGGCGCCGCGCTGACCGCCGACCCGCGCGTGGCCGGCGTGGCCTTCACCGGCTCCACCGAGACCGCCCGTGCGATCAACCGCGCGATGGCCGCACGTGACGCCGCCATCGGCGTGCTGATTGCCGAAACCGGTGGCCAGAACGCCTTCATCGCCGACTCCTCGGCGCTGCCGGAACAGCTGGTCAAGGATGCGATTGGTTCGGCCTTCACCTCGGCCGGCCAGCGCTGCTCGGCCGCGCGCGTGCTGTTCGTGCAGGACGACATCGCCGACAAGGTGATGACCATGCTGGCCGGTGCGATGAAGGAACTGAAGGTCGGCAACCCCGGCCTGCTGTCCACCGACGTCGGCCCGGTGATCGACGCCGATGCACTGAAGATCCTGCAGGACCACGCCGAACGCATGGACCGCGAAGCGCGCCTGATCGCTGCGGCGGAACTGTCCGCCGAAGCGGCCAACGGCACCTTCTTCGCACCGCGTGCGTACGAACTGAAGGACCTGGGCCAGCTGCAGAAGGAAATCTTCGGGCCGGTCCTGCACGTGATCCGCTGGAAGGGCGACCAGCTCGACGCGGTGATCGACCAGATCAACGCCACCGGCTATGGCCTGACCCTGGGCGTGCATTCGCGCATCGACGAAACCGTCGACCGCATCAGCAACGGCGTCCACGTCGGCAACGTCTACGTCAACCGCAACCAGATCGGTGCGGTGGTCGGCGTGCAGCCGTTCGGCGGCCAGGGCCTGTCCGGCACCGGCCCCAAGGCCGGCGGCCCGCACTACCTGCTGCGCTTCGCCACCGAAAAGACGGTGACGGTGAACACCACCGCTGCCGGCGGCAATGCCTCGCTGCTCACCCTGGGCGACTGATCCCAGGCGTCATGCGGCAAACGAAAAACCCCGCGAAAGCGGGGTTTTTTGTGCCTTGTTTCCTGTAGCGCCGAGCCCATGCTCAGCTTGCACGGTGCAGCCGAGCATGGGCTCGGCGCTACACCCGCATCAGATTGCGCCAGTGGCGCAATGCCACCAGCGCGTTGATCCAGAAGCCCACGTACAGGATCGAGGTCAGGTGCAGGCCACGGCTGTAGTACAGCGGCACCGCGACGGTATTCACCAGCAGCCACACCCACCACGATTCCAGCTTGCGTCGCATCATCAGGATCTGCGCGATCACGCTCAGCACCAGCACCGCCGAATCGATGTACGGCGCATAGGCATTGGTCAGGCGGGTCAGCATCCAGCCGTAGCCGAAGGTCGCCACCACCGCCAGCGGCGCCAGCCAGGCCCATGCACGTGGTCGCAGCGAGGTGATCGGCAGCGGCGCACCATGGTCGCCGCGCAGCCACTGCCACCAGCCCAGCACGCTGATGGCGATGAAGAAGAACTGCAGCACCATGTCTGCGTACAGGTGCGAACGCTCGAACACGGCGGCGAACAATGTGCAGCCGACGATGCCCAGCCACCAGGTGTGCACGTTGTTGCGCCCGGCCAGCAGGATCGAGCCGGCGACGGCGATGTTGGCAGCCAGCTCCAGCTGGAAGTTCGGGTCGGACAGGTTCATGGCGCTATTGTCGTGGATCCACGCCGTGGATGGCGGTGCTCTTCAGTAGACCCACGCCACGCGTGGATGACCCGAGGCCACAAAAGAAGAAGGCCCCGCTTGCGCGGGGCCCTCCGTGTACTGCGTCAGGCGGAAGCCCGAATCAGAACTTGTACTGGAACGAAGCTGCCAGCACGTCGCCACGGACCTTGTACTTGCCCGACAGCGAGTTGCCCTGGTTGGCGGTGGTCGCCGGCACGTTCACGTTCGGATCGCTGGTGAACAGGTGGGTATAACCAATGTTCCACTCGGTGTTCTGCGACGGGGTCCAGCCCACGCCCAGCGACAGCCACTTGCGGCTGGTATCCGGCACGCGGACGTCGCGGTGGGCGTCGGTGGTCGGGGTCTGGTCCAGTGCAACACCACCGCGCAGGGTGACGGTGTCGCTCAGCTTGTAGTCGGCGCCCAGCGACACGAAGGTGGTGTCGCGGTAGCCGAACTCCAGAACCGAATCGGGCTGCGGCGAAGCGTAGTCAACGGTCACGCTGTCAAACGCGGTCGACCAGGCGGTACGGGTCACGTCGCCCATCACGGTCCAGCGGTCGTTGACCTTGTGGGTCACGCTCAGGGTGGCCGAGGCCGGCATGGTCACCGTGGCCTTGCCGCTGGTGTCCATGAACCAACCGCGAGTACGCGGCGAGTTGGTCAGCAGGGAACGGGCGCGGTCGGCGCCGCTGAAGGTCGCATCACCACCGGTGATCTTGTGCTCGACCTTGGAACGGTAGCTCAGGCCGATGTGGGTGTTCTCGTCGATCGAGAACAGGCCACCAACGGTCCAGCCCACGGCATTGTTGTCACCCTCGATCTTCAGGGTGCCATCCGAACTGCCCGGGGCGAAGCCCGGAGCACCGGCGCCGGCCAGGATGCTGCCGTAGTCGACGGCGTTGCTCAGCTCGATGGTCAGGTGCTCGACGAACACCGACGCGCCGAAGGACACGTACGGGTTGACGTCATACGATGCGGCGAAGCCGAGGTCGATGGCCTTCAGGTCGGTCTTCAGGCCGCTGTAGCGACCGACCCAACCGTTGTCGTATTCGGTCTTGAAGCCGAACGGTGCGGTCAGCGACACACCGAAGTGGGCCTTCTCGCCGACCGGCATGTGGAAGTACGCAGCCGGAACCGGAGCGATCATGCCGGCGTCGCCGCCGTCACCACCGGTCTGCGGGCGGCCTGCCGCATTGCGGCCCTGGCCCTTGAACTCGGCCTTGAAGCTGATGGCGCTCAGGTCGCCCTGGACCATCGTGCCTTCCAGCTGGCGCATGCCGGCCGGGTTGACGGCGATGATGGAGGCGTCGCCCTCGGCGCTGCCGGAACCGGCGAACGCGCGGCCGAGGCCCTTGGCGCTGTTTTCCTTCAGCTGGAAGGCGGCAGCGTTGGCATCGGCGGCGGCCAGCGCACCGGCAACGCCGACGGCCAGCAGGGTCAGTCGGGCAATGGTGGAAGCGGTTTGCATCGTAGTTCTCTCTCCGGTAAGCGGTGATGGTGCTCTGAGTGCGCCTGCGCCCGGCAGGCCTGGGGCCCTTCGGAGCGCGCCGGATTCCCCTCCCGACATACGACGCCGTATGCGAGTATTACCCAGAGCTGTTAATGAAACAATAACAGCGCAGGCGCTTTTTTCGTCTCAAAAGCTGAACAGGACAAATCCCGCCGCAGGCGCCCGCACGCTAGGCTATTGCCCATGTTCGTCTCCCTCCCGTCGCGCAAGAAGGCGGCCCTGCGCTGGGCCACGCCCGTGCTGTTTGCGGCACTGTGGCTGGCGTTCCTGTGGTCGATCTCGCGTCCGGACGACGCCCGGGGCAGCCTCTGGCTGGACTGGGGCGCCCTGTCCACCGGCCTGACCCATCCGCTGGACTGGTGGGCGACCCTGCAGGACGGCAGCGTGCTGCGGCTGTTCACGGCCCTGTTCCTGCACGCAGACTGGTCACACCTGCTGGGCAACCTGGTGTTCCTGTTGATCTTCGGCCTGCCCGCCGAACGGGTGCTGGGCCCGTGGCGGTTGCTGCTGCTGTTCCTGGTCGGCGGTGCGGTCTCCAACCTGGTGGCGATCTACACCATGGGCAGCCCGGACCAGATCATCATCGGCGCCAGCGGCGCGGTCTCGGCCTTGATCGGCGCCTACCTGGCGCTGTTCCCGGGCGCGCGGCTGGGCGTGGTGATCCCGCTCGGCCTGTTCCTGGAGTTCGTGCGCGCCCCGGCCTACCTGCTGATCGGCGTCTGGGCCGCACTGCAGGTGGTGTTCGCCCACATCGGCCCGAGCTTCGGCATGGTCGCCTGGTGGGCGCACATCGGTGGCTTCATGTTCGGTCTGGTGTACGGGGTCTACGTGCGCGCCGCGATCGCCCGCAAGCTGCGCAAGCGCCACGGGTTCTGACCGGTCCGGTGGTGCCGGCCGCTGGCCAGCTCCACGCTCACCCGCTCGTTCGTAGCGTCAAGCGTGCTCGACTGCGGGTTTCGTCGCCGGGCATGGCCCGGCACTACCGTCAGGGCTTGACCGGGGCCGGAGCGGGCTTTGCTTCCGGCTTGCTCTCCGCCTTCGGCTCGGCCTTCGCATCCGGCGTGGCCTCCGGCTTCGGCTCGGCCTTTGCATCCGGCGTGGCCTCCGGCTTCGCGGCCGCCGTTTTCGCAGCCTTGGCCGCAGCGGCCTTCGCCGCTTCGGCCTTCAACCGTGCAGCCACCGAACCGGGATTCTTCAGCTCGGCCAGCGCATCGTTGATCGGGCCATCACCCGGCAGTACCGCACCGGCGTGGTAGCCCTCGGTGCCTTCGTCGTCGCCGCGCAGGTGGCCCGGCAGGGTCGCTTCGCTGTAGTCGCTCAGGCTGGCCGGCAGCGCCTCGTCTTCCGGGCGCGCCGCAGGCTTCAGCTCGACCTCCGGCACGATACCGGTGGCCTGGATCGACTTGCCGCTGGGCGTGTAGTAACGCGCGGTAGTCAGCTTCACCGAATCACCGTTGTCCAGCGGCAGCACGGTCTGCACCGAGCCCTTGCCGAAGGTGCGGCTGCCGACCACGCGCGCACGCTTGTTGTCGCGCAGCGCGCCGGCCAGCACTTCCGATGCGCTGGCCGAACCAGCGTCGACCAGCACCACCACCGGTGCGCCCTTCAACAGATCGCCAGGGGTCGCATCGAAGCGTGCATCGCTGATGCTGATGCGGCCACGGGTGCTGACGATATTGCCCTTGTCGAGCAGATCATCGGCCACCTGCACGGCGGCGGTCAGCAGGCCACCCGGGTTGCTGCGCAGATCCAGCACCAGACCCTTGAGCTGACCACCGGACTGCTTCTGCAGCTGCTGCACGTGCTTCTGGAAATCAGAACCGGTATCGGCCTGGAAGGTGCTCAGGCGGATGTAGGCGTAACCCGGTTCGAGCATGCGGCTCTTCACACTGGTCACGCGGATGGTCTGCCGGGTGAGGCTGACATCGAACGGCTTAGGCTTGCCTTCGCGCACGATGGTCAGCACCACCTTGCTTCCGGCGGCGCCCCGCAGCGGCTCGCTGGCGTCGATCGCGCTGATCGGCTTGCCGTCGATGGCGATGATCAGGTCACCGGCGAGGATGCCGGCCTTGGCCGCCGGCGTGTCGTCGATCGGCGCGATCACCTTCATGCTGGCGTTGTCCGGCTGCTGCTGCAGCTCCACGCCGATGCCTTCGTAGGCGCCGCTGGCCTGTTCGTCGAAAGCCTGCGCGTCTTCCTTGTTGAAATAGGTGCTGTGCGGATCAAGGTCGAGCAGCAGGCCGCGCACCGCCGACTGCATCAGCTTCTTGTCATCGACCGGGTCGACGTAGGCAGCACGCACCGCGTTGTACACGGCCACGAAACGGCGGATCTCCTCCAGCGGCACCTTCGAGGTCACCGCCTCCTCGCTGTTCGCCGCCTGCCCGCTGGTTTCCTGGCTCGGGGCGGGCGCGGTCTGCTGCGCCCAGGACAGCGCTGGCAACAGAGCCAGCAAGAGGGTGGCGGTACGGGCTGCGCGCATGGATCACTCCTGTCGACGATGGCATCGTGCCCAAGGCACATGCGCCGATTATGCGCGAAGCACAGCTAAATTCCCGTTGAATCCGCCATGCCTGCGGTAGCGCTGGATTCAGCGCCGCTGCAGCCAGCTGTCCGGATTGACCGGCTGCCCGCCACGCCGCAGCTCGAAGTACAGCGCGGTCACGCCCTGGCCGCCGGAATTGCCGACCTTGGCCACCGCGTCGCCACGACTGACCCGGGCACCGGCATCCTTCAGCAGGGTGTCGTTGTGGGCATACAGGCTCATGTAGCCGTTGCCGTGGTCGACGATCAGGATCATGCCGTAGCCGGTCATCCAGTCGGAGAACACCACGGTGCCATCGGCCACCGCAGTAACGGTACTGCCGGCCGGTGCACCGATCAGCACACCGCTGCTGGTGCGGCCGTCAGGCAACTTGCCGCCATAGCGCGCCAGCAGATTGCCGGACAACGGCCAGCCCAGGCCTCCAACCTTCGGCGCAGGCGCCGAGGCCACGGCAGGCGGCACCTTGGTGGGCGGCGGCGGCCGTCCCTGTGCCGCCGCCTGGCGTGCGGCACGTTCGGCGGCGGCCTTCTCCGCTGCTGCACGGCGCGCAGCCGCGCGACGCTCGGCCTCGGCACGGGCGGCGGCCGCACGCAGATTGGCCAGCAGCGTTTCCAGCGCCTTGGCATCCTGGCCCAGCGCCTGTTCTTTCTCGCGCTGGTCCTTGAAGCGCTCGTCCAGCGAGGCAACAGTCTTTGCGCGATCGCGGCGGTCGACTTCCAGCGCCGCTGCCTGCTGCTTCTGGTTCTGCTGCGCGCCCTGCAGCTTCTGCTTGCGCTCAGCGATCTGCGCCTGCAGCGCCTCCAGCTCCTTCAGGTCAGCAGTCAGCGCGGTGATGCGCTTTGCCCGCTCGCGCTGCAGGTAGCGGTGGTAGGCCAGGGCGCGATTGGCATCGGCCACCGTGTCCTGCGACAGCAGCAGCTTCAACGGTGCGTGGTTGCCCAGCTGGTAGGCCGCACGCAGCAGGCCGGCCAGCTCGCGATGCTGCTGGGCGAGGTTGGCCTGCAGCGTGCTGCGGCGTTGTTCGGCCTCGGCCAGGGCCCTTCCCTGCTCGCGCAGCGCGGTTTCTGTCTGCGCAAGCGCACGGCCGGTGCGGGCCACCTTCTCATCCGCCTCGCGCAGCTGCTGTGATGCCTGGCCGCGCTGCCCTTCGATCTGCCGGCGCTCCTGCGCCACGCCCTTCAGTTCGGTGCGCAGCTTCTGCAGCTTGCGCTCGGTCTCGCGGGTGGTCTGCGCAGCACCGGGCAAGGGCAGGGCAAGGGCCAACGCCAGCCCCAGCAGCAGGCAGCGCCCGCCGCGGATGGCGGCGATGTGATGTCGGCGTGATGGGAAGGCGTTGTCGCGCAAGGGCTTTCCAGTGACTTCAGGCAGTTGCAGGGGGTACCGGGGAATGGTGACATCTCCGCACGCGGCCTGCCAGCCGCACATCCATCGAGGTCCCCATGAAAACTCTTTCCATTCCGCTGCTGTTGGGCGTGCTGCTGGCCACCGGGCCGGTTGCGGCCCAGGAAGACATCAGCAAGGTCAACGGCAGCATCAGCGCCGACGCCGGCCAGCGCTACGGCAAACTGGATACCGTCAACGGCGGCATCCGTGTCGGCGAAGGCGTCGAGACCGGCAGTATCGACACCGTCAATGGTGGGGTGAAGGTCGCCGACCGCGCACGCACCGGCCAGATCGAGACGGTCAACGGCGGCGTGCGCCTGGGCCGCGAGGTGATCGCCCGTGGCGACGTCAGCACGGTTAACGGCAGCATCTTCAGCGATCGCGGCAGCCAGATCGAAGGCGGCGTCGAAACCGTGAACGGTGGCATCGGCCTGGTCGAAAGCCGCGTCGGCAAGGACGTGGAGACCGTCAACGGCGATATCACCGTCGGCATCGGTTCGCAGGTGAACGGTGGCGTGCATGTGCGCAAGCCGAACTTCAGCGTCTCGCTCACCGCCAGCCGCAAGCCACGCGTGATCATCGGCCCGAACGCCGTGGTCAGCGGCCCACTGCAGTTCGAACGCGAGGTGGTGCTGTACGTGCATCGCACCGCTCGTATCGGGCCGGTCACCGGCGCCGAGCCGATCCCGTTCGACGCCGAAACCGCTCCGGCGGATTGAGCGCACCGGGCCATTCGGTTCGGTGATACTCGCTGTTACCGGCCACGCTCGAGGTGTGGCCGCCCTTTGTTTTCCAGGAATCGACGATGCCCCGCAAACTCCTCCTGTGCCTGGCCGCTGCGGCCGCGCTCAGTGCCTGCAAAGGCGAAGATACTCCGGCGCCCGCGCCGGCCACTGACACTGCCGCTGCGAAGCCGGCAGCCCATTCGTTCTCGCCGGAAATCAACGCCGGGGACTTCGCCGAGATGGTCAAGACCCTGGCCTCGGATGAGTTCGAAGGTCGCGCCCCGGGTAGCAAGGGCGAAGAACTGACGGTCAACTACATCCGTGACCAGATGCAGCGCATCGGCCTGCAGCCCGGCAACGGCGACAGCTGGTTCCAGGACGTGCCGATGACTGAGACCACGGCCAACGAATCGACCGTGCTGAAGATCACCCAGGGCGGCAAAACCACCGAACTGAAGTTCGGTACCGACATGGTGGTGGGCACCCGTACCGGCCAGGCCGAAGTGAAGGTCCACGCCAGCGACCTGGTGTTCGTTGGCTACGGCGTCGATGCGCCGGAGCAGAAGTGGAACGACTACGCCGGCCAGGACTGGAAGGGCAAGACGGTCGTCATGTTCGTCAACGATCCGGGCTTCCACGTCGATGACGCGAAGCTGTTCGACGGCAAGCGCATGACCTACTACGGCCGCTGGACCTACAAGTTCGAGGAAGCCGCACGCAAGGGCGCCGCCGCCGCGCTGATCGTGCACGACACCGCCGGCGCCTCCTATGGCTGGGACGTGGTGAAGAACTCCTGGGCGGGCCCGCAGTACGACCTGCCGGCCAAGGACGACCCGGAAGCCCGCATCCCGGTGCAGGGCTGGCTGAGTGCGGAAGCCGCCAAGGCATTGTTCGCCGGCGCCGGCCTGGACCTGGCACAGGCGTACAAGGACGCCAGCAAGCGCGGCTTCAAGCCGGTTCCGCTGAAGGCCACCGCCGCGGTCGACCTGAAGAGCAAGATCGCGCAGAAGCAGTCGCGCAATGTGGTGGGCGTGCTGCCGGGCAGCAAGCGTGCCGACGAGGCCGTGCTGTACATGGCGCACTGGGACCACCTGGGCAAGCACGAGGGCGAGACCGGCGACAACATCTACAACGGTGCAGTCGACAATGCGACCGGCGTGGCCGGCATCCTCGAGGTGGCTGAAGCAATGGCCCACCAGGATCCGAAGCCGGAGCGTTCGGTGGTGTTCCTGGCGGTGACCCTGGAAGAATCCGGCCTGCTGGGTTCGAAGTACTACGTCACGCACCCCACCTTCCCGCTGGACAAGATCGCCGGCGTGATCAACATCGATGCGATGTCGGTGGCTGGCCGTGCCAAGGACGTGACTGTCACCGGTTTCGGCAGCTCGGAGCTGGAAGACATTCTCAAGCCGCTGGCCGCGGCCCAGGACCGTACCCTGCACGGTGAGACCTCGGTGCAGAGTGGCTTCTACTTCCGCTCGGATCACTTCAACTTCGCCAAGGCCGGCGTGCCGGCCCTGTACGCCGATGGTGGCGAGGACCTGCGCGAGGGTGGCGTGGACGCCGGCCGCAAGGCTGCAGCCGACTACGGCGCCAACCGCTACCACGGCCCGAAGGACGAGTTCGACGCGGCCACCTGGAAGCTGGACGGGACTGTCGAAGACCTGCAGCTGATGTACGGCGTCGGCAAGGAACTGGCCGGCGGCGATCGTTGGCCGAACTGGTATGCAGGCAACCCGTTCAAGGCGGCCCGCGATGCAATGATGAAGGACAAGGCACCGGCTGCGGCGAAGTAGCGTCGAGCCTGCTCGACTCAGTACTGAAGCAATCCAAGGCGGCGCCCGCAAGGGCGCCGCATTTTTTGTGCGTGCGATTGCAGCGCGGTGGTAGATGCCAACCTTGGTTGGCGCCGCTCTTTGCGGGAACAATCCATCCACGCATTGCGTGGATCTACTGTGGGTTCGCCTGCCCTAGGTAGCTGCCAACCTTGGTTGGCGCCGTGATTCCTCGCGGAGGGCATCCACGCATGTCGTGGATCTACCGGGTGATGTAACGCCATCGGGTTGCCGGCCAGAGGCCGGCACTACCCGCATTTCCTGCGCACAAAGAAAAACCCCGCTGCGTGAGCAGCGGGGTTTTGGGTGTAAACCCTGGCGATGACCTACTCTCGCATGGCTTAGGCCACACTACCATCGGCGCAGCTACGTTTCACTTCCGAGTTCGGGATGGGATCGGGTGGTTCCATAGCGCTAATTTCACCAGGGAGACGGTTGCAGCAGCGCTTGCAGCGCCAGCATCGCGATCTTGCCCTCGGGGCGGAAGCCACTCAAAAAGCAGTGCCTTCACTTAATAAGAAAAACCCCGCTGCGTGAGCAGCGGGGTTTTTGGGTATAAACCCTGGCGATGACCTACTCTCGCATGGCTTAGGCCACACTACCATCGGCGCAGCTACGTTTCACTTCCGAGTTCGGGATGGGATCGGGTGGTTCCATAGCGCTAATTTCACCAGGGAG
>NZ_QFHO01000038.1 GCF_004920835.1 Stenotrophomonas maltophilia
GGCGGGCGGCAGGGTGGGTGGGTTTCCAAGGGGAAAGAGGGGTCAGATCCGTTTTCCGCAGGAAAACGGATCTGACCCCGGACGCGACCTGGCTTTTGCTTTTTGCTCTTTTCTTTTCAATCCGGGGTGGACGCGCACGGAAAGTGTCCCTGGCCGGGAGGGTGGGTTGCGCAGGGGCGTGAGCCGCATGGATGCGGCGACCGAGCTTACATGGACGTACTTGCAGCGTCCCCTGCGCAACCCATCCTCCCGGCCCAAACGAAGGAAATCCGCCGCTCTCCGCGACCACCCCGAGGGGCTCCGCCGTTGGCTGATATCCAGATACCCCGTAAACGAAAACGCCCCAGCGCAGGGCCAGGGCGTTCTCGTGCGTCAGGTCAGGCGGGGATCAGAATTCCTGCCAGTCCCCGTCAGCCAGTTCGGTGGCCATCGGGCGGCCGCCTGCAGTGCGTCGGGCCGGTGGGGCGACCGCAGCCGGTGCGACCGGTGCGGCGGCACGTGGTGCCGGCGCTGCAACTGCCTTGCGCGGAGCGGCCACGACCTCGGCTTCGTCGACCACGAAGATCGACACGGCCTCGCTGAGGTGCCCAGCCTGTTCTTCCATCGCACGTGCGGCGGCGGTGGCTTCTTCCACCAGCGCAGCGTTCTGCTGGGTGGTCTCGTCCATCTGCACCACGGTCTGGTTGACCTGCTCGATGCCGGCCGACTGCTCCTGCGAGGCGGCGGAGATCTCGGCCATGATGTCGGTCACGCGCTGCACCGAGGCGACGATCTCGCCCATGGTCGCGCCGGCCTTGTGCACCAGCGCCGAGCCGTCGTTGACCTTGCCGACAGAGTCGTCGATCAGGCCCTTGATCTCCTTTGCGGCAGCGGCCGAGCGCTGGGCGAGGGTGCGCACTTCGCTGGCGACCACGGCGAAACCGCGCCCCTGTTCGCCGGCACGTGCGGCCTCCACGGCAGCGTTCAGCGCCAGGATGTTCGTCTGGAAGGCGATGCCGTCGATGACCGAGATGATCTCCGAAATCTTCTTCGACGAGGCCTGGATGGCCGACATCGTGGTGACCACCTGGCCGACCACGTCGCCGCCCTGCGAGGCCACGCCATGTGCGCCGATGGCCAGCTGGTTGGCCTGGCGTGCATGCTCGGCGTTCTGGCGAACGGTCGAGGTCAGCTCCTCCATCGAGGCAGCGGTTTCTTCCAGGTTGGCGGCCTGCTGCTCGGTGCGGCGCGACAGATCGCTGTTGCCCGAGGCGATTTCGCCGGCGGCCGAGCTGATCGCACGGCTGGACTGCTTGATGCGGGTGACGATCTCGCTCAGCTGCGCGGCGGTGGCGTTGGCATCATCGCGCATGCGGGCGAACACGCCCTGGTAATCGCCGTGCATGCGCACGGTCAGATCACCCTGCGACAGCGCGGCAAGCAGGCCGGAGATCTGTTCGATGCTGCCGGCATTGGCGTCGAGCAGGCCGTTGATCTGCTGGGCCAGCTGCAGGAAGAAGCCTTCCTTGTCGTTGGCGTCGATGCGGCCGGACAGGTCGCCGGCCGCAGCCTGGGCAATCACGCGCGCCACTTCGGCTTCGACCTGCGCTTCCTGGGTGCGGTCCCGCCACTCCACTACGTAGCCAACGGTATCGCCGCCTTCGTTGCGGATGGTCGACACCACCTGGGCGAACTGGGCGTCGCCGTACTGCATCGGACGACGGGCAACGCCGTGCGCCTTCAGGTTGCCCAGCAGAGTCTGATCCATCTCGCCACGGTGCTCGAGCACGGTGACCGGCTTGCCGACCAGCGAGGCCTGCGCATCGAAGTCCGGCAGGTCGCGGCGGACCTCGTCCTGGTACTGGGTCAGGGTCTGCTGCAGGGCGCGATTGCTGTAGACGATGGTGTTGCTGGTGTCGGTCAGGTACACGCCGGTCGAGCTGTAGTCCAGCGCGGTGCGGATGCGCAGGTTCTCGCGGGCGATGGCCTGGTCGGTTTCGGTGCGCTCGCGCAGGTCGCGCTGCATGCGCTGCATGGCCTGCATCAGCTCGCCGACTTCGTCCTTGCGGCTGACATCGATATGGCCATCAAGCTTGCCACCGGCCACATCGTTGGCAACCGAGACGGCGCCACGCACGCTGCCGACCAGAGCGCGGGCGAACAGCCAGACCAGCACCAGGCCAAGCGCAGCACCGCCCAGCAGGGCGATCACGGTCAGCACGGCCGAGGCGGCGTAGGTTGATTCGGCCTCATCGCGCGATGCGCGGGCGAGGCGGTTGTCTTCGGCAATCAATGCTTCCAGTGCAGCGCCGGCCTTGCGGTGCTTGGCGCGGGTCTCGCCGACGAAGGTATCGATCGCATCGTCGGGCAGGTCCAGCTCCAGCATCTCGGTGACGCTGTCATAGGAGGTCAGTGCCTCCTTCCATTCCTTGGCGAAGGTATCGAACAGCTTCTTCTGCTGCGGGTTGTCGACCAGCGCCGGATAGCCCTTGATCGACTTGTCCATGCTTTCGCGCAGTTCAGTGGACTGCTTGCGAGCATCTGCCTTGACGTCGTCGCTTGCGCGGATCAGCTGCTGGTAGGCGGCGTTGCGGTACTCGCCGAGCATGCCTCGCATCTCGCCGGCCATGCGGATGCTCTCCATGCGCGAACCGGCCAGCTCGGTGGTGACGTTGTTCAGCGAGTGCAGGCCACGGTAGGCGACGATGCCCTGCAGCAGCATCACCAGCAGGAGAACGCCGAAGGTCAGCATCAGCTTCGGCATCAGTTTCAGGTTGTTGATCCACGGCATGGGCGTTGCGATCTCCTAAGGCAGACGCGTCCGGGCATCGGGCCCGGTTGCAGCAGAAACCACGCCGGCACCAGGTCCGGCGTGGTTCGACGAACGGCGGATTACTTGATGTTGGCCAGCTTCAGGCTTGCCGGCGAGCTGACTTCGATTTCAGCACGCGAGGCATCGCGCTGGATCTTGCCGATCACGCACACGGTCTTGCCTTCCAGGGTTTCCAGCGGGAAGGAGAACTTGCCGCGGTTCTCGCCGGCGATGCGCGCCGAGAAGGTGTGGCGCGGGAATGCGCCGCCCATGTACAGGAAGGTCGGCTGGCCTTCGGAACCTTCTGCGTAGCGGGCCTTTTCGACCTTGCCACAGACCATGCCGTCCTTGCCGACCGAACGCGGTGCCATTTCCGGCGGGATCATGTCGGCCGACTGGGCGAAAGCGGAGGCGGCAGTGGTGGCCAGGACAGCGGCCGAAACGAACGCAAGCAGGGACTTCATCGAGGTGTATCTCCGGGGATGGTGATGGTCGTTCCGGTCCTGCGCGCTCCTGCGCGGCCGGCTTCTGTCCCCCTATCGGCACTGCCGCGGGGAACTGAAGGGTTTTGTGACCAGAACGTGAAGCAGGTCCGCTGGTTCAGGCGGCGGCGTCTTCGACCAGGCTGGCCTGGCCCATGTCGGCACTGTCGAGAAGGGTCTCGATGTCCAGCAGGATCAACATGCGGTCATCCTGGGTGCCGATGCCGGAAATGAAGCGGGTATCGACGGCAGCGCCGAATTCCGGGGTCGGGCGGATCTGCTCGGCAGACAGCGGGATCACGTCGGAGACGCTGTCCACGACGATGCCGACCACACGGTCTTCGACGTTCAGCACGATCATCACGGTGAAGGCGTCGTAGCGGGCATTGTCCAGGCGCAGCTTCAGGCGCAGGTCGATGACCGGCACGATGGTGCCGCGCAGGTTGATCACGCCCTTGATGTAGTCCGGTGCATCCGGTACGCGGGTGACCGCGTCGTAGCCGCGGATTTCCTGCACCTTGAGGATGTCCACGCCGTAGTGCTCGGCACCGAGGGTGAAGCTGAGGAATTCGCCACCGGCGCTGGCGGTGGTGCTGGTCTTGTCGTTCATCGAGGGGTCCTGGTTCTGCCGGAAGTCCCGGTGTCAGGCTCGATATCGGCCCCTGGGTGGGGGACTTTAGGTATCCGGCACTCCCGGGGAAGGAGACAGATCCCTTTTCAGGGAAAAGGGATCTGACCCCGGCATGCGCGCCGGTGTTGCCCTACAGTTCGCCGTTGCGGCGCGCCTTGCGCTGGCGGTCAATGCGGAAGATGTAGCGCTGGATGGCGCTGTCGCCGCCACGCGGCAGGCCGTCGAAACGCATGCCCACGCGCTTGACCTCGATGCCGTTGGGCTGGCGCTGTGGCAGCAGGTTGCAGACCACCAGTTCGATCTCCAGGTCCGGGCCGTCCGGCAGTGAGAGCAGGGCCGGGTAGCGCTTCTGCAGGCTGAATACCGCGCAGTCGGTGGGCACTACCACGGCCAGGCCGCCGCCACTGATATCAACCACCCGCATTGACAGCGTACCGCTGCGGTCTTCTCCGCAGGGCAGCTGCAGCTGCGGCGAGTCGGTGACCGGGGTTTCCAGCCGGTACAGTTCCCGCCGTTGCAGGTGTACCAGCTCGTCCGGCAGCGGGGCGCGGAATGCCACGTGGCCGTCATTGTCCACGCGCTGCAGTGCCTGCAGCCGGAAGCGCACCAGCACGCGTTCAAGCTGGGCGAAGCACAGAAGGTGGTCGGCCTGCTCGGCGGCGCGGTTGGACGATTCCTGCGGACTGCCATCGAGCAGCAGGGTGTCCTCGTCTTCATCGAGCTCAAGCAGCGCAGTCGGGAACGATCGGTCGCGGCCGTCGATATGCGCGTTGATCAGTGATCGCTGGTCGATCAGCGATCGCAGCAACTGCCGCAGCTGGCGCGGGTTGCGGACCAGGAAACGTTCGTCAGCGGCGTCGGCCGCGTGGACATCGTGCACTGCAGTGTCGTTGCCGTCGGACATGGAATCTACGGTCAAGGGTGGGCGCCAGCACGCGTTGGCGCGTGGCTCGATGGGGATATCGGCCACTGTGCAGGATTATGAAGTGAGAATTGCATCACTTTCCACGTGCGAGGGGTCGGATCCCTTTCCCTCAGGAAAGGGATCCGACCCCGTTACCTCAGAACTCCTGCCAGTCGCCCTCGGCGGCCAGTGCCGGCTGTGCCGCCGACGCACGCAGTGCGCGCTTGGCAGCCGGCGCAGCGGTCGCCACCTGGCGCGGAACCGGTGCCGCAGCCAGGCGCGTCGGCGCGGCCGTCGTACCTTGCGAGGCCAGGCGGAAGCGGGCAACCGCTTCGCCCAGCTGCACGGCCTGGTCTTCCATCGCGCGTGCGGCGGCGGTGGCTTCCTCTACCAGTGCGGCGTTCTGCTGGGTGGTCTCGTCCATCTGCACCACGGTCTGGTTGACCTGCTCGATGCCGGCGCTCTGTTCCTGCGAGGCCGCGGAGATCTCGGCCATGATGTCGGTCACGCGCTGCACCGAGGCGACGATCTCGCCCATGGTGCTGCCGGCCTGGTGGACCAGGCTGGAGCCTTCGGCGACCTTGCCGACCGAGTCATCGATCAGGCCCTTGATCTCCTTCGCGGCGGCGGCGGAGCGCTGGGCGAGGGTGCGCACCTCGCTGGCGACCACGGCGAAGCCACGGCCCTGTTCACCAGCGCGTGCGGCTTCCACCGCGGCGTTCAGCGCCAGGATGTTGGTCTGGAACGAAATGCCGTCGATGACCGAGATGATCTCGGCGATCTTCTTCGAGGAGGCTTCAATGGCCGACATGGTGGTCACCACCTGGCCGACCACGTCGCCGCCCTGCGAGGCCACGCCGTGCGCACCGATCGCCAGCTGGTTGGCCTGGCGGGCATGCTCGGCGTTCTGGCGAACGGTCGAGGTCAGCTCCTCCATCGAGGCGGCGGTTTCTTCCAGATTGGCTGCCTGCTGTTCGGTGCGGCGCGACAGGTCGCTGTTGCCCGAGGCGATCTCGCCGGCGGCGAGGGTGATGCTGGAGGCGCTGGCCTGGATCTGGCCGACGATCTGGGTCAGCTGCGCGACGGTGGTGTTGGCGTCGTCACGCATGCGTGCGAACACACCATTGAACTGCCCATCCATGCGTGCGGTCAGGTCGCCGGCAGCGATCGATTGCAGCAGCTGCGACAACTGGCCCAGATTGCCGTCGGCCACCTGCATCATGGTGTTCAGCTGCTCGATCATGACCTTGAAGTCATGCTGGAAGCGCTGGGCATCGCCGCGCTGGCTGAAGTCGCCGGCTGCTGCAGCGGCGGCCAGCTGCTGGATCTGGGTGTTGATCGCGAGCAGGCTGGCCTTGGCGGCATCCATCGACTCGTGCAGGATCGCGCGGCTGCCCGGCAGGCGGCGTGCGTCCGGTGCAAGATTGCCGATCGCGTACTGGTTGAGCACGTCGATGGCATCGCGGATCGCATCCAGGTGTTCGAAGATCACCGTGTTGATGCCGCCGGCCAGCTGGCCATACACGCCCGGGAAGTCCTCCGGGATGCGGTGGCTGATATCCGGACCGGCATGCATCTGCGCCATCAACTGGGTCTGCTCGGAGAAGCGGCGCAGCATCGAGGTCATCTCGGCCGTGGCGGCCAGCATCTTGCCGGCTTCGTCCTTGCTGGTGGCCTGCGTGCTGACACTGAGATCACCACGGGCGACGGCCTGGATCGCGTGCACGGCCTTGCCCAGCGGACCTGTGACAGCGCGCGAGATGACCATGGCCAGCGCGGCGGCCACCAGCGACAGCAGCACGATGCAGCCGATGATGGCGATCATGCTGGTGTGGTGGGTGGCATTGGCATCGGCGATCTTGGCATCCATCAGGCCGGCGATGTGGGTGCCGAGGGTCTTCATCGCAGCGAACAGGTCACGGCGTGCCGGCCGCGACTGTTCGTCGGAGATCTGCCGCGCCAAAGCGCCATCGCCAGCGGCGACCGCTTCGCGCATGGCCTTGTTGGCGGCGAAGTAGCGGTCCAGCTGCACGTTGGCCGCGCCATACAGTTCGCGCTCCTTGGCCAGTGCGGGCAGTGCCGAGTAGGCGGCCAGTTCGTCGTGCACGGCCTTGGCGGTGTCGTCCATGCGCTTGTAGTAGTCGGCCACCTTGTCCGGCTGGTCGAGCATGCTGAGCAGCGCCAGCTCGTAGGTGCGGAATTCGCCCAGTTGCGAGCGTGCCTCGCCGAGGTGCTGCACCGAGGGAATATCGTTGCTGGCCATCTCGCCCAGTTGCTTGTTGGCCTCGTTGAGCCGCAGCAGCGCGAATGCACCGAGGACGAGGGTCATCAAGGTGGTGAGGGTGAACCCCACGGCCAGCTTGCGGGCGATGGGCAGATCTTGGAACCACTTCATGCAGGGTGCTCCAGGTGGGCAGGATGCCGGCGTCGTTGCGTCGGCTGGGGGTGGTTGCAGAGCGAACGGTGGTGCCCGGTGGGGGTTCGGTGACGGCCGTCAAAGCGAGATAGCGGCGTGCTGCGGGCGGACTTTATGGACGCAGATCACATTCGGTTGCGTAGGGATGACGGCGCGAAAGTGCTGCGGCGGCGCGGCTTGCGCTTCGGTGGCGTGGTTGCGAACGAAACCAGTGCGGCGACGGAGTTCACGGAATGGGTTCGGGGCGGATTGGGGTCAGATCCCTTTTCAAAGAAGAGGGATCTGACCCCCAGCCACACATGGTCGGCGCACGCGCAAAGAAAAACCGCCGCCCCGAAGGGCGGCGGTTCAGTGCACGCATGCGGTGTGGATCAGGCGGCCTGCGGCATCCGCAGCGAGCGCACGAGGCCACCGATGTCGACGATCAGGGCCACGCGGCCATCGCCGAGGATGGTGGCACCGGACACCCCGCCGATGCGGCGATAGTTGTTCTCGATGTTCTTCACCACCACCTGCTGCTGGCCGACCAGCTCGTCGACTTCCAGTGCGATCTTCTGGCCATCGCCTTCGACCACCACCACCAACGATTCGCTGCCGGGAGCGCGGTTGCCGTAGCCGTAGTACTCGCTCAGCGACAGGATCGGCAGGTATTCGCCACGCACGCGCAGCACACGGCCTTCGCCGGCCATGCTGCGGATGTCCTCGGGCTGCGGCTGCAGTGCCTCCAGCACGTACGCCAGCGGCAGGATCAGGGTTTCGCCGGCCACCGCCACGGTCATGCCATCAAGGATGGCCAGTGTCAGCGGCAGGCGGATCAGTGTGCGAGTACCGGTACCGAGGCCGCTTTCGATCTGCACTTCGCCACCCAGTGCCTGGATGTTGCGACGGACCACATCCATGCCGACGCCGCGGCCGGACAGGTCGGTGACCGCGTCTGCAGTTGAGAAGCCGGGCTGGAAGATAAGGTCCCAGACCTGCGAATCGGTCGGGTTGTCCGGTACGGCCAGGCCGCGCTCGCTGGCCTTGGCGAGGATCTTGGCACGGTCCAGGCCGCGGCCGTCGTCGCTGACTTCGATGACGATGTGGCCGCCCTGGTGCGATGCCGCCAAGGTGATCGTGCCGGTCTCGTCCTTGCCCGCATCACGTCGCACGTCCGGCATTTCCAGGCCGTGGTCGATCGAGTTGCGCACCAGGTGGACCAGCGGATCGGCGATCTTCTCGATCAGGCCCTTGTCCAGCTCGGTGCCTTCGCCGACGGTGCGCAGGCGGACCTGCTTGCCGAGGCGGCCGGAGAGGTCGCGGACCAGGCGCGGGAAGCGGCGGAACACTGCATCGACCGGCAGCATGCGCACGCCGATCACCGCTTCCTGCAGGTCGCGGGTGTTGCGTTCAAGCTGGTCCAGGCCGGCGAACAGGCTCTCGGCGTGGACCGGGTCCAGTGCGTGCGAGACCTGCTTGAGCATGGCCTGGGTGATGACCAGTTCGCCGACCAGGTTGATCAGCGCATCGACCTTGTCGACGCTGACGCGGATCGAGGTTTCCGCTTCCTGACCGCCACCACCGCTGGCGGCAGGAGTGGTGGCCACGGCCGGTGCAGCAACAGCTGTGGAAGGGGGAGCAGCGGATGCGGTCGGGGCCTGCGTGGCCAGGCTCGGCGGTGCGGCCGGACGGATGTCCAGCTCGCAGTCGTCCAGTACCCAGGCGAAGGTGTCTTCAATCTTGCTGCGCGGCACTTTGCCGACCAGTCCCAGATCCCACGCCAGATGAGCCTCGAGCGGGTCGAGCTGGGCGAAGCCGGGCAGGCGTTCCATGCGCGCAGCCACCTGCAGCGAACCGAGGTGTTCCAGTTCGCGGATGATGCGCAGTGGATCGTTGCCGCTCATGAACAGCGACGGTGCCGGGGTGAAGCCGATCTGCCAGGCTTCCGGCGTGTCGTCCACCTTGGCAGCCGGGGCGGCCTGGGCGGCAGCTGCGGCTTGTCCGGAAAGAACTGCTTCCAGGCGCGCCTTCACCGCGGCGACAGCGGCGGGATCGGCGGCCTGGCCGTGTTCGGCTTCGCGCAGCAGGGCGCGCAGCACGTCCACCGAAGACAGCATGGCGTCGACAGCGTGGCCTTCCAGCGCCCGCTTGCCTGCACGCAGCTCATCGAGCAGCGTTTCCAGCACGTGGGTCAGGCCGGCAATCGCATCGAAGCCGAAGGTGCCGGCGCCGCCCTTGATCGAGTGGGCAGCGCGGAACACCGAATTGATGATCTCCGCGTCCTGTTGCCCCGATTCCAGGGCCAGCAGGCCAGCCTCCATCGCGTCGAGGCCTTCGCGGCTCTCCTCGAAGAAGGTGGCGTGGAAGCGTTGCAGGTCCATGCTCATGGCAGTGGCGATCCGGAAGCGAAGAGGGGGAGCAGTGCGGGGCGATCAGCCCAGCACTTTCTGCACGGTGGCGACGAGCTGCTCGGGATTGAACGGCTTGACCAGCCAGCCGGTGGCACCGGCGGCCTTGCCTTCGGACTTCTTGTCCGCGGCCGATTCGGTGGTGAGCATCAGCAGCGGGGTGAACTTGTAGTCCGGCAGCTGGCGCAGTTCGCGGATCAGCGCGATGCCGTCCATGTTCGGCATGTTGACGTCGGTGACCACCGCATTGAAGCGCTGGCCCTTTGCGCGACCGAGCGCGACCGCGCCGTCTTCGGCTTCTTCGACGGCAAAACCGGCCGAGGTGAGGGCGAAGGAAACCATCTGGCGCATCGACGCCGAATCGTCCACCACCAAGATACGTGCGCTCATGCAGCGTTCTCCACAGATTTCAGGTTGTCATGGGTTGCGTCCAGGCCCAGGGCCTGGGTGACGCCAAGCAGGCGTGCGGCGTCACGGAAGGTTGCGGTGCAGCCGTGGAAGCCGGTGCCGAGGCCTGCCTCGCGGCGCGCCTGCACGAACGCACACAGCACCTGCACGGCGGCCGTGTGGATGCGGGTGACCTGGCTCGCATCCAGGGTCAGCTCGCCTGCCTCTGCCACCAACGGCGAAAGGCGGTTCTTGAGCTCGGTGCTGCTCTCGATGCCGAGATCCTCACCCAGTTCGACAATGCTCATGGTTGCTCCGGACAAACGGTTCCGTGATCCATAACGGCACCCCGGCGGGGTTCTTTAGAGGAATCGACGCGGTGCGTCGATGCGGTGCTGTTCGGGGGCGGGAGATGCCAATGCTGCGCATCGGCACCTGCCGTCCCCGACAGGCAACGCGGCGGCGCGGAACGCCGACTCAGCTCAACAGCTGCGTGGCATCGAGCAGGATCATCGGCCGCTGGCTGACCCGGGCAACGCCACGGAACAGATCATTGGAAATCTGGCAGATGCGCGCCGTATCAGGCGGCTCGATCTGCGAATCGGTGAGGTTGGCGACGTCTTCCACGGCCGACACGCGCAGGCCGATGGTCTCGCCGTTTTCCTCCAGCACCACGATGCGGGTCTGTGCGTCGTCCTCGGCAGCGGTTGCACCCAGGTGCAGGCCCAGGTCCATTACCGGCACCACCTGGCCGCGCAGGTTCATTATCCCCAGCATGGCCGGGGCGGTACCGCGCAAAGGCAGCAACGGTACCGGCAGGACCACTTCCTGCACCTTCAGCAGTTCCAGTGCATAGGCCTGGGCACCACAACGCAGGCGCAGCCAGCGCGAGGTGCGCTCGCCGGCGCGGCGGTTCTGCGGATGCGGGCTGCTGGCCGGGCGGTGTGCCTGCGCCTGCAGTTCCTGCCAGGTGCCAGGTCGATTGCCAGCGGGAGCGTCTACCGCCACGCGCGGTGGCGGTGCTGCTGCAGCCGGTGCAGGGGTGGGGCGTGGTGCAGGCGCCAGTGCTGCAACCGTGGCGGGTGGTGGCGTGGCCACGTCCTCGCCACCGGAGGCCGCCTCGAATGCGGCCTGCAGGCCGGGGCTGTCGGTGTGGGCGAGGCGATGGCTGTCGGCAGGATCGGTCTCGTAGATCACTTCATCGGGCAGATCGTCCCAGGTCGGCTCCGGGCCGGCCTTTGCGGTGGCCGCAGCCGGCGCAGGAGCGGTCTCGTGGATCACTTCGTCCGGCAGGTCATCCCAGGTCGGCTCGCGTTGCGTGGCGGAGGCCGGTGTAGCGGCAGCCTCGAAAGCGGCTTGCAGTGCGGCGTCGTCCATTGCAGGGGTAGCGGCGACGGCTTCGGTCTCGTAGATCACTTCGGCTGGCAGGTCGTCCCAGGTGGGCTCGCGCTCCGGTTCCGCTGCGCTCGCAGGGCGTGGCCCGGCGCTACCCGGTGCAGAGGCGGCCTCGAAGGCGGCTTCCAGCGCGGCGTCGTCCACGGCAGGGGCAGCGGTGACGGCTTCAGTTTCGTAGATCACTTCGGCTGGCAGGTCATCCCAGGTCGGTTCGCGTTCCGGTGCCGCTGTGCTCGCTGGGCGTGCCCCGGCATTACCCGGCGGCGCGACGGGTGGCGCCACAGCGATCGCCTCGCCCAACAGCTCGTCCAGATAGTCGTCCAGTACGCCGGTGCTGTTCATGCGGCCTGCTCCAGGGCGCGGGCATCCTCGCCGAGGATCCAGTTGAGGGCGCGACGGTACGCAGCCAGGCCGCGGCCCGGGTAGTCCTCGCCGACGCTCGGCAGGGTCAGGCCGGCGGCATTGCTGATGCGAGTGTCGATCGGAATCGCGTCTTCCCATACGCGTGTGCCATGACGATCCTGCATGGTGCGCAGCGACTCGTTGCCAGCGCGGGTGCGGCGATCGAACAGGGTCGGCAGGATCGAGATCGGCAGCGGGCGGCGCCGCGAGCGCTCGACCATCTCGCCGGTGCGGACCATGCCGTCCAGTCCATGCAGCGCCAGCGGTTCGGCCTGGGTCGGGATGATCAGGCGGTCGGCCGCAGCCAGTGCATTGATCATCAGCAGGCCGAGGGTCGGTGCGCAGTCCAGCAGGATGTAGTCGTGCTGTCCCTGATGGCGGGCAAGCGCGTTCTGCAGAGCCAGGCCGAGGCCGGGCTGGTTGGCGCTGCGCCGCTCCAGCGTGGCCAGCGCCGACTGCGCGCAGACGTAGTCCAGGCCGTGGATGCTGCTGGCGTGGCACAGGCCGGATAGATCGGCCGGCGGTGCGCCGAACAGTTCCAGCACGCCGGCCGGCGGCGGGTCCACCGGTACGCCGAAGGCACGGCTGAGCGAGGCATGCGGATCGAGGTCGATCAGCAGCACGCGGTGGCCCATTGCAGCCAGGCCACGGCCGAGGGCGAGGGTGGTAGTGGTCTTGCCGACTCCGCCCTTCTGGTTGGCGACTGCCCAGATGCGCATCGGTTTACTCCTTCATTGCCGGGGGAACGGCGGCGCCGACACGGCTGCCAGCCGGCACCGGCGGCAACTTCACCGGTGCGATGGGGGAGGTGGGGGCGGTAGCCGGAGTTGCGGCGGCTTGTTCGGTGTCGGTGCTGTTGGCACCGCCGGTTGCGGCGCTCAGGCGCTGGCCCAGCGGATCGATTGCGTGGGTGGTATCGGCCAGGATGATGACCATCACCCGGCGGTTGCGGTTGCGACCCTGCGCGCTGTCGTTTTCTTCGCGCGGGCGGAACTGGCCGTAGCCGACCATCGCCAGCCGCGAGGGCTGCACGCCCTGGTCGGCGAACAGGTGCACCACGCTGGCAGCGCGACCGGCGGACAGTTCCCAGTTGGACGGGAAGGTGGCGGTGGCGATCGGCACGTTGTCGGTATGGCCTTCCACGCGCACGCTGTTGGGTACATCGCGCAGTACGTCGGCCAGACTGGCCAGGGTCTGCCGCGCGTGCACGTCCAGCGCGGCCGAGCCGGTCGGGAACAGGATGTCGCTGTTGATCTCGACTTCGATCCACAGCTCGGTGCGACGCACGCTGATCATGCCGCGGTCGATCAGCGGTGCCAGCGCGGCGGTCAGACGGTCGGCGATGCTGCTGAGTTGGCGCTCGGCGCGCGCGATCTGTTCCTGGTTGTGCACCGACACGGGCATGCGCATCTGCGAGGCCATCGATGGCAGCAGCGTCGGGTCGTGCGACGGCGCAGGCGCCGAGGGCCCGATCTTGGTGCCGGACTTGATCACTGAGGGACTGTCCCAGCCGCCGCCCTGCACCTGCTTGTTGCCGACCTGCACCGGATTGATGGTGCGCGGCGCGCCACCGAAGGCATCGGTGAGCGCGTCGGCCATGATCCGGTACTTGCCCTCGTTGACCGAGGAGATCGCGTACATGACCACGAAGAAGGCGAGCAGCAGCGTCATCAGGTCGGCATAGGGGATTGCCCATGCTTCATGGTTGGCGTGCTCTTCGTGGTGCTTGCGGCGGGCCATGTCAGTGCAGGAAGCCGGAGAGGTTGGTTTCGATGTTGCGCGGGTTCTCGCCCTGGGCGATCGAAATCAGGCCTTCGATGACCATTTCGCGATCACGGGTGTTGTGCGAGATCACACTCTTGAGCTTGGCGGCGATCGGCAGGAACAGCAGGTTGGCCGAGGCGATGCCGTAGATGGTGGCGGTGAACGCGGCGGCGATGCCATGGCCGAGCTTGCTCGGGTCGGCGAGATTCTTCATCACCGCGATCAGGCCGAGCACGGCGCCGATGATGCCCAGCGTGGGCGCATAGATGCCCATCGCCTCGAAGACCTTGGCGCCGGCCTGGTCCTGGTGCTCCTGGCTTCCCAGTTCGATTTCCAGCATGTGCCGGATTGATTCGGGCTCGACGCCGTCCACCAGCAGCTGCAGTCCCTTGCGCAGGAACGGGTCCTGCTGTGCTTCCACCTGTGCTTCCAGGCCAAGCAGGCCCTGGCGGCGTGCGATGTTGCTCCATTCGACAATCTGCTGGATCAGTTCGCGGCGGTCGCTGTGCGGCGGTCGCACGACCCAGCGCACGATCTTGAAGGCGTGCTTGAACACGGCCGGCGAGGTGTGCAGCAGGATCGCGGCGACGGTACCGACGATGACGATCACGAACGCGGCAGGCGACCACAGCGACGCCAGGCCGGCGCCCTTGAGGATGCTGCCGCCGACCAGCGAGGCCAGGGCGAGAAAGAGTCCAATGAGGCTGAGTCTATCCATGGGTCCGGTATCGGCTTGTGTGAATGGGACTTGAGACACCGGGAGGTCGTGTACAGACGGTAGTCACAGTTTTCGGGTCGCCGGGCATGGCCCGCCGGGCTTCAGCGCAGTCCGTCCACGTCCAGGATCAGGGCCATGCGACCATCGCCGATCAAGGTTGCACCGGCATAACCAGCCAGGCCACGCAGCGCCTTGGGCAAGGGTTTGATGACCACTTCCTCGCGCCCTCGCACCTGGTCCACGACCAGGCCGAACCGGGCTTCACCGGCCTGCAGCACGACGATGGTCAGCAGCGGCGAGGCGGCCGGCGTCACATCCAGCCACTGGCGAAGATCGACCAGCGCCAGGGTATGCGAGCGGCGGTCGAGCACGGCACGTCCATCGAACCAGCCCAGCGAGGTGCGCGGGGCGTGCAGCACTTCCATCACGCGTGCCAGCGGCAAGGCGTAGACGTCCTCGCCGGCCTGCACCAGCAGGGTCGGCAGGATCGCCAGGGTCAGCGGCACGCGGATCAGGAAGCGACTGCCGCGGCCCAGTTCCGACTGGATCTGGATCTGGCCGCTCAGTTCGCGGATGCGCGACTGCACCACGTCCATGCCGACACCACGGCCGGAGATATCCGTGACCTGCTGCTTGGTCGAGAAGCCGGGCAGGAACACCAGGTGCAGGCATTCCTCGCTGCTCAGGCGGGCAGCGGCTTCCGGATCGATCAGGCCCTTCTCGCGTGCCTTCGCGCGCAGCTTTTCCGGATCGATGCCGGCGCCATCGTCCTGTACCTCGATGCTGACGTAGTCGCCTTCCTGCTGCGCCGACAGGCGCACGTGGCCCATCCGAGGCTTGCCCTGGGCTTCACGCAGCTCGGGCGTTTCCACGCCATGGTCGATGGCGTTGCGGACCAGATGCACCAGCGGGTCGGCCAGGGCTTCGACCAGGTTACGGTCGAGCTCGGTTTCGGCGCCGATCAGCTCAAGGTCCACTTCCTTCTTCAGCGAGCGGGCAACGTCGCGGGCGACCTTGGGGAAGCGCGAGAACACCTTGCCCACCGGCTGCATGCGGGTACGCATCACCGCCGACTGCAGGCGTGCGGTGGCGATGTCCAGCGTGGATACCGCACGGTCCAGCTCCTCGTCGCGCAGGCGCGCACGCAGGGTCTTCAAGCGATTGCGTGACAGCACCAGTTCGCCGATCAGGTTGACGATCGCATCCAGGCGCTTGGTATCCACGCGCACGGTGTGCTCGGCTTCGGCCAGTGGCTTGGCGGGCGGCTTGGCCGCCGGTGCGGGTGCGGGTGCGGCTGGGCGTGGCGCGGGCGGTGCCGCCGGCACCGCGGCGACCGGTTTGGTGCCGGGTGCGGCGCCACCGTGCAGCTGGTCGAGCAGGGCTTCGAACTCGTCTTCGCTGATCAGGCCGTCGTCGGCCTTCTTCGCCGGTGCGACCGCGGTCGGGGCATTGCCGCCGTGCAGCTGGTCGAGCAGGGCCTCGAACTCATCGTCGGTGATCAGGTCACTGCCACCGGTGGCGGGCGCAGCGGCGGCCGCCGGGGCGGTGGCGCCACCGTGTACATCGAACTGCGCGATCAGCTCGGGGGGCGCGTAGCCCGGTTCGGTACCCGAGGACACTGCATCCAGCATCGACTGCAGGTAATCCAGCGATTGCTGGGCGGCATCGAAATGGTGGGCCTGCAGCACCGCCTGGCCGGCGCGCGCGGCGCCGAGGGCTTCTTCGGCGGCGTGGCACAGTTCAACCATGGCCGTCACGCCAAGGAAGCCGGCGCCACCCTTCAGCGTGTGGTAGCCGCGGAACACCGCATTGAGCTGGTCGCCGTCCTGGGGTGCCTGCTCCAGCGACACCAGCTGTTCGCCCAGGCGATCCAGGATTTCCTGCGCCTCGATGATGAAATCGGCAGTGATGTCGTCGGATACCGCGCTCATGCTTACAGCCCCAGATCCGACAACAGGTCGTCGGCGTCGTTCTGCGAGACCGCGTGGCGGTCCAGTCCCTTCAGTGCCGGCCCGGCCAGTTCCGGGTCGGAGCGATGCTGTTCCGGCGGCAGGCCGAGTGCGCCGAAGCCTTCGTGCACGCGGCGCACGATGCCGACCACGCGACGGATGATCTGCCCGGTCAGGTCCTGGTAGCTCTGGGTCAGAGCGATCTCGGTCAGGTTATGGCGGATGCGCTCGAGCTGCGCGTCCTGGCCAGGCTGCAGGCCTTCGGCGCGCAGCTGTTCGGTCAGGCTGCGGCATTCCTCGGCCAGGTCCAGGGTGCGGTGGGTGGCCTGTTCGGTCATCGCCACCACGTGGTCCAGGCGCGCGCAGGCGTCGTCCAGTTCGCCGGCTTCGTCAGGCACGGTCGGCAGCTCACCCAGCGCCTGTCCCAGCTCGCGGGCCAGCCGCGAAAGGCCGCTCATCATCGGCTGCGTGCGCAGTGCGACCAGCCCGTCGATGCGCTGCCGCCACGCGGCTTCGTCACCGGACTCGAGTGCGTCCAGGGCTTCCTGAAGGCGCAGGGCGAGGGCGTTCCTGTCGACCGTGGTATCCATCAGGCGCTGGCCGCCAGGCGTTCGAAGATCTTGCCGAGCTTCTCTTCCAGGGTCTGCGCGGTGAACGGCTTGATGATGTAGCCGTTCACGCCGCTCTGGGCGGCTTCGATGATCTGCTCGCGCTTGGCTTCGGCCGTCACCATCAGCACCGGCAGTGTCTTCAGCTTGGCATCGGCGCGGATCGCCTTGAGCAGTTCGATGCCGGTCATCACCGGCATGTTCCAGTCGGTGACCACGAAATCGAACGGCTGGCTCTGCAGCAGCGACAGCGCGGCATGCCCGTCCTCGGCTTCGGCGGTATTGGTGAAGCCCAGATCGCCCAGCAGGTTCTTGACGATCCGACGCATGGTCGAGAAGTCGTCGACGATCAGGATGCGCATGTTCTTGTTCAAAGCAGAGTTCCTTTGTTGTTCAGTCCGGGCGGCCGGGGGCAGCCGCCTCGGGCATGTTCATTCTTCGAGGCCGGCGTCCGCCGCCTCGAAAATCTTCAGTCGACCACGCAGGCGCAGCACTGCCTGGCCGTGGATCTGGCAGACCCGCGATTCACTTACGCCAAGCACCGCGCCGATCTCCTTCAGGTTCAGCTCCTGCTCGTAGTAGAGCGACAGCACCAGCTGCTCGCGCTCGGGCAGGTGGCCGATCGCCTTGCCCAGCTCGCGGCCGAACTCGCCGCGTTCCAGTACCTGCTGCGGGGTCGGGCCGCCCTGGGTGACGGTGTCCAGCTCGCCCTGGTCTTCGATGCGCGACTCCAGGCTCAGCACCTGGCCACGTGCGGCGTCTTCCATCAACCGCAGGTATTCGGGCAGCGGCATTTCCATCGCCGCGGCCACTTCGGTGGCGCTGGCGGCGCGGCCGCTGCTCTGCTCCAGGCGGCGGATGGTGGCGGCGGCATCACGAGCGCGGCGGTGCACTGAGCGGGGCACCCAGTCGCCACGGCGGATCTCGTCGATCATCGAGCCGCGGATGCGGATCGACGCATAGGTCTCGAACGAGGCGCCCTGGTCGGCGTCGTAGCTGCGCGAGGCTTCGATCAGGCCCATCATGCCGGCCTGGATCAGGTCATCGACCTCGACGCTGGCGGGTAGGCGCGCAGCCAGATGGTGGGCGATGCGCCGCACCAGGTCCGAATGCTGGGCGATGACTTCGTTCGCCGCCGAGCGCTGCACTTCCCTGTACTGGGCTGCGCCTTTCATGCCGTCACCCCACGCTGCTTGAGGATGCGTTCGAGGAAGAATTCGACGCCGCCACGCGGTTCGGTCGGCGCCTGCCAGCGCGCGGTACGGCGCGCGATCTCGGTGATCGCCAGCGCGGCCGGGCTGGACGGATAGGCCTTCACCACCGGCTGCTGGCGCTGCACCGACAGGCGCAGCCAATCGTCCTGCGGAACGCAGCCGAGGTAGTTCAGCGAGACATCGGCGAGGAACTTCTCGCAGACACGGGTCAGCTTTTCGTACAGCACGCGGCCCTCGTTGGGGTCGCGCACCATGTTGGCCACCACCTGGATGCGGTCCACGCCACGCTCGCGCGACAGCACCTTGATCAGTGCGTAGGCGTCGGTGATCGAGGCCGGCTCGTCACAGACCACCACCACGGTGTCCTGTGCGGCCTGGCAGAAGGTCAGTACGCCATCGTTGATGCCGGCGGCGGTGTCCACCACCATGATGTCCAGCTCGCGTTCCAGCTCGGAGAACACGTTGACCAGGCCGACGTGCTCGGCCGGGGCCAGCTCGGCCATGTGGCGGCGGCCGGACGCGGCAGGGACCACCAGCACGCCGTTCGGGCCTTCGACGATGACGTCATCCAGCGAGCAGCGGCCGGCGACCAGATCGGCCAGGGTAAAGGTGGGGTTCAGTCCCAGGATCACGTCGATGTTGGCCAGGCCGAGGTCGGCGTCCAGCAGCAGCGTGCGCTTGCCCATGCCGGCCAGCGCCACGGCCAGGTTGGCGGACACATTCGTCTTGCCCACGCCGCCCTTGCCGCCAGTGACCGCAATGGTGCGCACAGGGCCGAGCGGCTCGCTGCGGGTGGCCGACAGCGGGAAGGTCTTGGTCAGCTTGGCGTACTCACGCGACGGCATGGTTCAACTCCGGGTTGCAGGGCATATCGGCCGCGCGGCGCAAATCTTCAAGGCGAAGTACGAGATTGGCTGCACTGGCCCGGTGCAGGTCCTCCGGAACGTCCTGGCCGTCGGTCACCCAGGTGATCGGCAGGGCGTGGTCCACGGCCACCGACAGGGCGTTGCCGAAGCGGCCGGTTTCGTCCAGCTTGCTCAGCACCAGGCCCTGCAGGTTGGCCGCGCCGAAGCGGCGGACCACCTCGTCCATGTCGCCGAAGCTGGTGTTGGCTGGAAGCACCAGCAGGGTGCGGACCTGGCGGGCGGCACGCAGCCACTGCAGCTGGGCGGCCAGGGCACGGTCGCGCGGGCCCAGGCCGGCGGTGTCGATCAGCACCAGCTTGTAGTCCTTCAGGCGTTCCAGCAGCTGGTCCAGGTCGGTGCCGCTGTTGGCCTCATGCACCGCGATGCCGAGCTGGCGGCCGTAACCGTACAGCTGCTCGCGGGCACCGATGCGGGTGGTGTCGGTGGTGACCAGGGCGACATCGCGCGGGGCGTGCTTCTCGGCGAAGCGCGAGGCCAGCTTGGCGATGGTGGTGGTCTTGCCGGCGCCGGTCGGGCCGACGAGAGCGATCACGCCGCCTTCCTCCAGCGGGTCGACCGGGGCGATCGGCAGCTTGCGCGAGATCAGCCCGAGCATCAGGCCGCGGCCGCGGTGCGCATCGGTCTCCAGCGGGATCTGCATGGCCACGTCGCGGGCCAGGCCGGCGTCGAAGCCGTACTCGTCCATCAGGTCCAGTGCAGTGGCGCGCACCGGGCAGCCACGCAGGCGCTCGTCGGTGAAGCGGTTCATCTCGCGCTCGATCACCTGGCGCATGCCGGCCACTTCCTGGCGCAGCTGTCGGATCTCGGCATCGTCCTGGGCGACCACGGTCAGCACCGGGGCTGGTGCAAGGGTCGGTTCCGGGGCGGTGTCGATGGTTGCGTCCGCCATCGACGGTTCGTCGGCGAAGGTCTGCGACTGCGCGTCGGCCACAACGCTGGCCGGCAGCGGCAGCGGCGGCGGCTGCACCGCCACGGCCGGGGCCGGGCTTTGCTGATGCTCGGCATGCGGCGGATCGATCTGGAAGCGCGCACGGTTGGCCGGGATGATCACGGCGGGTGCAGCGACAGCGTCGGCGACGGCGTCTGCGAACGGGCCGAAGGCCTGTTCCGCACGCGCCGGTTCGTTGACGGCAGCACGCGCCAGGGTTGCGGCGAAGCCGGTGCTGCCGCGGGTCGGCACGATCTCGTCGGCGCTGTCCAGGGTGCGGCCGGTGGCACCGACGGCGGCGCGGGCCAGCGCGGCAACGGCCGAGGTGGTCGCAGCCACCGGTTCCGGTGCCGGGGTGGCACTGCGGCGACGGGTCACTGCAGCGATCACCGCGTCGGCGGCATTGCGCGGCTTTGGTACCGGCGGCGGGGCGATGTCACGACGCGAGGCTTCCAGTGCACGCTGCACGGCGCTCTCGTCGTAGTTGGCGGCGGCAACGATCTCGATGCCTTCCTCGATCCGGCGGTTGGACAGGATCACGGCGTCAGGACCATGTTCCTTGCGCACCAGGTTCATGGCCGAGCGCATGTCGGCGGCAACGAATCGTTTGATTTTCATGCTGTGGTCACGGGACGAAGACGGCGGGGTGGCGGTCGGAGAACTCGGGTGGTCGGTGGTCTGCACGGTGCGGGTTCCCCTTGGTATCTGTCTGTTGCGTTGGTTCGAAAGTGGTGTCTGTTTTCTGGCGCATCGGAGGGCGGCGTCAGCTGATCGTTCCGACCAGCTTCAGGCGCTTGTCCTCCGGCACCTCGCTGTAGGCCAGGACCGACAGCGACGGAACGCTGTGGCGGACCAGGCGGGCCAGCGCGGCGCGCACCGGGCCGGGTACCAGCACGACCGCGGGCTCGTTGCGGGCTTCCTGCTTGCTGACACATTCGGCCAGGCTCTGGTGCAGTCGCTCAGCGAGTCCGGGTTCCAGCGCGGCGCCGTTGCCCTGCGTGGACTCCTGCAAGACACGTTCCAATTGTGGGTTGAGCGTGAACACCGGCAGCTCGGCCGACATTCCGGCGATCTCCTGCACGATGAAGCGGCCCAGTGCGGTGCGCACGGCGGCAGTCAGCACGGCCGGGTCCTGGCTGCTGGGCGCGTGTTCGACCAGCGCTTCGGCGATCTTGCGCAGCTGGCGGATCGGAATGCGCTCGACCAGCAGGTTCTGCAGCACCCGTACCACCGCCGACAGCGGCAGTGCCTTCGGCGTCAGATCTTCGACGAGCTTGGGCGCACTCTTGGCCAGGTTGGCCAGCAGGTGCTGCACTTCTTCGTGGCCGAGCAGTTCCGGCGCGTGTTCGCGGATCAGGTGCGAGAGGTGGGTAGCGACCACGGTGGCCGGATCGACCACGGTGTAGCCGAGCGTCTCGGCCTGGGCGCGCTGGTGCGGCTGGATCCAGGTCGCGTCCAGGCCGAAGGCGGGGTCCTTGCCGGCGATACCTTCCAGCGCACCGAGCGCGCTGCCCGGGTCCAGTGCCAGCTCGCGGTCCGGATGGATCTCGGCGGTGGCCACCGGCACGCCGTGCACCAGCACGCGGTAGCCATTGGCCGGCAGTTCCAGGTTGTCGCGGATGTGCACCGACGGAATCAGGAAGCCGACATCCTGGGTCAGCTTGCGGCGCACGCCCTTGATCCGCGCCATCAGTTCGCCGCCCTGGTTGCTGTCCACCAGCGGGATCAGGCGGTAGCCGACCTCCAGGCCCAGCGGATCGACCGGGCGCAGCTCGTCCCAGCTCAGTTCGGCGGTGGGCGCGGGTGCGGCCGGACGGCCCAGCGCAGTGAGTGCGGCGGCGTCACTGTTGCCGGCGGAGGCATCGGCAGCCGGCAGCTTGCTCTTGCGGTACAGCTTCCATGCGATGAAACCCAGGATCGCGGCCAGCGTCAGGAAAGCGACGTTGGGCATGCCCGGCACCAGGCCGACCACACCGAGGATGCCGGCGGTGATCGCAAGCGCGCGGTACTGGCCGAACACCTGGCCGCTCATCGCCTGGGCCATGTCCTGCGAGCGCGAGGCACGGGTGACCAGCATCGCCACCGCACTGGAGACCAGCAGGGCCGGCAGCTGCGCCACCAGGCCGTCGCCGATGGACAGCAGGGTATAGGTGGCAGCGGCATCGCCGAAAGGCATGCCATGCTGCAGCACGCCCACGGCCAGGCCGCCCAGCATGTTGATGAACAGGATCAGGATGCCGGCGATGGCATCACCACGGATGAACTTGCTGGCACCGTCCATCGCACCGTAGAAGTCGGCTTCCTCGCGCACTTCCTCGCGGCGCAGCTTGGCTTCTTCACGCGTCAGCAAACCGGCGTTGAGGTCGGCGTCGATCGCCATCTGCTTGCCGGGCATGGCGTCGAGGATGAAACGCGCGGTCACTTCCGAGACGCGGCCGGCACCCTTGGTGATGACCACGAAGTTGATGATGGTCAGGATCGCGAACACCACGATGCCGACTGCGTAGTTGCCACCGATCACGAACTCGCCGAAGGCGGCAATGACCTTGCCGGCCGCGTCGTGGCCGTTCTGGCCGTTGAGCAGGATCACGCGGGTGGAGGCCACGTTCAGGGCCAGCCGCAGCATGGTGGTGACCAGCAGCACGATCGGGAAGATGGTGAAGTCCAGCGGGCGCTTCACATAGACCACCGCCAGCAGCACCATCAGCGAGATGGCGATGTTGAAGGTGAACAGCGCATCGAGCACCGGTGCGGCCAGCGGCACCACGACCATGGCCAGCAGTGCCAGCACGATCAGTGGCGCGCCAAGGCCCTGGCGGATCATCTCCAGGGCGCGGCGGGTGTTGAAGCCGGGGGAGGGCTGGGCGCTCACGGGCGGCCTCCCTTGCCGAATTCATCCACCTGGATGTGCGGGCTGTCCGGCATCGGGCCAGTGCGCCAGGCGCGCAGCTGGTAGACGTAGGACAGGACCTGGGCCACGGCCGAATACAGTCTCACGGGGATTTCCTTTCCGAGTTGGCCTTCCCGATACAAGGCGCGTGCCAAAGGCGGCGCCGAGACGATGGCGACCTTGTTGCCATCGGCCACTTCACGGATGCGCAGGGCGGTCTCGTCCACGCCCAGGGCGACCACTTTGGGGGCGTTCATGGCGCCGCCCTCGTACTTCAGGGCCACCGCATAGTGGGTGGGGTTGACCACCACCACGTCAGCAGTGGGGACCGCCTCCATCATCCGGCGGTTGGCCATCTGCTGCTGCAGCTGGCGGATGCGGCCCTTCACCTCCGGGCTGCCCTCGCTTTCCTTCATTTCGCGGCGCAGCTCTTCGCGGGTCATCTTCAGCTTGCGCATCCAGTTCCAGCGCTGGTACGGGGCGTCGATGGCCGCCAGCACCAGCATGGCGCCGGCGGTAGCCAGCAGCAGGCGCAGGGTGAAGCCGAGGCCGTCGGTGATGGCGGTCTCCAGCGGGTGGTGGATCAGACCGCGCAGGGTGTCGAAGCCGGTCCATACCACCAGCCCAGCGGCGACCCCGACAAAAGCCACGCGCAACAGCGACTTGGTGAACTCGGCGATGGCCTCCGGGCCGTACAGGCGCTTGAGCCCGCTCATCGGGTTCATGCGGTTGATGTCCGGCAGCATCGCCTTCTGCGACCAGCGCAGGCCACCCATCACCAGTGGCGCGACGAAGCTGGCCAGCAGGCAGACCAGCACCAGTGGCGCGATCACCAGCATGAACTGCAGCAGCAGGTCGCCGAAGTGGCCGAACAGTTCCTTCGGGTTCTGCCGCAGGCTCTGTTCGGGGCTGAGCGCATGCTTCATCCAGGCGCTGGCGCCACGGCCGATCGAGCCGCTCATCGCCATCACCGCCAGTACGCCGGCGCCGAACACGGCGGCGGTGCCGAGTTCGCGCGAGCGCGGCAGGTTGCCCTGTTCACGGGCATCGCGCAGGCGTTTTTCGGTGGGTTGTTCGGTCTTTTCGCCGGCGGATTCGTCTTCGGACATCACGGGCACTGCGGCAGGAGATGCCGGGGTGCGTGCAAGAACCATGCCGTGACGGGTTCATGCGCCAACCAAGGTTGGCACCTACCAGAGCAGGCACCGGCAGCGCCGGGTCATGCCCGGGGGGGAGCCGGGTGCGGGCTCGGCTACAGGGGCGCGTTGCCGCTGGGCGGCGGGCTCTGTGCCAGTTCCACACGAGGCCGGGGCAGGTCGTGCAGTTGCATGAAGCGGGCGGCATCGACCGGGCGACCGAGCAGGTAGCCCTGCAGGTAATCGCAGCCCAGCCGTTCCAGGTAGGCGCGCTGGGCGGCGGTTTCCACGCCTTCGGCCACGATGTCCATGTCCAGCGCATGGCCCAGCGCCACGATCGCCGAGACGATCACCACATCCTCGGCGCTGTGCTCCAGATCGCGCACGAAGGCGTGGTCGATCTTGATCTCGGTGGCTGGCAGCCGCTTCAGGTACAGCAGGCTGGAATAGCCGGTGCCGAAGTCATCGATGGAGATGCCCACGCCCAGTGCCGACAGCGCCTGCAGCAGGCGCAGGCTGGTATCGGTATCGCGCATCACGGTGCTCTCGGTGATCTCCAGCACCAGGTAGCGTGGGGTGATGCTGTAGCGCTCAAGGACGTCGCGCACGTCATGCAGCAGGTGCGGTGAGCTGAACTGCACCGGCGACAGGTTCACCGACATCGACCAGCCTTCATGGCCGGCGTCGTGCCAGCGGCGCAACTGCTGGCAGGCCTGGTCCAGCGCCCAGCGGCCGATTTCATTGATCGCGCCGCTGCGCTCGGCCAGGCGGATGAACCGATCCGGCGGGATCAGGCCATGTTCCGAGTGCCGCCAACGGATCAGTGCCTCGGCGCCGGCCACTTTCTGTGTGGCCACGCGGATCTTGGGTTGGTAATTGAGGAACAGCTGTTCGCTGCCGATTGCCCGGCGCAGGTCGGCAAGCAATCTGAACTGTTGCTCGGCGCTGTCGTTCATCCAGTCGGCGAACAGCACGAAGGCGTTGCGCCCCGATTCCTTGGCCTGGTACATCGCGGCATCGGCGAAGGCCATCAGTTGCCGCTCGCTGGCGGCGTGGTCCGGGCAGATCGCCACGCCGATGCTGGCGGTCACCTGCAGTTCGTTGTCCGGCAGCAGGGGCCCGCTGCCGACCGCCTGCAGGATGCGCCGGGCCAGGGTCGGAAGATCCTCGTCGTGCTCGATGCGCACCACCAATACGAACTCGTCGCCGCCCAGACGGGCCAGCATGTCGTTGGGTCGAAGCAGTTGGCGCGTGCGTTCGGCCACCGCCACCAGCAGTGCATCACCGGCCTGGTGGCCATAGGCATCGTTGACCTGCTTGAAGCCATCCAGGTCCATGAACATCACAGCGAAACGGCTGCCGCCCTGTTCGGCCTCGGCCAGTGCCTGGACGATGCGACGCTGCAGCAGCAGGCGGTTGGGCAGGCGGGTGAGTGGGTCGTGCAGTGCGGCCTGGGTCAGTTCCTGCTGCGCGTCGGTCAGCGAGGTGCTCAACAGGGAATTGCGCAGGCGCAGCAGCTGCGCCTCCACCCGCTGGTCCAGCCAGGACACCACCAGCACCACGGCCAGGATCGCCACGGTGAGCATCACCACCAGCATGGCCAGCCATTCGCTCTGTAGTCCATCGCCGACGGCTGCGCCGCAGATGCTGCCTTCCGGAAAGCGTGCGGCGGCCATGCCGGTGTAGTGCATGCCGACGATGGCCAGCCCGAGCAGGCCCGCCGCTGCCAGCCGGTCGCCGACACGGGTGCGCTGCGCACGCAGGCGGAACGCCACATACAGGGCCGTCCACGAAGCAGCGACTGCCACCATCAGCGAAAACAGCAGCCAGCCCGGGTCGTAGTCGATGCCCGGCTGCATGCGCATTGCGGCCATGCCAACGTAATGCATGCCGGCGATACCGGTGCCCATCAGCAGGGCGCCACCGGCCAGCCGCGGGTGCGGCAGCGTGCGCAACGAGACCAGCCACAGCGCGAACACCGACGAAGCGATGGCCAGTGCAAGGGAAAGCAGGGTGATCGGCAGGTCGTAGCCGAGCGGAATGGGCAGGTCGAAGGCAAGCATGCCGATGAAGTGCATCGACCAGATGCCCAGGCCCATGGCGAAGCCGCCACCGATGCGCCACCACCAGGCCGCGCCCTTGCCGGGTGCGGTAACCGTGCGCCCGGCCATCGCCAGCGCGGTGTATGAGGCCATCACGGCGACCAGCAGCGAGATCACTACCAGCCACGGGTTGTACGTGCCTACCAGCATTCGTCAGTCTCCCGGACCTGCCTGTCGACGGAAACTACGGTGGGGCATGCATGAGGCCGGCCGACGCAGGGCGCCGGCCACGTGCGGCATCCCCCCGGTTGCCGCGCATTCACTCTAACGCGCAGACCCGGGGGAAGGGCAAGCAGTAAAACGTGATGATCGGGTCAGTGTGTGACCGCGTCCGCAGCCTGGAAGGCGGCGTCGAACAGGCGCTGTACCGGCGGGCCCATCTCGCCTGCCAGCAGGGCCAGCAGGAACAGGCCCAGCAGCAGTGAGACCGGCAGGCCGAGCTGGATCGGGTTCAGCGCCGGCGCGGCGCGCGCCAGCACGCCGAACGCCAGGTTCACCGCCAGCATTGCCACGGTCAGCGGGATCGCCAAAGTCAGCGCACCGCGCAGCACGGTCAGCAGGAAGGTCGGCGCGATGCTGAAGAAGGCATGCGGATCGGGCAGTGGCGCACCGATCGGCAGTGCCCGGTAGCTGTCCACCACCAGCGAGATCAGCGCCAGATGGCCATTGGCGGTGAAGAACAGCAGGCCGAACAGCAGATAGAACCACTGCCCGATCACGCCTGAGGTGCCGCCACGCAGCGGATCACTCATCTGTGCGAAGGCCAGGCCGGTGCCCTGGGCAATCAGTTCGCCGGCCATCGCGCCGGCCTCGAACACCAGCCGTAGCAGGAAGCCGATGGATACGCCGATGGCCAGCTCGCGGGCGATGGTCAGTACCGTGGCGGCATCGAAACCGGTCCAGTCCGGTACCGGCGGCAGCAACGGTGCCAATGCGATGGCCAGGGTGCCGGCCAGCACCACGCGCACCCGGGCCGGGACGGCGCGGGTGCCGACCATCGGCATGGCCATGGCGACCGCGCCGATGCGCAGCATGGTCCACAGCACGGTGCCGATCATGCCGAAGGCGTTCAGCCCATCGGCGGCCATCTGGGTGGCGGCGTCCATCGAAGCGCGTGTCCTAGCCGATCAGGTGCGGGATGCGCTGGAACAGCAGCGTGGTGAATTCGACCAGGTGGCCGATCAGCAGGCTGCCCAGTGCGAACAGCACTGCGGTCAGCGCGGCTGCCTTGGCGACGAAGGCGATGGTCGGTTCATTGAGCTGGGTCGCAGCCTGCACCACGCCCACCACCACGCCCACCACCAGCACGGTGAGCAGCAGCGGGCCGGCCACCCACAACACGGTGATCAGGCCGCCACGCAGTTCGGTCAAGGCAAGTTCGGGAGACATCGTATTTCCATCGGTAGCGCCGGGCCATGCCCGGCAACGCTTATGTAGAGTCGAGCCATGCTCGACTGCCTCCCGGTCAGGCCGGATTGAAGCTCGCCGCCAGCGTACCCACGGTCAGCACCCAGCCATCCACCAGCACGAACAACAGGATCTTGAACGGTGCCGACACCAGCATCGGCGACAGCATCATCATGCCCATCGACATCAGCACGCTGGCCACGACCAGATCGATGATCACGAACGGGATGAAGATCAGGAAGCCGATCTCGAAGGCGGTCTTCAGTTCACTGGTAACGAACGATGCGACCAGCACCGGGAACGGGATCGCATCGGGGCTGGCGTAGGTGCCATGCCCGGCGATGCCGGCGAAGGTCATCAGGTCGGTCTCGCGGATCTGCGCCAGCATGAAGGCGCGCAGCGGCGAGGTGGTCAGCGTCCAGGCGGTCTGGAAGTCGATCTCGCCATTGAGGTAGGGGGCCATGCCGGTGCTCCAGGCCTTGTCCCAGGTTGGCAGCATGATCATCGCGGTGAGGAACAGGGCCAGGCCCAGCAGCACCTGGTTGGACGGCGTCTGTCCGGTGCCCAGTGCCTGGCGCAGCAGGCCCAGCACGATGATGATGCGGGTGAACGAGGTCAGTACCAGCAGCATCGACGGGATCAGGGTGATCGCGGTCATCAACAGCAGGGTCTGCAGCGGCAGGCTGACCGGTGCACCGCCGATCTTGCCGACATTGATGTCGGGCAGCGGCGTGGTCGGCGCGCCGGGCGCGGCGAAGGCCAGCGCCGGCAACAGGCACAGGGCGAGCAACAGCAGCCACGGCATCAGGGTGGCAAGACGGGTACGGGTGACACGCATGTCAGGGATCCTTGCGCAGCCGCTGCTGCAGCAGCTGGGCGAAATTCGGCAGGTTCTTGAAGTCCGGCACGCGCACCGGTGCCGGCGGTGGCAGCGGTTCGGGCAGGGTGTGCAGGGTGTTGATGCCGCCGGCGGTAACGCCCAGCAGCAGCTGCTGGCCATTGACCTCCACCACCACCACGCGCTCCTTGGCGCCGACACTGAGGCTGGCCACCAGCTTCATGCCTTCGGCCGGGCGGAAGCCGCTGCCGGGCAGGCGCTTGAGCAGCCAGCCCAGGCCGATGACCAGGGCCAGTACCGCCAGCAGCGCCAGCACCGCACCGAACAGGCTCGGTGCGGCGCCGACCTGCGGGCCGATCGGTGCGGCGGTCTTGCCGACCGCCAACAGGGTGGAGGCCAGCAGGCTCAACGCAGTCTCCGGATCCGCTCGCTCGGGCTGACCACGTCGGTCAGGCGCACGCCGAAGCGGTCGTTGATCACCACCACCTCGCCGTGGGCGATCAGGGTGCCGTTGACGAACACGTCCAGTGACTCGCCGGCACCGCGTTCAAGTTCCACCACCGAGCCCTGGTTGAGCTGCAGCAGATTGCGGATCGGCAGGCGGGCACGACCGACTTCCAGCGACAGGGTCACCGGCACGTCGAGGATCACGTCCAGGTTCAGGTCCGGACCGTTCGCTTCATCGGCCTGCAGGCTGCTGAACTGGGCCGGGGTCGGTTCGAGGGCGTCGATATCGTTCATTGCGGGTCTTCCTGGATGACGGGTACGCGCGGACGGGTGCCGGGCGGATGGGTAGCGGTGATCTTCACGGCGTTCATGCCGTTGGCGACGCCGAACTCGCCGGTGAACACGGGGATGTTCTCCACGCACAACGGCACCTGCGGGCTCAGCTCGATCGGCAGGATGTCGCCGACCTTCAGGCGGGTCAGGTCGCGCAGGGTCATGCGCTTGCTGGCCAGTACGCTGGACAGGGTCACCTCGGCGATGTTGAGCTGCTCGCGCAGGGTCTGGCCCCAGCTCTCGTCGCGGTCGTTGCGGTCACTCTGGATGCCGGCGTCGAGGAGCTCGCGGATCGGCTCCAGCATCGAATACGGCAGGGTCACGTGGATGTCGCCGCCACCGCCGTCGAGCTCGACATGCAGGCGGCACACCACCACGTACTCTCGCGGCGTCACGATGTTGGCGAAGTGCGGGTTGATCTCCGAGCTGATGTATTCGAACTCGACATCCATCACCGGTGCCCAGGCCTCGCGCAGGTCGGCGAAGGTCTGCTTCAGCAGCAGGTGGATCACCCGCATTTCGGTGGCGGTGAACTCGCGGCCTTCGATACGGGTCGGGTAGCGCCCGTCGCCGCCGAAGAAGTTGTCGACGATGGCGAACACCAGGGTTGGCTCGAACACGATCAGGCCGGTGCCACGCAGCGGCTTGAAGCGGATCAGGTTCAGGTTGGTCGGCACATACAGCGAGTGCATGTAGTCGTTGAACTTGATCAGTTCGATGCCGCGCACCGACAGTTCGGCCGAGCGGCGGATCAGGTTGAACAGGCCGATCCGCCACAGGCGCGCGAAGCGCTCGTGGACCATTTCCAGGGTCGGCATGCGACCGCGGATGATCCGGTCCTGGCTTGCGAAGTCGTAGGAACGTGCTTCGCCCGAAGGCGGTTCCGCATCGGTCTCGACCGCGCCACTGTCCACGCCGTGGAGCAGGGCATCGATCTCGTCCTGGGACAGCAGATCATTCATCGGGGGGCCCTTACTGGGTCACGAAGCTGGTGAACAGCAGATCGTCGGCACCGTTGCTGCCGGTCTCGGCCTTGAGCACTTTCTGCACTTCGGCCAGCGAGGCGGCCTGCAGCTTCTGCTTGCCGGCGATATCGGCGATCTGGTTCGGGCTGACCTGCGAGAACAGCATCAGCAGGCGCGCGCGGATGGCAGGGGCGTGGGTCTTGATCGCTTCCAGCGCGGCCGGGTCGCGGGTCATCAGCTGTACTTCCAGCTGCAGATAGCGCGGGCCGTCGACCGGGCCGTTGAGATTGACCACGAAGGCCGGATCCAATGCGAAGTACTGCGCCGGTGCCGGAGCAGCGGCTTTCTTCGGCGCCGGTGCGGCCTTGTCTTCGTGCTTGGACTGGGTGAAGAACCACACGCCGCCACCGGCGGCAGCGGCGGCCAGTACGGCCACCAGTGCGGTGATCAGGATCGGACTACGCGGCTTGGCGGCCTTGTCCTTCTCGGCGGTCTTCTTGGTTTTGTCAGCGGCTGCGGCCACGGGGTGAAGCTCCTGAGGGTTGCTTCACCGGGATATGCAAGGGGCGTGCCGTAGCTGGGGCAGAGGGGGGCGACGGAATTCCGTCGGGGTGCCGGTGGGGCCGTGCGGAGCAAGCTCCGCACCCACCAACGCGATACTGGCAGGTGCGGCTCTATTGCCTCGGTGTTCTGGTGGGCGCCGACCGCCCCGCTCTGGTGGGTGCCAACCTTGGTCGGCACGCATTCTCAGGCGTACGCGTCCAGCAACCCGCGCTGGCGGATCAACTGCGCGGACGACATGCTGGCGTCGCCCGGCGACGGTTCTCCGTCACCCGCCATGCCGCCGCTTCCGGCCTGGCCCGACGCATTGCCGTCACCGCCGGGGGCCTGATGACCAATATCGGCGTGGGCCAGCTGGAAACCCTGCTCGCCCAGCAGTTCACGCAGGCGCGGCAGGCTGCTTTCCAGCGCCTGGCGCACATCCACGTGCGGGCTGCTGAAGCTGGCGTGCACCTTGTCGCCGTTCAACTGCAGACGCACGTCGACCGGGCCCATGTCATCCGGGCTCAGGCGGATGTGGGCGTGGCCGATCTTCTGGTCGGCCAACCAGCCCAGGCGGGCGCCGATGGCCTGGTCGAAGCCATCGTCACCGAGCACCGGCTTCGGCGTCGGTTCGCCGTTGAAGATGGCGTTGCCGGTGGCCAGCGCGGCCTTCAGATCCTGCACGGCTGCAGTTGCCGGTGCATGCAGCAGGGGGGCAGGGGTACGGTCACCGATGGCGGCCACGTCGCTACCTTCGCCTCGGTCGCCGCGCTTGCCCGCCGGCAGGATCATCTCCGGCAACGGCAGAGTGGTGGCGTCGTCGGCGCTGGCCGCCAGAGGCTTGCCGTCGGGCGATCCAGTGGCGATGGCCGTGGGTGCCGTTGCCGCAGCCGCCGGCAACGCTGCGCCGGCAGCGGCGGGCAGGGCACCAGCATCGTCGGCGAGCACAGGCGTGGCCGTTGTTGCCAGCACTGCAGCGGGATCGGCCAGCGTCGGCACCGCCAGCACCAGTCCGGCCAGGCCAAGGGGTGGCCACGGCGCATCCTCGGTCGCGGCTGCTTTGCCCTTTTCGGCGCCTGCAGTGGTTGTCCCTGCGGGTGCCGATGCCGTGGCGTCTTCGGTTGCAGCGTCGCTGCCCGGCTTGTGTTCGGCGGGTGTCCGCCCGTTGCCATCAGAGGTCGCAGACGGCATGGGCGTGGTCGACGATGGCGATGAGGTACGGGCGGCCGTGGACGTGTCCGGGCCCGACGTCCCATCCTGCAACAGCTGGCCGAAGCCCTTGCCGCTGTCATTGCGCGGCGCGCGCGTGCTGCCATTGCCGGTGTTCTGTGCCTGCGCGTTGGCGCTGCTGGCGAGCGGTGCGGGCATCACGTGCGACCTCCCTGCTCACCGTCTTCCTGGTCCTCGGCCTGCACCAGGCGTGCACGGCGCGCGCCGATGTCGTCCATCTCGCGCTGGTCGCGGCGGTCGGTCACCACCTTCTCCTGCGCGCGGTAGCTGGCCGCCAGCTGTTCCAGCACGGCCTTGTCCCGGCTGGCCAGGATCAACCGGGCGCGCTCGGCTTCCACCTTCTCGCGGTTGCCATTGACCGTTGCCTGCTGCTGTTCGACCGCGCTGTCCAGGCGATCGAGGAAGGCGCGACGGTTCAGCAGCTGTGCCGGGCTGGTCGCCGCCATCTGCGCGTTCGCATACTCTTCGGCATAGCGGCGCAGTTCATCCAGTCGCGACAGATGCGTGTCGAGCACGGTCTGGCGTTCGGCCAGATCGCGAGCAACGGCATCCTCGTGTTCCTGGGCCCGCTTGAGCAGGGGGTCGATGCGCTTGGACTGGTTCATGGCTTAACTCTCTTGTTCCACCAGGCGCTGCAGCGCCGCCTGGCTGTGCGGGAGATCTGCGGCCTTGGCAACGTCCTGGCCGAGGAATTCCATGATTTCCGGCCAGCGTTCCAGGGCTTCGTCGGTGGCCGCGTCGTTGCCGCGCTGGTAGGCACCGATGGCGATCAGGTCACGATTGGCCGAATAGGCCGAGACCAGTCGCTTCAACTTCCGGATGCGCAGGCGCCACGGCTCGTCGGCGATTTCCGTGACCACGCGGCTGACCGACGATTCGACGTCAATGGCCGGGTACAGGCCACTGTCTGCCACGCGACGGGACAGCAGGATGTGGCCGTCAAGAATGGCGCGCGCCGCATCGGCGATTGGATCCTGCGGATCATCGCCTTCGGTCAGCACGGTGTAGAACGCGGTGATCGAGCCACGGCCCTTGGCACCGTTGCCGGCGCGCTCGACCAGCGCCGGCAGCTTGGCGAACACCGACGGCGGATAGCCGCGGGTGGTCGGCGGTTCACCGACCGACAGGCCGATCTCGCGCTGCGCCTGCGCGAAGCGGGTCAGCGAATCCATCAGCAGCAGTACATTCAGGCCCTGGTCGCGGAACCACTCGGCGATGGCGGTGGCGCGGTAGGCACCATGCAGGCGCGCCAACGGCGGCCGGTCAGCCGGGCTGGCGACCACCACGGCGCGGCGCAGGCCTTCTTCGCCCAGGGTGGTTTCGACGAAATCGCGTACTTCGCGGCCACGTTCACCGATCAGGCCGACCACGATCACGTCGGCGGCGGTGTATCGGGTCATCATGCCCAGCAGGGTCGACTTGCCGACGCCGGAGCCGGCGAACAGGCCGACACGCTGGCCTCGGCCGATGGGCAACAGCGCGTTGATCGCGCGCACGCCCACGTCCAGCGGTTGGGTGATCGGTTCGCGCGCCAGCGGATTGATCGAAACGCCGGCCATGCCGACATGGCCTTCGGCGCGGATCGGGCCCTTGCCATCCAGCGGCACGCCATCGCTGTCGATGACGCGGCCGAGCAGGCCTTCGCCCACTTCCACGCCGCCACGCCGAGCCGACGGCACCACCCGTGCGTTGGGCAGCAGGCCATGCAGTTCGGCGCTGGGCATCAGGTAGGTGCGCTCGCCGGCGAAGCCGACCACTTCGGCATCGACCCAGCCACCGTCGACCACTTCCACCTTGCAGCTGGCGCCGAGCGGGGCCTCGCAGCCGACCGCTTCCAGGGTCAGGCCGACTGCGCGGCGCAGCACGCCCTCGCGGATCAGGCCACGCCCGTGCCCGGTGTCCACGCGCAGGCCGTCCAGGCGACGGGCCAGGCGCAGGTTGCGGGCCACGGCCCAATCGGCCGGCGGCGGGTTCGGTTGCGTTTCGGGCGTCATGCACCTGCTCCAGTCTGGCGGATCACAGCGTCCAGCGCACCGCGCAGGCGGGCTTCGAGGGTGCCGTCGATGCGCACCGCTTCGGCATGCACGCGCAGGTCGCCACGGCTGAGGCTGGTATCGGGTACCAGGCGCTGCTGCGACGACAGGTTCAGGAGGGGAGCGAGCGCGGCGATGTCGTCCGGGTGCAGGCGCACTTCCACTTCGCGGGTGCTGCCACCGACCGCGTCGATGGCCTCACCAACCAGTTGCGCCAACAGTGCCGGATCGGTCTCGTAGGCACGGCCGACCAGCGCGCCGGCGATGCGTACCGCCAGCTCGCCCAGCGCACCGACCACTTCGTTTTCCAGTCGCACCAACGGGCGGCTGAAGTTGTCGAGGATGCCCTCGATCTGCGCGGCGAGGCGACGCACCTCGGCCTGGCCCTGGCCGTAGCCATCGGCATGGCCGTGTTGGAAGCCTTCCTTCTCGGCACTGTCCTGGATCGCCTGGATTTCTTCCAGGGTGGGCAGGTGCAGTGGCGGTTCCGGCTCGTGCTCCGGATCCGGCTCGGTGAGTTCGAACGCGTCCTCCTGGTCCAGCGCCGGTTCGGGCGGGGCCAGCAGGTCCGGGGCAAGCCAGCGCACGACGTTGCTCACAGCATGGCCTCCGCACTGCCGCCGATGGTGACCGTGCCTTCATCGGCCATGCGCTTGACGATGGCCAGGATCTCGCGCTGCGCGCCTTCCACGTCGGACAGGCGCACCGGACCGCGTGCTTCCATGTCTTCCAGCAGGATCTCGGCCGCACGCTGCGACATGTTGCGGGTGATCTTGTCGCGCACCTTGATATCGGCGCCACGCAGGGCCAGGCCCAGGCGCTCGCCGCTCACTTCGCGCAGCACCAGCTGCATTTCGCGGTCGTCCAGGTCGACCAGGTCGTCGAACACGAACATCAGGTCCTGGATGCGGTTGCTCAGCGGCGCGTCGATGCGGGCGATCTCGCCCAGGATGGCCTGGTCCTGGCCGCTGTCCATGAAGTTGAGGATGTTGGCCGCGCACTGCACGCCGCCGATGTTGGACGACTTCAGGTTCTGGTTGCCGGCGAACTGGCGCTCCATGATCTCGTTGAGCTCATTGAGTGCGTTCGGCGGGATGCCGTCGAGGGTGGCGATGCGCAGCAGCACGTCCACGCGGGTGCGGTCGGGCAGCAGCTTCAGCGCGTCAGCAGCCTGGTCGGTTTCCAGATGGGCCATGACGATGGCGATGATCTGCGGGTGCTCGTTGCGCACCAGATCGGCCACCGCGCGCGGGTCCATCCACTTCAGCGCGTCCAGGCCGGTGGTGTTGCGGCCGAGCAGGATGCGATCGATCAGGTTGCCGGCCTTTTCGCTGCCCAGCGCCTGCACCAGCATGTTGCGGATGTAGTCGTCCGAGCCCACGCCCAGCGAGGTCTTCGAGCCCAGCTCCTGGCCGAACTGGTCCATCACCCGTTCCACCTGCTCGCGGGTGATGTCGGTCATGGTGGCCATGGCGATGCCGATCTTCTGCACTTCCTTGGGTTCCATGTGGCGCAGCACTTCGGCTGCATCCAGCTCACCCAGGGACAGCAGCAGCACGGCCGCGCGCTGTACGCCGGTCAATTGTGCCTCAGTCATTGGCCACCCAGCCCTTGACCACCTGGGCCACGCGCTTGGAGTCGGTCTTCACGGCTTCACGCGCCATCCGCAGTCGTTCCTCATATGAATCCACCGGCAGGGCCAGCGCATCCGGCCCGCCCAGGCTCGCGCGGTCGGCGCCCAGCGCCGGCAGCGGCATGCCATCGTCATCCACCAGCTGCACGTCCGCGGTATGCGGCTCCAGTGCCTGCTCGTCGTTCTTCTTTTGGCCGGTGATCGCGCGCAGCGCCGGGCGCAGCACGCCGAACAGCAGCGCCAGCACCACGACGGCACCCAGCAGCATGCGGCCGGCATCGTGCACCCACGGCAGCTCCCACCAGGCGGGACCTTCCACCGGCGTGGTATCCCGCACGAACGGGGCGTTCATCACCGACACGGTGTCGCCGCGCTCGGCATTGAAGCCGACCGCCTGCTTGACCAGGGCTTCGACGCGGGTCAGCTCGGCCGCCGACAGCGGCTGCGGTGCGACCTTGCCGTTGGCACCGGCGCGCGGCACGTTGTCCACCAGCACCGCCACCGACACGCGCTTGATGCGGCCGGCCGGCTGGCGGGTGTGCTGCAGGGTGCGGTCCAGCTCATAGTTGCGGGTCGCGTTCTTGCTGCTTTCGGTCGGGGTCTGTGCGGTTGCCGGCGCAGCGGCCTGGCCCGGGGGGCTGTTGCTGGTGGCGCCCGGCACGCCCTGCGGACCCGGCGTGGTGGTGCTGTTCTCGCTCATCTGCTCGCTGCGCAGCTTCTGCGGCTCGCCGTTGTACAGTTCGCGCGCTTCCTCGGTCACCGAGAAGTCCATGTCCACGCTGACTTCCGGGTTGACCCGGCCAGGGCCGGTCATCGGCTCCAGCAGTTCGCGGATGCGCTGGTTGAACGAGGTTTCCTGGCGGCGCACCTGCTCGAACTGGGCGGCGTTGACTGCGGCCTCGCTGTTCGGGTCGCTGACGCTGAGCATGCGGCCGCTCTGGTCGACCACGGTCACGCGTTCCGGTGCCAGGTCCGGGATGCTGGCTGCGACCATGTGCACGATGGCGTCGACCTGGCTGCGCTCCAGCTGCTGGCCGCCACGCAGTTCCAGCGTCACCGAGGCGCTGGCGACGTCGCGCTGGCGGGTGAAGGCGCTGGGCTTGGGAATGGCCAGGTGCACGCGCGAATCGCGCACTGGGCGCAGCGTGTTGATGGTGCGCGACAGTTCGGTCTCCAGCGCATGCTGGTAGCGCGCGCTTTCCACGAACTGGCTGACGCCGAAGCCCGGGTCGCGTTCCATCAGCTCGAAACCGAGTTTGCCGCTGTCGGTCAGGCCGGACCCGGCCAGCTTCAGGCGGGCGTCGTGCAGGTTCTTTTCCGGCACGGTGATGCCACCGGTGGCCGGGTCCAGCTGGAACGGAATCTGGGCGGCACGCAGCAGGTCGGTCGCTTCAGCGGTGGCCTTCTGGTCCAGGCCGGTATACAGCGGGACCATGCCGGGCTTCTGCGACCAGAAGAACACGAACAGCCCGGCGGCTACGGCCACGGCGATCATCGCCATCAGTCCGAGCCGACGGGTGATCTGCAGGCTTTGCAGCCGATCGAACCACTGGCCCGCCTTTTCGGCGTTCAGGGATTCCTTGGAGAGCGACAGGGCCATGCGGTTCTATCCTTACAGCGGCATGTTCATCACGTCCTGGTAGGCCTGGACGAGACGGTTGCGGACTTCCACGGTGGCGCGGAAGGCGATCTGGGACTGCTGCGAGGCGACCATGACCTTGGCGAGGTCGGCGCTGGGGTCGCCCATTTCGAAGGCTTTGGCCAGGGCGCCGGATTTCTGTTGCGCGTCGTTGACGCCGGCAATCGCACCACGCAGGGTTTCGGTGAAGCTGGCCGGCTGGGCCTGCGGTGCATCCAGCACCGTGCCCGGCAGGGCGTTGCTGCGCGGCGTTTCGCCCAGCGGGTTGAGCGCCGGCTGTCCCATCTGGGTCTGATAGGAGCGGATCTGCGAAAGGATCGACGTGACGGAGTGGGACATCTGCAACGGTTCCAGAAACAGGGGATGGGGTTGTCTGCTGGAGCAGGTGCAAGTGCCGTGCCGAAACCGGTTTTCGATTCAGTGAAGTGAGGGTGTGGGTGTTCTGGCAGGGCTGCGCCCTGCACCCGCCGAATCAACGTCAACGTCAACGTGAACGGCAACGTCAACGGCGGGCTATCCGTGGGG
>NZ_QFHO01000039.1 GCF_004920835.1 Stenotrophomonas maltophilia
GGTCCGGGCAGGACACGCTGCAAGTACATCCCTGTAAGCTCGGCCGCGGCATCCATGCCGCGGACGGTCCTGCCCGGACCCACCCGCAGGCTCTCGACGGTTTCCTGCGTGCGCGGTTGCTGTAAAGCCGAGCCCATGCCCGGCTCTGGCCGAAGCCGGAGGGAAAGGAAGAGCAAAAGCAAAAGCAAAAGCAAAAGCAGCCAAGCATGGCTTGGCTCTACCAGAAGCGGTCATGCGTGCGCTCGCGGCTGTTGGGTCCGCCTTGTAGCGCGCCAAGCACCGCAGGGGAATCAGGGGCGAAGAGGCGCGGGTGTCTGAGCGAAGCGAGTTCCGCGCCGTCCCCTGATTCGCCGAGGAGCACAGGGCACCGGCGCGCAGCGCCGGCTCGCGGATGGCGGCGCGTTTCTTTTGGTTACTTTTCTTTTCGCGCGAAAAGAAAAGTGACACCCCACCGCGGTCGCGGAAAGAGCCCGCCGGGCATGGCCCGGCGCTACGGGCGCGTGGGCGCGCGGAAATCCACTTATTGCAGGTCGCGAAGATTCAATTTCCGCAGCGTCGGGTTCTTCCACGCCGTGATCCCGGCCACACTCAGCACCGCGAAGCCGCCCAGCACTACCGCCGGTACCAGCCCCAGCAGTTTGGCCATCGTGCCGGCATAGAACGCGCCGAGCTCGTTGGAGGAACTGATGAAAATGCCGTTGATCGACGACACCCGTCCGCGCATCTCTTCCGGCGTGGCCAGCTGCAGGATGGTCGATCGAATCACCACCGAGACGCCGTCGAAGGCCCCGTAGAACAACAGGATCAGCGCCGACAGCCAGAAGTGCTGCGACAGCCCGAAGCTGATCACGCACAGGCCGAAGCCGGCCACCGCGAACAGCAGGACGCGGCCGGCATTGCGGTGCAGCGGGTGGCGCGCCAGCCACAGGCCGACACACACAGAACCCAGCGCCGGCATCGCGCGCAGGATGCCAAGGCCTTCCGGACCGTGGTGCAGGATCTCGTGCAGGAACGCCGGCAGCATCGCCACCACGCCACCCAGCAGCACCGAGAACATGTCCAGCGCCATCGCCCCGACCATGATCCGGTTGCCGACCACGAAGCGTGCACCTTCGGCGATGCTCTTGAAGATCGGCGCAGCCGGGCCGGAATGCACGGGCTCTTCCACCTTCAGCGTGGCCAGGCAGCCCATCGCGACTGCCGCGAACACGGTGGCCACCGCATAGGACAGGCCCTTGCCAGCGAAGCCGACCAGTACGCCACCCAGTGCCGGGCCGGCGATCATGCCCGCCTGGAACACCACCGCACCTAGGCCGGCGCCACGGGCGAACTGGTCACGGGCCAGTACGCGGGCGAACAGGGCGTTGTAGATCGGCGACAGGAAGGCACGCACCATGCCGGTCAGCGCAATGGCGGCGTAGATCGGCCACACACCGTCAACCGGCAGCCATCCCATCGCCACGCTGGTCAGCACCAGCGCGGTGGCAATCAGCCCGGAACAGGCGACCATGCCCAGCCGGCGGCGCGGCAGGTGGTCGACCAGGTAGCCGGCGAACGGCGCCACGCAGAAGAACGGCAACACCTCGGCCAGGCCGATCAGGCCCAGCGAGAATGGATTGCGGGTGACTTCGTAGATATGCCAGCCGACGGTGACCGCGACCACCTGGTAGGACAGCATTGCGAAGATGCGGTAGGCCAGCAGCCTGGCGAAGCCGGGTCGGGACAGCAGGCCCAGGGCGGTGTCTTCGGCTGTGGCAGGCTCGCTCACGAGGGCTCGCGCTGCAGCTGGGCCTGCGCGGTCTCGCGGATGAAGGCCAGCATCGCCGCCACGCCGTTGCTGCGGGTGGGCGACAGATGGCGGGCCAGGCCGATGTCCTGGATGTAGCTGGGCTCGGTGTCGAGGATCTCCTGCGCCGAGCGCCCGGAGTACACGCGCAGTGCCAGGAAGATCAGGCCGGAGACGATGGCCGAATCACTGATGGCGTGGAAGCGCAGCGACTGCGTGTTGCCTTCCGGCACGATCCAGACCATCGACTGGCAGCCGAGCAGGCGGTGCTCTTCGGTTTTCCATTCTTCCGGAAACACCGGCAGCTTGCGGCCGAGGTCGATCAGGTACTGGTAGCGCTCGGACCAGTCACCGAAGAAGCCGAATTCCTCGGCGATGGCGGCCTGGGCCTCGGCGGCGGTGGGTTCAAGCGGGAACGGGGAGTCGGTCACAGCGGTCTCTACAGTGGGGGCGTGGCCGGCGCACCGGCCACGGGGCAGGGCACAGGTCAGCCGCGCTTGCGCGACCAGCGCACGCCCTGCGGGGTGTCTTCCAGCACGATGCCTTCGGTGGCCAGCTGGTCGCGGATGGCATCGGAACGGGCGAAGTCGCGCGCCTGCTTGGCGGCGGCGCGCGCGTCGATCAGGCCCTGGATGCGGGCGTCGTCGCCATCATCGCCGGCGGCGGTGCCGAACCACTGCGCCGGGTCGGCCTGCAGCAGGCCCAGCGCCAGGCCGGCGCCGAGCAGTTCGCCCTTCAGGCGCGCTTGCTCGGCAGGGTCAGTTGCGCGACGCGCGTCGGCAGCGATGCGGGCCACTTCGGCCAGCGCCTGCGGGGTGTTCAGATCGTCGTCCAGCGTGGCCTCGATCGAAGCCGGGATCAGCGTGGTCGCCTCGATCGCGGCCAGCTCGCGCAGGGTGCCATACAGGCGGTCCAGGGTGCGCACCGACTGCTCGATCAGCGCGTCGGACCAGTCCAGCGGCTGCCGGTAATGGGCCGACAGCAGCGCCAGGCGCAGTGCTTCCGGCGGGTGCTGGCGTACCAGGTCATGCACGCGCTCGATGTTGCCCAGCGACTTGCTCATCTTGGCGCCGCCGAAGTTGAGCATGCCGTTGTGCAGCCAGAAGCGGGCGAAGATCCTGCCTCCGTGCGCGCATTCGCTCTGCGCCAGTTCGTTCTCGTGGTGCGGGAACTGCAGGTCGACGCCACCGGCATGGATGTCGATGGTCTCGCCCAGATGAGCGGCGGCCATTGCCGAGCATTCGATGTGCCAGCCCGGACGGCCACGGCCCCACGGCGATTCCCAGCCGGGCAGGTCGTCGCTGGACGGCTTCCACAGCACGAAATCACCCGGGTCGCGCTTGTACGGGGCAACATCGACGCGGGCACCGGCCAGCATTTCCTCCGGATCGCGGCGCGAGAGCTTGCCATAGCCCTCGAAGCTGCTGACCGCGAACAGCACGTGGCCCTCGGCCGGGTAAGCGTGGCCGCTGGCGATCAGCTGCCCGATCATGGTGATGATCTGCGGGATGTGCGCGGTCACTTCCGGCTCGATGTCCGGCGGTGCCACGCCCAGCGCGGCCATGTCTTCACGGTAGGCGGCGGCGAAACGGTCGGTGATGGTGCTGATCGGCACCCCCTGTTCGCGCGCGGCGTTGTTGATCTTGTCGTCCACGTCGGTGATGTTGCGCGCGTAGCGCAGGCCGCCGAAGCGCCGCCGCAGCAGGTCGGCCAATACCCCGAACACCACCGGGCCACGGGCGTTGCCGATGTGCACGTAGTTGTAGACCGTCGGGCCGCACACATACAGGGTCGGACAGGCCGGGTCGAGCGGGGTGAACGGTTCGAGCTGGCGAGTCAGGTTGTTGTGCAGGCGCAGGGTCATGGGGCTGTGTCTGGGGGACAAGCCTGTGATTTTAGAACGTGTCGGGGCGCTTTGGGGCGACGCGCTGCCACCGGTGGACCTGAAGCCCACCCATGGTGGGGTGGGCAGGAGCGGCGCGGACGGGTAATGTTCAGCCCCTTGCGGTCACCACTGCCTACACTATTGCCGTGTCCCTGCACTCCTCGCCAATGAAAACCACCGCGTTGCTGACCCTGGCCTGCCTGTCGGCGCTGCCTGCCGTGGTCCTGGCCCAGGAGGCCGAGCCCCGCAACCGGGTGGTGATCGTAGAGAACGTGAAATTCGACTACGCCCAGGTACTGAACGTCGAGCCGGTGTTCCAGACCCTGCGCGCGACCCGCACCGAGGAGCATTGCGAGCCGATCTCGACCCGCACCCTGGCCCCGGTCAACGTCACCGGTGAGGAGCCGGTCGAGGACAAGGGCCGGATCAGCCGCTTCTGGGACTCGGTGCGCTCGATGTTCAAGCGCAGCGATGAAGAGGGGGCCGAGGAGACCGCCGCCGAGACGCCCGCGCCGGCCCCGGCGCCGGCCAACAACGGGCCGATGCTGACCCGTGACTGCCGCATCGTGCCGGTCGGGCGTGAATTCCGCCGGCCCATCGCCTATGACGTGGACTACGTCTACAAGGGCACCAAGTACCGCTCGCGGCTGCCGGAAGACCCCGGCAACCGGCTCAAGGTCCGGGTCTCGATCACCCCATGGGTCGGTCCCGAACAGAACACTGCCAGCAATCCCTGATTCCGCGACCCACGCCCCTTGCGCCGGTCCCGGCCGCATGCAAAGATGCCCGGCCATGAAGCTCACCGACTTCCAGCACGACAGCAGCGCAGCCCGACAGGCGTCGGGCATGACCTCGCGTGCGCGTCGACCGGAACCCCACATCCTCGCTGGGTAACCGGAGCTTTTTGCTGTTCGTCCGAAAAAAACCCAGCCCACCGGCTGGGTTTTTTCGTTTCCGCGTCATGAAAGCTGCAACTGCAACCTTTTCGTACCACCTTTGGTTCCTGGTTTCCCTTCCACCGCGTCGACCTTCGGCGCCGCCACGCAAGGAAAGATGATGTCCCCCAAGCACTTCCTGAACACCCAGGACTGGAGCCGCAGCGATCTCGACGCGCTGCTGACCCAGGCCGCGCTGTTCAAGCGCAACAAGCTCGGCGACCAGCTCAAGGGCAAGTCGATCGCGCTGGTGTTCTTCAACCCGTCCATGCGCACCCGCACCAGCTTCGAACTGGGCGCGTTCCAGCTCGGCGCCCACGCGGTGGTGCTGCAGCCGGGCAAGGATGCGTGGCCGATCGAGTTCAACCTCGGCACGGTGATGGACGGTGATACCGAAGAGCACATCGCCGAAGTGGCCAAGGTGCTGGGCCGTTACTGCGACATCATCGCCGTGCGTGCGTTCCCCAAGTTCATCGACTGGGCCTACGACCGCCAGGACATCGTCCTCAACAGCTTCGCAAAGTATTCGCCGGTGCCGGTCATCAACATGGAGACCATCACCCACCCGTGCCAGGAGCTGGCCCACGTGATGGCCCTGCAGGAGCACTTCGGTACCCAGGACCTGCGCGGCAAGAAGTACGTGCTGACCTGGACCTACCACCCCAAGCCGCTGAACACCGCGGTGGCGAACTCGGCGCTGACCATCGCCACCCGCATGGGCATGGACGTGACCCTGCTGTGCCCGACCGCCGACTACATCCTCGACGACCGCTACATGGGCTGGGCCGAGCAGAACGTGGCCGAGAGCGGCGGTTCTCTGAAGATCAGCCATGACATCGACAGCGCCTACGCCGGTGCCGACGTGGTCTACGCCAAGAGCTGGGGCGCGCTGCCGTTCTTCGGCAACTGGGAACCGGAAAAGCCGATCCGCGACCAGTTCAAGCACTTCATCGTGGACGAGCGGAAGATGGCGCTGACCAACAACGGTGTGTTCAGCCACTGCCTGCCGTTGCGCCGCAACGTCAAGGCCACCGATGCGGTGATGGATTCGCCGCAGTGCATCGCCATCAACGAAGCCGAGAACCGACTGCACGTGCAGAAGGCGATCATGGCGGCCGTTGCCGGGCGCTGATTCCCAAGCATTGAAACAATCCGCCGGGCATGGCCCGGCGCTACCCACCTGATTGGACATTACCCCCATGAGCAACAAAGACGTCGTTCTCGCCTTCTCCGGCGGCCTGGATACCAGCTTCTGCGTGCCGTATCTGCAGGAGCGCGGCTACAACGTGCACACCGTGTTCGCCGATACCGGCGGCGTGGATGATGAAGAGCGCGATTTCATCGAGAAGCGCGCCGCCGAGCTGGGCGTGGCCAGTCACCAGACCGTCAACGGTGGCCCGGCCATCTGGGAAGGCTTCGTCAAGCCGTTCGTGTGGGCCGGCGAAGGCTACCAGGGCCAGTACCCGCTGCTGGTGTCCGACCGCTACCTGATCGTCGATGCCGCGCTGAAGCGTGCCGCCGAACTAGGCACCAACATCATCGCCCACGGCTGCACCGGCATGGGCAACGACCAGGTCCGTTTCGACCTGGCCGTGAAGGCCCTGGGTGACTACCAGATCATCGCGCCGATCCGCGAGATCCAGAAGGAACACACCCAGACCCGCGCCTACGAGCAGAAGTACCTGGAAGAGCGCGGCTTCGGCGTGCGCGCCAAGCAGCAGGCTTACACCATCAACGAGAACCTGCTGGGCCTGACCATGTCCGGCGGCGAGATCGACCGTTGGGAAGCCCCGGGCGAGGGCGCCCGTGGCTGGTGCGCACCGCGCAGCGAGTGGCCGGAACAGGCGTTGACCGTGACCCTGAAGTTCGTCGAGGGCGAAGCCGTCGAACTGAACGGCAAGGCGCTGGCGGGTGACCAGATCCTGGCCCAGCTCAACAAGCTGTTCGCCCCGTACGGCGTTGGCCGTGGCGTGTACACCGGCGACACCGTGATCGGCCTGAAGGGCCGCATCGTGTTCGAGGCCCCGGGCCTGGTTTCGCTGCTGGCCGCACACCGCGCGCTGGAAGATGCGGTGCTGACCAAGCAGCAGAACCGCTTCAAGCCGGACGTGGCGCGCAAATGGGTGGAGCTGGTGTACGAAGGCTTCTACCACGACCCGCTGAAGACCGACATCGAAGCCTTCCTGAAGTCCTCGCAGGCCAAGGTCAACGGCGAAGTGGTGCTGGAAACCCGTGGTGGCCGCGTCGATGCGGTAGCGGTGAAGTCGCCGCACCTGCTCAACACCAAGGGCGCCACCTATGCGCAGTCGGCCGACTGGGGCGTGGAGGAAGCCGAAGGTTTCATCAAGCTGTTCGGCATGAGCTCGACGCTATACGCGCAAGTCAATCGCTGAGCGATTGAATTGCATGCGCGTCTCCCGCGCATTCCACCTAATCCCCGCGCCGTTGGCGCGCCCCCTTGAGCATCAAGGGGGCTCTCCTCCAGCCGGTACACGTTGTACTGAAGGATCTTTGATTCATGCTTGAACAGACGATCTCGCATCTGCAGGCCCTGGTGTCCTTCGACACCCGCAACCCGCCGCGTGCGATCACCACCGGTGGCATCTTCGATTACCTGCGTGCGAACCTGCCCGGGTTCAACGTCGAGGTGATCGACCATGGCGCCGGTGCGGTCAGCCTGTATGCGGTGCGCGGTACGCCGAAGTACCTGTTCAACGTGCACCTGGATACCGTGCCGGACTCGCCGCACTGGAGTGCCGACCCGCACGTGATGCGCCGCCTGGACGACCGCGTGGTCGGCCTCGGCGTGTGTGACATCAAGGGCGCCGCCGCCGCACTGGTGGCCGCGGCCAATGCCAGCGACGGAGACGCTGCATTCCTGTTCTCCAGCGACGAGGAAGCCAACGATCCGCGCTGCATCGCCGCGTTTCTGGCCCGTGGCATTCCGTATGAAGCAGTGCTGGTGGCCGAGCCGACCATGAGCGAAGCCGTACTGGCGCACCGGGGCATCAGCTCGGTGCTGATGCAGTTCGCCGGTCGCGCCGGGCATGCCTCGGGCAAGCAGGATGCGGCCGCCAGCGCACTGCATCAGGCCATGCGCTGGGGCAACCGTGCGCTGGACCATGTGGAATCGCTGGCCTCGGCGCGCTTCGGCGGCCTCACCGGCCTGCGTTTCAACATCGGCCGCGTCGAGGGCGGGATCAAGGCCAACATGATTGCCCCGGCCGCCGAAGTGCGGTTCGGCTTCCGCCCGCTGCCGTCGATGGACATTGATGGCTTGCTGGCGACCTTTGCCGGTTTCGCCGAACCGGAAGCGGCACTGTTCACCGAAACCTTCCGTGGTCCCAGCCTGCCGGCCGGTGACATCGCCGAAGCCGAGAACCGCCGCCTGTTGGCGCGCGACGTGGCCGACGCACTGGAGCTGCCGATCGGCAACGCGGTGGACTTCTGGACCGAAGCCTCGCTGTTCTCGGCCGGTGGCTACACCACGCTGGTGTTCGGCCCGGGTGACATCGCCCAGGCCCATACCGCCGATGAGTTCGTAACGCTGGACCAGCTGCAGCGCTACACCGACGCCGTGCACCGCATCATTGCTGCCGGCGCCTGATCGACCCCACAACGCCGCCGTGCTCCGGCACGGTGGAACTGCAACGCGGCGACCGCCGCCTGTGACGAAACCGAAATGTCTCCTGCCCTCCAGCCCCACCGCCAGACCCGCCAGACCATCGTGCGCCTGCTTTCCAGCATGGCCAGCGCGAAGGAGATCAGCCAGTACCTCAAGCGCTTCTCGCAGCTGGATGCCAAGCGCTTCGCCGTGGTCAAGGTCGGCGGTGCCGTCCTGCGCGACGACCTTGACGCGCTGACCTCGTCGCTGTCGTTCCTGCAGGAAGTCGGCCTGACCCCGATCGTGCTGCACGGCGCCGGCCCGCAGCTGGATGCCGAGCTGTCCGCAGCCGGCATTGAGAAACAGACCGTCAACGGACTGCGCGTGACCTCGCCGGAAGCGCTGGCGATCGTGCGCCGGGTGTTCCAGCAGTCCAACCTGCGTCTGGTCGAAGCACTGCAGCAGAACGGTGCGCGTGCGACCTCGATCACCGGTGGCGTGTTCGAAGCCGAGTATCTGGACGTGGACACCTACGGCCTGGTTGGCGAGGTGAAGAAGGTCAACCTGGCGCCGATCGAGGCCAGCCTGCGCGCTGGCTCGATTCCGGTCATCACCAGCCTGGGTGAGACCGCCGGCGGGCAGATCCTCAACGTCAACGCCGATTTCGCTGCCAACGAGCTGGTGCAGGAGCTGCAGCCGTACAAGATCATCTTCCTGACCGGCACCGGCGGCCTGCTGGACGAGCAGGGCAGCGTGATCGATTCGATCAACCTGTCCACCGAGTACGACCATCTGATCGCGCAGCCGTGGATCCACGGTGGCATGAAGGTGAAGATCGAACAGATCAAGGATCTGCTCGACCGCCTGCCGCTGGAATCGTCGGTGTCGATCACCCGCCCGGCCGACCTGGCCAAGGAGCTGTTCACTCACAAGGGCTCGGGCACGCTGGTGCGCAAGGGTGAGAAGGTGCTGCGCGCCACCGCGTGGGAGCAGCTGGACCTGCCGCGCCTGAAGCAGCTGATCGAATCGAGCTTCGGCCGTACCCTTGTGCCGGACTACTTCCAGAAGACCACGCTGCTGCGCGCCTACGTCAGCGAGAACTACCGCACGGCGGTGATCCTTACTGACGAGGCCGAGGGCGTGTACCTGGACAAGTTCGCGGTGCTTGATGATGCACAGGGTGAAGGCCTGGGTCGCGCGGTCTGGAACGTGATGCGCGAGGAGACGCCGCAGCTGTTCTGGCGTTCGCGCAACGGCAACCCGATCAACCATTTCTACTACGCCGAATCCGATGGCTGCTACAAGCAGGGCCATTGGAAGGTGTTCTGGTACGGTGCTGATGGCATCGACCGTATCAGGACCTATGTCGACCATTGCGGCGTTCGTGCACCGAGCCTGGAGGGCTGAGCACGATGAACCATGCTGATTGGACCAAGGTCCCTAGCCTGGCGGGCACCCATGCGCGGCTGGAGCCGCTGCAGATGGGGCATATCGATGGCCTGCGCGGCGCGCTCGGCGATGGGGCGCTGTCCAGGCTCTGGTACACCCAGGTGCCCGATGCGAAGACCATGACCGGCTATGTGCAGGCCGCGCTGCAGGCGCAGGCCGAAGGCAAGGTGCTGCCGTTCGTGGTGTTCGATGCCAACGACCAGATTGTCGGCACCACCCGCTACTACGATCTGCAAGCGGACGTGCCGCGCCTGAGCATCGGTTACACCTGGTATGGCGAGTCTGCGCAGCGCACCGGGGTCAATACCGAGACCAAGCTGATGCTGCTGAGCCATGCGTTCGAGCGGCTGGAATGCCTGAGCGTGGTATTCGAGACCAGCTGGTTCAACTTTGCCTCGCGTACCGCGATCGCGCGCCTGGGTGCCAAGCAGGATGGCGTGCTGCGCAACCACAAGCGGCATGCCGATGGTACGCCGCGCGACACCGTCATCTTCTCCATCATCGATGCGGAATGGCAGGGCGTGAAACGCCATCTGCAGTACCGCCTGGACAGCCACGCATGAACGATTCGACTTTCACCCTGGGCATTGTCGGTGCCCGTGGCCATACCGGCGCCGAGCTGATCAAGCTGGTGGCTGCGCACCCGCAGCTGCAGCTGGCGTTCGTGTCCTCGCGCGAACGCGCGGGCCAGCGCCTGGCTGACCATCATCCCGAGTTCCGGGGCGAACTGCAGTACGAGAACCTGGATGCCGACGCGGTGGCCGCCAAGGGGGTGGACGCGGTGATCCTGGCCCTGCCCAACGGCCTGGCCGCACCGTTCGTGGCCGCGCTGGACGCGGCGAAGCCGGACACCGTCATCGTCGATCTGTCGGCCGACTACCGCTTCGACAATGCGTGGTACTACGGCCTCCCGGAGCTGACCCGCGGTCGCTACAACGGCCAGAAGCACATCAGCAATCCGGGCTGCTATGCCACCGCGATGCAGCTGGCTATCCACCCGCTGCTGGACCTGCTGGCCGGCCCGCCGCAGTGTTTCGGTGTGTCCGGTTACTCCGGTGCCGGCACCACGCCGTCGGACAAGAACAATGTCGAGCTGCTGGCCGACAACCTGATGCCATATGCACTGACCAACCATGTGCATGAGCGCGAGGTGTCGGTGCAGATGGGCGTGGCGGTCGAGTTCATGCCGCACGTGGCCCCGCATTTCCGTGGCATCACCCTGACTGCCAACCTGTGGCTGAACCGCGTGCAGACCCGCGATCAGATCGTCGAGCGCTTCCAGCAGGCCTATGCTGGCGAACCGCTGATCGAGGTCGTGGATGAGGCGCCGTGGGTCAGCCGCATCGCTGGTCGCCACGGTGCCCAGGTCGGTGGCTTCACCCTGGCCCCGGGCGGCAAGCGGGTGGTGGTGGTGGCGACCCTGGACAACCTGCTCAAGGGTGCGGCTAGCCAGGCCATGCAGAACCTCAATCTCGCGCTGGGCATCGACGAACTGACGTCGATCCCGCACTGAACACGCCTTCCGGAGCCCCCATGGCAGACCTTCTTTGGCAGAAGCCCGGCGTCGCCGTCGACGCCCAGATCCAGACCTTCCTCGCCGGTGACGACGTCATCCTCGACCGCGAGTTCTTCCTGCACGACATCGCGGCCAGCGCCGCGCACGCACAGGGCCTGCAGCACATCGGCATCCTCAGCGCCGATGAGCTGGCTGGCCTGCTGCGCGAGCTCGACGTGCTGGCGCAGGACTTCCGCGAAGGCCGTTTCGTGCTGGATACGCAGTATGAAGATGGCCATTCGGCGATCGAGGCACGGTTGACCGAGCGCCTTGGCGATGCTGGCCGCAAGATCCACACCGGACGCAGCCGCAACGACCAGATCCTGGTCGCCACCCGCCTGTGGCTGAAGGAGAAGCTGCAGCGCGTCGCTCAGCTCAGTGCCGAGGTGGCCAAAGTCGCGCTGGATCGTGCACACGCGGAAAAGGACCTGCCGATTCCCGGTTACACCCACATCCAGCGCGCCGTGGTGTCCTCGGCCGGCATGTGGTGGGGCGGTTGGGCCGAGGCCTTCATCGACAACGCCGTGCGTGCCCGCGATACCCATGCACTGGTCGATGCCAATCCGCTTGGCACCGCCGCCGGTTACGGCGTGAACCTGCCGCTGGATCGCGAGCACACCACCGCCGCGCTCGGCTTTGCGCGCATGCAGATTTCGCCGATCTACGCGCAGCTGTCGCGTGGAAAGTTCGAACTGGCTGCACTGGAAGCGCTGGGCGGTGCCACCCTGGACCTGCGCCGCATTGCCTGGGACCTGTCGCTGTTCACCAGCGCCGAATTCGGTTTCGTCGCGTTGCCGGCGCAGTACACCACCGGCAGTTCGATCATGCCCAACAAGCGCAATCCGGACGTGATCGAGCTGATGCGGGCGACCCATGCCAGCGTCGCCGCTGCCCGTACCGAAATCGAGCAGCTGCTGTCGCTGCCGTCGGGCTACCACCGCGACCTGCAGTCGTCCAAGGGCGCCATCTTCCACGGCTTCGGGCGCGGCCTCGCCGCGCTGGAACTGCTGCCGGCGCTGCTGGCCAACCTGGAGTGGCGCGATGACAGGCTGCGCGCGGCGATCGATTCGGGCATGTATGCCACCGACGTTGCGGTGGAAGCCGCGGTGGCGGGCGTGCCGTTCCGCGAGGCCTACAAGGCTGCTGCGGCCGGTGCGGACAGTGCAGGGCAGGGACGTACCCCGGAAGGCAGCCTGGCCGCGCGCGTATCGCCGGGTTCGGCAGCCGACCTGCGCCTGGACGAACTGAGTGCGCGCTGGCAGGCGCTGTCCTGATGGCCGCTACCGTGTACCTGGTGCTGGCCATGCGCCGGCCCGACTTCAACGCCGCAGCGGTGCAGCCGCATCTGGACTTCCTCGACGCGTTGCGTGCGCAGGGCAGGCTGCAGCTGACCGGCGGTTTCGCCGACGGCAGCGGCGGCGCCTATGTGCTGTGCAACGTGGAGAACCTGGCGCAGGCGCAGGCCATCGTCGCCACCGACCCGCTGGTGACGATGCGGGCCTCCGACCTGACCGTGCACGAATGGAATACCCGCTGAGGCGCACCTGATGACCCTGCACGCCACCCACGTCGCCTCGCCGTTCCCGGAACAGGTGCTGCCACCGTGGCGGCGCGCGGTGCTGAAGGTTGGCAGCAGCCTGCTGGCCGCCGATGGCGGTGGCCTGTCGCCACGCCACGCGCTGGGCCTGGCCCAGTTCGTCTCCGCCAACGTACTGGCCGGACGCGAGGTGGTGATCGTGTCCTCGGGCGCGGTTGCCGCTGGCCGCGCGATTCTTCCCCGGGCCGACGAGCCCGGTGCGGCGATGGCGGCGCGTCAGGCGCTGGCCGCGCTCGGACAGGCCCAGCTGATCGGGCTCTGGCAGCGCTTCTTCGAACGCCCGGTGGCGCAGGTGTTGCTGACCCACGACGACCTGCGCAACCGTCGTCGCTACCTCAATGCGCGCGCCACGCTCACCGAGCTGCTGCGGCTGGGCGCGTTGCCGGTGGTCAACGAGAACGACACGGTATCGGTGGATGAACTCAAGCTCGGCGACAACGACAACCTGGCCGCAACGGTGGCGGCGCTGGTGAATGCCGATGCGCTGTTCATCGCCACCGACATCGATGGTCTGTACAGCGCCGACCCGCGCACCGTGGCCGACGCACGACCGATGCATGACGTGCCCGAGTTGGACGATGCCGTGCTGGCGATGGCCGGCGGCGCCGGTTCGCGCGCCGGCACTGGTGGAATGCGCACCAAGCTGGAAGCGGCGGCCAAGGCCGGCCGCCTCGGCATCGAGACCTATCTGTTCAATGGCCGCAGCAGTGACGTGGTGCGCGCACTAGCGCAGGACCGCCTGTTCGGCACTCGCATCCACGCCGCGCGCAGCCGTGAGGCCGCACGCAAGCACTGGCTGCGGCATGCGCCGCTGGCCGAGGGCGCGATCATCGTCGATGCGGGCGCGGCCCAGGCCATGCGTGAGAAAGGCGCTTCGCTGCTGCCCGGTGGCATCACCGGTGCAGAAGGCAGCTTCCGCCGTGGCGACATGGTGCAGGTGTGCTGGACCTCGTCGCAGGGCCGTGTCTGCATCGCCCGCGGTGTCAGCCAGTACGCCGCCGATGATGTGCGCCGGATCGCCGGTCGCCATTCGCGCGACATCGAGGCCGTGCTGGGCTACAACTACGGTGGCAGTGTCGTCCATCGCGATGATCTGGTGCTGCCATGACCGGTTTGAAGGACACCCCGATGAGCGAAATCGAAGCGCAGGCGCGTGCCTGCCGTGACGCGGCCCAGATCGTTGCCGGCCTCGACAGTGCGGCCCGCCGCACGCTGCTGCTGGCGATGGCACAGGCGCTGGAAGTGAATGCCGGGCTGATCCTGGCCGGTAATGCACGTGACCTCGCCGCCGCGCGCGACAAGGGCGTTGGCAGTGCCATGCTCGACCGCCTGGCGCTGGACCCGGCACGCCTGTTCGCGATGGCCGAAGCCGTGCGTGAGGTCGCTGCGCTTCCCGATCCGGTCGGCCAGGTCACCCGCGACGACGTGCGCCCGAACGGCATCCGTGTGCAGAAGGTGCGCGTGCCGCTGGGCGTGATCGCGATGATCTACGAAGCACGTCCGAACGTGACCGCCGAAGCCGCGGCGCTGTGCCTGAAGGCCGGCAACGGCGTGGTCCTGCGTGGCGGCTCCGAAGCGATCCATTCCAACACCGCCATCGCCCAGGCACTGGCTGGTGCATTGACCGCCAATGGCGTGCCTCCGGCGGCGGTGACCGTGCTGACCGACCTGCGTCGCGAAGCGATGCTGGAACTGCTGCAGCTGCATGAGCTGATCGACCTGGCCATTCCGCGCGGCGGTGAAGGCCTGATCCGCTTCGTTGCCGAGCATGCGCGGGTGCCGGTGATCAAGCATTACAAGGGCGTGTGCCATCTGTTCGTGGATGCCAGCGCCGACCTGGGCAAAGCCATCGACCTGCTGGTGGACGGCAAGTGCAGCCGTCCGGCAGCCTGCAACTCGCTGGAGACCCTGCTGGTGCATCGTGTCGTGGCCGATACCTTCCTGCCGCGCGTGGCACAAGCGCTTGGCGAGCGAGGCGTGCAGCTGCGCGCCGATGCGCTGGCGCAGCCGCTGCTGCCGGGCAGCACGTTGGCCACCGAAGACGACTACGCCGCCGAGTTCCTTGACCTGGTGCTGGCGGTACGCGTGGTCGACGACCTCGATGCGGCCATCGCGCACATCCGTGCTTATAGTTCCGACCATACCGAAGTAATCGCCACCGAGGACGCGGGCAACGCCGAGCGTTTCGTCAACGCGTTGCGCTCTGCGGTGGTGATGGTCAATGCCTCTTCGCGCTTCTCTGATGGCGGCCAGCTCGGCCTCGGCAGCGAGATCGGCATCTCCACCACGCGCCTGCATGCCTACGGCCCGATGGGCCTGGAAGCGCTCACCGTCGAGCGTTTCGTGGTGCGTGGCGAAGGGCAGACCCGCACCTGAGCGCAACGGACGCCGGGCATGGCCCGGCGCTACCGCCGCACATCGGGTAGCGCCGGGCCATGCCCGGCGAAGCGCAGGTTCACACCACTTCCCGGCGGATGCCGATCGGCCGCGCGTGATCGTCCATGTGCAGCGTGGCGGCCTTGCAGCCCAGCAGGCGTTCGGCCAGGCCGGTGCTGGCACCCAGGTCAGCGGCGACCTCGTTGAGACTGGCCGGTGGCCGCGGCAGGCGCCGCTCGTGGCCACGGAAGCGCGCGCGGTTGTACTCGGCCCAGCCAATCAGCAGCACGCTGGCGCACAGCAGCATCAGCGGCAGCGCCACCAGCACATACGGATCGAACTGGTTCTGTCGCTCGTACAGCTGCCGCCAAGCCAGCCGGCCGCCGGCCAGCCACGACACCAGAGTGACCAGAGGAGCCCACAGGTAGAAGTAGAAGCCCCAGAACGCCAGGGTGACGAACCCCCAGGCAGTGCGCTGGAACCGCGGCTGGCGGTGCGGCTTGCGGATCATCCGTGAATCGAAGCGGTTGGAAGAGTGGTGTGTGTTCATCGGATACCCCGGTCAGGACTGGTCCAGGTGGCACGCTTGCTGCGACGGCGCAGCAGGGTCTTCGGAAGCGCCACCAGGGTGGTGGAAAGGCTGATCAGCCAGTACGCCATCGGGTACCAGATGACCCAGAAGTAGTTGCGTCCTATCTGTGTTTCGTATCGACGGTCGATGATCAGGCTGCTGGCGAACTGCAGCAGGCAGACCAACGCCAGGATCACGCCATGCCACTGGGGCAGCAGGCTGGCGATATACAGCTGGTGGGGCAGTTCGATGAACTTGCCCAACGCCCACAACACCACGATGAACAGCATGGTGTAGGCCCAGATCACGCTCAGCACGTATTCCAGCAGTACGCCCCACATGCGCCGTTCCTTCCAGTGCAGCAGCGAGCGTGCGTGGCGCAGCATCACTTCCACGCCGCCCTGAGCCCAGCGCAGGCGCTGCCGCCACAGCCCCTTCAGCGTTTCCGGCATCAGGATGAAGCACAGCGCGTTGGGCTCGTAGCGGATGTCCCAGTGCGCGCGCTGCAGCCGCCAGCTGATGTCGATGTCTTCGGTGACCATGTCATCCGACCACCACCCGACCTGGTGCAGGGCAGTGCGGCGGAAGCCGGCGATCACTCCCGAGATGGTGAAGATGCGTCCGTACACGCGCTGCGCGCGCTTGATCATGCCGATGATCGAGGAAAACTCAGCCACCTGCAGCCGGCCCAGCAGGGTGGAGCGGTTGCGGATGCGCGGGTTGCCGGTGACCGCGCCGACCCGGTTGCCGCTGACCAGGTGCCAGATCATCCAGTGCAGGGCGTGCTCCTCGAGCATCGCATCGCCGTCGATGCACACCAGATACTCCGAGCGTGCCGCCAGTGCACCCATGCGAAGCGCATTGGCCTTGCCCAGGTTGCGGTCCAGGTGCAGCACGCGCAGCCGTGGATGCCTGGCTGCGAGCGCGTCCAGGCGGGCACCGGTGTCGTCGCTGCTGCCATCGTCGATGACGATCACCTCGTAGTCGGCCGGATAGCGCTGTGCCAATGCCGCACCGAGCGTGTCGTCCAGGTTCTCCGATTCGTTGTGGCAGGGAATCAGCAGACTGGCGAACGGTGGATCAACCATCAACGGTGGATCATTGCGCGGCGGCGAATGCCGTTCGCGCCGGAAGTAGTAGTAAAGCCCACCGGACATCCAGAAGAACGCCATCACCATCGGATAGTAGAAGGCGAACTGGAACAGGATCTGCAACAACGGATGCATGTCCACGTCACTTCTCCGGATACGGGAAGTTGCCGGCGGACATGGCCGCACGGGCATCGTGGGTGGAGGGCTGGCCAGCGATGAAATCATCGGGGTACCAGGCAAAGTGGTGCACGCCCTGTGCCTGCAGCTGGCGGATCTGCGCGCGCAGGCGATCAGCTGGAATCGGCTGGCCGCTACGCCAGTCAACGGTCTGCAGTTCGAACAACGTGTGCTGCAGCTGCGGGTCATGCCTGCGCACCTCGGCCAGCAGCTGGTCCAGCCATCGCTCCGGGTGCTTGCTGCCCTCCATCCACGGCATCGCCATCAGTGCAGTCTGGTCGTAGGCCTTGTTGAACAGGTCCAGGCGCTGGGCGAACCAGGCCTCACTCTGCGGGCGCAGCACCGGTTCGGCGTACAGGTTGCGCACCGTTGCGAGCTTCGGCCGCCAGCGCTGTGCGCGGTCGCGCAGGGCGAGAGTGAAGTCGATCAATGCCTGTGTACGCCCGCTGCCATCGTGGCCTGCAGCCAGTGTGGGCAGCTCGGTATCCCGCAGGTAACCATCGTCATGGAACAGCAACCCTTCGAAGTAGGAATTGACCGCCAGATCCTCGTAGATATCCAGCATGATCTGGCGTGCTTTGGGGTTGGTGAAGTCCAACCGGTACATGCCATCGGCATCTCCACTGCGGATCGCCAGTGCCTGTCGCTGCGCCGGATCCGGCAGTTCGAAGCCGAGCACCGGCAACCAGGCGTACACCTTCACTCCAGCACGCGACTTCAGCTGCCACGCGACCCTGCTGAACAGGTCAGCGCGCATCGGCATGTGGCGGTTGGGGAAGTACACGGCATCGGCGGTGTTGTTGCCATCAGGGTCGGCAAAGGCCTGCAAGTAGACGTGGGTCGGCGCGATCCGCTTGACCCGCTCGATCAGTGCATCCAGGTTGCGCGCCTGCTGGGCAGGGTCACGGTCATAGACGGCATCCAGGTCGATCTGCAGGGCGCGGACGCCATCGAGTGCCACGTCGCGGCGCAGTTCGTAGGCCAGTCCCTCCACGGTCGGGTTGTCGCTGACCAGGAAGCGCGCCAACCCGTGCAGGTCACTGGCCACTGGCGTGCTGCGGCCTTCCAGATCGAACGAGACCGGCATTCCCAGCTGCTCGGCGATATCGTTGCTCAGCTGGTTGTACGCGGCGTAAGGCCAGACGATGGCGCGCGGGCGGACCCCCAGATGCTGCTCTATGCGCTGTGCGCTGCGGCTGAGGTCGGCACGCAGGCGCTGTTCGTACTGTGCTTCGCTCTCGTAGCTGTGGGTCGCGGGCGTATAGACACGGGTGACCACCGCTGGCGTGGAGTTGCCCTGAGGGTTGGCGATCACGCCATGGTGCAGGTCGTCGGTATGGCTGGCCACTTCGATCAGGCCGCTGTCGTGCATCTGCTTCAGCTGTGCCCAGGTGATGAAGTCCTCGCGACCGAACGGGCGGTAGCCGTAGTCGATGGTACGACCCGGCGCCATGTCCACGTAGTCGGTGATCACCGCCACCAGCGCCGGATAGCGATAGGCCTGCAGCAGCGGGAAGGCCTTGTCGTAGACACTGCGCAGGCCGTCATCGAAGGTCAGCAGCACCGGCTTCGGTGGCAGTGTCGCGCGTCCCTGCGAGGCGTCGATCACCTGCGACAACGACACCGGGTGGTAGCCATGCGCACCCAGCCAGTCCAGGTGGGCAGCGAAGTTCTGCGTGCTTACCGCGTAGGTATCTGCGTCGCCCTTGGCCGCGACCTGGTCGCGGATATCGTGATAGCTGAGGATCAGCAGGCCGTTGTCGGCCGCGTCGAGATGCACGGCCTGCTGCGCAGGGGCCGGTGTCGCGGCGGCCAGCAGCAGGAGCACGATCAGTCGCAGGATGTGGGTCATGTCAGTCTCCCCAGCGCAGTGCGGCTTCGAAGCCGATATGGCGCTCGCGGTGGCCGTCATAGACCGGCCGTGACCAGCGCACGCCATACTCGAGCACGCGGCCCTGGCCGATCTGCCACTCATGCATGTAGGACACCGACGGCACCAGTGCGCTGCCGAAGCCGTCCTGCCAGTAGTCGCCCAGCGAGACCGTCAGCCGGTGCCGGAAATGGCGCTCATAGTGTCGCCACAGCTGCTGGTCGACGCGCAGGCCGATCTCGACCATGCGGTCGCGCTTCGGATTGAAGTAGGGCGCATCGTCGCGGCTGCCCCGGCTGGTATAGGCACTGGCCAGGCCATCGATCAGCCAGCGTGGTCGAGTCAGCAGCCGCTGCTCGACACTGGTGCTGAACAGTTCGCGGTGATTGCCATCGTCGTAGCGGAAGCGGCTGGCGCCGAACATCCAGTGGGTGCGTTCGCTGCGCCGGTAGTCCACCTGCGCGCCCACGCTGTCGGCGGTGATGCCGGCCGCGCGCGCCTGCATCGAGGCCTCCGGATCATTGCGCGCAGCCATCAGCCCGGCATGCCAGCAGTCGTTGAACTGCCAGCCCACGCTGGCACGCAGGCCGGTATCGCCGACGTGATCGTTGGCACGCACTACCGCGGCCTCCGCATCCAGCCGGCCGAAGCGGTAGCGCACGCCTGCACCCAGCCACAGCGGGTCGATGCGCTGGTCCTGGAAGTCGACCGAGCGCCTGTCGGCGAAGGCGAACAACCGCCAGCGGTCGTCGAGCACCGGCGTCTGCACTTCCATGCCGTAGTGACGGTCGTTGTTGCCCAGTGGCGAAGTGCCGCCACCGCCGGAGCTGCGGCCGATGTCGGTCCATGCCTTCAGCTGCCAGCCGCGATGTGCACGCCAGGCCTGGTCCATGCGTTCGACGGCAGGCTGGGTGGGATAGCGCGCGAGCAGGTCGTCATGCAGTGGCCGCGCCAGGTCATCGCGCTGCAGGGCGACGTAGGCCTCTTCCATACCCAGCCGCGGCTCGATGTCGCGCGGGTCCAGTGCATGCGCCATCTGCTGCCGCTGCAGGGCCATGCGTGGCCAGCCGCGCATCATGTACACGCTGCCCAACGCACTCTGCAGGCCACCGTTGCCGGGGGCGATATCGACCATCGATTCCAGGTCGCGCTGGGCGGTCGGCAGGTCGCCGCTGTAGGCACGCACCATCGCCAGATTCAGGTCGGCCTCGTAGCGTGACCAGTTCGCATACGGCGATTTTCCGTTGCCCCAGCGCCAGGCCGGTTCCTTGTCGCGCCACGCCTGCAGCAGGCCGATGGCCTTTTCCTGCTGTTCGCTCTCAAGATAGGCATAGGCCAATTCCGAATGCGAAGCATCGCGTGTGGGATCGCCGGTCACCGCCGCCTGCAGCACCGGAATGGCCTCCAGCGGATGCAGGGTGCCCATCAGTGAATCACCCACAGCGGGCAGCACGTAGTCGGGCAGTGCATGGCCCTCGGCCTGCAGTGCGCGTGCTTCCTCACGAACCTGTGCGTGGCGGCCCAGCCGGTTGAGCAGGATCAGGCGATCCAGCCGGATCCGCAGGGGTGCCTGCGCCGCAGTGGTGCTTTCGCTGCCGACGTAGCGCTGCATGCGCGCCAGGGTCGACTCGGCTTCTTCCAGGCGGGCGTCCTCGCTGCTGCTGTAGGCCAGGCTCCAGACCACCAGCTTGGCCAGGTAGTCGCCCTCAAGTCGCTGCTTCTGTGCATCGTCGAACAACTGCGGGCGCTGCTGGTACAGCTCCCAGGCGCGCCACGCGTTGCCGATATCGCCCAGGGTCAGCACGCGCAGCTTGAACAACAGATCGTCGTTGGGCTGCTGCTGGCTGGCGCGCTCGATCGCTCCCAGCGCATCCAGCCAGCGGGCCTGGTCGCGGTAGCGGCCGATCTCGGCCAGGGCGGCCTCGCGATCAGGCGGGGCCGCGCTGCTGGCCCAGGCCAGAGCGAAGCAAGCAAGGCCGACGCAGAGCGCCAGCCGGCGGTGGACAACCATTGGGGACCCCCTTGGCTTCCGAACCAGACAACCTGAAAAATGTGACGCACATCACATGCCAGATTTTGGGATGGCCGTGGCCTGCGTCACTCCCCTCGTGCGTTCCCATCCAGCAGGATGGGTAGAACCGGGACAGCGACCTGCAATGTCTAGTCTGAAACGAGAGTCCCCCGCACACCGACTGGTGGCCTGGACGGCGCTGCCGCCCCCATGCCCGATGCCGGCACGCGGCAAGGATGGGCATTCGGGGGCACTATCTGCCCGGAACTGTCAGCCCAGCGTCAAAATCTGCGTGAAAGCTGACCGGCGGTAGATGGAGGGCGGCAGCCGGCCCGGGTGGAGGCTTACCAGAGGTCTTCCAGCTTGCGCGGCTTGCATGCCACCCAGGAGGCACACAGCATCAGGGTCGCGCAGCCGAACAGGAAGCTGAATGGGATCGTCCAACCGTCGCTGACGGTGTGCAGCCAGCCGACCAGGAATGGCCCCAGGCAGCTGAAGCTGTAGCCCACACCCTGCATGAAGCCGGACAGCGCGGCCGAGCCGGTCGGAGTGCGCGTGCGCAGGTTGATCAGGGTCAGTGCCAGCGGGAACGTGGACGGGCCGACACCGAGCAGGCAGGCCCACAGCAGTGGCGCCTTCATCGGTGCGAGCAGCAGGCCGGTGAAGGCGATCACGAACGAGAAGAAGCCGATCAGGACCAGCGGGAACGGGTTCTGCAGGCGCACCGCCATCGATGGGATGACCAGCGACGGCAGCAGGCCCAGCGCCGAGAACACTGCCACCATCACCCCGCCGAAGGCGGGCGTGCCGCCGGCCTCGACCACGATGCGCGGCAGCCAGGTGAACATCGAATAGGTCATCAGCGAAGTCATGCCGAACATCAGCGTCATGCTCCAGCCCAGCGACGTGCGCCAGACCTTGCCATGCGGTTGTGCGGTCGGGTCGTGGGCATCCAGCACCGGCCCGGGCGCACGGCGCGCCAGCAGCAGCCACGGCAGGCTCGCCGCCAGCGCCAGCAGTGCCCACATGCCCAGCGACACCCGCCAGCCGGCCGCATTGGCCACCGGCACCGCCAGCAGCGCCGGCATCATCGTGCCCAGCTGCAGCACACTGATGTACAGCGTGCTCATGGTGCCGACCTTGTTGGCGAAGTAACGCTTCACCAGCGGCGGCACCACTACGTTGCCGATACCCATGCCGGCCAGTGCGATCACCGAGCCCAGCAGCAGCGTGCCGACGTTGCCGGCGCTGGAGCGCAGCAGCAGGCCGGCGGCTGCCATCAGCATGGCCAGCAGGGTGGTGCGCTCCAGGCCCAGGCGCCGCGCCAGTGCCGGCGTTGCCACGCCGAACAGCGCGAACGAGGCGGTGGGCAGCATGCCCAGCACACCGGTCATGGTGGTGCCGAAATCGAACTGCTGGCCGAGCACATCGAGCAGGGGCGTGATCGAGGTGACCGCTGTGCGCAGGTTGATCGCGGCCAACAGGATCGCGGCGAATGCGAGGACGCGGCCGTGCAGCAGCGACGGCGAATCGGAAGTGGAGGAACTCATCGGTGGTCCTTGCAGGTGTCGCACGCTTCAGCAACGGCATGCAGCGCCGGCATCGGTCTACGCCGAAGCGGCAGGTGGGGGAGGCGGCCATTGTACGTGGCTGGCCAGTGGCGTTGCGGGCGGCCGCGCCTGTCCCGGGCCGCAGGCACAAAAAAACCCGGAGGACAGTGATGTCTTCCAGGCTTCTTGGTGACCACCGAAGTGGTCGGGGAGACAGGATTCGAACCTGCGACCTCTACGTCCCGAACGTAGCGCTCTACCAGACTGAGCTACACCCCGAAGGGAGCCGCCTATTCTAGCGATTCACCCCGATGGCGGCAAGGGGTGGATGCTGTTTTCTTCACACTGCCGAAGCAGTGCCACTTCAGGGAACAAAAAAGCCTGGACGACTTCACCAGGCTTCAATGCGACCACTTGAGTGGTCGGGGAGACAGGATTCGAACCTGCGACCTCTACGTCCCGAACGTAGCGCTCTACCAGACTGAGCTACACCCCGAAGGAGCCGCCTAAGATACCGTGTGAAGGCCAAGGCGGCAAGGCTTTTTTACAGCTCAGCGACGATTTTCTTTCTCGATGCGGTTCTGCTCGCGGGCTTCAAACCACATGCCGTTGAGGATGGCGACCGTCGAGGCGAGGCCGGCGCCGAGGATCCAGGCGAAATACCACATGTTCAATCTCCTGTGTGCAAGACAGGTGCCGACCGTGGGTCGGCACGCTGGCAATCAATAGGCGTTGGGGTTGTCGTCCATGTCCTCGACCGTCGTCTTGCCCTTCAGCACGCGGTACACCCAGGTGGTGTAGGCGAGGATGATCGGCAGGAAGATGGCCGTGGCCAGCAGCATGACCCACAGCGTGAGGTGGCTGGACGAGCTGTCCCAGACGGTCAGGCTGGAGGTGGGCTGGCTGGAGGACGGCAGCAGGAACGGGAAGATCGCAAAGCCGACAGTCAGGATGATGCCAGCGATGGATGCACCCGAGGCGATGAAGGCCAGGCCACCACGACGGGCACGCAGCAGCACCGCACTGGCCAGCGCGCCGAGCAGGCCGAGCACCGGGAACACGATCGTGGCCGGCATGCTGCTGTAGTTGCGCAGCCAACCACCGGCAGCCGTGCCCAGCTCGGCCGTCTTCAGCAGCGGATTGGTCGGGCCATCGGTGACCACCTGCGAGGTGATCTGGTAACCCGGCAGGCCGAAGGCCACCCAGGCACCGGCCACGGCGAACAGCACGAAGCTGATGATGGCGGCGACGCCGCCGTAACGTGCGGCACGTTCGGCCACCGGGCCGTCGGTCTTGATGACCAGCATGGCCGCACCATGCGAAACCAGCATGGCCACGCTGATCAGGCCGGCGATGAGCGCGAACGGTGTGAGCAGGCCGAAGAACGAACCGGTGTAGGTCACGCGCAGGGTGTCATCGAAGTGGAACGGCACACCCAGCAGCACGTTGCCCACCGCCACGCCGGCAATCAGGCCCGGCAGCAGGCCACCGACAAACAGCACGCGGTCCCAGTTGTCGCGCCAGCGCTTGGACGGCAGCTTGCTGCGGTACTTGAAGCCGACCGGGCGCAGGATCAGCCCGAACAGCATCGCAAACACCGCCAGGTAGAAGCCGGAGAAGCTGACCGCATACAGCGGCGGCCATGCGGCGAAAATCGCACCGCCACCCAGTACAAGCCACACCTGGTTGCCTTCCCACACCGGGCCGACGGTATTGATCACCAGCCGGCGTTCTTCATCGGTTTTGGCAACGAACGGCAACAGGGTGCCGACGCCAAGGTCGAAACCATCCATCACGGCCCAGCCGATCAGCAGGATGCCGAGCAGCAGCCACCAGATCACGCGGAGCGTGGTGTAATCAAGTGCAATGAATTCCATCTGGATTCTCCTGCCTCAGGCCTGGCCGGGGGCGACTGCATTGGGGGAAACAGGGCGGATATCGGCCTGCAGCGTCGGCAGGATGTCGTCCGGACCCTTGCGGATCGCCTTCAGCATCAGCTTGATCTCGATGATCAGCAGCACCGTGTACAAGCTGGTGAACACCGCCAGCGTGGTCAGGATTTCATGCAGTGCCAGGCCCGATGCGGCGTAGAAGGTCGGCAGAACGCCGTCCACAGCCCACGGCTGGCGGCCGTACTCGGCAACGAACCAACCGCATTCGATCGCGATCCACGGTGCCGGCAGCGACCACACCGCCAACCGCAGGAACCAGCGCTTGTCCTGGAAGTTGTTGCGGCACGAGAAGTAGAAGGCCAACGCGAAGAAGGCGATCAGGTAGAAGCCCAGGCCCGCCATGATGCGGAAGGTCCAGAACAGCGGGGCCACGCGCGGCACGGTATCCATCGCGGCCTTGGAGATTTCCTCCGGCGTCGCGTTGAGGATGTCTTCGCGGTAGCGCTTCAGCAGCAGGCCATGGCCGAGATCCTGCCAGTGGCGATCGAACATCTCGCGTGCTTCGAGATCGTTGCGGTCCTTCTTCACGCGCTCCAGTGCGCCGTAGGCGATCTGGCCACCGCGGATGCGGTGCTCGGCACGTTCCACCAGCTCCAGGATGCCGGGAATCGGCTGGTCCAGCGAGCGGGTGGCGATCAGGCCCATCAGGTACGGGATCTTCACCGCATAGTCGTTCTGATGGGTGTCTTGGTTGGGAATGCCGAAGGCGGTGAAGTCGGCCGGCGCACGCTCGGTTTCCCACATCGCTTCAATCGCGGCCAGCTTCATCTTCTGGTGTTCGCTGGCGGCATAACCGCTTTCGTCACCCAGCACCACCACCGACAGCGAGGACAGCAGGCCGAAGGCTGCAGCCACCGCGAACGAACGGCGGGCCATGTCCTTGTACTTGCCACGCAGCAGGTACAGCGCGCTGATCGACATCACGAAGATCGCACCGGTCACGTAGCCGGCACTGACGGTATGCACGAACTTGGCCTGGGCCACCGGGTTCAGCAGCACCGCGGCGAAGTCGACCACTTCCATGCGCATGGTTTCCGGGTTGAACACCGCACCGGTCGGGTTCTGCATCCAGCCGTTGGCGATCAGGATCCACACCGCCGACAGGTTGGTGCCCAGCGCCATCAGCCAGGTCACGGTGAGGTGCTTGACCGGAGTCAGGCGCTTCCAGCCGAAGAAGAACAGGCCGATGAAGGTCGCTTCCAGGAAGAACGCCATCAGGCCTTCGATGGCCAGCGGCGCACCGAAGATGTCACCGACGTAATGGCTGTAGTACGACCAGTTCATGCCGAACTGGAACTCCATCACCAGGCCGGTGGCTACGCCGATGGCGAAGTTGATGCCGAACAGGGCACCCCAGAACAGGGTCATCTGCCGCCAGACCTGCTTGCGGGTCATCACGTACACGCTTTCCATGATGGCCACCATGAAGGACAGGCCAAGCGTGAGGGGGACGAATAGGAAGTGGTACATCGCGGTCAGAGCGAATTGCAGCCGCGACAGTTCTACGACTGTCTGATCAATCATGGCCTGGCTACCTCGTTGGATAGTGCCGTTGCAGGTGGCGGGAAGGGTGGTCTACGGGGTGAATGATGTGACCGACTACTTCAAACAGCCTTGATCCAGATCAATGTATGAATGGGTATTCAGGAGGATCGTATGCCAACCCGCCTGGGACTGCGACCGCCGGCCGCAGGGGGAGGCTGTTGCCTGCGCCTACAATGCCTGCCAATGCCCTGTTGCCTGTGAAGACCCTTGAGCGCTGCCGAACCGACTGCTGACGCCGCTGTTTCCGAAGACGAATCGACCCGATTGCGGCGCATCCGTAGCGCGTGGCTGGCCGATCTGGCGCGGTCCGCGCGCGGCCGCCAGCGGTTGGCCTCGTTGTGCATCAGCCTGTCCGGCGCACTGTTGATCGGCCAGGCGGCCGCCATCGCCTGGCTGGTGCAGCAGGTGCTGGTCGAGCGTGCACCACTGGCCTCGGGCCTGCCGGTGCTGGCCACGCTGGTCGTGATCCTGATCGTGCGTACGCTGCTGGGCAGCGCCACCCAGGCTGCAGCGGGTGACGTGGCCGATGCCGCGCGGCTGGCGTTGCGCGAGCGCGTATTCGCGCGCCTGCTTGGCCATGGGCCGCTGTGGCTGCGCCAGCGCCGTACCGGCGAGCTGGGCGAACTGATGTTGCATCACGGCGATGCGATCGAGAGTTATTACAGCGGCTTCCTGCCGGTGCGCACCGAAGTGGTGGTGGTGCCGGTGCTGATCCTCGCGGCAGTGGCCTGGGTCGACTGGGTAGTAGCGCTGATCCTGTTGTTCACCGCGCCCCTGGTGCCGTTCTTCATGATGCTGGTGGGCTGGGGTGCCGAAGCGGCCGGCCGTGCGCAGCTGGGCGAACTGGCACGGATGAGCGGACACTTCGCCGATCGCATCAAGGGCCTGGGCCTGCTGCGCCTGTATGGCCGCGGCGAGGCCGAGCTGGAGGGTATCGAAGCGGCTGCAGAAGGCGTGCGCGTGCGAACGATGAAGGTGCTGCGCATCGCCTTCCTGTCGTCCACCGTGCTGGAGTTCTTCGCTTCGGTGAGCGTGGCGATGGTCGCGCTGTACCTGGGGCTGAGCTATCTGGGCCTGATGTCGTTGCATGCGACGGTGCCCACGCTGGGTGCGGGCCTGTTCTGCCTGCTGCTGGCACCGGAGTTCTATGCGCCACTGCGGCGGCTGGCAGCGCACTACCACGACCGTGCCAACGCGCTGGCTGCGGCCGCTGAAGTGGAGCGCCTGTTGCAGGTGCTGCCGGAAGAAGCTGTCCTTGCCGATGACGAAATGGTGCCGCTGCCGCAGGAGCCGGCCGAAGCGGCGATGGCGCCGTTGCGGGCGTGGGGGCTGATGCTGCGTCCCTTGGGCGCGCCGCATGATGTGCTGCAGGGCCTGGACGTGACACTGGAGCCAGGCCAGCGGCTGGCGCTGGTGGGCCCCAGTGGCAGTGGCAAGAGTACGTTGCTGGAAGCACTGGCCGGTTGGCTGCCCCCCCGTGCGGGCAGGGTGCAGCTGCGACCGGGGCTGCAGGTGGCCTATGCCAGCCAGAGGCCCTACCTGTTCCATGGCAGCATCGCCGATAATCTGCGGCTGGCCGATCCGGGCGCCAGCGACGCCCGCCTGCGCGCGGTGGCCGAGGCCGCGCAGGTGCTGCAGTTCGCACAGCGCCTGCCGCAGGGGCTGGATACCGTGATCGGTGAGCGCGGCTTCGGCCTGTCCGGTGGTGAAGCACGCCGCATCGGCCTGGCCCGGTTGCTGCTGCGCGATCCACAGGTACTGCTGCTGGATGAGCCCACCGCCTTCCTCGATGCGGACACCGAAGCCGCGCTGCTGCGCAGCCTGGCCGCCTATGCGCGCGGGCGCAGCGTGGTGGTCGCCACCCATAGCCCGGCGGTGATTGCCTGGGCCGACCGTTGCCTGCTGCTGCCCGAAGGGCGGCTGGTCGAGCCAGCGCAGGCGGTGCGCGCATGAGTCGTTCGCCGGATTCACTGCGCGCGGTATTCCTGCGCCATCGCGCGCGCCTGTTGCTGGCCGTGCTGCTGCTGTGGGCCACGATGCTGGCCGGCACCGCCCTGCTGGGGTTGTCGGGCGGCTTCCTGACCGCCGCAGCGCTGGCCGGTGTCGCCGGCCTCGGCCAGGGCTTCAATTTCTTCACGCCCTCGGCGGGCATCCGTGGGCTGACCATGGCGCGCATCGCGTCGCGCTACTTCGAAAAACTGGTGGGGCATGACGTGACCCTGCGCATCGCCCGTGACCTGCGCGTGTGGTTCTTCCGACGCGCGCTGCCGCTGGCACCGGCGCGGTTGGGCGCGACGCGTACCGGGGAGCTGCTGGCACGCCTGCTGGGTGACATCGGCGAAGTGGATGGCCTGCTGGTGCGCGCCATCGGCCCCCTGTTGGCCCTGGGTGGGTTGTCGCTGGTGGGGGTGGCTTCGGCCGCTGTGGTCCTGCCTTCGGCGGCTGTGCTGCTGGCGGTACTGGCGGTGCTGATCAGCTTCGGGGTGCCGTGGCTGGGCGTGCGTGGGCATGACGATGAGGAGGCCGATCGCGCCGCACATCGCGCTGCGCTGCGCACCGCCGCGTTCGAAGGACTGGAAGGCGCGGGTGATCTGGCCGCACTGCATGCCAGCACGGCATGGCAGTTGAAGGTGCGGGTGGCCGCCAAGCAACTGGCCTCGCGTGATCGTCGCCGTCGCTGGCGCCTGATCGCGGCCTCGACCCTGCACGGCCTGGTTGCCGGGCTGGGTCTGGTAGCGATGCTGGCACTGGCTCTGCATGCGGCCGAACAGCAGCGCATCGCGCCGGAAATGGCCGCTGGGCTGGTGTTCCTCACCGTGGCACTGATCGAACTGTGGGCCGGCATGGGCCTGGCCTGGCAGTCACTGCAGTCCGGGCGCATCGCTGCTGCGCGGCTGCAGGCGATCGTCGAGCAGCCGCCGACGGTGGAAGACCTGCAGGCGCCGCAGCCGGTGCCGCAGGCGGCGCGCGTGCATTGGGATGACATCCATTTCCAGTGGCCAGGCGCGGTGCGTCCGGTGCTGTCTGGCCTGCAGCTGACCCTGGCACCGGGCGAGCGCATTGCCATCCGCGGCGACAGCGGCAGTGGCAAGACCACGCTGTCCAGCCTGCTGCTGCGATTGTGGGATCCGCAGCAGGGGCGGTTGACCTACGGTGGCCGTGACCTGCGCGACTTCGCCCAGGGCGACTGGCATCGGCAGCTGGCCTGGTTGCCGCAGAACGCCCCGGTGTTTGCCGGCAGCGTGGCCGAGAACCTGCGGCTGGGTGATCCCGATGCGAGCGACGCGGCGTTGTGGGCGGTGCTGCGGCGCGTGCGCCTGGGCGAATGGGCCGAGCACAATGGTGGCCTGCAGGCCTGGGTGGGCGAGAACGGCGCGACCATGTCGGCCGGTCAGGCACGGCGCCTGGCACTGGCGCGCGCGCTGCTGCGCAATGCGCCGATCCTGCTGCTGGACGAGCCGACCGAGGGCCTGGACGTGGATACCGCGCGCGCGCTGCTGCTGGATCTGGCCAGCTTGCTGGACGGCCGCAGCCTGCTGATGATCACCCACGACGACCTGCCCGAAGGCGTGGTTGATGCGCAGTACCGGTTGTGTGATGGGGTTCTGATCCGCGAAGCGTGAAATCATCCCGGTAGTGCCGGCCGCTGGCCGGCAACCACGCATCCGGTTCGAACATCATGGCGTTGCCGGCCAGCGGCCGGCACTACCCATTCGAACGGTTACCGCGAAAACTCGCGCAGCATCACTGCGATCGAGGCCACGTTGGCCAGCACGCACAGCCAGAACACCCATTGGAACGAGGCCTTGCGATGCTTGTGGCGGAACAGCCCCTGGCCCAGCAGCGCACCGGGCCAGCCGCCGGCAAAGGCCAGCAGTTGCAGGGTGCGCTCGGGAATCCGCGATTGCTTGCGCTGTGCCGCGCGCTTGTCGTGGCCGTACAGGCCGAACGACACTGCGCTGGCCAGCAGGCACCAGCCGCCCAGCCACAGTGGCAGCACGCCGCTGATCATCAGCGCGATCAGCGCGCCGAACGCGGCCAGCGCGAGGTTGCGCCGCCACGCCACTTAGAGTGCGTCGAGGAAGCCGCGCACGGCCGGGCCGAAGCGCTCGAAATCGACCAGGAAGGCGTCGTGGCCCTGTGGTGATTCCAGGCCGATGAACTGCGCATCGGCACCGCCTGCGCGCAGGCCATCTGCTACTTGCTGCTGCTGCTGCACCGGGAACAGGATGTCGGTGTTGGCACCGATCGCCAACGCCTTCTCCACCCGGATCTTCGCCAGCCCGGCCAGCACGTCGCCGTCGGCATACTCGGCCAGGTCGAACCAGTCCATCGAGCGGCTCAGGTACAGGTAGCAGTTCGGATCGAAGAAGCGCACGAAGCGCCGCGCGTGGCCTTCCAGGTAGCTTTCCACCTGGAATTCCAGGCCGAACGGATCGTCGTCGGTCTGGTCCGAATCCAGCCGCACGCGGCCGAAGCGGCCATCCCATTCCAGCGCCGAGCGGTAGGTGATCACGCCCAGCTTGCGCGCCATGCGCATCCCCGATTCCGGGTACGCATCGTCATCGTAGTGGCCGCCGTTCCAGCGCGGGTCGAGGCGGATTGCCTCGCGCTGCAGCGAGCGGATCGCGATCGAGAACGGCAACGCCTGTGCACTGCCGGAGATGTTGATGTGGCTGCGTGCGATGCCCGGCTGCAGCATCAGCACGGCCAACGCGGTCATGCCGCCCATTGAATTGCCGACCACGCAGGCCAGTTGTTCAATGCCCAGCGCCTGCACCACCTCGATGGCCGCGCGAGCGCCGTCCTCGATCGACAGCTCCGGGAAGTCGAGGCGATAGGGTTGGCCGGTAGCCGGATTGAGCGAAGCCGGTCCGGTCGAGCCCTTGCAGCTGCCCAGCGAGTTCACGCACACCACGAACCAGCGGTCGCTGTCGATCGGCTTGCCGGGCCCGACCATCGCGTCCCACCAGCCCGGTGCCGGGTTGGCGTCGTTGGCGGCGGCATGCGCATCCGGCGACAGCCCGGTGACGATCAGGATCGCGTTGCCGGCATCGGCATCCAGCGTTCCCCAGGTTTCGTAGGCCACGCGAGCACCGTGCAGGGCGCCACCGCGCTTGAACGGGAACGGCGAGGGCAGGGCATGGAAGCGAGTGCCGGGCGGGATGAATTCAGTCATGCGGGCATTCTAGCGGGGCTGCATGTGGAGCTGGCGACACGCTGGTTTCCATCGGCGATGCACCCGGTAGTACCGGCCGCTGCCGGCAACCTCATGAACCTTGATGTGCCCGCGTGGTTGCCGGCCAGCGGCCGGCACTACCGTGCGGAGCGTCAAGGGAACCGCAACTCAACCACGCCCTCATGCGGCAGGTTCACCTTCACAGGCGTGCTCTGCAGATCGTCCTCGCTACGGTTGGCGCTGCCGCTGCGCGAGATGCGCGCCAGCACTTCCACTTCGCGATGGGCCGACAGCGGTGCGGTCGGCATCGGGCTGTCACCGTCACCCAGCCCGACCGTGGCCGGGAAGCCAGCCAGCGGCAGCTTGCGTGCGGCCACCGGCATCGGCGGTCCACCCGCGGCACGCGCCAGTACGAACACCTGGGTGCCGGCTGGCCACTCGCTGCTCTTCAGCGCCGGCAGCTGCACGCGTACCTGCAGCAGCGCCGGTGGCGTCGCAGCGCCAGCATCGGGCGCCTGGCCGACGGCTTCGCGGGCGATCGCGATCTGTGCCTGCAGTGCCTGTGCGGCACCCGGTTCCAGTCGCGGCAGCAGGCTGCTCCAGATATCGGCTGCTTCGGCATTCCGGCCGCGCTGGCGCAGGGCGATGCCGAGCAACCAGCTGGCGCGTTCGGCATCCGGGGCCAGGCTGCGCGCCTGCTGCAGCCAGGTCATTGCGGTGTCGTCGAACTGTTTGCCGGCATCGGCCTGTGCCCGCGCCTGTGCCGCTTCCACCAGCACGCCGGGGTCTTCAGGGGCCAGGGCGGCGGCACGTGCGAAGGCGTCCGCCGCTGCCGACGTGTTGCCCAGCTCGGCCTGCGAACGCCCGAGCAGCGTCCAGCCATCGGCACGCTGCGGATCGCGCTGCAACGCATCCTGCAGGGCCTGCACGCCGTCACGCAGGGTGGCCACCGACGGCGCAGGCTGCACCTGTGCCGCACGCGGGTCTCCGACCAGCAGGTACAGGCAGGCACCGGCCACGCCCAGCGCGAGCACGCCGACCACGAAGCCGCGGCGGCCATGGTGGCGCAGCGGCCACAGCACCAGTGCAGCCATCAGCGCAGCACTCACACCCGCTGCCATGGGAAGCCAATGGCTCACCAACCGTCTCCTTCATCAGTCTTGCTGGTCGGTGCGGACGCGACCGTGCGCCCACGACGGCGGACGATGCCCAGCACCACCAGCGCACCGGCGCCGAGCACCAGCAGCGGACCGCCCCACAACAGCCACGTACCCGGCTGCAGTGGTGGCTGGTAGAGCACGAACTCGCCGTAACGGGCGACCAGGAACTGCTTGATCTGTGCGTCGTCATGGCCCTGCTGCATCAACTGCAGCACTTCGCGGCGCAGGTCCTGGGCGATCTGCGCGTTGGAATCGGCCAGTGACTGGTTCTGGCACTGCACGCAGCGTAGCTGCGCGGCCAGGTCATGAAAGCGGCGTTCCTCTGCGCCATCGCGGAACTGCAGCGGCTGCGGATCGTGCAGCGGCTGCTGGGCCAGCGCGGCCAACGGCAGCATCATGAGCAGCAGCGCCAGCAGCCAGCGCATCGGCTCAGGGCGCCGTGTGCAGGGTGTTGCCGGCATTGCCCTGGGCCTTTTCGATCTTCTCCAGGGCCGGGATCAGCTTCTCGTCGACCACGCGCTGGGTCATCGCCCCGCTGTACTTCCAACGCACGATGCCACTGCCATCGACCAGGAAGGTTTCCGGCGCAGCGGTCACGCCCCAGTCGATCGCGGTGCGGCCTTCCACGTCGCTGAGCACGACCATGAACGGGTTGCCCAGCTGCTCCAGCCAGTGCAGGGCATCGGTCGGGTCGTCCTTCCAGTTGTAGCCGATCACGCGTACGCGCTTGCTCTCGGCGAAACGGGTCAACACCGGATGTTCCTCGCGGCAGGCCGCGCACCAGCTGCCCCACACGTTCAGCAGGTAGGGCGCGCCGCGCAGCTCGTCGCTGTGCACGATCATTTCCGGGTCGTGCAGCACCGGCAGCGCGAACGCCGGCGCCGGCTTGTCGATCAGGGCCGACGGCAGCACGTCGCGCTGCGGGTCGCCGGATTTCATCACCCCGTAGATCATCAGCCCGAGCAGGCCGAAGAAGAACAGCACGCCGATCACGATGGCTACCGGCGGCAGCGGGCGGGAGGGGCGCGGGGCGGGGG
>NZ_QFHO01000003.1 GCF_004920835.1 Stenotrophomonas maltophilia
GGGGAGGGGGCAGCATTGCCTGCCGGTGAAGCGGTCGCGTCCTGCGCACTATCGGTTGAGGCGGGGGAGGTTGGCGCGGCCAGCCAGGCCAGCACGATCAGGGTCGAAACGGCAGCGGCCGCGGGTGCGGTGAGGTTGCGACGTATCCGGACGTTCATGGCTTCCCCCTGTCTCAGGTGACTGGTGTTGTATGCAACTATAACACCGGCACGCCTACGTGCAACCCCCTACCGTCCCCAACTGATGGCAGGGGTGGTCAGATTGCTGAAATATCCCTTTATTCAATTGATTTAAAAGAGAAATAAAACTGTCGCAGGGGGCAGTCCACATCCGCCTTGCATTCAGTGATGTCCATGCTATGTCATCACTGCGCCGTCGATCGCGCCCGGGCGGCGCATTCGCCACGCCGCGCAAAGCCCGGGTGGGCCTGTGCCATCAGGGGCGCCGGAGCCCGGTGCTATAGTTCGGCCGATCCCCGGCCGGTGCTGGCCGGGCCCCTGTTGAATGGCTACCGCGGACCGCTCCTGATGCCCCTGCCGACTGTTTCCCCGCGCCGCCTGCGCGGTCTGTCCCTGCTGGTCCTGATGGTGGCCGGCGCTGTTGGTTCCGGCAGTGCCCTTGCTGCCGATCTGCTCGACCTGGATTACCGGCCGCTGGCCGGCAAGCAGCAGGTCAACCTGCAGCAGCGCTACCACGGGCAGGTGCTGCTGGTGGTCAACACCGCCAGCAAGTGCGGCTATACCCCGCAGTACGAAGGGCTGGAAGCGCTGCAGAAGCGCTATGCGGGGCGTGGCTTCGCGGTGCTTGGCTTCCCGTCCAATGATTTCAAGGGCCAGGAGCCGGGCGACGAGAAGCAGATCCAGGATTTCTGCACCCTGACCTACGGCGTCAAGTTCCCGATGTTCGAGAAGGTGCATGTGGTGGGGGAGCAGGCAACGCCGCTTTATCAGCGCCTTGCCGCAGCCACCGGCGTAGCCCCGGCCTGGAACTTCCACAAATACCTGGTCGGCCGCGATGGCAAGGTCATCGCCCAGTTCGCCAGCAAGGTGACGCCGGATGATGCACAGCTCACCGCCGCCATCGACAAGGCGCTGGCCGCTACCGCCACGCATTGATATCCGGCATGTATGCCTCGACATCGACGGCATGCGTGCGACAATGACTCTTTTCGCGCCGACGTCGGCGCCCGGACACTTTCAGGAATGCAGCGAATGAAGATGGGAATGCGCGGCGCCGCGGCGTCGGTTCTGATTCTGGCAATGGGCACTTCGGGTGTCGCTCTGTCGCAACAACCGGCTGCCCCCGCAGCCGCCAAGGAGACCGCAACCTTGAATTCCCCCAAGCAGAAGCTCGGCTACGCCATTGGCCTGGACGTGGCCAAGTCGTTCACTCCGATTGCCGATGAGATTGACGTAGCTGCCCTGCGCACCGCCGTGGAGCGCTCCTTCGAAGGCCTGCAGCCCCAGATCACCCAGGAACAGGCCAAGGCCACCGATGCCGCACTGCGCCAGGTGGTGATGGCCCGCAGCGGCCAGCAGGTGCCGGGCATGGCGCCGGGCTCGCAGCCGGCGAAAGTGGACCGCGTCAAGGTGTCGCAGATGATCGGTTCCTATTCGGTCGGTCCGTCGCTGGCGCAGCTGAAGGACGACATCGACGTCGCCTCGCTGTTTGACGCGATCAGCACCGGCCTGAGCAAGGGCCAGCCGAAGATGACGGAAGCTGACGCGACCGCCACCATCCAGTCGTTCATGGGTGCCAAGCAGGCCGAAATGCAGGCCAAGGCCGCCGCCGCCGCGCAGACCAACCGCGAGGAAGGCAATGCGTTCATGTCCAAGAACAAGACCCAGCCGGGCGTGGTGACCACCGCCTCGGGCCTGCAGTACCAGGTGATCCGCCCGGGTAGCGGCGAGCGCCCGCTGCCGAGCAGCAAGGTGCGCGTGAACTACGAAGGCAAGCTGCTCAACGGTACCGTGTTCGACAGCTCCTACGGCCGCCAGCCGGCCGAGTTCGGTCTGGACCAGGTGATCAAGGGCTGGACCGAGGGCGTCGCGCTGATGCCGGTCGGCTCGAAGTACCGCTTCTGGATCCCGGGCAACCTGGCCTATGGCGAAAACGGCACCCCGGGTGGCCCGATCGGCCCGAACGCAACTCTGACCTTCGACGTCGAGCTGCTGGGCGTCCTGCCGTAAGTCATCCAGGAGCGAATACGGATATGCGCGTTGCGATTTTTGGTACCGGCTACGTTGGACTGGTAACTGGTACCTGCCTGGCCGATGTGGGTCATCAGGTGGTCTGCGTCGATATCGACCAGGCCAAAGTGGATGGCCTCAACCAGGGCATCATCCCGATCTACGAGCCGGGCCTGGAGCCCATGGTGAAGGCCAACCATGCCGCCTTGCGGCTGGCATTCACCACCGATGCCGCGGCCGCCATCGACCATGGCCAGGTCGTTTTCATCGCCGTAGGCACGCCACCGGACGAGGATGGCAGCGCCGATCTGCAGTACGTGCTGGCCGTGGCCCGCACCATCGGCCGGCACATGAGTGTGCCGACCGTGGTGGTCAACAAGTCGACGGTGCCGGTCGGCACCGCCGACAAGGTGCGCGCGGCCATTGCCGAAGAGTTGGCTGCGCGCAATGCGGACATCGCCTTCGACGTGGTGTCCAACCCGGAGTTCCTGAAGGAAGGCGATGCGGTTGCCGACTGCATGCGCCCGGACCGCATCATCATCGGTGCGACCAGCGAAGAATCGGTGGCGGTCATGCGCCGTCTGTATGCGCCGTTCAACCGCAACCACGACCGTGTGGTGGAAATGGACGTACGTTCGGCCGAACTGACCAAGTACGCGGCCAACGCGATGCTGGCGACCAAGATTTCGTTCATGAACGAAATCGCCAACATCGCCGAGCGTGTCGGTGCAGATGTCGAGCAGGTCCGCCAGGGCATCGGTTCGGACCCGCGCATCGGTTGGCATTTCATCTATCCGGGCGCCGGCTATGGCGGCTCGTGCTTCCCCAAGGATGTGCAGGCGCTGGCCCGCACCGCGCAGCAGTACGGCCTCGAGCCGAAGCTGCTGAACGCGGTGGAAGCGGTCAACGATGCACAGAAGGGCCATCTGTTCGCCCTCATCCAGCGCCACTATGACAAGGGCGAGGACGAAGGCGTGCGCGGCAAGACGTTTGCCGTGTGGGGCCTGGCCTTCAAGCCGAACACCGACGACATGCGCGAAGCCTCCAGCCGTCGCCTGCTTGCGCAGCTGTGGGAAGGTGGTGCGACGGTGCGTGCGTATGACCCGGAAGCGATGCATGAATCGCAGCGCATCTTCGGCGAGCGCGACGACCTGGTGTTCTGCAACAGCGCTGATGAAGCGCTGCAGGGTGCCGACGCACTGGTCGTGGTTACCGAGTGGAAGCAGTTCCGCAGCCCCGATTTCCAGAAGCTGCGTGAGCAGCTGAAGGACGCGGCGGTGTTCGATGGCCGCAATCTGTACGAGCCGGCCGAGGTGGAAGCTGCAGGCCTGGCGTACTACGGTATCGGCCGGGGGCGTTCGCTGCATGTCTGAGCTGCCGAGCGAACGTGAGCAGGCGCTGGAAGCGCGCCTGGTCGAGCTTGAAATGCGCGTGTCCTTCCAGGAACAGGCGCTTGCCGAACTGAGCGATGCGCTGGCTGATGCCCGCATGCAGGGCATGCGCAACGCCGATGTGCTGCGCGTGCTGCTGGAAGATCTGGGCAAGGTCCGCAACGCACTGAATTCTTCCGATCCGGCGAGCGAACCGCCGCCGCCGCACTACTGATCCGAACTCTATGAGCGATACCCTCCGCGACCAGCTGATGGGCCTGGGCTTCAAGCCGGCGCCCAAGCCCGAGCGCAAGAATGATGGCCCCCGCCGTGATGGCCGCCCGCAGGGCAAGGGTGGCAATGGCAATGGAAAGCCGCAGGGCGCAGTCAAGGGCGAGCACAAGCCCGGCGAGCGCCGTGGCCATGGTCACCACGCTGGAGCCGGCAAGCCCGGCGGCCAGGCGCGTGGCCAGGGCCAGCAGGGTCCTCGCAAGCCGCGCAGTGCCGAAGAGATGGATCTGGCCAAGGCCTATGCCATCCGTGCGCAGAAGGAAAAGGAAGAACGCATCCAGGCAGAGCGCCTGAAGCAGGAAGAGGCGCGCGTGCGCCGCGAGGCGAAGGCCAAGCTGGAAGAGCTGCTGAAGGACAAGGGCCTGAATGCCGAGGATGCCGACATTGCCCGCCACTTCCCGTATGGCGGCAAGATCAAGCGCATCTACGTGACTGCCGAGCAGCTGACTGCGCTCAATGCAGGTGAACTGGGCGTGGTCCAGCTCAATGGCCGCTACCTGCTGGTCACCGCCGAAGTGCTGGCGCAGTCCGAGGCAGTGTTTGCCGCGTCGGTGGCGCTGAAGGTCGATCCGAACGCGCCGGCCGAGGAAGATCCATACGCCGACCCGCAGTTCCAGGTGCCGGACGACCTGGTCTGGTAAGGACGCAACCACCGCGGATGGCGCTGCCTCCGCGGTTGTGGGGAAAGGGATGACCGCTGAACCAATCCGTGGCTACGTGCCGCACATTGACGGTCTGCGCGCGATTGCCGTGCTGGCCGTCATCGTGTTCCACCTGGACCCGGCCTGGTTGCCGGGCGGGTTTACTGGCGTAGATGTGTTCTTCGTCATCTCCGGTTTCGTGGTCAGCGCGTCGGTGCACCGGCTGCCACCGTTGTCGCTGTGGCAATCGATGCTGCGCTTCTATTCGCGCCGTATCCGCCGCATCGCACCTGCGCTGATCAGCTGCCTGCTGCTGACCGCCGTTGCCAGCGTGCTGTTCATTCCCGAGTCCTGGCTCAGCGAGGCCAGTGACAAGACCGGGCTGATGGCGTTCTTCGGCTTCAGCAACTGGGTACTGGCGCTGATCGGCAACGATTATTTCGCGCCCAAGGCCGAATTCAATCCCTACACCCATACCTGGTCGCTGGGCGTGGAAGAGCAGTTCTACCTGCTGTTCCCGCTGCTGTTCCTCGCCTGGGCACGCGGCGCGCGCGGGCGTTGGATGAGCCTGGGCTTGTTTGCCGTGGTCAGCGTGGCGTCGCTGCTGCATGCGGCGGTGCTGGGCCTGCGCGAGACACCTCCATCGTGGGCGTTCTACGCCACCAGTACGCGGCTGTGGCAGTTGGGTGTTGGCGTACTGTTGTTCCAGGTGCTGCATGTTCGCCAGCCACAGGATCCAGTGACGACGGCTGCACTGAAGCGCGCCGCCCCCGTGTTCTCGCTGCTTGCGATGGTGGCGCTTGCCCTGCTGTGTTGGGCGTTGTGGACCGCACGGGCCGGACGTTCGCCGTGGCCTGACGGCCTGCTGCCGACCTTCGCTGCGGCAGGCCTGCTGTGGGCGCTCCATCATCATCCGCGGTCCTGGGTGGCACGCCTGCTGGTCAGCAAGCCGATGCGCTACATCGGCCTGCTCTCGTACTCACTGTACCTGTGGCACTGGCCGGTATTCGTGCTGATGCGCTGGACCGTAGGCCTGCAGACCCCCTTGCAGATGACCACGGCGATGGCGCTGGTATTGCTGCTGTCATGGTTGTCGTGGCGCTGGGTGGAGCAACCGTTCCGCGGCACATTGGCGCAACGCGTGCGCCCAGGTCGTTGGGTGCTGGCAGGCGCGGCCATTCTGATGGTCGCGGCCGGCACCCAGACGCTGCTCTACCTGCAGGCATCGCGGATATCACTGAGCACGGTCAGCCGGCATCCGGCCGACTGGTATCCCAACGGCAAGAGCGTGTCAGGCGACTATCCTCATTGTGCATTGGTGACGGACAAGCAACGCTTCGCAGGTGGCAGCATGCGGACCTATGCCCGTGGCGCCTGCGAACGGCCGCTGTCGGCCGGCGCGCCAAAGCGGGTCTTTGTTGCCGGTGATTCGCATGCGATGGCTTACATCGAGCTGCTGCAGCGGCTGGCGCTTGAGGCCGGCTCGGAGGTCGTCCTCTATGGACGAGGTGGATGCCCGCAGGTGAGCCTGCAGAAGTGGCGCGGCGCGGGTGCCGGTTGCACTGATTTCGACGCAGCGATGCTCGCTGACGTCACGCAGCGAGCGCAGCCAGGTGATGCCGTGGTACTGGTGTCGCTGCGGATACCGCGCTTGTCCGATCAGTTCGTGTTGTTCGATGCGCAGGCGCAGCTGGCAGGCGAGCTGACCCCGGAAGCCGCTGCAGGACGTGAGGCCGAAGTGGCAGAGGCGATCACCCAGTGGAAGCCGCTGGCCGAGCGCGGTGTACGTATAGTGCTGGAGGCGCCCAAGCCGGTGTTGCCGGCGCCGCCGTATCGCTGTTCGGATCGCTTCAATGCGCGCAACGAGATCTGCCGCAATGGCTTGGACAGCACGCGCGAGGCGATGGAAACGCTGCGTGCGCCGATGCTGGGCAGCCTGCGGCAAGTGGTCGATGGCCTGCCGGGCGGCGTGCTGTGGGACCCGATGCCGGTGCTGTGCGATGACGTGCTATGTCCAGCACAGCGCGATGGTCGACCGTTGTTCTTCGATGGTGATCATCTCAGCGCTCACGGCAACCGTGTGTTGCTGCCTTCGTTGCAGCAGGCTCTGCAGCAGCGCTGACTTGGCGCATGGTCAGTGCGCGCGACGCCGCCGTCTCGCGCGGATCAGCGGCAGGCTCAATGAGAAGAAGCACAGCAGGGCACCGATCAGGGCGAAAGCACTGCCGGCCAGGAATGCAGTGCGGCCATCGTCGATCTTCCACAGCTGGCCGGCGATGAGCGCGCCCAGCACGCCGCCGACACCGGACGAGAATCCGTACAGCAGGCCCTGGCCATGGCCATTGAGGCGGCCGGGGAAATAGGTCGCCAGCATCTGCATCGCAGCCGCGAAGAAGGCAGCAAAGCCGAGCGCATGGGCGCTCTGCGCGACCAGCATTACCGGCAGGTTCTGCGGGAACAACGCGGTCGCCGCCCAGCGCAGGCAGGAGCTGACCAGCGCGATCAGCAGCATCCAGCTGGCGTCGTAGCGGCGGAAGAAGCGGCCGATGGTGAAGAACACGCCTACCTCGAACACCACGCCGATGGTCCACAGCAGGCCGAGGGTGGAGGTGCGATAGCCGTGGTGGTCCATGTAGACCGAGAAGAACGTGTAGTACGGGCCGAACGACAGCTGCTCCATGAACGCGGCCAGGAAGAACGCGAGCACTGGTGGCCGGCGCACGATCTGCCAGAAGCCAGTGGCATCGCCGTCGGCCTTGCTGATGTCACGTGCATAGTGGTTGCTGAAGGCCGAGGCCACCATCAACACAAACAACGGCAGCATCAGCCACGGCAGCAGCGCGGCGCGGTTGCCGCTGCCATCGCCCTCGATCAACCAGCCGAACAGGGTCACGATGGCGATGAAGCCGAGCGAGCCCCAGACCCGGATCAGGCCGTAGCGATGGCTGTCGCTGCCGAGGTGAGTGAGGGTGATCGACTCAAACTGCGGCATCACCGCGTTGTAGAAGAAGCAGAACACGACCATCGCCGGGTACATCCATGGCTGTGGCAGCGGCAGCAGGAAGGCGGTGAAACTGATCAGCGCCAGCACGCACCCCAGCCGCAGCAGGCGGATCGGTCGTGGTGAGGCTGCGGCCAGGGTGGTCCACATGCTGGGGGCGACCACGCGGGTGGCATACCACAGGCCCATCATCACGCTGATGGCGGTGACGCTCATGCCGCGCGCCGTCAGGAACAGGCTCCAGTACGGAGTGAACGCACCGAGCGCCGCGTAGTAGAACAGGTAGAAGCTGGAGAGGCGGGCAACGGGAACGGTCATCGCAGAATAATGCACGGTAGCGCCGGGCCATGCCCGGGGGACAGGAGATGACGCCGGGTATGGCCCGGTGCTACCGGATCATTCCGGATCGTAGTCGAGGTTGGAGGCCAGCCAGCGTTCGGCCTGGGCGCGATCCACGCCCTTGCGCCGAGCGTAATCGCCCACCTGCTCGCGGCCGAGGCGCCCGACCACGAAGTACTGGCTCTGCGGATGGCTGAAGTAATAGCCCGACACCGCCGCGGTCGGCAGCATCGCGAAGCTTTCGGTCAGCTCCATGCCGGCGTTGGCTTCTGCCTGCAGCAGGTCGAACAGCCGGCGCTTCTCGCTGTGCTCCGGGCAGGCCGGGTAGCCGGGAGCCGGGCGGATGCCGCTGTACTGCTCGTCGATCAGCGCCTCGTTGTCCAGTGTCTCGGTATGGTCGTAGCCCCAGAAATCGGTACGCACGCGCTGGTGCAGGCGCTCGGCCAGCGCTTCGGCGAAGCGATCGGCGAGGGCCTTCAGCAGGATCGCGTTGTAGTCGTCGTGGTCGGCCTCGAACCGGGCCACGTGCGCATCGATGCCGATGCCGGCGGTGACAGCGAATGCACCGATCCAGTCCTGGCGGCCACTGTCGGCCGGTGCGATGAAATCGGCGAGGCAGAAGTCCGGGCGCTCGGCGGGCTTGTCCACCTGCTGGCGCAGGAAGTGCAGGGTGGTCTCGCCTCGCGGGTGTTGTACGCGCACGTCGTCGCCGACGCTGTTGGCCGGCCACAGGCCGAACACGGCCTTGGCGGTGAGCCACTTCTCGCCCACGATGCGGTCGAGCATCACTCGGGCATCCTTGTACAGATCGCTGGCCTGCGCGCCGACGATTTCGTCGGTGAGGATGGCGGGATACTTGCCGGCCAGTTCCCAGGCCTGGAAGAAAGGTGTCCAGTCGATGTAGGGCACCAGTTCGGCCAGCGGGTAATCGTCGAACACATGCAGGCCGGGCTGGTTCGGAGCCGGCGGTACATAGCTGTCCCAGCCGCCCTGGAACTTCTGCCCACGAGCGTGTTCCAGCGAAACCAGTCGCTTGGCATCACCACGGTTGCGGTGACGTGCGCGGATCTCGGCATAGTCGGCTTCGTTGGCCGCGACGAAGGCCGCGCGCAGGTCGCGTGAGATCAACGACTGGGCAACGCCAACCGCTCGTGAGGCGTCCTTCACCCATACCGTGGGCGCGTGATAGTGCGGGTCGATCTTCAGCGCGGTATGCGCGCGCGACGTGGTGGCGCCGCCGATCAGCAGCGGCAGATCGAAGCCCTGGCGCTGCATCTCGCGGGCGACGTGGCTCATCTCCTCCAGCGACGGAGTGATCAGCCCGGACAGGCCGATCAGATCGGCATTGTGCTCGCGCGCGGCGTCGAGGATCTTCTGCGCCGGCACCATCACCCCCAGATCCACCACCTCGAAGTTGTTGCAGGCCAGGACCACGCCCACGATGTTCTTGCCGATGTCGTGCACATCGCCCTTCACCGTGGCCATGATGATGCGGCCGTTGCTCTTGGCGGTATCGCCGCTGCGCGCCTTTTCAGCTTCGATGTAAGGCAGCAGGTAGGCCACCGCCTTCTTCATCACCCGCGCGGACTTGACCACCTGCGGCAGGAACATCTTGCCGGCGCCGAACAGATCGCCGACTACATTCATGCCATCCATCAACGGACCCTCGATCACGTCCAGCGGGCGGCTCGATGCCTGCCGTGCCAGCTCGGTGTCTTCTTCGACCCAGGCGTCCAGGCCGTGCACCAGTGCATGTGCCAGGCGCTGCGCGACCGGCTTCTCGCGCCAGGCCAGGTCCTCGGTCTTCGCCGCGCCCTTCTTGCCCTTGTAGCGTTCGGCAATCTCCAGCAGTCGCTCGGTGGCGTCGCTGCGGCGATTGAGGATCACATCCTCGACGCGTTCGCGCAGTTCCGGCTCCAGCTCGTCGTAGATCGGCATGGCGCCGGCGTTGACGATGCCCATGTCCATGCCGGCAGCGATGGCGTGGTACAGGAACACCGAGTGGATCGCCTGGCGCACGGTCTCGTTGCCACGGAACGAGAACGAGACGTTGGAAACGCCGCCGGATACATGGCAGTGCGGAAGGGTCTGCTTGATGATGCGGGTAGCTTCGATGAAGTCCACCGCATAGTTGTCGTGCTCTTCGATGCCGGTGGCGACAGCGAAGATGTTCGGGTCGAAGATGATGTCCTGCGGCGGGAAACCGATCTCGTCGACCAGCAGGCGGTAGGCGCGGGTGCAGATCTCGACCTTGCGCGCGCAGGTATCGGCCTGGCCGGCCTCGTCGAAGGCCATCACCACCGCGGCCGCGCCATAGCGCAGCACCTTGCGTGCATGTTCGCGGAACAGCGTTTCGCCTTCCTTCAGCGAGATCGAATTGACCACGCTCTTGCCCTGCAGGCACTTCAGGCCGGCCTCGATCACGCTCCACTTCGACGAGTCGACCATCACCGGAATACGCGCGATGTCCGGTTCGGACATGATCAGGTTGAGGTAGCGTGTCATCGCCGCTTCCGAATCGATCAGGCCCTCGTCCATGTTGACGTCGAGAATCTGCGCGCCGCTGGCCACCTGCTGGCGGGCCACGTCCACCGCCTCTTCGTAGCGACCTTCCTTGATCAGCTTGCGGAACTGCGCACTGCCGGTGACGTTGGTGCGCTCACCGACATTGATGAACAGCAGGTCCGGGGTGATGACCAGTGGTTCCAGGCCGGACAGGCGTGTAGGGCGGACAGGCGTCATGGTTGGCGGCGGCTCAACAGCAATAGGACGGAAAGTGCGGGACGATGGCGGCGACGTTCATGCGGCCTGTTCCTGCGCGCCGGGCAGGACGCGCGGCGGCAGCCCGGCCACCGCCTGCGCGATGGCGCGGATGTGATCGGGCGTGGAGCCGCAGCAGCCGCCGACCAGGTTCAACAGCCCATCCTCGGCGAAGCCGCGCAGGGTCGTGGCCATTTCTTCAGGTGTTTCGTCGTACTCGCCGAACGCGTTGGGCAGGCCTGCATTGGGATGCGCACTGACATGGCAGTCCGACACCTGCGACAGGGTTTCCACATGCGGGCGCATCGCATCGGCGCCCAGCGCGCAGTTCAGGCCGATCGACAGCGGCCGCGCATGCGCCAATGAGGCATGGAAGGCCTCGGCGGTCTGCCCGGACAGGGTGCGTCCCGATGCATCGGTGATGGTGCCGGAGATCATCACCGGCAGCCGCGCACCACGTGCATCGAAAGCTTCCTCCACGGCATACAGGGCGGCCTTGGCATTGAGCGTGTCGAAGATGGTCTCGACCATGATGGTATCTGCACCACCGTCGATCAGGCCGTCGATGGCCTCGCGGTAGGTGCCGCGCAACTCGTCGAAGCTGGTGTTGCGGAAGCCGGGATCATTCACGTCGGGGCTGATCGAGGCGGTGCGGCTGGTCGGGCCGAGCACGCCGATGACAAAGCGCGGCTTGCCCGGCGTGGTCGCGGCCACGGCATCGCAGCAGGCGCGTGCGACTGCCGCCCCAGCTTTGTTCAATTCGTACACGAGGTGTTCGAGGTGGTAGTCGGCCTGGCTGACCGAGGTGGCATTGAAGGTATTGGTCTCCACCAGGTCGGCGCCAGCGTCCAGGTACGCGGTGTGGATGTCGGCGATGATCTGCGGCCGGGTCAGCAGCAGCAGATCGTTGTTGCCCTTCAGGTCGTGGCCTTCCGGCACTGCGTGGTCGCAGCCGGGGCCATGGGCGTGGTCGAAGCCACCGGCGAAGCGCTCGCCTCGATAGTCGTCCTCCTGCAGCCCATGGCGCTGGATCATCGTGCCCATCGCGCCGTCGATGATCAGGATCCGCTCGCGCAGGGCATCGAGCAGGGCGTTGGCGCGATCGGGATGCAACCAGGGCAGGGTGGGCATGGTCTCGGGCTCAGGGCTTGTTGGCGATCAGCGAAATCACTTCGAAGTGCGGCGGGCGCTTCTCGCGGGTGACGGTCTCCAGGCTCGACACCTGCAGGCCGGCCTTGTCGACGAACTTGCGCAGCTCCTTGTCGCTGAAACCGAGGTTGACGTGGCCGTAGGCCTCCACCGCGGCCTTGTGTTCGTGCCGGGCCAGGCTGCACAGCAGCAGGCGGCCACCGGGGCGCAGCACGCGCGCGGCTTCGGTTACCGCCTGCGCCGGCTTGCTGGCATAGGTCAGCGCGTGCATCAGCACCACCAGGTCGAAGCTGCGGTCCTTGAACGGCAGGGCGTGCATGTCGCCTTCGCGCACTTCCACGTTGGGCAGGCGGCGCAGGCGCTCGCTGGCGGCGGCAACCACACGCGCACTGGTGTCGATGCAGATGTAGCGCTTGGCATGCGGGGCCACGAGTTCGGCCAGCACGCCGTCACCGGAGGCGATATCGAGCACGTCACCGGTTTCCAGCAGCGGCAGCGCAGTGCGTGCAAGCGCTTCCCAGGTACGACCCGGGGAGTAGTGGCGCTCCATGTCGCCGGCCACGCTGTCGGCCCAGTTCTGGTCGGAAGCACGGTGGGCCAGCACGGCGGCAACCCGTTCAGCATCCTGGCGCAGCAGCGGGTCGTCGCTTCCGTTGCTCAAGGCATGCCACAATGCGCGCTGCGCCGGGTCCAGCTGGGCCTCATCGAAGCGGTAGTAGGCCGACACGCCGGCACGGCGGTCGCGGACCAGGCCAGCTTCCTTCAGGCGCGCCAAGTGGGTGGACACGCGCGGCTGCGCCAGCCGGGTGATCGCCGACAGTTCGGCCACGGTCAGCTCCTCCTGCTCCAGCAGCGCCAGCAGGCGCACGCGGGTGGCATCGGCGAACACCTTCAGGCGTGTCGACCAGTCTTCCAGATCCATAGATATCTACCTATCGCGATATAGAGATATATTCGCTGAGGTTGCCTGTCGCGGTCAAGTCGCTGGCGTACGGAAGCGCTCGGCCCCGTTACAATCTGGGCACCTGGGCGCGCCGTGTGCGGCCCACATCATCATGTACCCGGGAGGGTGTTGTGGATTTCAGCTTTACTGAAGAGCAGTTGATGCTGCAGGACGTGGCGCGGCGCATCGCGCAGGAGAAGATCGCCCCCAGCGCGGAGCACCATGACCGCACCGGCGAATTCCCGTTGGACAACATCCGCCTGCTGGGCGAGAACGGCCTGATGGGTATCGAAGTGCCGGCCGAGTATGGCGGCGCGGGCATGGACCCGATTGCGTACGTGCTGGCGATGGTGGAGGTCGCCGCCGGTGATGCTGCGCATTCGACCATCATGTCGGTCAACAATTCGCTGTTCTGCAACGGCATCCTCACCCACGGCAATGAAGCGCAGAAGCAGAAGTACGTGCGTGCCATCGCCGAGGGTGAAGCCATTGGCGCGTTCGCGCTGACCGAGCCGCAGTCCGGGTCCGACGCCACTGCCATGCGCTGCCGCGCGGTCAAGCAGGCCGACGGAACCTTCGTCATCAACGGCAAGAAGAGCTGGATCACCTCCGGCCCGGTGGCCAAGTACATTGTGTTGTTTGCGATGAGCGAGCCTGACAAGGGCGCGCGCGGCATCACTGCGTTCATGATCGATACTGACAAGGCGGGCTTCGGGCGCGGCAAGACCGAGCCGAAGCTGGGCATCCGCGCATCGGCGACCTGCGAGATCGAGTTCAACGATTACGTGGCACAGGCCGAAGACGTGCTGGGCCAGGAAGGCGAGGGCTTCAAGATCGCCATGGGCGTGCTCGATGCTGGCCGCATCGGCATTGCTTCGCAGGCCATCGGCATCGCCCGCGCCGCCTATGAAGCGACGATCGAGTATGTGAAGGAGCGCAAGGCATTCGGCGCCGCAATCGGCACCTTCCAGATGACCCAGGCCAAGATCGCCGACATGAAGTGCAAGCTGGACGCAGCGCTGCTGCTGACCCTGCGCGCGGCGTGGGTGAAGGGGCAAGGCAAGCGCTTCAGCAATGAAGCGGCCATTGCCAAGCTGACCGCTTCGGAAGCGGCGATGTGGATCACCCACCAGGCCGTGCAGATCCACGGCGGCATGGGCTACTCCAAGGAAATGCCGCTGGAGCGCTACTTCCGTGATGCCAAGATCACCGAGATCTACGAAGGCACCTCGGAGATCCAGCGCCTGGTGATCGCCCGTAACGAGACCGGGCTGCGCTGATTTTCCCGTGCCGCGCCGCTGCAATGGCGGCGCGGCAGTAGATCCACGCCATGCGTGGATGGCGTTGTGTCCAGATGGCGTGCCCGCCTCTTGCCTGCCAGGATTCATGCTGCTCCAATGCGGATCGTTTTTCTGGAGATACCGCATGATCTACCGCGGCTGGGGTTTCATGACGCTGGTGACGCCGATCGCAGGCATCCTGTTGCTGGCGTACTTCTTCCCGCACGACGGCCCCAAGGGCAACATCCCGCTGCAGCAGGTGCTGCTGGGTGGTGGCATCGGTGCGGCAGTGAACGTGCTGCTGGGCCTGTGGCTCAACCGTGCGCCGCGGCATCAGGGTGAGGCCGCACCCCATCATTTCTTCTTCGTGCCCATGCAATGGGCCGCGCTGGTTCTCGTGGCGGTGTGCGCCGTGATCGCGCTGCTGCGCTGACACGTCGCCTTGGAGAGCGCCAACCAAGGTTGGCGGCTACCGGGCATGCCGCTGCTTTGGTAGATGCCAACCTTGGTTGGCATGGATTCAAAAGCAGCAAAGAAAAAGGCCCCGGATCGCTCCGGGGCCTTTTCATTTCAGCTCACCATCGGATCAACGATCCGGACGGTGGGCGGTTTCCGCATCGCGCTGGCGTTCCATGAACTCCTTGGAGGGTTCATCCAGCTTGTCGCCCAGCATGCGGCGCACGACCACGAAGAACACCGGGATCATCAGCAGGCCGAGCAGGGTGGCGAACAGCATGCCGCCGATCACGCCGGTGCCGATGGCGTGGCGGGAGTTGGCGCCGGCACCGCTGGAGATCGCCATCGGGATCACGCCCATGATGAACGCGAACGAGGTCATCAGGATCGGGCGGAAGCGCAGGCGAGCGGCCTCGATGGTGGCATCGCGCAGGTTCTTGCCTGCGGCACGTTGCTCCACCGCGAACTCGACGATCAGGATCGCATTCTTCGCGGCCAGGCCGATCACGGTGATCAGGCCGATCTTGAAGAACAGGTCGTTGGGCAGGCCACGCAGCATCGACAGGCCCAATGCACCCAGCACGCCAAGCGGAACCACCAGCAGCACCGCCACCGGAATCGACCAGCTTTCATACAGCGCGGCCAGGCACAGGAACACCACCACGATGGACAGCACCAGCAGCAGGGTTGCGGCATTGCCGGCCAGGATTTCCTGGTAGGACATGCCCGACCAGTCATAGCCGAAGCCGGCCGGCAGGTCGTCGGCGACGATCGCCTCCATGGTCTGCATTGCCTCACCCGAGCTGGTACCCGGGGCCTGCGAGCCGACGATGTTGATCGCCGAGTAGCCGTTATAGCGGCTCAGCGACGGCGGTGCCGAGACCCACTCGGACTTGACCACCGTGTTGAGCGGGATCATCGAGTTGGTGCCATCGGCGTTCTTGACCAGGCTGGACGGGCTGTAGAAGCTCTTCAGCGACTCCTGGCCGGTGCGGTACGGGCCATCGGCCTGCATGGTCACGCGCTTGATGCGGCCTTCGTAGAAGAAGTCGTTGACGTACACCGGGGCCAGCATCAGCTGGATGGTGCTGTACACGTCCGACACCGACATGCCCATCGACTGCGCCTGCACGCGGTCGACATGCAGCTGCAGCTGCGGGGCGTTTTCCAGGCCGTTCGGGCGCACGCCGACCAGATGGTCCGGCTTCTGCGCGGCCTGGCCGAGCAGGATGTTGCGCGCCTGGGTCAGCTGCTCGTAGCCGGCACCGCTGCGGTCCTGGAGCCACATGTCGAAGCCGCCGAACTGGCCCAGACCCTGCACGGTGGGCAGGTTGACCACGAAGATCTGCGCTTCCTTGATGCCGTAGAACGCGCCGTTCATGTTCTGGATGAACTCCGGCGCGGTGAACTTGCGTTCCTCCCACGGCTTCAGGCGGATGAAGCCCATGCCCACGTTCTCGCCGGAACCGACGAAGCTGAAGCCGGCCACCTGCAGCATGCCTTCATAGCCATCCTGCTTTTCCAGCACGCCACGCATCTGCGCGAACACTTCGTTGGTCTGGCCCTTGGTCGAACCCGGCGGCAGCTGCACGATCGCCAGCGCATAGCCCTGGTCTTCTTCGGGCAGGAAGCTGCCCGGCATGCGGGTGAACAGGAAACCGCACAGTGCGGTCAGGACCACGAACAGGATCATCCAGCGCGGCGCGTGGCGCACCGCCGAAGTTATGTGGCCCACATAGGTGTGGCTGATCTTGTCGTAGTACTTGTTGAAGGTGCGGTAGATGATGTTCGGGTTGTCGTTGTGCGTCGGCTTGAGGAACGTCGCGCACAACGCCGGGGTGAAGCCCAGCGCCAGGAACGCCGAGAACGCCATCGAGATGGCGATGGTCAGCGCGAACTGCTTGTAGATCTCGCCGGCGGCTCCGCCCTGCAGGGCGGACGGGATGAACACCGCGGCCAGCACGACGGTGATCGCCACCACCGCGCCGGTGATCTGGGTCATCGCCTTCTGCGTGGCCGGCTTCGGCGCCAGGCCTTCCTCGGTCATGATGCGCTCGACGTTCTCGATCACCACGATCGCGTCATCGACCACGATGCCGATCGCCAGCACCATCGCGAACAGGGTCAGCTGATTGATCGTGAAACCGATCATCCACATGCCCAGGAAGGTACCGAGCAGGGCCACCGGGATGACCAGGGTCGGGATCAGCGTGGCGCGGAAGTTCTGCAGGAAGATCAGCATCACCAGGAACACCAGCAACACCGCTTCGAACAGGGTCTTGACCACTTCCTGGATCGAGATCTTGACGAAGGTGGTGCTGTCGTACGGCGAGAACCAGGTCACGCCGGATGGGAAGCTGGGCTGCAGCTCGTCCATCTTGGCGCGCACCGCATCGGCCACGTTCAGGGCGTTGGCGCCCGGCAGCAGCTGGATCGCGAAGGCACCGGTCGGCTTGCCGTTGTACTGGGTATCGAAGCCGTAGTTGTTGGCGCCGAAGGCAACGCGGGCGATGTCCTTCAGCAGCACGCGCGAGCCGTCAGGATTGGCCCGCAGGATGATGTCCTCGAACTCCTGCGGCGAGCTGAAGCGGCCCTCGGCCGAGACGGTCGCGGTGAAGTGCTGGCCTTCCGGCGACGGGTCCGAACCCAGCGCACCCGCAGCGAACTGCACGTTCTGCGCGCGCACCGCAGCCAGCACCTGGCTGGCCGACAGGCCGTAGCCCTGCATCTTTTCCGGGTTGAGCCAGATGTTCATGGCGTACTCGGAACCGAACTGCTGGGTGCTGCCGACGCCCGGAATACGCGAGACCTGGTCGAGCACGCGCGAACCGACGATGTCGTTCAGCGCATCACGGTTGATGGTCGGCGTATCGGACTGCAGTGCGATGACCATCAGGAAGCCGGCGTTGGCCTTGGCCACCACCACGCCCTGCTGGGTCACTTCCGAAGGCAGGCGTGGCGTGGCCAGCGACACCTTGTTCTGCACCTGCACCTGGGCGATGTCCGGATCGGTACCGGTCTCGAAGGTGAGGGTGATCGAGGCACGGCCGTTCGATGCGGACGAGGAGCTGAAGTACAGCAGGTGATCGATACCGGTCAGCTGCTGCTCGATCACCTGGGTGACCGATTTTTCGGTGGTATCCGCGCTGGCGCCCGGGTAAGTGGCCGAGACGGTCACCTGCGGCGGGGCGATGTTGGGATAGGACTCGACGCCGAGGTTGAGGATCGCGATCACGCCGCTGAGCGAGATCAGGATCGCAACCACCCAGGCGAAGACTGGATGTTCGATGAAAAATTTAGGCATGACGGAAGGTTCCCGTTACTGCTTGTTCGAATCGGTGGCGGCCGGCTTGGCCGCATCGGCCTGCTCGGGCTTGGCCGCATCGGCCGGTGCCTTGGCTGCGGCCGGCGCCGCGCCCGCCGGAGCGGCGCCGCCTGCGGCGGGCTTGCCGTTGGCGTCCTGCCCCGGGGTCCACGGCTTGGCCACCGCCGGTGCGCCTTCCTTGACCTTCTGCACGCCGGCCACGATCACCTTGTCACCGGCGGCCAGGCCGTCGCTGACCAGCCAGCTGCCGTTCTGTGCGCCATCGGTCTTGACGTTCTTGCGTACGACCTTGCCGTCGGTGCCGACCACCATCACGTAGCCGCCGGTGGTGTCGCGCAGCAGCGCCTGCTGCGGCACCAGGTAGGCGTTGTTGCGCTCGCCCAGGTTGGCCTGGAAGCTGACGAAGGCACCCGGCAGCAGGATCTGCTGCGGGTTCGGCAGCTGCGCACGCAGCGACACCGCGCCGGTGGCCGGGTCGACCGTGGTCGAGGAGAAGTCCAGGGTGCCCGGTTCGCTGTAAGTGCTGCCGTCGGCCAGCTTGACGTTGACCGTGGCCTTGCCGTCGCCGGACAGCGCCAGCGCACCCTTGGCCTGCTGTGCGCGCAGCTGGGTCAGCTCATCCACGCTCAACGAGAAGTTCACATACAGCGGGTCGAGCTGGTCGACGGTGGTCAGCAGGGTCACATCGCCCTGGCCGACCAGCGCACCTTCGGTCACCTGCTGCTTGTTGGCCACGCCACTGATCGGCGCGGTCACTTCGGTGTAGCCCAGGCTGATGCGCGAAGAGGTCACCGCGGCTTCGGCCTGCTTGACCGCGGCCAGCGCGGTGCGTTCGGCCGATTCGGCGTTGTCCAGGTCGGACTTGGACACGAACTGCTGCGGCGCCAGCGAGCGAGCGCGGTCGGCGGCGACCTTGGCGTTCGCGTAGGTCGCGCGGGCCGAGGCCAGCTGCGCCTCGGAGGCATTGAGCGAGGCGCGCAACGGGGCGGGGTCGATCAGGAACAGGGTCTGGCCCTGCTTGACCTGGGAGCCTTCCTGGTAGACGCGCTTGAGCAGCACGCCCGGCACGCGCGCACGCACGTCGGCGCTGCGGAACGGCGACAGGCGGCCGACCAGCTCACGTTGCAGCGGCAAGGTCTGCGGCTTGGCGTCGATCACGCCCACCTCCGGCGGCGGGGGCGTCTGCTGTTCCGGCTTCTTGCAGGCAGCCAGCGCGACAGCAACGGCGCACGTCAAGGCAAGGGTGCGGAGTGGGGCGGTCATCAGGAGGAACTCCGGGGTTGGTTTGTAGACGGGGCCGGCGACGGCTGTGGCGCAAAGGCGCGCAGGAAGCTGTCGACGGAGAACTCTGCCCAGCGCCGACGCAGCTGCGCGTCATCACGATGGGGGGTATGGAAGCGCTGTTTGTCGAAATCCTGACCGGCGATCATGCTCAGCAGCAGTTCGGCCATGAAGTGCGGGTCGTCATGCCGGAGCTGACCACTTCTGCAAACGGTTTCAATCCATTCAGCAAGATGAAGCGTCAGCGCGCCGGCACCATGCCGGTACAGCGTACGCGCCTCTTCGGGAAACTGGGATGCGTCGGCGGCGATCAGCCGACAGGCCTGTCCTACGTGCGGCTGGTTGAAATGCTCCAGGAAGTCGATGGCGAACTGGAGCAGGCTGGCACGCAGGTCGTCACTGCGGAGTGCACGAACCATGGCGCCGGTGGCGTGGCCGACATGACGCTGCATCACCCGGCGCAGCAGTTCCTGCTTGCTGCCGTAGCGCGAATACAGGGTCTGCTTGGAGCAGCCGGCGTGCTGGGCCACCGCGTCCATGCTCATCTGCATGCCCTGTTGGGCCAGCAGTTCGCGCACGGCGTCGAACACGCGCTCATCGCGCGCGTCGAGGGCAACGGGGAGGTAGGCCGGATTCACGCGGTGGACTATACCGTCCAGTTCAGGATTGTGGAATCGCACAATCGTCGCTGCGTGTGTCTTCCCGTAACACGCTTTGCCGATCCTGTCGGTAGTGCTGCGCGCCTTGATCACTCCATACCGGAGCGAACTGAATAGGCGTCTAAACCGCAGCAAACCCGAATCTACTTATTCCGTCCTGCAGCAAGGCCTTTTCGTGCGGTAGGGCTACAATTTCATTTTCCCAACTGAGCAAGCGCCCCGCTCTGCCATGAAACCGCAAAAGACCGCAGCCAAGACCGTGAAAAACAAGACCAAACCAGCAGAGTCGGAGGTCGCAGTGACCGCTGGTTTCTCCCTGGAGCCGGTGTACACGGCTTTGCGCAAGCGCTACCCGGCGGCCGCACAGGCCGAAGCAGTGGCCTTCGCCACTGATTTCTACAAGCGCATGGAGGCGGACGAGTTCCCGCACCACAGCGCCGAAGAGTGGGCCGCGCTCGCGGCTGAAACGCTGGAGTTCGCCCGTGCCCGCAAGACCGGCAAGGCCAACGTCCGCGTGTTCAATCCGACTGCCAAGGTCAACGGTTGGGAATCGCCGCACACCGTGCTGCAGATCGTCAATGACGACATGCCGTTCCTGGTCGACACCGTCACCATGTCGCTGGCAGAACAGGGCGTCGGCGTCCACGTGCTGGGCCACCCGGTGCTGCGCTTCACCCGCGACAAGGCCGGCAAGCTGGTCAAGGTCGGCGAGGGCCAGCTGGAATCGGTGATGCTGCTGGAGATCGACCGCCAGCCGGCCGAAGCCATGGCCGCCATCGAGCAGGCGATCAACAAGGCGCTGGATGAGGTGCGTGCGATCGTACGCGACTGGCAGCCGATGCAGGACAAGGCGCTGGCGCTGGCCGACGACCTCGGCAGCCGCCAGCTGCCGGTCGACGATGCCTCGCGCAAGGAAGCGCAGGAATTCCTGCGCTGGGCCGCCGATAACCACTTCACCTTCTTCGGCTACCGCGAGTACCGCGTCGAGAAGCAGGGCAAGGAAGAAGTACTGGCACCGCTGAACGACACCGGCCTGGGCCTGATGCGCGGCAAGGACAAGTCCGCTGCACGTCCGGTCAAGACCCTGGCCGCGCAGGGCCTGAACACCACGTCCGGGCTGAAGGACGCGCTGATCCTGACCAAGACCAATGCCCGTTCGCGCGTCCACCGCGCCGGTTACATGGACTACATCGGCGTGCTGGAATTCGACGCCAAGGGCAAGATCATCGGCGAGCAGCGCTTCCTCGGCCTGTTCACCTCCAGCGCCTACAACCGTCGCCCGTGGGAAATTCCGCTGGTGCGCCAGCGCTACGAACACGTGATGACGCAGTCCGGCCTGGCCGGCTCGAGCCACAGCGGCAAGGCGCTGCGCCATATCCTGGAAACCCTGCCGCGCGAAGAACTGTTCCAGTCCAGCGAGGACGAACTGTTCCGCACCGCAATGGGCGTGCTGGGCCTGCAGGAGCGCGTGCGCAGCCGCCTGTTCCTGCGCCGTGACAAGTACAGCCGTTTCATCTCCGCGCTGGTCTACCTGCCGCGCGAGCGTTTCAACACCGACGTGCGCCTACGCATCGAAGCGATGCTCAAGGAAGCGCTGCACGGTGAGTACGTGGACAGCTCGGTGGTGCTGGGCGAATCGCCGCTGGCCCAGGTGCACCTGATCGTGCGCCCGAAGCCGGGCGAAATGCTCGACGTCGATACCGCCGAACTGGAGCAGAAGCTGGCCCAGGTGCTGCGCAACTGGCAGGACGATCTGCGCGAAGCGCTGGTTACCCGCCATGGTGAAGCCGAAGGCCTGCGCATCGCTGCGCGTATCGGCAAGGCGCTGCCGGCCGGTTACATCGAAGACAACAGCACCGCTGTTGCCGCCAATGATGTCAGCCAGCTCGATGCCCTGACCGGCCCGGACGACCTGCGCCTGAGCCTGCAGGCGGTGCCGCGTGAATCCGGTGATGGCCTGCGCCTGAAGCTGTATCGCCAGCTGGATGACATCCCGCTGTCGGACGCGCTGCCGATGATGGAAAACATGGGCCTGCGCGTGATCGCCGAGCGTCCGTACCGTCTGTCGGTGGACAACGCGCCGGTGTACGTGCAGGACTTCGAGGTCGAATCGACCGCCGGTGCGATCGATGCCGCCAGCGTCGATGAAGCCTTCGGCGAGACCTTTGCCCGCGTCTGGCACGGCGATGCCGAGAACGATGCGTTCAACCGCCTGGTGCTGGCTGCCGGCCTGCACTGGCGCCAGGTCGCCATGCTGCGTGGCTACTGCAAGTACCTGCTGCAGACCGGCGTGCCGTTCTCGCAGGCCTACGTGGAAGGCACCTTCACCCGTTACCCGCTGCTGGCACGCCTGCTGGTGGAGCTGTTCGAAGCCCGCTTCGATCCAGCCACCGGCCACGAAAGCAAGGACGACATCGCCGCCGGCCAGGCCCAGCTGAAGGCACACCTGGATGTGCTGGCAGCCGGCGACGAGGCCACGCTGAAGGTGCTCAAGACCGTGGTCGATGCCCGCAAGGGTGACCGTGATGCGCAGATGCAGGCCGCGCGCGATGCGCTGCTGAAGCTGATGGACCGCGTGTCCAGCCTGGACGAGGACCGCATCCTGCGCTCGTTCATGGGCGTGATCGACGCGACCCTGCGTACCAGCTACTACCAGACCGATGCCAACGGCCAGCACGGCCATGTCATCAGCTTCAAGTTCGATTCGGCGCTGGTGCCGGACCTGCCCAAGCCGCGTCCGTACCGCGAAATCTTCGTGTACGGCCCGCGCGTGGAAGGTACCCACCTGCGCTTTGGTGCGGTGGCTCGTGGTGGCCTGCGCTGGTCGGATCGCCGCGAAGACTTCCGTACCGAAGTGCTGGGCCTGGTCAAGGCGCAGATGGTCAAGAACACCGTCATCGTGCCGGTCGGCGCGAAGGGCGGCTTCTTCGCCAAGATGCCGCCGGTGAACGGCGATCGCGATGCGATCTTCGCCAACGGCGTGGCCTGCTACAAGCTGTTCATCCAGGGCCTGCTGGACATCACCGACAACATCGTCAACAACAAGATCGTGCCGCCGGTGGATGTCGTGCGCCATGACATGGACGATCCGTACCTGGTGGTGGCCGCCGACAAGGGCACCGCGACCTTCTCCGACATCGCCAACGGCCTGGCCATCGCGCACGGCTTCTGGATGGGCGATGCGTTCGCCTCCGGCGGTTCGGTCGGTTACGACCACAAGGGCATGGGCATCACCGCACGCGGTGCGTGGGAGTCGGTCAAGCGCCACTTCCGTGCGCTGGGCCGTGACAGCCAGAGCCAGGACTTCACTGCGGTCGGCGTCGGCGACATGTCCGGCGACGTGTTCGGCAACGGCATGCTGCTGTCGCGCCACATCCGCCTGCTGGCCGCGTTCGACCATCGCCACATCTTCCTGGACCCGAACCCGGATGCGGCCACCACGTTCGTCGAGCGTGAGCGCCTGTTCACCGTGCCGCGTTCGAGTTGGGCGGACTACGATGCCAAGCTGATCAGCAAGGGCGGCGGCGTGTACCCGCGCAGCCTGAAGTCGATCGAGATCACCCCGCAGGTGCGTGAAGTGCTGGGCCTGGACGAGAGCGTCAAGGCGCTGTCGCCGAACGATCTGATGAGCGCGATCCTGAAGGCGCCGGTCGACCTGCTGTGGAACGGCGGCATCGGCACCTACGTCAAGGCCGCCAGCGAGCAGCACAGCGATGTAGGCGACCGCGCCAACAACGCGCTGCGCGTGAATGGTGGCGAGCTGCGCTGCAAGGTGGTGGGCGAGGGCGGCAACCTGGGTATGACCCAGCTGGGCCGCATCGAAGCTGCCCAGGCCGGCGTGCTGCTCAACACCGACTTCATCGACAACTCGGCCGGTGTGGATACCTCCGACCATGAAGTCAACATCAAGATCCTGCTCAACGATGTGGTGCGGGCCAAGAAGCTGACCGTTGAACAGCGCAACAAGCTGCTGGCGTCGATGACCGACGAAGTGGCCGCGCTGGTGCTCAACGACAACTACCGCCAGAACCAGGCCCTGAGCCTGATGGAGCGGATGGCGGTCAAGCGCCTGGGTTCCAAGCAGCACTTCATCCGTACCCTGGAACAGCAGGGCCTGCTGGATCGCCAGATCGAGTTCCTGCCGTCCGACGCCGAGCTGTCCCAGCGCAAGGCACGCGGCCAGGGCCTGACCCGTCCGGAACTGTCGGTGCTGCTGTCCTATTCCAAGCTGGTGGCGTTCGCGCAGCTGCTGGATTCGGACATCCCGGAAGATCCGTACCTGTCCAAGGAACTGCAGCGCTACTTCCCGACGCCGCTGCAGAAGAAGTACGCCGACGCGATGGAGCGTCACCGCCTGAAGCGCGAAATCATCGCCACGGCCGTGACCAACCAGACCATCAACCGCATGGGCGCCACCTTCCTGATGCGCATGCAGGAAGACACCGGCCGCTCCATTGCCGAGGTCGCCAAGGCCTACACCATCAGCCGCGAAACGCTGGACGCACGCGCGCTGTGGGCACAGATCGACGCTCTTGATGGCACGCTGCCGGAGTCGGTGCAGATTGACGCGCTGGAAGTGATCTGGAAGCTGCAGCGTTCGTTCGTACGCTGGCTGCTGTCGCGCCCGGGCCCGATGCCGGGCATCACCGAGGCGGTCAACCGCTACCAGGGTCCGTTCAACGACATCCGTGTTGCTTCGGGTGTGCTGCCGGATTCGCAGCGTCCGACATACGAAGCCCTGGTGGCCGAGTGGAAGGAAAAGGGCCTGCCGTCGGCGCTGGCACAGCAGCTGGCCGAACTGCACTTCCTGGAACCGGCGTTCGACATCATCGAACTGGCCCGTACCCGCAAGCTGAAGCCGGTGGATGTCTCCAAGATCCACTTCCGCCTGGGCAACGCCCTGCAGCTGCCGTGGCTGTTCGAGCAGATCGACGCGCTGGAGGTCAACGGCCGCTGGCACGCGGTGGCACGTGGCGTGCTGCGCGACGAACTGGCCGCACACCACCGCAGCCTGGCCGGCCAGGTGCTGGCCACCAAGGGCAGCACCGCTGAAGCCAAGGTGGCCGCGTGGATCGGTCGAGACGACAGCAGCCTGCGCTTCACCCTGGCGATGCTGGCCGAACTGGCCGAGCAGAAGACCCTGGACTACCCGACCGTTTCGGTCGCGGTGCAGCGCCTGGGTCAGCTCGCTGCCCACGGCGCGTAAGTGATGTAGTGCCAGGCCACGCCTGGCATGCGTGAACCGGAACGGCCCCGCGAAAGCGGGGCCGTTTTTTCTTGCGGACGACCGCCGGGCATGGCCCGGCGCTACCGATGTACGGCGGAGCAGGTAGCGCCGGGCCATGCCCGGCGAGCGCAGCGGCGCTCGGTTATGCTCTCCACCGAGCCTTCCCCCGGATCCACCGATGAGCGACACCCCCCGCATCGCTTTCCTGGCCAGTACCACCGAACCTGCACAGATGGCCCGTGCCGCGATGGTCTCGCGCTACGGCGACCACGCCCCGGATCAGGCCGACGTGCTGTGCCCGCTCGGCGGCGATGGCTTCATGCTGCAGACCCTGCATCGTCACGGACACCTGGGCAGGCCGGTATTCGGGATGAAGCTGGGCACGGTGGGTTTCCTGATGAACCAGTACCGCGGCGACGACGACGTGCATGCGCGTATCGCCCGTGCCGAGCCGGCCCACCTGCGCCCGCTGGAAATGATGGCGCTGACCGAATCGGGTACCACCACCGGGTCGCTGGCCTACAACGACGTCTCGCTGCTGCGCCAGACCCGGCAGGCGGCGCATATCGGCATCGACCTCAATGGCCAGGAGCGGGTGGGTGAACTGATCGGTGATGGCGTGCTGGTGGCCACCCCGGCCGGAAGCACCGCCTACAACTATTCCGCACATGGGCCGGTGCTGCCGTTAGGCTCGCACACCATCGCCCTGACGCCGCTGGCCCCGTATCGCCCGCGGCGCTGGCGCGGCGCCATCCTCAAGGCCGACACCGAAGTGCGCTTCCGCGTGCTCGATCCCTACAAGCGTCCGGTGAGCGTCACTGCCGATTCGCACGAGACCCGCGATGTGGTCGAAGTGACGATCCGTGAGTCGCGCGAGCACCGGGTGACCCTGCTGTTCGACCCGGAGCACAACCTCGAAGACCGGATCCTGAGCGAACAGTTCGTTTTTTGACGACAATAGGCGGCCGGCACTGCCGACCGCTTGAAGGACCCCACCGATGGGCGACAACTCCCCCCGTTTGCTGACCGTCGCGGTGACCTCGCGTGCGCTGTTCGACCTGGAAGAAAGCCATGCGCTGTTCGAGAGCGATGGCGTGGCCGCCTATGCCGAGTACCAGCGCCAGCACGAGGACGACATCCTCGGGCCGGGCGTGGCCTTCCCGGTGGTGCGCAAGCTGCTGGCACTGAACCAGGGCGCCAGTCCCGAGAACCCGCGCGTGGAAGTGATCCTGCTGTCACGCAACTCGGCCGATACCGGCCTGCGCATCTTCAATTCCATCCAGCACTACGGGCTGGGCATCATCCGCGCGACCTTCACCGCCGGAGAGCCGACCTGGCCGTACGTGAAGCCGTTCGGCACCGACCTGTTCCTGTCGGCCAATCCGGAATCGGTGCGCAGCGCGCTTCGCCATGGCATCGCTGCGGCCACCATCCTGCCCAAGCCGCCGGGCGAGACCGCTGCTGCGGCTGCCGACCAGATCGATATCACGCGCCCGGCCGGGCAGCTGCGCATCGCCTTCGATGGCGATGCGGTGATCTTCGGTGACGAGAGTGAGCGCATTTCGCGCGAGCAGGGCGTGGAGGCATTCGGCCGGCACGAGCGCGAACGTGCGCGCGAACCGCTCAGCGGGGGGCCGTTCCGTGGTTTCCTGTCGGCCCTGCATACGCTGCAGGAAGTGTTCCCGGCGGGGGATAGTGCGCCGATCCGCACCGCGCTGGTGACCGCGCGTTCGGCGCCTGCGCACGAACGGGTGATCCGCACCCTGCGCGAGTGGGGCGTGCGCCTGGACGAGGCCCTGTTCCTCGGTGGCCGCCACAAGGGCCCGTTCCTGCAGGCGTTCGGCGCCGACATCTTCTTCGATGATTCGCAGCACAACATCGACAGTGCCCGCGAGCATGTGGCCGCTGGCCATGTGCCGCATGGCGTTGCCAACGAGGGGTGAAACCATCCCGGGTGGGTGCCAACCGTTGGTTGGAACTGCCATGCATCGGCGCCCACCAAGGTGGGCATCTACCAGAGCGCTGTACCCCCCGTAGTTGCCAACCTTGGTTGGCGCCGTCCTGGATCCATGCCCACCAAGGTGGGCATCTACCGAAAGCAGGGCCATCGAAGGGGCATGGCCCGTCAAGGGCTGCCCGACATCCCCAGCTGCAGGTCAACCACCTTCCAGCGCAGGCCCTGCGGTTCCAGCACCACCTTCAACGGCGGCTGGCCCGGGCCTCGATCGACGTCAATGACGAAGCGGTCCAATGCTTCGAAATGGTGCTCGGCATGCTTCAACGGCCTCGCCGGTTCGGTCGGGCCGAATGCATCGCCCCCCTGCAGTTCATTGCGGCCACGCTTCCACAGCACATGGCCCTGCAGCATCGCGCCGATGCCAGTCGGGGTCACCATGGTGTCCACCGCTGCACCGCCCAGCTGGTCACCCAGCCCGTAGAGCAGCGCACCGAACGGGCTGGCTGCTACATCCGGGCCTGCCTGGCGCACCAGGTAGTCGTTGAGCTGGGCGCGCACGCTGCTGCGCACCCGCGGGAAGTCGACGTAGCGCTCCAATCGGGCGGTGTCGCGCTGTTCGATGGCCTTGGAGAGGCCATGCACGGTCATGTACGGGCCGCCAAACCACCAGGCGGCCAGCGCCAGGACCAGCAGGACCACGAGTGCACTGAGCTTCTTCATATCGGCCAGACTGCCGCAACTCCGGCAGCAACGGGTGAAGGCTCAGTGACTGGGCGAGCCGCGGCCGTCCCCGAACGCGTCCACCAACTGTTGGCGTTCGGCTGCCGTCAGCGCTTCCAGGCGCGTTGCCAGTACTTCATCCAGGCTCTGCGTGCGGGTGGTGCCGAGGATGCCGCTGGCCACCCCGGGATGGCCCAGGGCGTAGGCAAACGCGGTCTGGGCGGGGTGCTGGCTGCGGATGGCGGCGATGGCGTGGCGCATCCGGCGCGCGCTGCGCATCAGTTGGCGGCTGCTGGGCTTGAGCCAGGCTCTGGCCAGATACCAGGCGTCGGCCGGGCGCGGCAGGCGGGCCCGTGAGGGCAGCAGATGGCCCTGCGCCAGCACGGTACCGGCCAGCACGCCGATGCCTGCTGCCTGCAACTGGTCGATGAGGGGTTCACGGTCCTGCTGCAGGGCGTTGTAGTCAAGAAGCACCACGTCGAACAGCGTGGGATGGTCGATCATCCAGCGCAGGGTCGAGGCCGTGTGCGTATTGATACCGGTGTGCCGGATCAGCCCGCGTTCGCGAAGTCGTTGCAGTGCGGCCAGCAGGTCATCGTTGATGTCGTGCTGGCTGGCACCGTGCAGCTGGTAGATATCGAGGTAATCCAGGCCGAGGTTGCGCAGCGAGGCTTCGCAGCTGGCGGTAATGGCTGCCGGCGAGAAATTGCGCTGCTCGGCGCCGCTGACGCCGGCCTGGCCGGTCAGCGTGCCGCCCTTGCTGGAGATCACCAGCGACTCGCGGGGGTATCGCTTCAGCAACGGGCGCAGGATGCGGCCCAACCGCGGCTCGGCGTGGAAGCCAGAATAGTTGTGGCCGGTATCCAACAGGTTCACGCCCTGTGCCAGTGCATGCTCGACCACGTTCGCGGCCGACTGTTCCGGGAAGCGGCGATGCCCCCAGAAGCCGGAGCAGCCCAGGCCCACCGGCGAAACCGCCAGGCCGGTGCGGCCCAGCGTGCGGCGTTGCCGTGCCAACGGCATCAGAATTCCAGGTCCAGCGCCGCGCACAGATAGTCGACGAACGGGCCGAGCGCAGCCAGATCCTTGCCCAGCGTGGACAGCAGTCGCGGGCCGGTCATGGTGGCGTCGTCCAGCGAGCGCCACATCACCCAGTTGCGGTGCTTGAGGTCTTCGATGAATTCGAAGTCGGCCGGGAAGCCGCGCGGCGGCCGCACCAGTTTTTCGCTCTCCTCGAAGTCGAAGCGCTTGCGCAGAACCGGTGCATGCGCCGCGGCCTTCCAGCTGCCGGGGTTGTCGAGGATGAAGTGGCGCACGCGGCGCTGGGTTTCCGGCTCCGGATGCCACAGGCCGGCACCGACGAAGCTCTCGCCCGGCTGCAGGTGCACATAGAACGATGGCGCGGCCACTTCGCGGCGGCGCTCATGGAACAGGCGTGCACCCTGCCAGGTTTTGTACGGCGACTTGTCGTTGGAAAAGCGCGCATCGCGATGGATGCGGAACAGCGAGCCGCCGACGCCGCGGGTATCGGCGCGGAAGTGCTCGCTGACCTCGGTCAGGGCCGGCTGCAGGTCGCCCAGCAGGCGCAGGAACGGCTGCCGCACGTGGTCTTCATACTGCTGGCGATGATCGTTGAACCACGCCTTGTCGTTGTGCCGCGCCAGGCTGCGCAGGAACTTGAAGCTGGCGTCCGAGAAATAAGTGCTCACAGGGTCTCCTGCAGGTGCTGGCCCCAGTCGCGCAGCGATTGCAGCAGGGCCTGGTGTCGCGCGTCGTCGGGCGCTTCGGCAGCCAGTGCGTCGAGCTGCTGCTGGTACTGGGGCAGGTTGAGTTCGCCCAGGCCGCCATCCCCGAGCAGGCGCTGGCGGCGGTAATCCTGCCAGCGCTGGCGTTCACCCGGTGCGAGGCTGTCGGGATGGTTGCGCGCACGGTAGCGGAACAGCAGCTCCGGCAGTCGCGGGTCGCGGAAACGGCCCTCGAGCGCTGCCAGCTGCTCCGGCACGGTGGTGCGCGCCAGTGCGAGCAGTGGCTTGTCGCCGGCCCCGAGAAAGCCGTCGTACAGCGAGGCATCGACGTCGGCCACGCTGTCCACGCGCGGCTGGTTGTAGACCTGTCGTGCCTTCTCGGCCAGCTGGGGGGCGAACGCACGCAGGCGTTCGGCCCTGGCCTCGATCGCGGCCACGTCCAGGCCGAGCCGTGCGTGGTCATCGGCGCGCAGGTGGTTCCAGGCGATCAGCGCCGGCACCTTGTTCAGTTGCACTTCCTTCAGGGGAACCCGCGTCGCGCCCTCGGGTAGCTCGCTGGTGCGCATGTACAGGCGCTGTGCGATCACCTCGGCCGGGAGCTCCAGCAGGTCGTCGATGTCACCCTCCAGGTCGAACACGATCACCCGGTTGTTGATGGTGGGATGCATCGACAGCGGCAGCACCGGTGCCGCGCATAGGCGGCTGGCCGGGTAGCGCATGGAAATGTGCAGCACCGGCTTCATCGCGGCCACGTCCAGCAGGCTGCCGACGAAGCGCTTGTCGCGCAGCTTCAGGGCGTAGTCCCACAGGCGCGGCTGCGACTGCTTGAACAGGCGGGCCATGCCGATGGTGGCGCGCACGTCTGAAAGTGCTTCGTGCGCATCGCCTTCGCGCACGTTGTTGGCCTCGGCCAGGTGCTCGAGCTTGAACGAGGTGGCGCCATCCTCGCGCAGCGGCCATTGGATGCCATCCGGGCGCATCGCGCGCATCAGCCGCAGCATGTCCAGCAGGTCCCAGCGCGAATTGCCGTTGCGCCACTCGCGTTCGTACGGGTCGTGGAAGTTGCGGAACAGCCCGTAGCGGACGAACTCATCATCGAAGCGCAGCGTGTTGTAGCCCAGTGCGCAGGTGCCCGGCCGCGACAGCTGTTCATTGATGCGGTCGAAGGCTTCGGCTTCGCTGATGCCTTCGGCCAGTGCCTGCTGCGGAGTAATGCCGGTCACCAGCGTGGCCATTGGCGAGGGCAGCAGGTCATCGGCCGGGCGCACGAAGAAGCTGACCGGGGTATCGATCTCGTTGAGGTCGGCGTCGGTGCGGATTGCAGCGTACTGCGAGATGCGCGTACGCCGCGGGTCCTGGCCGAAGGTTTCCAGGTCGTAGAACAGGAAGCTGTCGGCCATCAGTGCGCGCCCTCCAGGACCGGGAGCTGCGCATGGATCTGCGCTTCCAGTGTCGCCCAGTCGATGTTGTCCAGTGAATCGTGACCTGCGGTGGCCGCCACCAGCATCCCGCGCTGCAGTTCGGTGCGGTGCAGGGCCTCGGCGTAGGGCGTGTGCAGGAAGGTGACCATGGTGTAGTGCGGCACGAAGCGGGTCGGCCAGCGGCGCTGCAGCTCCTGTTCCAGTTCGCGCTGCAGCAGGAATGCAGGGTCGGCCACGCGGTCGCGCATCTCCAGGTAGTTCTCCAGCGCCATCTGCTGGATGGCACGTGCATTCGGCTTGCGTTCGGCTTCGAACGCGGCGAACGCAGCTTCCAGATCATCGGCCTCCATCAGGTGACGGGCCAGCGCAACACAGTCCTCGAACGCGCAGTTCATGCCCTGGCCGTGGAACGGCACCATCGCATGTGCGGCGTCGCCGATCAGTACGGCACGGCCCTGCTGATGCCAGCGCTCCAGCGTGAGCGTGCCAAGCAGGCCCGGCGGGTGCTGCTCCCAGTCCGCGCGCAGGTTCGTGATCAACGGCAGGGTGTCGGCGAACTCGCGCGCGAACAGCGCCTCGGCCTGTGCGCCGGTGTTGACCGTGGCAAAGCTGGGGTCGCCCTGGTTGGGCAGGAACAGGGTGACGGTGAAGGTGCCTTCGTGGTTGGGCAGGGCGATGCACATGTAGTGGCCGCGCGGCCAGATGTGTAGTGCGTTGCGCTCGATGCGGAAGCTGCCATCGGCGGCCGGCGGAATCTCCAGCTCCTTGTAGGAGTGGTCGAGGAAGGCAATGTCCTCGCCCAGCGGCGCACGGCGGTTCATCGCCGCGCGCAGCGCCGAGCCGGCACCGTCGGCGCCGATCAGGGTGTCGAAGCGGATGTCGTGCGGGCTGTCGTCGCGGTCATCGATGAAACGCGCGTAGCCGGCATCAAAATCGACGGTGTGCAGGCGGCGATGGAAGTGCACGGTGGCGCCGGCCTGTTCGGCCAGTTCCAGCAGCGTGGTGTTCAGGTCGCTGCGGTGGATCGACCAGATCACTTCGGTGTCGTCGCGGCCGTAGCGCTGCAGCTGCGGTTCGCCCTCGCGCGGGTGCACCATGCGTCCGCGCATCATCACCGCGCGCGCCATCACCTCGTCTTCCACGCCCGCCTGACGCAGTGCGTTGCGCCCACGCTCGGCCAACGCCAGGTTGATCGAGCGGCCACTCTCGTAGTCGGCCACGCGTGGATCGCCGCGGCGTTCGTACAGGGTGATGCGCCAGCCCTGGCGTGACAGCAGGATGGCCAGCAGGGACCCGGCGAGGCCGGCACCGATAATGCTCAACGAGCGGGAGGCGTGTGCGATCAACGAACTGTCCAGCAGTAGGGGAGGGGCCGGCTTAGAGGCCGGCCCAGGCTTCCACTTCCTCGACGAAGTGGTGCACGTCCAGGTAGCGGTTGTAGAGCGGGGTGGGCGAAATGCGGATCACGTCGGGCTCACGCCAGTCGCCGAGCACGCCGATGCCGCGCAGGTGTTCGAACAGTGCGCGGCCACGTTCGCGGCCACCGATCACACGCAGCGACAGCTGGCAGCCGCGGCGTTGCGGGTCGGCCGGGGTGATGATGTCCAGCACCTGAGGCAGGCGCGCGCGCACCAGCGCTTCGAGCATGCCGGTCAGCGCCAGCGACTTGCTGCGCAGCGATTCCATGCCGGCACGCTCGAACAGCTCCAACGAGGCACGAAGCGGCGCCAGGCCGAGGATCGGCGGATTGCTCAGCTGCCAGCCTTCGGCACCGATGGCCGGGGTGAACTGCGGTGCCATCTGGAAGCGGGTGGACTCTTCATGGCCCCACCAGCCGGCAAAGCGCGGCAGGCTGGTGTCGCGATGGTGGCGCTCGTGCACGAAGGCGCCGGCCACCGCGCCCGGGCCGCTGTTGAGGTACTTGTAGTGGCACCACACGGCAAAGTCCGGCGCCACGTCGTGCAGGCGCAGCGGCAGGTTGCCGACCGAGTGCGCCAGGTCGAAGCCGATGCGCGCGCCCTGCAGGCGCGCGGCACGGGTGATCGCATCGAGGTCGAAGGCCTGACCGGTGCGGTATTGCACGCCCGGCCACAGCACCAGCGCCAGGCGCGGGCCGTGTTCGGCGATGGCACGTTCGATCGCTGCCAGTGAGATCGTGCCGTTGGCCTCGTCCGGCTGTACTTCCACCAGGCACTCGGCGGGGTCGAAGCCATGGAAGCGGATCTGCGCCTCCACCGCATGGCGGTCGGTCGGGAATGCACCCGCCTCCATCAGGATCACCGGGCGCTCGGCCGTGGGTCGGCAGAAACTGACCATCATCAGGTGCAGGTTCACGCTCAGCGTGTTCATCGCCACCACTTCGCTGGGCAGCGCACCGACCACGCGGGCCAGCTGCGCGCTCACCAGGCGGTGGTAGGACAGCCACTGCGTCGGGCCGGTGAAGTGGCCTTCCACCGCCAGCTCGCCCCACTGCTTCATCACTTCCTGTACGGCCGCCTGTGCGCCGCGCGGCTGCAGGCCCAGCGAGTTGCCTACGAAGTAGGTCTGCTCACCGCCACCATGGCGCGGAATCAGGAATTCACTGCGCAGCGGGCGCAGCGGATCGGCGGCGTCCAGGGCGATGGCGTGGGTGCGGCTGAGCAGGTCGGACATGGTCGGGCAACAGGCTGCAACGGGACCGCCAGTGTAGCGCCTGGGGCATGGCCCGGTAGCGGCCAGCCCAACACCAGCACCGCATGATCCGGTAGCCGCCAACCCTGGTTGGCGCACGTACAAGCAAGCGCCCACCAAGGTGGGCAACTACCGTTCGATGGCTCAGCCTGCCGCCGGCGCCGGCAGCGGGTCCACGTGCCCGCACGCACTGCAGGTGCGCAGCTCCAGGCTGGCGTGGTAACGCGCGAACACCTTGGGCAGGTCGGTTTCGATGTTCTGCAGCGGAAAGTACTCTTCGTGCAGCTTGTGGTTGCAGCGTTCGCAATGCCAGATCACGCCGTCCATCTCATGCGGAAGGCGTTTGCGCTCGACCACCAGGCCGATACCACCGGGCGGGCGCCGCGGCGAGTGCGGAACCTTCGCCGGCAGCAGGAAGATCTCGCCGGCACGGATCGGAATGTCGCGCACCGCGCCGTCTTCCTGCACCTTCAGCACCATCTCGCCTTCGAGCTGGTAGAACCACTCCGGGCCTTCGTCGTAGTGGAAGTCGGTACGCGAGTTCGGCCCGCCGACCACCATCACGATGAAGTCGCCGTTGTCGATCATCTTGTTGCCCACTGGCGGCTTCAGCAGGTGGCGGTGTTCTTCGATCCAGGCGTGCAGGTTGATCGGCGAAGCGAGCATGGTGGTCATCCGTAAGGGATCAGTCGCGCTTGCCCTTGCGCGGGACGTAGGACAGGGCCTTTTCGTAGGCCGGCTGCAGTTCTTCCTGCGAACCGACGTCGATGCCCATCTCGCGCACGCGCCCGTCCTTCAGGCTGTAGACCCAGCCGTGCACCATCAGCTTCTGGCCGCGGGCCCAGGCGTCCTGCACGATGGTCGAGCGGCACAGGTTGGCCACCTGCTCGATCACGTTCAGTTCGCACAGGCGGGCGTGCTTGAGCTCGTCGGTCTCGATCGCATCGAGGATGCCGGTGTGCTTCTGCATCACGTCACCGACGTGGCGCAGCCAGTTGTCGGCCAGGCCGACACGGGTATTGTGCAGGCAGGCGTGCACGCCGCCGCAGCCGTAGTGGCCGACGATCAGGATGTGCTTCACCTTCAGCTGGTCCACTGCGTACTGCACCACGCTCAGGCAGTTCAGGTCGGTGTGCGCGACCACGTTGGCGACATTGCGGTGCACGAACACCTCGCCCGGTGCCATGCCGATGATCTGGTTGGCCGGCACGCGCGAGTCGGAACAGCCGATCCACAGGTATTCCGGATGCTGCTGCTTGGCCAGCTGGTGGAAGAACTCCGGATCTTCCTTCTCGATCCGGTCCGCCCAGTCGCGGTTGTTCTGCAGCAGCTTGTGGATGTCTTTCATGTTCGGGTCCCTGGCGTCGGGTGGGGGCGCGCCGCAGCCATCCGGCTGCGTCGTCGCGGAAATCTGCGGCGTTCAGTCGTTGCGGGCGGCCTGTTCGTGGTGCCAGCGCATCCACTGCGCCAACTCGGTGGAAGAGGGGGTGCCCAGCTGTTCCAGTTCGGCGATCACTGCGCGCTGGTTGGCATCGGGATGGTTCTGGCTCAGCTTGAGCTTCAGCTGCACGTGTTCGACCTGGAAGCAGAAGCCGACGATGGCGCGCAGTTCCGGGCCGTGTTCGGCGCGCGTGGCATTGAACTGCCAGGCCTGGCCGACGCTGGCTTCGAAGCGGTCACTGATCGCACCGACCAGGTCGGCCAGCGCATCGGTGTCGTCGAAGGTGTGCAGCTGGCCGCGCAGCTCGGCAGCAGCGTAGTTCCAGGTAGGTACCCGAGCGGCGGGCTCCTTGTCCGGATACCAGCTGGCCGAGACATAGCCATGCGGGCCGTCGATCAGGACCTTGGCCGCGCCGGCATGGCGCGACTGCGGATTGGCGCGGGCCCAGTGACCGCGCAGCTCGATGCGCTCGCCGTCACGCCGGTACAGCACCGGTATCCGGGTCAGCTCCGGCAGGCCATCGCTGCCGGGGGTGAGCACGGTGACGAATGGATCTCGCGCCAGCAGGCGGTCCAGCCAGAGCAGGTCAGTCTCGGCGAATGCGCGTGGGGTGAACATGCAAGGGTCAGGCGCGCCCGCCCAGCGACTGGATCATGCGGCCGCGCAGGCCTTCATCGCTGTCGGCCTGCGGTGGCTGCACTTCGTGCAGGCTGAAACCGCGCAGCAGCGCGTCCTCCTCATCCAGGCCGTCAAATTCGACGAACTCGGCGTCGAACAGCTGCGAACGGGCGGTGTCTTCGCTGTCATAGCTCAGCGTGTTGCCGTCGCTGTCGAGAACCTCGGCAGTGCCGGCCGGGCGAACGCGCAGGCGCGCCCAGATCAGGGTGTTGCCGAGGCTGGCCAGCCACCAGCTGTCGCGCGAAGCGGAGATGTCATTCATGGATGTGTTACCAGAGCGAGGCCAGCCAGAGCAGGGCAGCCATGCCCAGTCCGGCCAGCAGAGTCAGCAGCGATACCCAGGCCGGCGTCGCCAGCCCGGACAGCGAGCGGTCAGGCTGCTGGCGATAGTCACGGCGCAGCAGCCAGGCCAGGGCATCGGGCTTGAGGAAGGCGCCGCTGCCGAAGCGCTCGGCCAGCGCCGGATGGCGGTCACGCACGTGCACCAGGGTCAGCGGCCAGAAGATCACGAAGGCACTGAACCCGGCCACTGCAACGCCGACGAAACAGAGGGCGAAGAACAGGGTCATGGGAGAGCAGTACCTCCGTGGTCGAGTAGGGCTTAGAAGTCCGCGCTGCCCGGGGCGCGCGGGTAGGGGATCGCATCGCGGATGTTGGACAGACCGCAGACATACACCACCAGGCGCTCGAAGCCGAGGCCGAAGCCGGCGTGCGGCACCGAACCATAGCGGCGGAAGTCGCGGTACCAGCTGTAGTGCTCACGGTCCAGGCCGAACTGGGCCATGCGCGCGTCCAGTACGTCCAGGCGCTCCTCGCGCTGGCTGCCGCCGATGATCTCGCCGATGCCCGGGGCCAGCACGTCCATCGCGGCAACGGTCTTGCCGTCGTCGTTCAGGCGCATGTAGAAGGCCTTGATGTGCTCCGGATAGTTGGTCACCACCACTGGGCGGCCGACATGTTCCTCGGTCAGCCAGCGCTCGTGCTCGGTCTGCAGGTCCAGGCCCCATTCAACCGGGAAGTCGAACTTCTTGCCGGACTTCTGCAGCAGGCTGACCGCATCGGTGTAGTCGATGCGCTCGAACGGCGCATTGATGAAGTCTTCCAGCTTGGTGATCGCGTTCTTGTCCACGCGCTCGGCGATGAAGGCCAGGTCGTCGCTGCGCTCGTTAAGCACCGCGCGGAACAGGTACTTCAGGAATTCTTCGGCCAGGCGCGCGTCTTCGGCCAGGTCGGCGAAGGCGATTTCCGGCTCGATCATCCAGAACTCCGCCAGATGGCGGGTGGTGTGGCTGTTCTCGGCACGGAAGGTCGGGCCGAAGGTGTAGACCTTGCTCAGCGCCAGGCAGTAGGCCTCGACGTTCAGCTGGCCGGACACGGTCAGGAAGGTTTCCTTGCCGAAGAAGTCGCGGCTGAAATCGATGGCGCCCTTCTCGTCACGCGGCAGGTTCACCATGTCCAGGGTGGACACGCGGAACATCTGGCCGGCGCCTTCGGCGTCGGAGGTGGTGATGATCGGGGTGCTGATCCAGTTGAAGCCGTTCTCGTGGAAGAAACGGTGCACGGCCTGGGCCAGGCAGTTGCGGATGCGGGTGACCGCGCCGAACAGGTTGGTGCGCGGGCGCAGGTGTGCCACTTCGCGCAGGAACTCCGGCGACATCGGCTTGGGCTGGATCGGGTAGGTGAGCGGGTCTTCGACCCAGCCGACCACTTCCAGTGCGTTGGCCTGGATCTCGAACGACTGGCCCTTGCCCTGCGACTTCACCAGGGTGCCGGTGGCGATGACCGAGCAGCCGCTGGTCAGGCGCTTGATCTCATCGAAGTTGGCCAGGCTGTCGCCGGCCACGACCTGGATCGGGGCGAAGCAGGAGCCGTCGCTCACATTCACGAAAGCCAGATTCGCTGAACCGCGCACCGTGCGCACCCATCCGCGTACCGTGACTTCGCCGCCTTCCGGGATCTTCCCGGCAAGCGCATGTTCAACGCTGACCACCGTCATGACTTGAATCCTCTGCTGATCGACTCGATCTGTGAACACGGGAGTTTACCGGTTGCAGCGTTCTGCTTGCGAGGCATTTTTCGTGGCAACGGCTCCTTATAATGTCCCCGTACCTCTGGAGTAGCCCCATGGCCGTCAGCCTGACCCCCATTGCCTTCGAGCGCGTGCAGCGCTTTGTCGCCCAGACCCCCGGCGCGCTGGGCCTGCGTTTCGGCGTGACCAAGACCGGCTGCTCGGGCTGGGGTCACATCACCGACCTGGCCCGCGACGAGCGCGAGGGCGATACCGTGTTCGACCAGGACGGCGTGAAGATCTACGTCGATGCCAAGAGCCTGGCGCTGGTGGACGGCACCGTGATCGACTTCGGCAAGCACGGCCTGAGCGAAACGTTCACGTTCAGCAACCCCAACGCCACCGCCGAGTGTGGCTGCGGCGAAAGCTTCACCACCGACGCCGACAAGGCCTGACGGCCGGTTCTGGCGTCCGCCGCTAGCGGAACCTGCTCTGGTAGATGCCGACCTTGGTCGGCAGGGAAGGGATCCACGGATGGAACGACCGCTTTTCATTTATCACCCCAACGCCTACGCCCTCTCCTTCGAAGAGGTCGACGGGGTCTGTGACTGCTGCGGTCAGGCGCGGACACTTCAGTACCGGGGGCCTTTCTACACGTGCCTGCGACCGGAGTATCTGTGCCCATGGTGTATTGCCGATGGCAGGGCGGCGGCCAGTTACGAGGGTGAATTCACCGGCTGGAGCGATATTGAAGGGGTATCCCCTGATCCAGCCGACCCGCCGCCAGCCATCGCCCGTGAGCTGCTGCTGGAGATCTGCGAGCGCACCCCGGGCTACTCGTCCTGGCAGCAATCGGTCTGGCTGAGCCATTGTGAACGGCCCTGCGCCTTCCTCGGCTTTGCCGGCAGCGAGGACCTCCTGCCCATCCTCGACCAGGTCCGGCCGGACGTGGCCGAAGTCAACCCGCGCGACGCCGACTGGGTGCTGGCGCACCTGAGCCGGGACGGGATGATGGTCGGCTGCCTGTTCCAGTGCCTGGAATGCGGCCAGCATCGCCTTCACGTCGACCTGGGGTGAATCCAGGCGGATTCGTGGACTGTGCTGGGCTCCGGTAGCGGCCAACCTTGGTTGGCATGAAGGCTGCCCCCCGGTTCAGGTTGCCCTGTGACCCGCCGGTTGCCCGGCCACCCCATCTGCGCCATAATGCGCGGCTTCCTGCCTCCCTGGCGGGAATCCTTGCCCCACCGCGGTATCAACGGCGGGGGGCTGTCCGGCCGCAAGGCCACATCCGAAAGGTAGAAAAAACATGAGTCGTCATTACGAAATCGTGTTCATGGTCCATCCGGACCAGAGCGAGCAGGTCCCGGCCATGATCGAGCGCTACAAGTCGCTGGTCGAGAACGGCAACGGCACCGTCCACCGTCTGGAAGACTGGGGCCGCCGCCAGCTGGCTTACCCGATCCAGAACCTGGTGAAGGCGCACTACGTGCTGCTGAACATCGAAGCCGACCAGGCCGTGCTGAACGAGCTGACCGAAAGCTTCCGCTTCAACGACGCCGTGCTGCGCAACCTGGTCATCAAGCGTGACGAGGCTGACACCGAGCAGTCGCTGATCATGAAGAGCAAGGACGAGAAGGGCGACAAGCCCGAGCGTGGTGAGCGTCGTCGTCGTGATGACGAAGAAGGCGAAACCACCCCCGCCGCTGACAACGATGCCGGCGACGACGCCGCTTCGGCCGCCTAAGGAGCACTGACATGTCCAAGTTCTTCCGTCGCCGCAAGTTCTGCAAGTTCACCGCTGAAGGTGTCAAGGAGATCGATTACAAGGATCTCAACACCCTGCGCCAGTACCTGACCGAGAACGGCAAGATCGTGCCGAGCCGCGTCACCGGTACCAAGTCGAAGTACCAGCGTCAGCTGGCGACCGCCGTCAAGCGCGCTCGCTTCCTGGCCCTGATCCCGTACACCGACAACCACGACGTCTGATGCCGGCGGGGCGGCCCGGTGCCGCCCCCGCTGTGCCAGCTATTCGGACAGCCCTAGTTGCGGGGCCCAGCCTCGCTAACGAATAACTTATCTGGAGCAATACCATGCAGCTGATCCTTCTGCAGAAAGTCACCAACCTCGGCAACCTGGGCGACCTGGTCGACGTGAAGCCGGGCTACGGCCGTAACTTCCTCGTGCCGCAGGGCAAGGCCGTGCCGGCCACCGAGAGCAACAAGGCCGAGTTCGAAGCCAAGCGTGCCGAGTACGAAGCCAAGGCCCAGTCGATCCACGCCGACGCTGAAGCCCGCAAGGCCAAGCTGGAAGGCGCGAGCGTCACCATCGCCGCCAACGCTTCGACCGAAGGCAAGCTGTACGGCTCGGTCGGCGCCCGCGAAATCGCCGATGCCTTCACCGCTGCCGGCCTGCCGGTCAGCAAGAGCGAAGTCATCCTGGGCGAAGGCGCCTTCCGCAACATCGGTGAGTACGACGTCCTGGTGCACCTGCACGCTGACGTTGAAACCACCGTCAAGGTTGTGGTCGAAGCCGAAAAGGCCTGATCCCACGCCGCAAGGCCTGGTATCACCGCAGAACGGGCGCCCGCGAGGGTGCCCGTTTTGTTTTGTGCGGAGGTCCGATCCGTGGCGCTGGACGATGCTCGGCCGGCGCCCCCGGCCGGGCAATGTTCCACGCCCATTCGTAGAACACGGCCACATCGGTATACTCAGGGCGTCACATCCGTTCCACGGCCAGCGATCCCAATCGGATCAATGACTTGGAGGGTAAACGCAGGCCGCTCGCCGGCCCCAGTCCGGAAACCCTATGCGTCTTTCCACGATCAAGCTGTCCGGCTTCAAGTCGTTCGTCGATCCGACCACCCTGCACCTGCCGACCAACATGACCGGCGTGGTAGGGCCTAATGGCTGCGGCAAGTCGAACATCATCGACGCCGTGCGCTGGGTCATGGGCGAAAGTTCGGCCAGCCGCCTGCGTGGTGACTCGCTCACCGACGTGATCTTCTCCGGTTCCAATGCCCGCAAGCCGGTCTCGCAGGCCACCGTCGAGCTGATCTTCGACAACTCCGACCACACGATCTCCGGCGAGTACGCCTCGTTCAACGAGATCTCGGTCAAGCGCACCGTCAGCCGCGACGGCAGCAGCAACTATTACCTCAACGGCACCAAGTGCCGCCGCCGCGACATCACCGATCTGTTCCTCGGCACCGGCCTGGGCCCGCGCAGCTACTCGATCATCGAGCAGGGCATGATCAGCCAGATCATCGAGGCGCGCCCGGAAGACCTGCGCGTGTACCTGGAAGAGGCCGCCGGCATCTCCAAGTACAAGGAGCGCCGCAAGGAGACCGAGACCCGCATCCGCCACACCCGCGAGAACCTGGACCGCCTTGGCGACCTGCGCGAGGAAATCACCAAGCAGCTCGAGCACCTCAAGCGGCAGGCCAAGCAGGCCGAGCAGTACCAGGCGTTGCAGGAAGAACGCCGGGTCAAGGATGCGGAGTGGAAGGCGCTGGAATACCGTGGCCTGGATGGTCGCCTGTCCAAGCTGCGCGAAGGGCTGTCGCAGGAAGAAACCAAGCTGCAGCAGCTGATTGCCGACCAGCGCGACGCTGAGGCGCGGATCGAGACTTCCCGCGTGCGCCGCGAGGAGGCTGCCGACGCGCTCAATGCCGCGCAGGCCGAGGTCTACCAGGTGGGCAGCACGCTGGCCCGCCTCGAACAGCAGATCCAGCACCAGCGCGAACTGTCGCAGCGCCTGCACAAGGCGCGCGATGAAACCCGCCAGGCACTGGCCGAGCTTGGCCAGCACATCAGTGGTGACGAAGCCAAGCTGATGGTGCTGCGCGAAGCGGTCGATGCGGCCACCCCGCAGCTGGAAGAACTGCAGGAAGAGAACGAGATCAAGCAGGAAGGCCTGCGTGAGGCCGAAGCGCGGTTGTCCGATTGGCAGCAGCGTTGGGAGCAGCACACCTCGCAGAGCTCGGAAGCCTCGCGCGCTGGCGAGGTCGAGCGCACCCGCGTGGACTACCTGGACAAGCAGGTCCTCGATGCCGACCGTCGTCGCGAGGCGCTGGCGGCCGAACGCGCGGGGCTGGACGTGGACGCGCTGGAAGAAGCATTCGAGCAGCTGCACCTGCAGCACGACACGCAGAAGACCGCGCTGGACGAGTTGAGTGAAGACGTCGAGCTGCGCAAGCAGGGCGTGGCGGCGGTGCAGGAGCAGCAGCGGAATGGCCAGAACGAACTGGCCGAACTGCGCAAGCAGGCCAACGGCCTGCGTGGCCGGCTGGCCTCGCTGGAGACCCTGCAGCAGGCCGCGCTGGGCCAGGAGCAGGGCGCTGCCGTGGCGTGGCTGAAGGCGCGTGGGCTGGATTCGGCGGCGCGTGTCGGCGAACGCCTGGACGTTGATGCCGGCTGGGAAAATGCGGTGGAAAGCGCGCTTGGCCAGTTGATCGAAGGCGTGCTGGTCGACGACCCGGCCAGCCTGGTCGATGCACTGGGTGAGCTAGGCGATGGCCGTATCGCGCTGGTTGCCAGCGGCGACGCAGATCTGAAGGTTGCCCCTACCTCGCTGGCCGCTCGTGTGCGTGGCCCGGCGGCGATCCGTCGCCTGCTGGCCCATCTGCACGCTGCAAGCGATCTGGCCGAAGCGAAAACGTTGCAGGCCCGCCTGCCCGAAGGCGATTCGATCATCACCCAGGGCGGCGAGCGCCTGGGCCAGGGCTGGCTGCGCGTCGCGCGCTCTGGCGCGGCCCAGCAGGGCGCGCTGCTGCGCGAACGCGAAATCAACGAACTGCGCGAGCAGATCGAGCAGCTGCAATCGCGCGAAGCCGAACTGGAAGAACAGCTGGCCGGTTTCCGCGAACACCTGTTGGCCGCCGAACAGCAGCGCGAGGATGCACAGCGCGCGCTGTACCTGGCGCACCGCGCTGTGTCCGAACTGGCTGGCCAGCTGCAGGGCCAGCAGGGCAAGGTCGAGGCGGCACGCACACGCATCGACCGCATCGAAGGCGAGCTCAGCCAGTTGCTGGAGACCCTGGACATCAATCGCGAGCAGGCGCGTGAAGCGCGTGCGCGGTTGGAGAATGCGGTCAACAGCATGGGCGACCTGGAGTCGAACCGGCAGGGCCTGGAGGGCGAACGCCGTCAGTTGACCGAGGCGCGCGATCTGGCCCGCGACGCCGCCCGTGCGGTACGCGAGCGGTCGCACGCGTTGGCCCTGACCCTGGAATCGCAGCGCGCCCAGGTGGCCTCGTTGAGCCAGGCGCTGGAGCGCATGAGCACCCAACGTGGCCAGCTGGATTCACGCCTGGGCGAACTGCACTCGCAGCTCGATGAGGGCGATTCGCCGGTCGAATCGCTGCAGGCCGAGCACCAGAACGCGCTGGAAGAGCGCGTGCGTGCCGACCGTGTGCTGACCGAGGCGCGTACGCTGCTGGACGGCATTGATGCCGAACTGCGCAATTACGAGCAGACCCGCCACCAGCGCGACGAACAGGCACTGGCCCAGCGCGAGCGTATTTCCCAGCGCAAGCTGGACCAGCAGGCGCTGGTGCTCAGTGCCGACACGCTGCAGGCTGCGGTGGAGAAGGCCGGTTTCGTGATGCAGGATGTGCTCAACGCGTTGCCCGAAGAAGCCCGCCTGGGCGACTGGGAGCAGGCCGTGCACCAGATCGACGGCCGCATGCGCCGGCTGGAGCCGGTCAACCTGGCTGCCATCCACGAGTACGGAGAGGCCTCGCAGCGATCGGAGTACCTGGACGCGCAGCATGTTGACCTGACCACCGCTCTGGAGACCTTGGAAGATGCCATCCGCAAGATCGATCGCGAGACCCGCGGCCGCTTCAAGGACACCTTCGACCGCGTCAATGCCGGCGTGCAGGCCCTGTACCCGCGCCTGTTCGGTGGCGGCCATGCCTACCTGGAACTGACCGGAGAAGACCTGCTCGACACCGGCGTGACCATCATGGCGCGCCCGCCGGGCAAGCGCGTGTCCAGCATCTCGCTGTTGTCCGGTGGCGAGAAGGCGATGACCGCGGTAGCGCTGGTGTTTGCCATCTTCCAGCTGAACCCCGCGCCGTTCTGCCTGCTGGACGAGGTGGACGCGCCGCTGGACGAGGCCAACGTCGGCCGCCTGGCCAACATGGTCAAGGAAATGAGCGAGAAGGTGCAGTTCCTGTTCGTCAGCCACAACAAGGCGACGATGGAGGCTGCGCACCAGCTGTCGGGCGTGACCATGCGCGAGCCGGGCGTCAGCCGCCTGGTCAGCGTGGACCTGGAAGAAGCCGCACGATTGGCGGGCGCGGCCTGACGTGCCATCCTAGTTACCTGAATGAACTAGCCGGAGAACCTATCGAATGTCCGACACGGCACTGTTGCGCATCGGCATCCTGGCCGCCGGCCTGCTGTTGATCGCCGCGATCTTCCTGTTTGGCCGTCCGAAAAAGAAGCCCCAGGGGCGCCGCGTGGAAGGCGCGGAACCGACCAGCGGTCAACGCCGCGAGCCGGTGCTGGGCGATGACGGCGTCCCCGTGGCCGATGGCCGCATTGAACCGGGAATGGGCGGGGAAGGCGAGCAGGCCGAACTCGGTCTCCCCGACACCGATCTGGGCGCAGCCAGCGACCTCGGCAAGCGCGCCACCCAGGATTTCGACAAGATCGTTTCGCTGCTGGTGGCGGCCCGCGCCGGCGAGCAGCTGCGCGGGGAGGACATCGTAGTGGCCGCCGAGAAGACCGGCCTGGTCTTCGGCCATATGAACGTGTTCCACCGCCTGGTGGAGGGCTATCCCGAGCGCGGACCGATCTTCTCGATGGCCAGCGTCATCAATCCGGGCAGCTTCGACATGGCCAACATCCGCGCCATGGAAACTCCGGCCATCGCCTTCTTCCTGACCCTGCCGGCACCGCTGACCGCGCTGGATGCCTGGGAGAAGATGCTGCCGACCGTGCAGCGCATGGCCGAACTGCTCGACGGCGTGGTGCTGGATGACGGCCGCAATGCCCTGGGTCGTCAGCGCATCGCACACATCCGTGACGAGCTGCGTGCCTATGATCGCCAGCACCAGGCACCGCCGCTGACCAAGACCCCGCGCTGGTAAAAGCGTTTTTTCCGGTGTGCCGACCAGCGGTCGGCACCCACCCCGACCAGCGGCCGGCATCCACCCGGATGGGGTTACGCCGGTACGCCAGCCACCTTCGCGAACGCCTGGCGGAACGCCGCCATTTCCTCTTCGGTACCGACGGTCACCCGCACGCGCTGCGGCCAGATCGGCCAGTTGCGACCGATCACCACGCCGTTCTCCGCCATTGCCTTGGCGAACGCGCCGCCGTCACGCTGGACGTCGACCACGAAGCAGTTCGCCTCCGAAGGCACGCAGTTGAAACCGCGCTTGCCGAGCCACGCGACGGTGGCCTGGCGTGCCTTGGCATTCTGCAGGCGTCGCTGCGGGATCAGCTGCGGATCCCGCAGACTGGACAGCGCCGCCGCCAGTGCCGGTACCGGTAGCGGGTTGTCGCCGAGGCTGGCCAGTTCACGCAGCCGGTCCGGATGTGCAGCGGCCACGCCAAGGCGCAGACCGGCCATGCCGTACAGCTTGGAAAACGTGCGCAGCACGATCAGGTCATCGCGCTGGGCCACCTGGCCGATCAGGCTGGGCTGCTCGCTGTACTGCAGATAGGCCTCGTCGACCAGTACACGGGTGGCCACAGGCTTGTTGGCCAGCAGCCAGGCGAGCTCGACCGGTGGGCTGATCGAGCCGGTGGGGTTGTTCGGATTGCACACGTACAGCAGCCCGGTCGGGTGCGCATGTGCGGCAGCAACCATCGCACGCAGGTCGTGCGCGCCGTCATCGCGCAGCGGCACCTTCTGCACGTGCGCGCCGTGTGCGGCGGCCACTTCGCCCAGCGTTTCGAAGGTCGGGTCGGCAACTACCAGTCCTGCCTGCGGGCCGGTCCACAGCGTGGCCGCACGATTCAGCGGTTCGCTGGAGCCGGGGTAGAGGCGCACATGATCGGCCGGGATGCCGGCCTGCCCGATGAAAGCGTCGCGCACCTGGCCCGCCAGCTCGAAGCGGTAGCGGCCGCAGCTTGCGATGCTCTCGCGTGCCGCCTGCTGGGCAGCGGGTGAGGGGCCGTACGGGCACTCATTGAAGTTCAGCAGTACCGCGCCCTCGCTGGGAGTCGGCGTTGTGGCCGCAGCAGGCTGGGCCTGGGCCAGGCGGGGCAGGCTGCTGCCGGCCACGGCAAGGCCGGCACCGGCCAGTTGCAGGAAGCGGCGACGGGAGGCGGGCAGGGTCACGGGCGGGGTTCCGAAGGTTGGCTGCTGCACGCTAGCGCTGGTGGGGGCGGGCGGCAAGCTGCTTTTTGTAGAGTCGAGCCGTGCTCGACTACAGATGTGCCAACCAAGGTTGGCACCTACCAGAGCGGGGAATGGTTGGCACCTACCGGAGCGGGGGAGTGGTTGGTATCTGCCAGAGCGGGGGAGCAGTCGAGCAAGCTCGACGCAACAAAGGCGGTGGTGTTACAGGGCCTGACGCCCGGGCGCGGTAGAATTCCCGGCCATCCCAGAACCACCGGATCCCGATGAGCCCCAGCCCCGCCGAACGCGCCGAAGACCTTCGCCGGCAGATCGCCCAGGCCAACCGCGCCTACCACGAGCTGGATGCGCCGGAGATCCCCGACGTCGACTATGACCGGATGGTGCGCGAGCTGGAAGCGCTGGAGCGCGAGCATCCGGAACTGGCCCGTGCCGACAGCCCTACCCAGCAGGTTGGAGCGCGTCCCTCGGGCCGTTTCGCCGAGGTGCGCCATGCGGTGCCGATGTTGTCGTTGTCCAATGCTTTCAGCGATGAGGAAGTGGCCGATTTCGTGCGTCGCATCGATGAGCGCCTGGGCCGCCGCAGCCTGCAGTTCTCGGCAGAGCCGAAGATGGACGGCCTGGCAATCAGCCTGCGCTACGAAGAGGGGCATTTCGTACTGGGCGCGACCCGCGGTGATGGCAGCACTGGCGAAGACGTGACGGCAAACCTGCGCGAGATCGGCGATGTCCCCAAGCGCCTGCACGGCAAGGACTGGCCGGATGTGCTGGAAGTACGCGGCGAGGTCTACATGGCCCGCGCCGACTTCGAGGCCTACAACGAGCGTGCGCGCCTGCAGGGTGGCAAGGTGCTGGCCAATCCGCGCAATGCTGCAGCCGGCTCGCTGCGCCAGCTCGACCCGAAGATCAGCGCGCAGCGCAAGCTGAGTTTCTTCGCCTACGGCACCGGCGAGGTGCAGGGTGGCGAGCTTCCCGATACCCATTCGGGCACGCTGGCACAGCTCGGCAGCTGGGGCTTCCCGGTCAGTGCGCTGTGCAAGGTGGTGGATGGCACCGATGGCCTGCTTGGCTACTACCGTGACATCGGCGAGCGCCGTGATGGCCTGCCGTTCGATATCGACGGCGTGGTCTACAAGCTGGACGACCGCGCCGGGCAGCAGGCGATGGGCTTCGTCTCGCGCGCACCGCGCTGGGCCATCGCACACAAGTTCCCGGCGCAGGAACAGAGCACCACCGTGGAAGCGATCGAGATCCAGATCGGCCGCACCGGTGCCGCCACGCCGGTCGCGCGCCTGGCGCCAGTGGCCGTGGCCGGTGTGATCGTCTCCAACGCCACCCTGCACAACGCCGACCAGATCGCGCGCCTCGATGTGCGCGTCGGCGACAGCGTGATCGTGCGACGTGCGGGTGACGTGATTCCGGAAGTGGTCAGCGTCATCCTCGACCGTCGTCCGCAGGGCACCACGCCGTGGCAGATGCCGACGCAGTGCCCGGTGTGTGGCTCGGAGATCGTGCGCGAGGAGGGAGCGGCGGCGTGGCGTTGTTCGGGCGAGCTGTCCTGCCCGGCGCAGCGCAAGGAAGCCATCGCGCACTTCGCCTCGCGCCGCGCGATGGATATCGACGGCCTGGGCGACAAATACATCGAGACCCTGGTTGACGCCGGCATCGTCAAGAGCGTGGCCGACCTGTACCGGCTCAGCCGTGACCAGCTGCTGCACCTGAAACTGGTGCTGGATGCCGAAGATCCTTCGGCACTGGCTGCCGCATTGAAGCTGCATCTGCCTGCCGAAGGCAGCGGCGCGGTGCTCAATGCCGTGCTCAAGCTGGACGGCAACGATCCAGGCTGGCGCGCGCAGGCACTGGTGCAGCCGGCCAGCTTTGAATGGAACACGAAGAAGATCGCCACCAAGTGGGCTGACAACCTGATCGCGGCGATCGACGCCAGCCGTGCGGCCACGCTGGAGCGGCTGCTGTTCGCACTGGGCATCGAACACGTCGGCGAAAGCACGGCCAAGGCGCTGGCGCAGTGGTTTGGCGATCTGGAGTTGATCCGCCACCTGCCGTGGCCGCTGTTCAAGCGGGTGCCGGACATCGGTGGCGAAGTAGCCCGCTCGCTCGGTCATTTCTTCGAGCAGCAGGGAAACCAGCAGGCCATCGATGATCTGTTGCAGGTCGGCCAGGTACGCATCAGCGATGCACACGCCCCCAGTGCCAAGCTGCGTGAGGGCCTGGACCTGGCGCAGTTGATGGTGGAATCGGAGATTCCCGGCATCACCCGCCTTCGTGCGGAAAAACTGGTCGCTGCGCTGCCCGGCGCGCAGGCAGTGCTCGACGCCGAGCATGGTCAGTTCGTCAATGCAGGCCTGCCCGACGATACTGCGCGTGGCCTGGCCGAGTGGCTCGATACCGAGGGCCACGGCGCGATGCTGCTGGCCGCTGAGAAAGCGATGCGGCAGATCCTGGTCAAGGCCCCCGCGCTTGCGGAGATCGTCGCCGGCCCGCTGGATGGACAGACCGTGGTGCTGACCGGCACCCTGGCCCAGCTCACCCGCGATGCCGCCAAGGAGCGCCTGGAGGCACTGGGTGCGAAGGTCTCCGGCAGTGTGTCGAAGAAGACCAGCTTCGTGGTGGCCGGTACCGAGGCCGGCTCCAAGCTGGACAAGGCGCAGTCGCTGGGCGTGCCGGTGTGGGACGAAGACCGCCTGCTGGCCTATCTCGCCGAGCACGAATGAAGCCTCCGCCGGGCGCTCCTGCGGCCGGCATGAAATACAAAGGAACACCGATGCAGACCGCCCCGCTGGACTTCCGCCTGGCCACCCGTGCCGATGAGGAACTGTTGATCGCGTTGATGCGCGAGTTCTACGCCGAAGACAAGATCGACTTCGACGACGCCCGCGTGCGTCGCGGTGTGGATGCACTGCTGGCCGACCCGCGCAACGGTGAAGTACTGCTGTGGCTGGACGAAGCCGGCGAGGTGGTCGGCTATGCGGTGATCGCGATGGGTTTCAGCCTGGAGCAGGGCGGTCACTTCATGCTGCTGGACGAGCTGTACCTGAGCCATCGCGCGCGCGGTCGTGGTCGCGGCAAACAGGCCCTGGCGATCTGCGAACAGCGCGCACGCGGTCGTGGCGTCAGCCGCCTGCGCCTGGAAGTGAACCACCACAACGAACTGGCCCGACGCCTGTACCTGGCCAGCGGCTACATCGACGACACCCGTGACCTGCTGACCCTGCCGCTGGACCATCCGCGCCCGGAGGGCATCCTGTGAGCGAGGCCCTGCTGCGGGCGCTGCAGCAGCGCGCCGCGCTGAACGCGCTGCTGCGCCGCTTCTTCGCCGAGCGCGATGTGCTGGAAGTGGAAACCCCGATCCTGTCGGTGGCCGGCAACACCGAGCCGAACATCGACAGCTTCCACACCGATTTCACCGGGCATGTTGATGCCGGTGGCCGCCGCCGCTGGTTGCGGACCTCGCCGGAGTATCCGCTCAAGCGCCTGCTCGCTGCAGGCGTCGGCGACTGCTATGAACTGGGCCGCGTATTCCGCAATGGCGAAGCGGGTGGTCGCCACAATCCTGAATTCACCATGCTGGAGTGGTACCGGGTCGGCTGGGACCACCATCGGCTGGTGCAGGAAACCGCCGAGCTGGTCGGGCAGGCGTTGGCGCTGGTCGGGCGCAGTGCCCGCTTGCGCGTGATGAGCTATCGCGAGCTGTTCCAGCAGCATGTAGGCGTGGATCCGTTCGATGCCGACGAAGCCGCGCTGCGTGCCGCACTGGGCGACGTGCATATCGATCCGGTCGGGTTGACCCGCGACGACTGGCTGGACCTGCTGATGACCCACCACATCCAACCGCACTTCGATGACGCGGTCATGACCGCGGTCCATGACTGGCCGGCCAGCCAGGCCGCGCTCGCGCGCATCCGCCCCGGCACACCGCCGTTGGCCGAGCGTTTCGAGCTGTACCTGGGGGCGGTGGAGCTGGCCAACGGCTATCACGAACTGAATGACGCGCAGGAGCAACGTGCGCGCTTCCAGCATGATCTGCAGCGTCGGCACGAGCGTGGGCAGGTACAGCCGGCGCTGGATGAGGCGCTGTTGGCAGCGCTGCCGTCGATGCCGGCCTGTGCCGGCGTGGCGGTGGGCATCGACCGCCTGCTGATGGCGATGAACCGCACGCCGCGCATCGCCGATGTGCTGGCCTACGATTTTGCCCACGCCTGAGTTTTCGGGTCTTTCTGAAATCTGCAGGCTGAACGGAATCGACGGATTTCGCGCTTGATTCAGCAAGCATGATGATGCTCTCATCATCCCACGTGCCTCACACTGGCATGGCAGTTCATCCAGTCTCGTGGGGAAGCCTTTGGTCAAGTGGTTCGCGGTCGTCGCTGCACCGGTGTACTCCCTCGCGATATGGGGGGTGTTCGCACCGTCGTCGGCGTTGGCCCAGCAGGCCGGCTATGACGGCGAAGTGGTGACCTGCGAATCGCGTGACATGGCCTGGGTGCACTGCGATATCGATGTCAGCAACGGCATCGACCTGGTTCGCCAGCTGTCCAGCAACAGCTGCATCCGCGGCAGTGAGTGGGGGACCGACCGCAGTGGTGTGTGGGTCACTCTTGGCTGCCGTGCCGAGTTCCGTGCACGCCGTGCGCAAGGAGCGGCAGCGCCGGCCAGCACCCAGGGCAAGCGCCTGGTGCGCCGCGTGGTGCGCTGTGAGTCCAATGGTCGCCCGCAGAGTTGCCCGGTGCGGCTCGATGGCGCCCCGGTGCGCCTGCTGCGCCAGTTGTCGGTGCTTCCGTGCCGGGAGGGGCAGGGCTGGGGCTACAAGCGCAATGAAGTCTGGACCACGCGTGGCTGCCAGGGTGATTTCGAAGTGGCCGACGAGGAGGGTCGTTTCGTCGACGTGCCGCGGCGCCTGACCTGCGAGTCGAAGTCGAAGAAGCGCCGCTTCTGCGGTGCCAGCATTTCCGTTGGAGCGGTCGTCACCCAGCAGCTGTCCAGCACGCCGTGCGAAGAGGGCAGCACCTGGGGCTGGAGCCGCAACGGGATCTGGGTGGACGGCGGCTGCCGGGCCGAATTCTCGGTGAATTGAGCCCGGGCAGGCTCCAACCACGTGGGGCCTGGCCCTACAATGGGCCCATGAACACTGCCTCCGACATCGACTACGCCCGTTACGACCACATCCGCCCGATCCTGTGGACAGGCGAAGCCCTGCAACTGCTCGACCAGCGCAAGCTGCCGTTCGTGGTTGAACACGTGGTCTGCCATGACAGCGACGAGGTTGCTGCGGCGATCCATGCGCTGACCGTGCGCGGCGCGCCGGCGATCGGCATTGCCGCTGCCTGGGGCGTGGTGCTGGCTGCGCGGGATGTGCATGCAGCTGATGGCGTGCATGCCCTGCAGCAGCTGGAACCAGCGCTGCAGCGGCTCAATGCTTCGCGCCCGACGGCGGTGAACCTGGCCTGGGCGCTGGCGCGCATGCGTCGTTGCCTGACTGCCGCCGGTGCCGATTGGAAGGCGTTGCTGGAGGCGGAGGCGCAGGCCATCGCCGAGGAAGACCTGGCCGCCAACCGCCATATGGGCGCGCTCGGTGCAGGCCTGATCGAAGCGGGCAGCGGCGTGCTGACCCACTGCAACACCGGCTCGCTGGCCACCGCTGGCTTCGGCACCGCCCTGGGGGTGATCCGCGCCGGCATGGCCCAGCATCGCATCGCCCGCGTGTTCGCTGGCGAGACCCGGCCGTGGCTGCAGGGCGCGCGCCTGACCGTGTGGGAGCTGCAGCAGGATGGCATCGACGCGACGCTGATCGCCGACTCGGCGGCTTCGCACCTGATGAAGACCGGCGCGGTGCAATGGGTGATCGTCGGCGCTGACCGCATCTGCGCCAATGGCGATACGGCCAACAAGATCGGTACCTATCAGCTGGCCATCGCCGCCCGCCACCATGGGGTGAAGTTCATGGTCGTGGCCCCGTCCTCCACGGTGGACATGGAGACCGTGGATGGCAGCCAGATCGAGATCGAGCAGCGTGACCCGGGCGAGCTGTACGGGGTGGGCGGTACCCGCACCGTGGCCGAGGGCATCGCCGCCTGGAACCCGGTATTCGACGTAACCCCGGGTGAGCTGATCGACGCCATCGTGACCGAACGTGGCGTGATCCTGAACCCGACCGTCGAGAACATGCGCGCCGCCTTCGGCGGTTGAGGCAGGCAGGGTCGTGGTCGGATCCCTTTCCGCAGGGAAGGGCTCCGACCCCCAGCCCCCGGTAGCGCCGGCCGCTGGCCGGCAACCCCCCTAAGTTCCTGATTTGTGCCGGTAAAATCACCGTAAAGGCAGGCGGGAAACGCCCCTTTGTGGTAGAATCCAGCGGTTGAATCGAGGTTCCGGCACGACTCCCTCCCGCAGGGGGCTGCGCCGGACTGGACCGCTACCAGACAACGGAACCCGAATGGCAGAAACCGCCAAGGAAATCATCCAGGTCAACCTGGAAGACGAGATGCGCAAGAGCTACCTCGATTACGCCATGAGCGTGATCGTGGGCCGCGCGCTGCCAGATGCGCGCGATGGCCTCAAGCCGGTGCATCGTCGTGTGCTGTTCGCGATGAACGAGTTGAACGCGCACAGCAACAAGCCCTACTTCAAGTCGGCGCGTATCGTCGGTGACGTCATCGGTAAGTACCACCCGCATGGCGATCAGTCGGTGTACGACACGCTGGTGCGCCTGGCGCAGCCGTTCTCGCTGCGTTACATGCTGGTCGATGGCCAGGGTAACTTCGGTTCGGTCGACGGCGATTCCGCTGCGGCGATGCGATACACCGAGGCACGCATGTCGCGCCTTGCGCATGAGCTGATGGCGGACATCGACAAGGAAACCGTCGATTTCCAGCCCAACTACGACGAGAAGGAACTGGAGCCGACGGTCATGCCGACCCGGTTCCCGAACCTGCTGGTCAACGGTTCGGCCGGCATCGCGGTGGGCATGGCCACCAACATCCCGCCGCACAACCTGACCGAGTCGATCAACGCCTGCATCGCGCTGATCGACAACCCGGAAATCGATGTCGACGGCCTGATGGAGTACATCCCGGGCCCGGACTTCCCCACTGCCGGCATCATCAATGGCACCGCCGGCATCATCGCCGGCTACCGCACCGGCCGTGGCCGCGTGCGCATCCGTGCCAAGGCGGACATCGAAGTGGCCGACAACGGCCGCGAATCGATCATCGTCACTGAAATTCCTTACCAGGTGAACAAGGCGCGTCTGATCGAGAAGATCGCCGAGCTGGTCAAGGAAAAGAAGATCGAAGGCATCAGCGAGCTGCGCGATGAGTCCGACAAGGACGGCATGCGCATCTACATCGAGATCAAGCGCGGTGAATCTGCCGAGGTTGTGCTGAACAACCTGTACCAGCAGACCCAGATGGAATCGGTGTTCGGCATCAACATGGTGGCGCTGGTCGATGGCCGCCCGCAGTTGATGAACCTCAAGCAGATGCTGGAGGCGTTCGTCCGCCACCGTCGCGAAGTGGTCACCCGCCGCACCGTGTTCGAGCTGCGCAAGGCGCGCGCCCGTGCCCACGTGCTGGAAGGCCTGACCGTCGCGCTGGCCAACATCGACGAGATGATCGAACTGATCAAGACCTCGCCGAACCCCGCCGAAGCCCGTGAGCGCATGCTCGCGCGCCTGTGGGAACCGGGCCTGGTCGGTTCGATGCTGGGCGCTGCCGGTGCCGAAGCCTCGCGTCCGGATGACCTGCCCAAGGGTGTGGGCCTGATCGAAGGCGGCTACCAGCTGACCGAGATCCAGGCGACCCAGATCCTGGAAATGCGCCTGCACCGCCTGACCGGGCTGGAGCAGGACCGCCTGACCGAGGAATACAAGCAGCTGCTGGAAGTGATCGCCGGGCTGATCCACATCCTGGAAGATCCCGATCGCCTGCTGCAGGTGATCCGCGAAGAGCTGATCAGCGTCAAGGCCGAGTTCGGCGACGAGCGTCGTACCGAAATCCGCCACAGCGAAGAAGACCTGGACATCCTCGACCTGATCGCGCCGGAAGACGTGGTGGTCACCGTCTCCCATGCTGGCTACGTCAAGCGCCAGCCGGTGAGCGTGTACCGCGCGCAGCGCCGGGGTGGCCGTGGCCGCAGTGCAGCGTCCACCAAGGAAGAGGATTTCATCGAACAGCTGTGGCTGGTCAACACGCACGACACGCTGCTGACCTTCACCAGTTCGGGCAAGGTGTTCTGGCTGCCGGTCTACCAGCTGCCCGAAGCCGGTTCCAACGCCCGTGGCCGCCCGATCATCAACTGGATTCCGCTGGAACCGGGTGAGCGCGTGCAGGCCGTACTGCCGGTGCGTGAGTACGCTGATGGCCAGTTCGTGTTCTTCGCCACGAAGAACGGTACGGTCAAGAAGACCCCGCTGGGCGAGTTCGCCTTCCGTCTGGCCCGCGGCAAGATCGCGATCAACCTCGACGAGGGCGATGCCCTGGTCGGCGTCGGCCTGACCGATGGCGAGCGCGACATCCTGCTGTTCGCCTCCAACGGCAAGACCGTGCGCTTCGGTGAGGACAAGGTCCGTTCGATGGGCCGTACCGCTACCGGCGTGCGCGGCATCAAGATGCCGGCCGGCGAGGAAGTGGTCAGCCTGATCGTGGCCGAAAGTGCGGGTGGCAGCGAGGACGAGAACGAGGACGACAACGGTGTCGAGGAAACCGCAGCCAATGGCGATGCAGTGATCGACGGCGCCGATGACGCCAGCGTGCAGTACATCCTTACCGCCACCGAAAACGGCTATGGCAAGCGGACCCCGCTGCCGGACTACCCGCGCAAGGGTCGTGGCACGCAGGGCGTGATCGGTATCCAGACCACCGAGCGCAACGGCAAGCTGGTCGCTGCGGTACTGATGGGCTCGGGCGACGAGGTCCTGTTGATCTCCGATGGTGGCACCCTGGTGCGTACGCGTGGCTCGGAAATCAGCCGCGTCGGCCGCAACACCCAGGGCGTGACCCTGATCCGCCTGTCCAAGGACGAGAAGCTGCAGGCGGTGGAGCGCATGGATGCCTCGATCGACGAGGACGAGGACGAGGTGGCTGTCGCCGCCCCGGCCGCGACCGATGGCGCCCCGGCTGCTGCCAGCAGCGAGGACGCCGCGCAGGAGTGATCCTGCCGCGAGGTTGAGGTACCCGACGACGCCGGCCCTGTGCCGGCGTCGTCGTATCCGGTGCCCGCACTTACGCGCGCGCTTCACATCGGCGGTGGGATAACGGCGCATGCTGCCCCCGGAGATCGACGATGTCCGCCACGCCGCAGTCTGCTTCCGCGCCTCCGCCCCGCCATCCTCTGGTCACCGTGCTGTCGCTGCTGCTGGTCGTGCTCGGCCTGGTCATCGGCGGGCTCGGTGCGTGGCTGCTCAGCCTCGGTGGCTCGGCGTACTACGCCATCGCCGGCCTGGGGCTGCTGGTCAGTGGCATCCTGCTGTTCGGCAACCGCCGCAGTGGCGCGCTGCTGTACGCGCTGGTGTTCGTGGGCACGTTGCTGTGGACCTGGTGGGAGTCGGGCAGCGACTACTGGCGCTGGGTGCCACGGCTGGGCCTGGTGACCGCGCTGGGCATCGTGCTGGCGCTGCTGGCGCCGACGCTACGCGAGCCGGTTTCAAAGCGTCTGTCGCGCAGCGTGGCGGGCTCGCTGATGCTGGTGTTCGTGGCCGCCTTCAGCCTGGCTTTCGCCCCGCATGGTGAAGTGGACGGGCACCTGCCGTTCCCGGAAGGCGCCGTCAGCGCCGGACTGGAACCAACGCGCGATACCACTGGCCTGCAGCCGGCTGACCAGCCCGCCGAAGGCGACTGGCCGGCGTGGGGCCGCAGCAATGCGGGCACCCGCTATTCGCCCCTGCAGCAGATCACCCCGGCCAATGTGGCCACGCTGCAGCCGGCCTGGCAGTTCCGCACCGGTGACCTGCCGAAGAAGCGCTGGGGCGCGGAAACCACGCCCCTGAAGGTCGGCGACCGCCTCTACCTTTGCACCGCGCGCAACCGCCTGATCGCGCTCGACGCCAGCAGTGGCAAGGAGCTGTGGCGGTTCGATCCGAAGGTGAAGGACGCCTCGATCCCGTACACCGCCGCCTGCCGTGGCGTGAGCTACTACGAGCAGCCGAACGCGCCTACGATGGCCGATGCAGCGCTGGCCGATGTCGCGGCCGATCTGGCGCTGCCCGAACCACCGCCCAGCGTCACCCGCAGCGCTACGCCGGGCAGTCATCCCGCGTGCTGGGCCCGCATCATTGAAGGCACCCTGGACGGCCGCATCATCGCGGTGGACGCAGACAGCGGCCGTCCCTGCGCCAACTTCGGCAACAACGGCCAGGTCGACATCACCCTTGGAATGGGCGAAGTGCCCCCTGGCTACGTGTCGATCAACTCGCCACCGGCGATCGTGCGAGGCGTGATCGTGACCGGTCACCAGGTGTTGGATGGGCAGCGCCGCGACGCGCCCTCGGGCGTGATCCAGGCCTATGACGCGATCACCGGCAAGCTGCGCTGGGCGTGGGATATGGACCAGCCCGAGCGCAACGGCCTGCCGCCGCGCGAGCAGACCTACACGCGCGGCACGCCGAACATGTGGACCACCGCGACCGGCGATGAGGCGCTGGGCCTGGTCTACCTGCCACTGGGCAACTCGGCGGGCGACTACTGGAGTGGCTCACGCAGTGAAAACCAGAACCGCTATTCGACCTCGCTGGTGGCGATCGACGTGGCCACCGGCAAGCCGGTCTGGCATTTCCAGGCGGTGCGCAAGGACGTGTGGGACTACGATCTCGGTTCGCAGGCCAGCCTGGTCGACTACCCGACGGCGGCCGGCAAGGTGCCGGCGATCCTGCTGCCGACCAAACAGGGCGACATGTACATCCTCGACCGCCGCAATGGCCAGCTGCTGACCGCCGCCGAGGAGCGCAACGTACCCGTCGGTGGCGTCGAGCCCGAGCAGCGTTCGCCCACGCAGTTGTTCTCGCTGTACCACACACTGCGCCGCGAGCATGACCTGACCGAGCGCGACATGTGGGGCATCACTCCGATCGACCAGCTGGTCTGCCGCATCCAGTTCCGCAAGGCGTACTACGAAGGCTTCTACACGCCGCCGAGCAGCGATCGGCACTCCATCGAGTACCCCGGCTACAACGGTGGTTCGGACTGGGGAAGCGTGGCGGTGGATACCCGCCGTGGCGTGATCGTGGCCAACTACAACGACATGCCCAACTACAACCGGCTGGTACCGCGCGCGGAGGCCGATCGCATGGGCTGGCTGCCGCGCGAGAAGATCCGCGTCGACAAGGGCGGCGCTGAAGGGGCTGGTGACCCGCAGGTGGGAACGCCCTATGGCATCCAGGTGAACGCAGGTTGGCGGCTGCCGTTCACCGGGCTGCTGTGCAAGCAGCCACCCTATGGCGGCATCCGTGCCATCGATCTGCGCACCGGCAAACTGCTGTGGGACCGCCCATTCGGCAGTGCGCGCGGCAATGGGCCGTTCGGAATCCGCTCCGGCCTGCCGATCGAGATCGGTACGCCAAACAATGGCGGCTCGGTGGTCACCGCCAGCGGCCTGATCTTCATCGCCGCTGCGACCGACGATCTACTGCGCGCCATCGACCTGAAGACCGGCAAGGAACTGTGGCATGCCAAGCTGCCGGCGGGTGGGCAGGCCAACCCGATGGTGTACGAGCAGGGCGGGCGACAGTACGTGGTGATCATGGCCGGCGGCCACCATTTCATGGAAACCCCGAACGGCGATTACGTGATGGCGTTTGCGTTGCCGAGGTAACCGGACTGGGGGCGGCAGGCCGACCCCAGTGCGTGGCGCTGTCACACCGTCACCACCACCTTGCCGATCTGCTCGTTCGATTCCAGGTAACGATGCGCGTCCTGGATCTGCGCGAACGGGAACACCTTTGCGATCATCGGCATCAGCACGCCCTTGTCCAGGCCGTCGACGATGAAGGCCTTGGCGCGGGCCAACGCGGCATCGTCGGAGACGATTTCCGAGTACAGATAGCCTTTCAGCGTGAGCGACTTGCCCAGCACGTTGAACAGCGGGAACGGGGTCGGTTCGCTGCTCAGCGCACCGTACTCCAGCAGGATGCCGCCACGCGCCATGGCTTCGGTCAGCGGCACGAACTGCGGGCCACCAATCGGGTCGAACACTACGCGGGCACCGGCACCACCGGTGATGCGCGCCACTTCGGCCGCCAGATCCTGTTCCTGGGTGGCGATGACATGGGCGGCACCGGCATCGAGCAGGGCGTGGCGCTTGCCCGGGCCGCGCGTTACCGCGATCGGCGTGGCACCTACCGCGTTGGCGATCTGGATCGCGGCCAGGCCGACACTGCTGCTGGCAGCGGTGATGATGACGAAATCCCCGGCAGCCAGCTGCGCCTGCTCCAGCAACGCACCCCAAGCGGTGACGTACTGCATCCACACCGCGGCCGCCGTTTCAAAGCCCAGTGCCTGCGGATGCTTGACCACCAGCCGCGCCGGCACGTTGGCCAGTTCGCCGTACGTGCCCCAGCGTGCGATATCCAGCGGCGGGACCACGCTGACGGCATCGCCGACTGCGAACCCGCTCACCGCACTGCCGACGGCTTCGATCACGCCGGCCGCTTCGTAGCCCAGGCGGCTGGGGAACTGCGCTTCCTGCAGGTAGGCGCCGTTGCGGAACATCACCTCGGCGCGGTTCAGGCCGATGGCCTTTACCCGGATCTGGATCTCGTCGGCGGCAGGGGCCGGAACGTCGATGTCGTCGATGCTCAGGACATCGGCGTTGCCGTACTCGTGGATGCGGACAACCTGGGTCATGGGGAGGGCTCCAATGAGAAGCCGGCGAAGGGGGCCGGCAGGAAGGTGAGGTCTACTGTGCGCGTGGTCTGCATCCAGAATAAGGGGTAATCTCGCGTTTAATTGAAAAATAATTTTTTGCAATGGGCCTGATCGCTCCCCTGCGGACCTTCGCCAAGGTGGCCGAGGCCGGCTCCTTCGCCGCTGCGGCCGATGCACTGGACCTGTCGCCACAACTGGTCGGCAAGCATATCCAGGCATTGGAACAGCACCTGGGCGTGCGCCTGCTCAACCGCACCACGCGCAAGCAGAGCCTGACCGACTTCGGCCAGGCCTATCTGGCGCGGGCGCGGGTGATCCTGGAAGAAGTGGAGGGCGCCGAGCAGTTGGCCGAAGTGGCCCGTGGGCGGCCGATGGGACGCCTGCGCATCAGCGCGCCGGTCACCTTTGGCGTGCACGCACTGGGTCCGGCGGTGGTCGCCTACATGCAGCAGTACCCGGACGTGCAGGTCGATCTGAACCTGTCCAACAGCCTGGTGGATATCGTCGAAGACGGTTACGACCTGGTGTTCCGTACCGGTGACCTGGCCGACAGCGGGCTGGTGGCGCGACGGCTGGGGCCGTATCCCCTGGTCCTGTGTGCATCGCCGACCTACCTGTCATCGCGCCCGGCCATTGTTCACCCGACCGATCTGAGCCGCCATGAGTGCCTGGGTTTCGCGCATTCGATCATCCGCACCCGCTGGAGCTTCCGCGATGCCGACGGCAGCGTGCTGACCGTGCCGGTGTCCAGCCGCTTCATGGTCAACCAGGCCGAGCCGCTGCTGACTGCGGCAGTGGGTGGTCTGGGATTGATCCTGCAGCCCTACGAAATGCTTGCCGTCTCGCTGGCGCGTGGTGAGCTGGTGGAAGTGTTGCCGGATCATGTGCCGGTATCGACGTGGATCAACCTGGTGTACCCGCGCGACCGCCAGTTGACCCCCAAGCTGCGCAGCTTCCTGGACTTCTGCCTGGCACGTTTCAACGAACAGAGCATGGCGCGGCGATAGCGAGGCCATCGGTTAGCATGGTTCCCATCAACTGCGAAGGATCGCATCCTCATGTCGTTTCCATGGCCGCACCGTGTCGCGCGCTTCCTGCTGCTGGTGCTGCCTGCGTTGCTGTTCAGCACCGGATTGCGAGCTGCCGAACTTCCAGCGCAGGCGCTGGCGGAGTGGGAAGCGCACGGTCGTGCCGATGGCCTGGCCCGACCTGACACGGTCTGCCAGGACTTCCTGAAGGCAATGGGCCGGAAACCAGAAGGCCTGGAGTACGTGGATTGCAGCCAGAACGATGCCTCCTACATCAAGCCGATCGAAGCCCACTACCGCGTTGCCGGTGCCCACGCAGCGAAGGTCGAAGCCTTCCTGCACGCAACGTTCGGCTTGCCTGCGTTGCGTTACGTCTGCTGCGGCTGGAGCAACGGTGAACCTTATTACTGGCGCGAAGGTCCTGACGCGGTGAGATACCAGATCGGCATGGGGGTGGAATCGCTGCCGTACGAACGGGACGAATGGCAGCGCATCGAGGCATTCAACGTCAACGTCGAGGTGTTGCGGCAGAGCCCCTAGCGTGGATGCGGCGGGTGGTTCCTTCGTCTAGGATGGCTCCAGGGATCCCCGCAAAGGAACTGCCATGAGGGCTGTTGGACGTCTGCTTCTCTGCAATGCGCTGGCCTGCGGGGTCCTGGTGACCGCCTTGGCGTTTCAGGCAGTTGGCGCAACATCTGCCGAGCATACGCATCCACGTGCGCAGGATGTCATCGATGACTGGCTTGCGGCCTTCAATGCAGGCAGCCTTGGAGCGTTGCAGGCATTCGCCGACAGATATGCGAAGCGGGAGGGAAGCACTCCCAAGGACTATCTCGAGTTCCGCGAGAGCACCGGCCCACTACGCGTGCTGGAAACAATCGAGAGCGCGCCCAGCCAGGCGAAGCTGCTGGTGATGGGCCAGCTGAGCGAACGCGCGATGTGGGTGACGGCCGTCATGGATCCGGCCAGCCCGGCGCATGTGAAGCAGTTCCAGATCGAAGGCACTGAAACACCGGACAAGTTCAAGCCGGAGAGGGTTGCTTTGCCTGCGCTGATGGCCGATGCCACAGCAAAACTGGAGGCGCTGCGGGCCCAGGACGTGCTGTCGGGTGCGTTGCAGGTTGCACAGAACGGCAATGTGCTGCTGGACTGGCGCGGTGGCGATGCCGATCGCACCGCTGGTATTCAAGTGGGCGTGGGTACGCAGTTCCGCCTTGCGTCTTCCAACAAGATGTTCACCGCAGTGGCCATCCTGCAGCTGGTACAGGAGAGCAAGCTCAGCCTTGATGACACGATCGGCAAGCATCTGCCGGACTATCCGAACAAGACCGTTGCCAACAGCGTGACCGTTCGCCAGCTGCTGTCACATACCAGTGGCCTGGGTGATTTCTTTGGCGATGATTTCGAACAGTATTCCGCGTCGTTGAAGACGCTGGATGACTATGTGCAGCGCTTTTCCAGGGATGCGCTGCAGTTCACGCCGGGCAGCGAGGACAGCTATTCGAACTATGGTTTCATCGTATTGGGGCGCATCATCGAAGCGGTTTCGGGGCAGTCGTACTACGCGTATTTGGAAGAGCACATCCTGCGCCCGGCGGGAATGACCGGCACCGGCTTCGAGCCGGAAACAGTGAACGTCCCGCAGCGTGCCGTCGCCTACACGAAGAAGGATGGGCAATGGGTCCGTGAAACGAAGTCGCTGCCCTGGCGCGGCATGTCAGCCGGTGGTGGCTACAGCACGGTGGCCGACATGGTGAAATTCGCCGAGGCATTGCGCAGTGGAAGGCTGGTCTCACCTGCATTGCTGCAGCAGGCCACCACGGCGCAGAACCACAAGGGCTGGTACGGATTCGGCTTCGTGGTGCAGGGCGAGGGCAGGGAGCACCAGTACGGCCACGAAGGCGGTGCGCCCGGCTCCAACAGCGCCATCGTGGTGCTGCCCGCACAGGGCTATGTGATCGTTGGGCTGGCCAATGTCGATCCGGATGCGATCGGCAATGTGGTCAATTACATCGCGCGACGTGTGCCGCTTTGATCGCGACGTGTGCCGGTCATTCCGGCACCCGCACCATCTTCGTCATCAGATGTTCCACCACACCTGTCGGGTCCGCAGTGCGGCCGACGTGCGTGCTCGACATCTGCACCACCGAACTGCGCTTGGCAGTGAGGAAATGGAAGCGCGCACGCGCGGGCAGCTGCGCGATTGGTCCGGCGGTCGCGTCGCCGCGGCAGATGGCCACGATCGCATCCAGCCACGGCTGCAGCGCCTCCTGGTCCAGCGCTGGGGCGAAGGCTTGCAGGCGTGCCGGATCGATCTCGATGGCCGCTTCCAGATGACGCGCGCCGGGACAGGAGACGATCACCCCGACGTTGATGAATTCCTCGCGCTCCACCCGCGGCACCACGCGGATGACGGCGTAGTCATACGTGTGCAGCGTGGGCACGGATGGCCTCCTGCACGAACACCGCACGCACTTTCAGGCGGTGCTTTAGATAACTGATGTAGCCTTGGCGGTAGGCCTGCGGGCTGTCGAACGCGGGCTCATTCACCAGCCAGCTGTCCGGCACCAGGCCGACGATACGCTCGATCTCGGCATCGGTCAGGCGCGCGGCCAGCTCGGCATCCACCTCGGCGATGCGGCTGGCGAACGACAGCAGCACATGGTCGCGGATCAGAACGAACGGCTTCTCGCAGGCATCGCCAGCATTGGCCCAATCGTGGTGGAAGTACATCGCCGCGCCGTGATCGATCAGGTACAGCCTGCGGTGCCACACCATCAGGTTGGGGTTCCGCGTGGTGCGGTCGACATTGCTGGTGAACGCATCGAACCAGACGATGCGCGAGGCCAGATCGGCATCCACCGGCATTGCCGCCGGGTCGTAGTTGATCGCACCGGGCAGGTAGTCCAGGCCCAGGTTCAAACCTTCGCTGGCGCGGATCAGTTCCTGGATCTCCGGATCCGGCTCGGTGCGGGCAAACTCGCGGTCCAGCTCCACGAACAGGATCTCCGGAATCGGCAGGCCCAGCGTGCGCGCCATCTCACCGGCGATCAGTTCGGCGATCAGTGCCTTCGGTCCCTGGCCGGCGCCACGGAACTTCAGCACGGCCATGCCGTCGTCGTCGGTCTCGACCACGGCCGGCAGGGAGCCACCTTCCCGCAAGGGAGTGATGTAGCGGAGGGCATGTACGGTGCGCATGCGCGCATTCTAGCGTGGGTGCCGCCAAGGGAGCGCCGGGGCGCCCCGGCGGCTCCACGTCATTCACTGTCAGTGAGCCAGCGCACCGCGCTGTTGTTCCTGCACCTGTGCGCGGGTCTGCTCCTGCGAGGCCTGATCGGCCTGCCGGTTGACCACGGCAAGTGTGTCCAGGCTTTCCTGCACGGGGCGTTGTGCGGCCTCGGCAGTGGGCGAGGAGGCGCGCAGCGAGGCTGGATCATCCAGCGGCCCCTTCACCACGAAGATGTTCTGCGCCGCGCCCGTACCATCGGTCTGGCGGCTGAGCACCACATGGTCGACCCGGTCCAGCCCGTTTTCGCGGGCCAGCACCAGAAGGCTGGCGCTCAGGCGCTCGCTGGACGCATCGAAGCTGCGTCCATTGGCGGCATCCAGCTCAGCCACCTTGCCGCGGATCTGTTCGTGCAGGGAGCGGTCACGCCCTTCCGCAAGCGGCGTCGGTATGCCATCGCCCTCCGTCGCATGCCGTGCGGTGATCGGCACATGCGTATGCGTGCCCTCAGTGTGGTCGAAATAACGCAGCGTCGACGGCGAGGTACTGGTATCGAAGTAGGGCTGGCGCGGGGGCGATCCCTCGCCGAGGTTGAGCCCGTTCTGCTCCAGCAGGCGCTCGTCCAGGCCCAGCTTCTTCATGTTCACTTCCATCCGGCTGACGCCGTCGGGCGCTGGATTCGCGGCCTCGTATCCGCTGGCCAGTTCGATCGCTTGGACGCCGTAGAAATTCTGGTAGTCCGAATTCCCATGATGGCCCAGGCCGGTGCTGACGCCCTGATCGTAATAGTGCTTGGCCATTCCCTCGATGTTGGCTGCGGTGGGGGAGATGGTCAGGTCCGCATTGAGGGTCAGCTCCGGGTGCGGTGCATAGGTGATCGGCGGGCCGGGTCGCGACTGGATGACGTCTGTCGAGCGGGTGCTGGCTTCATACAGGTCGCGCAGGGTAGCGTCCGGGTTGCTGGCACGTACCTGGCTGACCAGCGCATTCCAGCCTGCGATGTTCGAAGAGGCCTCATCGCGGCGGTTGGCGGCGAGCAGGGTGCCGATCGCCTCGGTGTAATCATGGCAGGTGGTACGGCCTGCGATCTGCTCCACGTCGGCATCGAACTGCACGTAGGCACGCTCGACATCAGCATCGTTGAAGCCATGCTGGATCTCGTGACCGAGTACAAAGGTGACCTCGGCCGCGTCGAACCTGTCCGGCGCCGCCGGGGTCGACAAGCTGCTGGCGGGCAGGTTGATGGATTTCGTGCCGGTCTCGTAGGTGCCACCCGCATTGCTTGTGGCGGGCAACAGTTCGAAGCGTTCCAGATAGCCTGCCGCGATGGCTGCGTCCACCTGCTTTGCCAGCACGGGCGAACCCGCGATGACGCTGCGCAGGTTGCCGACCTGGTCGCTGGTGACGTCGGTCTTGCCGGCGAACTCGCCCAGCAGGCGTTCCGTTTCTGCGGAAAGGATCGTCATTGATGGCTCCCCTTACTGCACGGTGACAAGACGCACGCAGGCATGCGTGGCGTCGCCGAGGGCGTGGGGGTTCTCGGGCATGGTATCGACCTTGATGCTCAGCTGCGGTCGATCAAAGCGGTCGTAGATCACCCGGCCGTGTTCGCCGCGCACCGTCTCGCGCTTGAAGCCAGCGGCATCCAGTGCCGAAGCGAAGTGGTTGAAGTCGACCTGGCAGATCGCCGCGGCCGAGGCCTTGCGATCGCTGCTGGTGTCCATGAAGTTCAGGTCCAGCCGCGCGTCGGCAGTGCCGGCCCGCTGCACTTCCAGTCCGTAGCCCCATTCCGGTGTCAGCGTGCCGCCATAGCCGAAGTGGCCGGGGCCGAAGACCTGCGCCGGCGCCTGCATCGCCGCGGACAGGCGCTCGGCGGTGAGCTCGCGGGTGGAGGTCGTCGTCTTGATAAGGTCCAGCAGGCGCAACAGCAACTGCTCCGCGTTGAGCGGAGAGGGCGGGGAAGTCTCGGCTACAGATGGGGCCATGGTGTCGGTTCCTTGAGAAGTCGGCGTGCGGTCGGCGGCATGTGCGCAGGCGCAGAGCGTGGCCGCTGAAAGTGCGAGCGTCCACGGTCGTATGAATGCGTACCGGGGCATGTGCGTTCCTTGCAGATTGAAGGCTGACCCTAGGTGCAGCCGGGTGAAGCAGAGGTTAAGCGTAATCGAAGCACCCGAATGCGATACAAAAGGTGAACGGGTGCGCATTCTTCACTTGACCATTCCGCGCGCGATGTCAGCATCGGGTCCATGGAGCATCAACTTCGCGTGTGACCTTCAACAGGAGGCCGTCATGCAACAACTGCGCAGCTGTCACGCTTTACCCTGCATGCAATGCAACGCGTGGTGTTGACCCTGGTCTGATACGGCCACTTTGCCGGCACGGATGGCCGCCACCCACAGCATCCGCCACTGTTCACCCGACGCGGTCCCGGCCTTGACGTGCCGGCCCTGCAATACAGACATACGCCCGTCAGATTGTCCCTGCGTTGCCCGATGGCCTTCGCAGCGCGAAGGCTGGCTTGTCCATGATGATCCTGCAGGCTTTGGAGGTGCACCGATGAGCGACCAATACGAACGAATGCTGCCGGCCCTGGACGATGCCAAGGTCGAAGAAATGATCGGAAAACTGGTGCTGGTCGGGGTGACCCGCTACGGCGGCGACGGCCAGGTGCAGGGACTGGAGCAGTATGCGGGAACAGTGCTGCGCATCAGTGCCGATGAAGGTGTGGTGCTGGCCGACGAGAACGATGGCCACGAGCGTTACCTGCCGCCGATGCTAGACCAGTACCTGCCGGCCCAGCCGGGCGAGTACCGGATGAGCAACAGCGGCATGATCGTGGTCGACCCGGACTATCTGACCGCCTGGGACCTGCACGCCCAGCAGTAGTGCCAGGCCATGCCTCGCAATGGCCGTCCGGCCACCTGCACTCCACTTTGCTCCATCCGGCCACTAGCCCTTCCGGCCCATTCACGACAACCCCTGCGGTGCTAGATTCGGGGCCATGCCCGATTCCGGGTACCCATTCACACCCCAGGGGATAAGGATGCTGATCCGTCGAACCTCTCTGGCGGCGGCTGTTGCCGTTGCCACTGTCGGCCTGCTGGCCGCTGGCCCGGCGCTTGCCGATTACGCGAAGCCGCCGGAACACCTGCTCAAGGTGCTGAAGGCACCGCCGCCGCCGGCACCGAACGTGGCCCCGGGCGGCCAGCGCCTGCTGCTGACCACCGCACAGACCTATCCGTCGATCAGCCGCGTCGCCCAGCCGTACCTGAAGCTGGCCGGTGTGCGTCTGGAGCCGAAGAACCGCAGTCGCCATGACACTCCCGGCGGCTACGGTATTCCGGCCTGCGTGGCCGACTTCACCTTGGTCGATATCGGCAGCGGCAAGGAAACCAAGGTCAACCTGCCGCAGGGCTGCGCCACCGGCGCGCTGTGGTCGGCCGACGGCAGCCATTTCGCCTTCCAGAACGCAGTCGATACCAGCGTGCAGCTGTGGGTCGGCGATGCGGCCACCGGCCAGGTGAAGCAGGTGCCGAACGTGCAGCTGAACCCGATCTTCGGCTACACCGTGCAGTGGCTGGGCGGCAGCCAGAACCTGCTGGTGAAGCTGGTACCGGCCAATCAGGGTCCGGCGCCGTCCAGCGGTGGCGTGCCGACCGGTCCGGATGCGCAGGAATCGCTGGGCAGCAGTGGCGAGAGCAGCACCTACGAAGCCCGCGACACGCTGACCAGCGTGCATGACGAGAAGCTGTTCGCCTACTACGGTGCGTCGCAGCTGGCCGTGGTCGATACCGCCGCCAACAGCGTGCGCCCGGTCGGGCAGCCGGCGCTGTTCAACGAGGTCAGCGCCGCGCCCGATGGCGTGCATGTGCTGACCGAATCGATCAAGGCGCCGTACTCGCATGCGGTGACCTACCAGCGCTTCGCCAATGATGTGGCGGTGCTGGACGTGAGCAATGGCCGCAGCACGCTGATCGCCAGCCTGCCGCTGGCGGATCGCGTGCCGGTGCACGGCGTGCCAGAGGGCCCGCGCGGTTTCGACTGGCGAGCCACCGATCCGGCCACTCTGGTCTATGCCGAAGCGCTGGACAAGGGCGACTGGAAAGTCAGCGTGCCGCATCGTGATCGCGTGCTGATGTTGAAGGCACCGTTCAACGGCAAGCCGACCGAGATCACGCGCACCGCACAGCGCTTCGAAGGTTTTGCATGGACCGCTGATCCGGCCGTGGCTTTCCAGTATGAGAACGACGAGAACCGCCACTGGGTGCAGACCCGCATCGTCGATGTGGACCAGCCGAAGAAGGAAGGCCGCCTGCTGTGGGACATGTCCAGCGATGAGCTGTACGGCAATCCCGGCAACCTGGTCTTCACCCGCCTGCCGAATGGCGCGCAGGTCGTACGCCAGGATGGCAACCACGTCTTCCTCAGCGGCCGTGGCGCCTCACCGCAGGGTGACCGCCCGTTCCTCGACCGCCTGGACCTGGGCACGCTGAAGAGCGAGCGCCTGTTCCGCAGCAGTGCCGACGCCTACGAACAGTTCCTCGGCTTCAGCAACACGCCGGGGCGCTACCTGACCTGGCACCAGTCGGTGATCGATCCGCCGAATGCCTTCATCCGCCAGCAGGGTGAAGCGGTGGCCGGCGCGAAGACCGGCGAAGCGCAGTTCGCCTCTACCGCGACCGCGCTGACCAGGCTGGTCGACCCGACCCCGGAAGTGCGCCAGATCAAGAAGCAGCTGGTGACCTACAAGCGCGCCGACGGCGTGGACCTGTCGTTCACTCTGTACACGCCGCCGGGCTACAAGGAAGGCCAGCGCGTGCCGGCGATCCTGTACGCGTATCCCGCCGATTTCGCCAATGCAGCGCAGGCCGGTCAGGTGTCCGGTTCGCAGCAGACCTTCACCCGTCTGCAGCCGTACCGCCTGATGCTGCTGGCCGGCTACGCGATCATCGACAACGCCTCGTTCCCGATCGTGGGTGACCCGAAGAACGCCTACGACACCTACCTGGAGCAGCTGGAAGCCGACGCCAAGGCTGCGGTGGACAAGGCCGTGGACATGGGCGTGGTCGACCGCAACCGCATCGGCGTGACCGGTCACAGCCACGGTGGCCTGATGACCGCCAACCTGATCGCCCACACCAACCTGTTCAAGGCCGGGGTGGCGACCAGCGGTTCGTACAACAAGACCTTCACCCCGTTCGGCTTCCAGAACGAGCGTCGTTCGGTATGGCAGGCGCAGCAGGTGTACCTGAAGGCCTCGCCGTTCTTCTACGCCGACAAGATCAAGCTGCCGCTGCTGCTGGTGCACGGCGAGGACGACGCCAACCCGGGCACCGAACCGTTCCAGTCGCGCAAGCTGTACCAGGCGATCCGCGGTAACGGCGGCACAACCCGCCTGGTGATGCTGCCGAACGAACCGCACTGGTACACGGCGCTGGAATCGAACGAACAGCTGGTGGCGGAAATGCTTAACTGGTTCGACACTTACGTGAAGAACGCAAAGTAGAGTCGAGCTTGCTCGACTGCCGTGGAAAGGCCGCCTCCGGGCGGCCTTTCTGCATCCTGTAGAGCCGAGCCCATGCTCGGCTGCTGTCCACATGTAAATGATGCCGACGGCTTTGCAATCAACTGTGGAGACTCGGTAACGACGTGTTACCGGCACATTCGCATGCCATGCAGATGGGCTAGGCTGACCCTGTGAGTTCGCCCCGGGTCGTTGCAATGAAAGCCATCCTTCTTGCTGGAACGTTGTACTTGGTCCTGGTCTCAACTGCGGGTGCGCAGCCACTGCCCACCGAACTGGCGCAGCTGGGCATCATCGCCGGCATGCCCTACGCCAAGGCCAAGCGCCTGCTGGATGCCGCAGGCTGGCAGATAAAGCCTGCGCAGGGCGCGCCGGAGTCGCTGGAGGGCTTTCCGGAAGTCGGATGCCAGAAGGACGGAAAGCAGTGTGCGACGACCTTCGAAAAGGACGGTCAACAGATCGCGGTGCGGCTGGGCACTACCCTGGCAGGGCAGCCGTTCGTGCAGAGCGCTGACTGAGCGTCCGCCACGCTCACGCCAGCGGTAGACGATCCTGCGCGTGCGACAGCCGGTCATGCAGATCGCGCACGTGCTCGGCCTTGGCATGCACCCGGGTCGTATCGCCGAAACTGCGTAGATAAGCGCAGGCCGCGAAGCCGGCGCTCTTCTTTTCGTACTCGGCAATCCAGGCCAGTCGATCCGGATTGTTGGCCTGTTCGGCTGACCATGCGGCCACCGGTGGCCGGATGCGGTACTTCAGGCCGACGCGCCACGGCTTCGGTGTCAGTCGCGCACGGAAACAATGCTGCAGCCGGCACATGCGCGCGTACAGGGTGTCGGTGCCCAGTGCCTTGAATAACGACTGCAGCTGCTCGTCCTCGGGCGAGAACGAGGCATGCATCGCCAGCACACGCAGCCCGGCCGGCGTGCGGTAGGCGCGCAGATGCCAATCCGGATGCTGTTCGATGAAGGCTGCGACGCGCTGCAGGGCTACACCTTCGGCGCCACCGGCGGCGGCCAGGCGCCGCTTGCGCTGCATCAGCATCGCGGCGTTCACCAGCACCACGGCCGCCACACCCAGTACCAGTCCCACCAGCCAGTGCCAGAGCAGGGTGCCGATGATGGCACCGGCGAACAGCAGCGCTGCGGCGATGAGGGCGGGCATCACGCAACCTGCCGGTGGTTGCGCATGGTCGATGTCGGCGAACAGCACGTCCGGGGTGTTCAGGCACAGCGCGCCATAGCTGTTGCGGGTGATGATGACATCGCTGTCGCGCTGCACGATCTGCTCGCGGATCGGTACCCCTTCCACGCCGTAATTGCTGCGCACTTCGCGGCGCGGGAGCGCCTGCCCGGCAAGAATGGCGTTGAGTGCTTCGTTGGCACGGCGGTCGGCGTGTCCCTGGGCCTCGGCAGGGCTTTCGTCGGACCAGCCGAAGCGACGCACGACCACCGGCCGGCCGCGGAAACGGGCCTGCAGGCGGGCTTCGGCCCAGTACGCGGGAACGATCATCATCGTGCGGTGCTCCATCTTCCGTGGCAGGTGCCGAAGCGAGTCTGGCACAGCGCCGGGGTGCCCGCATCCGCCTGCTGCGGTTGGCCGTGCGGAGTGATAGATTGCGCGCTTCGCATGCACTCCACCAAGGACGGAGCGATGTCCATGATCCTGCGCGGCCTGTTGGCCCTGGCCTGTGCCGGGGCGACGGGCGTGGCCACGGCGGCAGCTCCGGCGGGGCCGCAGATCCTCACCGAGGATGTCAGTCGTTTCTATGCGCTTTACGATGGTGCTGGCGGTAAACCCAGTGTTGCGCAGCTGCGTGGATACATGGCCGAAGGTTCGACGGGCCTGGCGGAGCTGGCCAAGGCGCGCCGGGTAACTCCCGAACGGATGGCCGAGTCCATCGCCAGCCAGCCCGAGCTGTATGCGCAGGGGCGAAACTGCCTGGCCGAGCTGCCGGCGGTCAAGCAGCGCCTCGTACAGGTGTTCGCCAACCTGCAGGCGATCTATCCGCAGACCCGGTTCCCGCCGGTGACCATCGCAGTGGGCCGTGGCCGGCCTGTGGGGCTGACCTCGAAGAGTGGGGTGATCATCGGCCTGGAAGCGCTGTGCGCGGCCGACTTCATGAATCCCAGTGTGCAGGACCGCTTCGTGCACGTGATCGCACACGAGTACGTGCACATCCAGCAGACCGGCCTGAGCGACTTCGAGCCGGGAGATCCGCGCGCGACCGTGCTGCGCGTGTCGCTGGGCGAAGGCATCGCCGAGTTCATCACCGAACTGATTTCCGGCAACGTCGGCAATGGGGGCCACGCGGCGTGGACGCGCGGCCGGGAAGTGCATATCGAAAGTGCATTCGCACTGGATCTGGACAGCACCGACCTGTCGCCGTGGCTGTACAACTACAAGCCGGGCTCGCAGGAGCCCTATGACCTGGGTTACTGGGTGGGGTACCGCATCGCCAAGGCCTATTACCTCCAGGCCAAGGACAAGCGTGATGCGGTGCGTGCGCTGATCCAGCAGGACAACCCGAAGGCGATCCTGGCCGCCAGCGGCTGGACGCCGGGCATGTGGATGCCGGCGAAGGTGACCGGTGTCGCGGCGCGCACGGCTGCACGCTGAGCGCGGGGCAGGGCGTTAGACTGGTCCCGTGTCTTGGGAGAGCCCCATGCGTATTCCTGTTGTGCTTGCCAGCGTTGCCGCCATGGTCCTTGGGATCGCCTTGACTGCTGCGGCCGTGGACGCTGAAACGAGTGCGGTCAATCCGCTGCTGCGGACGCCCATTGACCAGCTTCGTCCCGACGAAGTGCGCTTCATGCAGCAGCGCCTGGCCGATTGGCCGGAGCTGCAACGCTATCGTGATGCCAACGCGCAACTGCCTGCGGCAGTGCCGGGCCAGCCGCGCGTGGTGTTCTTCGGCGACTCCATCACCGAAGGCTGGGGAAGGGAAGGCAGTGCCGGTTTCTTCCCCGGCAAGGGCTGGCTCAATCGTGGCATCAGCGGCCAGACCACGGCGCAGATGCTGGTGCGCTTCCCGCAGGACGTGCTGGCGCTGAAGCCACAGGTGGTGGTGATCCTGGCCGGCACCAACGACATCGCCGGCAACACCGGCCCGTCCACGCAGGCGATGATCGAAGACAACCTGTACGCGATGGTGGACCTCGCCCGTGCACACGGCATCGCCGTGGTGCTGGCATCAGTGCTGCCGGTCAGCGACTACCCGTGGCTGCCGGGCACGGCACCTGCGCCCAAGGTGCGTGCATTGAACACGGCATTGAAGCGCTATGCCGATGCACAACAGATGGTCTATCTGGACTACTACACGCCGATGGCCAATAAGGCCGGTGGACTGGATCCGCAGCTGGCCGACGACGGTGTGCATCCCACCGCGAAGGGCTATGCGGTGATGGCGCCGCTGGCTGAGGCGGCGGTCAAACACGCACTGCAGCGGAAGTAGCTCCCGCGGGCAGACTCGCCAGCAACCACTCGCAGAAACTGATCACCAGCGGATCTGCCGTGCTGTCCTGGTGCACCAGCCAGCTCCAGCGCGGGCCGCGCACGCGTGCCTCATCCAGGGCTTGCAGCAGGCCTTGTTCGCAGGCGCGGGCTGCCAGCAGCTCGCTGACCAAGGCGATACCCAGCCCTTGGCACGCGGCATCCAGTAGTTGCCCGGGCTCGGAGAAGTTCATGCCCTCGCGGCGCTGGCCGACATCGGCGCCACCCTGCACCTGCCATTGGCTCCAGTCCATCTCACGTTCGCCATGCAGGGTGAGGCGTTCGTGCACGGGCGTGGCCAGCAGGTTGGGATGGCAGGCCGGATAGAGGCGGTCCTGCAGCAGCACGCGATGCTGGCACTGCGCCTGTGAGTCGAGGTCATCGCGTACCGCCACGTCCAACGTCTGCGTGGTCATGTCCGGTGCTTCTTCGCTGGTCAGCAACCACAGGTCGGCGTCGGGGTGCAGGCGGTGGAAGCTGGCCAGGCGCGGCACCAGCCAATGCCGGGCAAAGGCCGGGCTGGTGTTGACGATCAGTTGATTGGGCTTGCGGTACTGATCGAGCCGGCGGATGCCGCTGGCCAGCTGCCGCAGCAGGGATTGAGTGGTTTCCAGCAGGTCGATGCCGGCGTCGGTGAGGGTGACGCTGCGGCCCTGCCGGAAGAACAACGGCTGCTGCAGCGACGCTTCCAGGCCCCGGATCTGCTGGCTGATGGCCGACTGGGTCAGGTGCAGTTCCTCGGCCGCGCGATGGAAGCTGCCCAGCCGGGCGGCAGCCTCGAAACCCCGTAGGGCGTTCAGCGGTGGCCAGTGCTTGAGCATTTCAGTTAAGTAAAACTGTTCAATTGATGGCTGAATCTATCGTTTGTTCTTATGTGTCCGCAAGCGCAGCATAGCGCCCATCCCACACCGGGCCTGGAGCCTGTCATGAGCAATCGTCGTCACTTCCTCACCCAACTGGCGGGCGCCGCTGGTCTTGGTGGCCTGGCCGCTCTGGGTATGGCCGGCCTGCCGGGGCGCGTGGCTGCGGCTGCGCCGGGCGCAGGCATCTGGCGCATGCCCGATGAACATGGTCCGCAGGAACGCGTGTTCCTGGCCTTTGCTGCGCAGCCGCGGGTGTGGGGCGCGCAGGCCGATGCGGTGAACACGACCGTGGCGCGGCTGGCCCGCACCATCGCACGCCACCAGCCGGTCAGCGTGCTGTGCCGCCCAGCGCAACTCAAGCAGGCAAAGGACCGCTGCGGCCGCGAAAACATCGAGTTCCTGGAAGTGCCCTTGGATGACATCTGGGTGCGCGATTACGGTGGTTGCTTTGTCACCAACGACACGGGCGGCCTCGGCCTGGTCGATTTCAACTTCAACGGTTGGGGTGGCAAGCAGAGCGCGCGCAACGATGGCGCGGTGGCGCCGTGGCTGACGCAGGTGACCGGCGCGACGTTGCTGGAAAGCGATCTGGTGGGCGAGGGCGGTGGTATCGAAGTGGACGGCCATGGCACGGCGATCCTCACCGAGAGCTGCTGGGTCAACCGCAACCGCAATCCGGACTGGTCGCGCGCGGATATCGAGGCCGAGCTGAAACATCGCCTGGGCGTGCGCAAGGTGATCTGGCTGCCCGGTATCGCCGGCAAGGACATCACCGATGCGCACGTGGATTTCTATGCGCGCTTCGTACGCCCGGGCGTGGTGATCGCCAATCTGGACAACGATCCGGAGTCCTACGATTACGACTTGACGCGCGAACACCTGCAGATCCTGCGTAGGGCCACCGATGCCGATGGCCGTCGCCTGCAGGTGCATACCTTGCCGCCGCCGCTTGACGGACGCGACAACGTGCATACCCGCGACAACGCCGATCTGGCGATGGGCTATATCAACTACCTGCCGATCAACGGCGCGGTGGTCGCGCCGCAGTTCGGTGACGACGCAGCCGATGGATTCTGCCGTGAACTACTGGAAGGCATGTATCCCGGCCGCGCGATCGAGCAGGTGGACATCGACGCGATTGCTGGCGGCGGTGGTGGCATTCACTGTGTGACCAAGAACATGCCGAAGGTGGGCTGACGCACCTCAGGCATCGTCCTGCTTCAACGCGGCATCAGCCGCCAGCAGCGCTTCGGCGGCTGCACTGAGCGGCGGCGACGGTGGGGCGACCACGCCGATTGCTTCCATCATCTTCGGCATGCCCAGGAACTGCCGCGCGCGACGGTCGTAGATGCCGGTGACCAGCAGCGCACGGGTGGCGATCTTCTGCTCGGTCCCGATCATTACGCGCTGCTCCATGATGCCGCGCGAACCGACCCAGCCCACCAGCCGCGTTTCCAGGGTGAAGCGCTGGAACGGCTTCAGCTCGCGGCGGAACTGGATGGTGCCCGCGCCGACGATCGGTGCCCACTTCTCGCGCAGCGCCACCCGGCCCAGGCCCATGCGCAGGATAAGATCCAGCCGGCCAAGGTCGAAGATGTTCCAGTAGCGGCCGTTGGTCATGTGCAGGTTGCTGTCCAGGTCATTGGGCAGTACCCGGAACTGCAGCCGCGAGACCCCGAACGGGGCCTCCAGCTTGGGCCGGAACAGGCTGCACAGCAGCAGGTGGAGCAGGCGGAACCAGAGATTCATGGTTATGACGACTGTTATAGAATCGCCGGTACGCTAATCTATGACGACTGTCCTGGCAAGGAGCCTGCCGTGAGCCCGCGCCCCTCTGATGCGCCTCAACGCGTGATTGATGCTGCGGCACAGATGCTGGCGCGCGTGGGCCTCAATGCCACCAGCATCCGTGAGGTGACCAAGCTGGCCGAAGCGCCGCTGGGTTCCACCTACCACCACTTTCCCGGCGGCAAGCAGGAGCTTCTGGCGCGTGCCACCCATATGGCCGGCGACAAGGTGGAAGCGCTGCTGGTGGAGCTGCTGAAGGGCGGCGCAGTGCAGGGCCTGCAGCAGTTCCTGGCGATGTGGCGCGAGCGCCTGCTGCGCACCGATTTCCGCGCTGGCTGCCCGGTGCTGGCCGCTGCGGTTGAGGAGCCGGTGGAGGCCATGCCCAGCCAGCCGCGTGCCGCTGCGGCCGAAGTGTTCGCGCGCTGGCAGGGCCATCTGGCGGCGGCGTTCGTCGCCGAAGGTCACAACCCGGCAGCGGCGGCCGGCCTAGCCAGCCTGGTGATTGCCAGCGTGGAAGGTGCGGTGGCGATGTGCCGCGCACTGCAGGACATCGGCCCGTTCGACCAAGTGGCCGCGCAGTTGCTGAAGGCCGCCGCGCCGCCTTGATCCGGCGGCACGGTCGCGGGAGACTCGGCGCAGGCCCTGACTGGACGCCGCCATGGACGAATCGCACTGCCGCCACCTGATCGAGCACTACCTGCAGGCCTACAACCGCTTCGACATCGACGCCATGCTGGCGGTGCTGGCGCACAACGTGCGCTTCGAAAACCATAGCGGTGGCCAGCTGACGATGGTCACCGAAGGCATCGATGCCTTCGGCGAACTGGCACGGCAATCGGCGCCGTTGTTCCGTGAGCGCGAACAGCGGTTGCTCGAGTTGACCTTCGAGGATGGCATGGCGCTGGCCAGCATCGGCTGGCGTGGCGTGTTCGCGCAGGACATTCCCGGTGGTCCCAGCGCGGGCTCGGAACTGTCTCTGAAGGGACGCAGCGAGTTTGCTTTTGAGGACGGCCGCATCGTGCGGATCATCGACCGCAGCTGATGATCGATGGCCTCGGCCCGTCGTCTGGACAGCGGCTCCGGCCGCGGTAGAATCCGCGCAACACCGCCCACGCGTGCCCGGCAAGGATGTCCGCATGCTGCATCAGGTTCTTGAGCTTCCATGTTCCATGATCCACCGTCCTGCTGGCGAGCATGTGGGTGGTGTGGTCGGCGCCGGTGCTGATGGCCGAGCTGCTGGTGGACGCCGCCATCGCCGGTGGCCTGTACCGGCGCATGCGGGGCATGCAGGAGCAGGGATGGTGGCGGGTATGCGTGACGCACACGATCTGGCCGCTGCTCGGCCTGGTGCTGTTCTTTGCTGTGCTGGGTTGGCTTGCGCAGGCGCAGGCGCCAGAAGCGACCCACCTGCTGCAGGTCATTCAAGCGCTGTAGCGCCAAGGTCCCGGCCGATATTCCAACCTGCTTCATTTCTTCGAGGAGCTTGATGCGACAACGCATTGCACGGAAGCGCATCCTGACGACAGCGGTCGTCCTGTTCGTGGCTGCTGGCGCAGCGCTGATGGCCAGCGTGCGCCCGCAGTGGCGGCAGGATGTCAGCCCGCCTCCGATCAACCTGGGAACGGCACGGATGCAGGCCGAGGTGATGGCAGAGCTCATCGACCTGCGACCGACACCGCCAGGAAAGCCGCCGGGACTACCGATTCCAATGAAGGCAGTCTCCTCCCCGATGCTGACCGGCAACAGTGGGTTCGCGACCGCGGAGGTGCCGCTGGCAGATGTCGCGCCAGCACACTTCGAGCCGCCCGGCTGGGAACCCGACGTGCCATTTGCAGTGATGGAATGGACTGCGCCTTCCTGCGGTGAAGGAGACCCCGTCCCGGTCTGCCAGGTTCGTCACAACGTCGTCGAGTGGCGCGATGATGACAGTGCGGCGTCCATTCAACTTCAGCAGCATCTGGAGGCGATGCTGCAGGTTGCGAACCGCCGGGCTGTACGCGTACCCGACCTCGCGTTTGAGCTTGCGCATGTGCGAGCGCAACGGATGACGTGGGACGAGCTTCAGCAACGGCGCGCACGCGGCGTCGAGGGATGCACGGGTGGCCCGGGCAATCCGGATCTGGGCGTCGTCTATCTGCAGCGTCCTGTGTTCAGCATGGACGGGAACTGGGCAATGGCATCGGTCGCCTCGGATCTATGCAGTGGAGGAACGGGTATGCGCGACCTCTACCTTCTGCACCGCGGGAAGGACGGATGGGAGCGTGTTCGAGTGGAGCCTGTCCGCCATATGAGCTTTGGACACGGCCTGTGGCCCGCGTTGCCGGAGTCGTGATGACGGACACCTCGTGCATGCCAGACCGTGATTGCCAACAGCGGATCGCCTGGCGACGCATTGCATCGTTGGCGGCGGCGCTGTCGGCTTTGGCTCTCATGGCCGGAATCTGCAGCCTGCGCCCGAGGTGGCAGCAGGAAATCGGTCCGCCGCCGGTCAACCTGGGAACCGCGCAGATGCAGGCTGAGGCGATGGCGCTGGCGATCCGGCAGAGGCCGCCCTTCCTCCCTCCACCCCCGCCGGTGCCGCAGCCGACGGTTCTGCCATCGTCGCTGAGCGAGGTGCCCACCACACCGCAGACGCCGTCCACGCGCGTCGATCGATGGGGCCCGCAGGAGCAGCCGCAGTTGACCGACCCGGTGGGGGAGGACATCTACGTGATGGAGCAGACCTTGCCCTATTGCTGGCCGGGCAGCAGTGCCTCCGCCTGCCAGGAGGTGGACGATCTGGTCCTGCCGCTGGACGACCGGTGGCCGCCGGACATCCATGCGCTGCGGTTGCAGCTGCAGGCAGACCTGGTTCCTGCCAATCGCCGGTCCACGCCAGTGCCTGCAGCCGCATTGGCCGGTGCGCAGTGGACGGACAGCGCGGAGCTTCGAGCGCTGCGGGAGCAGGGGTGCAGGGCAACGGTGCATGGGCCGACTCGGAAATACGACCACTTCGCCTATCTGACCCGGCCCGTTTTCAGCGTCGATGGGCAGTGGGCTATGATCGCGGTCGCCTGGGATTCGTGTTCCGGCGATTTCGTCTACCGGGAGCTTGTTGTACTGCATCGCGAACAAGAACGCTGGATGGCCGCCCCCCCGGAACGAGGTCTGGGCGGCGTATGGGACGGCCGCATACTGCGGCCCTGGACGTACAACCACTGACGAGGAAGAGCGCATGGATGTCGCTGCACGCAGGAACAGGACGTTGTTTCGTTGGATCATGGCGACGCTGCTGGCGGTACTGATGCCGTTTGCAGCACTGGCGCAGCCCGCAGCCGGGCAGGCCGATACCGCCGAAGCCGCTACTGCCGCGGAAGAGGCGCAATGCCGCGCCTGCACTTATGAGCGTATTGGGCCCAAGGTCGATATCGGCCTGGTGGCCCTGATTTCGCTGCTGGTGGTGGGCCTGCTGGTGGCGGTATCCCGCGAATGGGGCACCACCTCGCAACGATGGACCTGCCGCACGCTGGCCCTGTTGCTGGTGGGTGTCGGTGTGGCGTTGCTGTGGTGGGCTGGCAGCGTCGTCTACCTGGGCTACAACCCGTGGCAGGAAATGGCCGCCCCCGTCGATGGCTCGCTCACATCGACACTGCTCACTACCTCACCGAAGTGGTTGGCGGCGATGGTGCTGATCGGCTTCGCGCCTTCCATCTGGAAACGCAGCGAGCGCCTGCCGGCGTGGCGCATCAGCTGACATTGAAACGGCGGCGCTGGATCACACCCGGCGCCGCCTGCGGTCATCAGTCAAAGCGCAAACGCACACCAGCGTAGATGCCACGGCCTTCGCCCGGCGTCGAGCGAGCAATATCCTTGCCGGCATCGTTGTAGCCTGGCGTGACCGTGGCGGCGTAGTGGCGGTTGCCGATGTTGCGCATCTCCGCCCAGGCCTGCCAGCGACCGCCGGGTGCGTCGTAGCCGATGCGGCTGCCGAAGATCACATGGCTGTCAGCCCAGTAGCTGTTGGCGTAGTCCACCGCGATGCGCGAGGCGTATTCGGTGTTGAGGGCGGCGTACAGGCCGGATGCGTGATCGAAGCGCAGCTCGGCCTGGTAGGCGTGGCGCGGCAGGCCGGGCAGGCGGTTGCTGCCGAAACGCGCATCGTGGCGGTAACGGAAGTCGCTGAAGGTATACGCCTGGCGCAGCGACAGGCGGCCGGGCGCTGCCTGCCACAGCGTGCTGTCCAACCCGGCTTCGATGCCACGGTGCACGGTGGGGCTGGCGTTGTTCTCGGCGATGAACAGGTTCGGCACCGGCTGCAGCTCGACGCTCAGCAGTTCGTGGTTCACGTGCGCGTAGTAGCCGGTTAGTTCCCAGCGACCCAGCGCCGCGTCACCGCGCGCGCCCAGTTCCAGCGTGGTGGCGGTCTGGTTCTGCATCGGCACCGGCGCGCGCTGGCGCCCGGTGGACGGGCCATTGCCCGGCCCGAAGTACTGGTTGGAGCCCCAGATCATCGACCACGGATGCGGCGCCTCCACCGAGCGGCTGAGGTTGCCGAACCACTGGGTCTGCGTGCTGTGCTGCCAGGTGAAGCCCAGTCGCGGTGCGTAGTCCCAGTCGTGGTCGCGCAGGCGGCCGCCGCTGCTTGGCCAGGTCACCTGCACATCGCGACGGGTGTTGATCAGTGCCAGCCCGGTCTGCATGCGCAGGCGGTCATTGAAGGTGAGGATATTGCCGACGTGCAGCGTGCTGTCGGTGCCGTGGTGGCGGAAGTCACGCGTGCGCGTGCCGGCGGCATAGCCGTTGCTGGCAAAACGCAGCGACTCGCGCACATCGGCATCCAGGTCATGGGTGACGCGCAGGCCGACCGTGGTTTCGCTGTCCAGGCCGAACAGTCGGTGCCGGTGGCGGTAGTCCAGCGTGGCGTTGAGGTTGGCGTAGTCCAGCTGCTGGCGGTACAGGCTCTCGTTCAAGTCCATCGGGTACTTGTGATAGACCAGTCCCGCCTGCAGCGAAGAATCCTCATCGATCTGCAGCGTGGTGACGTTGCCCACCCACGTGCTGCCGCGCTGCGGGCGGCGCGCATCGATGGCCAGGTTGGCCGCATTCGCGGCACGTGGGTCGTTGCGGATCTGATCGCGGGTCAGGCGACCGGGCGTTTCGTGATTGGTCTCGCGGTAGCGCACGAAGAAGCGCGTCTGCAGATCGGGCGTGATCTGCCAGCCGATGTTGGCCATCGCGCCCTTGCCGTCGCCGCGCGCATGGCGCTGATAACCATCGAACTCGGTATCGGTGTAGGCCAGGAAGTAATCGACATCACCATTGACGCCGCCCCAGCTGATGCCGCGCTTCTGGTAGCCACGGCTGCCGGCTTCGTAGTGCAGCTGCACGCCGGCCGAATCACGGCCGCTGCGGCTGACGTAATCGATGGCACCGCCCAGCGCCAGCGCGCCGCGCTCGAAGCCGTTGGCGCCGCGCAGGACTTCCACACGCGACAGCCACAGCGGTTCCAGCAGCTCATAGGGCGTACCACCCGGGCCGGTCAGCGGCAGACCGTCGATCGACACAGCGATGCCCGAGGCGTGCGCACCCGGGCCCCGGTTGATGCCCGAGCCACGGATCGACACCTTGGTGCCTTCGTTGCCCGGCGACTGTGCGCTGATGCCCGGCTGGTAGGCCAGCACATCGGCACTGCTGGACAGTCGGCTGTCGGCCTTGGCGACGTCGATGACGTTGCTGGCGCCGGGTACGCGCTTCAGCGCCTCGCGCGCCTGCGCGCTGGCATCGGCAGCAGCGGTGACCTGCACGGCATCCAGAGTGGTGGCCTGCGGAGCGGCTGCGGCAGTGGAGGTAAGGCCAAGGGAAACGGCCAGGAACAACAGCGACGGGGTGGGACGGTACGACGAGAGCGACATGCGGGAATGCTGTAAACCACGAAAGTGGCGCGCAAGTTAACAGGTCGGGGGCGCCACGTCACCCATCGGCGGCGTATGGGCTATCCGCAGCATCCATGTAGAGCCGAGCCCATGCTCGGCTATCGCGCGCAGGGCGGGTTTCCTTCGCTCGAAGCGAAGAGCAGCCGAGCATTGGACCGGCTCTACAGAAGGTTACGGCGAGGGCTTGGCCAGCGCTTTGGCCTTGGCATACAGCCGGTCAGCCGTTTCCTTCTCACCCAGCGCGGCGTGGCATTCCGCGAGGCTGTCCCACGCATTGGCCGAATTCGGATACAGCTTGGTATTGAGAGCGAACACCTTCACCGCCTTGCGTGCCCCGAGGCTTTCGCGGACCGCGTACGCATCGGCATTGATCGCGCGCTCCAGTTCGCTGGCAGCAACCTTATTGCTGTCGCGCAGCCAGCGATGCACTGCTTCGGCCGCATCGTCACTGTCATCCAGCGCATACGCGATCAGCCGCTCGGACAGCACCGCATGCGGGAACTCCCGCGGTGCGGCGACCGCCATCGTGCTCTCCACCAGCGTGCTCGACCAGACATTGCGTGCGCTGCCGTTGGTCAGGTACACGAACACCCAGTAACCGCTGGCCAGCGAGCCCTTGTAGGCCAGCCGCGCACGTACACGGGTACCGCCATCGTGACCAACCTGGGTGTAGCCGTCGCTGCGGGTGGTGTCCCAACCGGTGGAGAAGAAATTGCTGCCGCCACCGCTCAGTTTCTGCGGCTGCCAGAGTTTTTCCAGGGTCGCCGTGCGCAGCAGCTTGCCGGTCGCCAGCGCCTGCAGGAAACGGTTCATGTCGCCCACGGTGGTCTGCAGGTCGGCATGGCCCCAGCCGTAGTCCGGCCAGGGATCTTCATTGGCCGGCTGCAATGCGCCGTCTTTGCCGATGTACGGCACCGCCGCGCGTTGGGATGGCACGCTGGCGACGCCCCACGAGGTGCTGGTCATCTTCAATGGCAGCAGGATGCGTTCGCGTGCGATGGCTGGGTAAGGCTTGCGATAGTGTGCTTCCAGCAACGCCGTCAGCACCAGGTAGTTGGCCTGCGTGTACTGCACGCGGCTGCCGGTGGCGAACTGCATCGGCGCCGCCGCAGCCACCTTCAGCGCAGCGGCAAGATCGGGCGCCACACCGGTGTAGCCCTTGCTCACCCAGCGGTTGTCCACCCGGTCGTAGTACTCGGCGATGCCGGAGCTATGGTTGAGGAAATCGCGCACGTGGATCGCCTGCCAGGCTGCGGGCAGGTCAGGCACGTAGCGGCCGGCGGGTGCATCCAGATCCACCTTCCCCTGGTCTACCAGCTGCATCACCAGCGAGCTGGTCAGCAGCTTGGCCATCGACTGCGCGGCGAAGATGGTATCGACGGTGGCGGGTGCATGGGCAGCGGGATCGCGTTCGCCGCTGGCGCCTTGGTAAAGCACCTTGCCGTTGTGTGCGACCAGCACTGCCTGGCCGGCGATACCGTAGCGCCCGCGGTTGCTCTGAAGTTGGGCGTCGAGCTGAGTAGAGAGAGCGGTGGGGACGTCACGTGCCGAGGCGGGCAGGGCGATGGCCAGGGCACAGAGCAATGCAGCTGCAAGGGTGCGGTACATCGCGGTGATCCGTCAGCGGTGATGGCGCATGTTGGTCACGGCGGAAGGCCGGGTCAAGGGCACCGATTCCCGCATCAGGGAGAGCCGGCCAGCGGCCGGCACTACCCTGTATTTCCGGTAGTGCCGGCCGCTGGCCGGCAACGCCGCGATCAGCCGAGAATCCCCGGCAGATCCAGTCCCTTTTCCTTCGCGCAGTCGATTGCGATCTCATAGCCCGCGTCAGCATGGCGCATCACGCCGGTGGCCGGGTCGTTCCACAGCACACGTCCAATACGCTTCGCAGCCGCTTCGGTGCCGTCGCAGACGATCACCATGCCGGCGTGCTGCGAGAAGCCCATGCCGACGCCGCCACCGTGGTGCAGCGACACCCAGGTCGCGCCGCTGGCGGTGTTGAGCAGGGCGTTCAGCAGCGGCCAGTCGGAGACCGCATCGGAGCCGTCGGCCATCGCTTCGGTTTCGCGGTTCGGCGAGGCGACGCTGCCGCTGTCCAGGTGGTCACGGCCGATCACCACCGGCGCCTTCAATTCACCATTGGCGACCATTTCGTTGAAGGCCAGACCCAGACGATCGCGGTCACCCAGGCCCACCCAGCAGATGCGCGCCGGCAGGCCCTGGAACTTGATCTTCTCGGCGGCCATGTCGAGCCAGCGGTGCAGGTGCGGGTTGTCCGGAATCAGTTCCTTCACCTTGGCGTCGGTCTTGGCGATGTCTTCCGGATCGCCGCTCAGTGCCGCCCAACGGAACGGGCCGATGCCACGGCAGAACAGCGGGCGGATGTAGGCCGGCACGAAACCGGGAAAGTCGAAGGCATTGGTCACGCCTTCTTCCAGCGCCATCTGCCGCAGGTTGTTGCCGTAGTCCACGGTCGGCACGCCCAGCGCGTGGAAGCCGAGCATGGCGCGGATATGGTTGGCCATCGACGCGCGCGCGGCCTTTTCCACTTCCTTGGGGGCGGAAACGCGCTTCTCATCCCACTGCTCGACCGTCCAGCCCTGCGGCAGGTAGCCGTTCACCGGGTCGTGCGCGGAGGTCTGGTCGGTCAGCAGGTCCGGCTTCACGCCGCGCTTGAGCAGTTCGGCCAGCACGTCGGCCACATTGCCCAGCAATCCCACCGACTTCGGCGTGCCAGCCTTGCACGACTCGTCGATCAGGCGCAGTGCTTCGTCCAGGTTGTCGGTCCAGGTATCCAGGTAGCCGGTACGCAGGCGCATTTCGATGCTGCTCTTGCGGCATTCCACTGCCAGGCAGGAGGCGCCGGCCATCACTGCGGCCAGCGGCTGCGCGCCACCCATGCCACCCAGACCGCCAGTGAACAGCCACTTGCCAGCCAGGCTGCCGTTGTAGTGCTGGCGGCCCATTTCCACGAAGGTCTCGTAGGTGCCCTGCACGATGCCCTGCGCGCCGATGTAGATCCAGCTGCCGGCGGTCATCTGGCCGTACATGGCCAGGCCCTTCTTATCCAGTTCGTTGAAGTGGTCCCAGTTGGCCCAGCGCGGCACCAGGTTGGAATTGGCGATCAGCACGCGCGGCGCATCGGCGTGGGTGCGGAACACGCCCACCGGCTTGCCTGACTGCACCAGCAGGGTCTGGTCATCGTCCAGGCGCTTGAGCGTTTCGACGATGGCATCAAAGCTCTCCCAGTCGCGCGCAGCGCGGCCGATACCGCCGTACACCACCAGTTCCTGCGGGCGCTCGGCCACGTCCGGGTGCAGGTTGTTCATGAGCATGCGCAACGGCGCTTCGGTCAGCCAGCTCTTGGCGTTGAGCGTGGTGCCGGTCGGCGCGGCGATGGTGCGGGACGGGTCGTTGCGGGTCATGCGGCGCTCCGGTTCGTAGCGAATTCAAGGCAGGCGTTGAGCACCTGCGCCAGAGTGTGGCGCAGCGGTGCAGCGTGGTCGGGGTCGAGCGGGGTGGGCCAGCTGTGCTCGTCCACCTGGTCGGGCAGGGGTTCGTGCATGTAGCCACGGCAGGCCAGCTCCATCTGCAGGCTGTGCACACCGCCGGCGATGTTGCTGTAGTGGCGGGTGATCCAGCCACCCTTGAAGCGGCCGTTGCGCACCTGGCTCATGCCACTGATCTTCAGCAGGTTTTCCACTACGTCGCTCAGAGCGTTGTCGCAAGACGTATCCGGAGCACCGGAGGGACCAGCGGTGCCGAGATTGAACTGCGGCAGCTCACCCTCGAACAGGTGCGGGATATGCGAGCGGATCGAGTGCGCGTCGTACACCACCACGGTGCCATGGCGAGCACGCAGGCGCGTAATCTGCGTGGCCAATGCATCGTGGTAGGGCAGGAAATAGGTATCACGACGGCGAGTAATTTCTGCTTCGTCCGGCTCGCGGCCGGCGTGATACAGCGGCTGGTTGTCGAAGGTGGTCAGCGGGCACAGGCCGGTGGTGTTCTGGCCGGGGTACAGCGACACGCCGCTGGGATCGCGGTTGAGATCGATCACCGAACGCGAGATCGCCGAACGCACGGTAGTCGCGCCCATGCCGCGCGCGAAGTCATACAGGTCATGTACCCACCAGTCGGCATCGCGGCGGGCCAGCCACGGCGAGTGGTAGTCGCCGATCAGGTCGTGCGGCAGCTCGCTGCCGGTATGCGGAAAGCTGACGATCAACGGGGCATCACCTTCGTGCACCGTCAGCCATTCAGGGCGGGCATTCATGCCTGGGGCTCCACGGTTGGCAACAGATCGGACAAGCCCTGCGCCAGCGCGCCGCTGCGCACCAGGTTGGTGGCGGTCACCATGTCAGGATGGAAGTAGCGGTCTTCTTCCAGCGTCGGTACCTGCGCACGCAGGGTGGCGCGCACGGTTTCCAGCGCGGCGCTGGAGCGCAGCGGCGCGTGGAAGTCGCAGCCCTGCGCGGCGGCCAGCAGCTCGATGCCGATCACGTTGGCGGCGTTCTCGGCCATCTGCATCAGGCGGCGCGCACCGTGCGCGGCCATCGACACATGGTCTTCCTGGTTGGCCGAGGTCGGGATCGAATCAACACTGGCCGGGTAGGCGCGCTGCTTGTTTTCCGAGACCAGCGCAGCGGCGGTCACCTGCGGAATCATGAAGCCGGAATTCAGGCCCGGGCGCGGGGTCAGGAACGCAGGCAGACCGGACAGCGCCGGGTCCACCAGCATCGCCAGGCGGCGCTCGCTGATCGAACCGATCTCGCACACCGCCATCGCCAGCATGTCGGCGGCGAAGGCCACCGGCTCGGCGTGGAAATTGCCACCGGACAGCGCTTCACCGGTCTCGGTGAATACCAGCGGATTGTCGGAGACGCCGTTGGCTTCGATTTCCAGCGTGGTCGCTGCCTGGCGCAGGATGTCCAGTGCCGCGCCCATCACCTGTGGCTGGCAGCGCAGGCAGTACGGGTCCTGCACGCGCACGTCGTTGTCGCGGTGCGATTCGCGGATGCCCGAGTCCAGCATCAAGCTGCGCAGGGTGGCAGCGGTTGCGATCTGACCGCGCTGCCCACGCAGCGCATGGATACGCGGATCGAACGGCGTATCCGAGCCCTTGGCCGCTTCCACCGACAGCGCGCCGGTGACCAGTGCGGCCTGGAATACAGTCTCGATCTCGAACAGACCGGCCAGCGCATAGGCGGTGGAGAACTGGGTGCCGTTGAGCAGCGCCAGGCCTTCCTTCGCACCCAGCTCGATGGGCTGCAGGCCAGCACGTGACAGTGCATCGATCGCCGGCAGGCGTTCGTCTCCGATGAAGGCTTCGCCCACGCCCAGCATCACGCTGGCCAGGTGCGAGAGCGGCGCCAGATCGCCGGAGGCACCGACCGAGCCCTGTGCGGGCACTACCGGCAGCACGTCCTTGACCAGCATCGCTTCCAGCAACAGCAGGGTCTCCTCGCGCACGCCCGAAGCGCCCTGGGCCAGGCTCACCAGCTTCAGCGCCATCATCAGCCGCACCACGTTGGCCGGCATCGGCTCGCCCACGCCGGCGGCATGCGAGAGCACGATGTTCCGCTGCAGGGTGGCCAGGTCTTCGCGCTCGATGCGCACGCTGGCCAGCTTGCCGAAGCCGGTGTTGATGCCATACACCGGCGCGCCCTTGGCGACGATGGCAGCCACGGTCGCGGCACTGGCACGCACGGCCGGCAGCGCGGCCGGGTCCAGTGCAAGCGGTGCACCGCGATAGGCCTGCCGCCACTGGGCGAGGGTGACATGGCCGGGGCGAAGAACCAGGGTGTTGCTCATGTGTTGCTCCAGGAGGCAGGCAGGTCGGGCTGTCCGCGCACCACGCGCGCGTGCAGCGGGTTGAATCCAATGCGATAGACCAGGTCGGCGGGGGCGTCGATGTCCCAGATCGCCAGGTCGCAGTTCATGCCGATGGCGAGGCGACCGATGCGATCGCCACGGCCCAGTGCGCGCGCTGCTTCACGGGTGAAGCCGGCGATGCATTCGTCCACGGTCAGGCGGAACAGGGTGGCGCCCATGTTCATCGTCAGCAGCGGACTGGTCAGCGGAGAGGTGCCCGGGTTGCTGTCGGTGGCCAGCGCCAGCGGCACGCCGGCCGCACGCAGCGCGGCGATCGGCGGCAGGGTGGTGTCGCGGGTGAAGTAGAACGCGCCCGGCAGCAGTACGGCGACGGTACCGGCGGCGGCCATCGCGGCAATGCCGGCGTCGTCCAGGTGTTCGATATGGTCGGCCGACAGCGCACCGAAACCGGCCGCCAGTTCGGCGCCATGCTGGTTGCTCAGCTGTTCGGCATGGATCTTGATCGCCAGCCCATGCGCACGCGCAGCGTCGAATACCTGACGGGCCTGCGCCGGCGAGAACGCGATGTTCTCGCAGAAGATGTCCACGGCCTCGGCCAGGCCTTCTGCAGCGATGGCCGGAATCATCACCTCGCATACTTCATCGATGTATTCCTGCGCCTCGCGACCGGGCGGCACCGCGTGCGCACCGAGGAAGGTCGGCACCACGTTCACCCGGCATTCCTCGCCCAGCGCTCGTGCCACCTGCAACTGCTTGCGCTCGTCCTGCAGGGTCAGGCCGTAGCCGGACTTGATCTCGATGGTGGTTACGCCTTCGGCGCGCATCGCCAGCAGGCGCGGCCGGCTCTCGCGTGCCAACTGCTCTGGCGAGGCAGCACGGGTGGCGCGCACCGTAGAGACGATACCGCCACCAGCACGGGCGATCTCGGCATAGCTCACGCCCTGCAGGCGCTGCTCGAATTCGTTGGCGCGGTTGCCGGCGTAGACCAGGTGGGTGTGGCAATCGATCAGACCAGGCGAGATCCATCGGCCTTCGCCGTCGATGCGGGTGGTCGGCTGCAGTTGGGCATCGCTGCCGGCGGGGCCGACATGCACGATGCGGCCATCGGTGGCGGCCAGTACTCCATCGCGCAGGACACCCAGGCCCTCGCCATCGAGGGTCATCAGGTGGACGTTGGACCAGAGGGTATCGACGTGCATGGCATCCACAACGCAGCTGTGCTTATATGTCTATACAATATAGGCGTCCAATTCGGGTTGTCCAGCCATGTCCGATTCGCGTCCCGCGCACTCCTTCCATGCCGCCCACGCCCTGCTGGCCGACGGCTGGGCCGCCGACGTCCGCCTGCAGGTGCAGAACGGGCGCATCGCCGAGGTCACGCGTGGGCAGGCTTCGCAGCAAGGCGATACCCGCGTGGGCATCCTGGTGCCGGGCCTGCCGAACCTGCACAGCCACGCCTTCCAGCGCGGCATGGCCGGCCTGACCGAGATCGGTGGCGGCGACGGCGACAGTTTCTGGAGCTGGCGCGAACTGATGTACCGTTTCCTGGCCCATCTGCGCCCGGATGCAGTGCAGGCCATCGCCGCCCAGGCCTACATGGAAATGCTGGAAAGCGGCTTCACCCGTGTCGGCGAATTCCACTACCTGCACCACGATGCCGATGGCCGCCCCTACGCCGATCGCGCCGAGATGAGCGCGCAGATTGCAGCTGCAGCCGCGCAGACCGGCATCGGCCTGACCCTGCTGCCGGTCTTCTATGCACACGCCGATTTCGGTGGGGCGCCGCCGAACCCGGCACAGCGCCGCCTCATCCATGACGTCGAAGGGTTCGCGCAGCTGCTTGATGGCGCCCGCACCGCGCTGGCCACGCTGCCCGATGCGGTGCTGGGCATCGCCCCGCACAGCCTGCGCGCGGTGACGGGCGAGGAGCTGAGCGCGCTGCTGCCGCTGACCGACGGCCCGGTACACATCCATATCGCCGAGCAGGTGCGCGAGGTCGAAGCCTGCCTGGCATGGAGTGGCCAGCGACCGGTGCAGTGGCTGTACAACCATGCGCCTGTCGACGCGCGCTGGTGCCTGGTGCATGCCACGCACATCACCGACGACGAGCGTGCGCAGATGGTCGCCAGCAGGGCCGTGGCCGGCCTGTGCCCGATCACCGAGGCGAATCTGGGCGACGGCCTGTTCCCGATGCAGGCCTTCGCGCGCGAGGGCGGACGCTTCGGTGTCGGCTCCGATTCCAACGTGCTGATCGATGCCGCAGAAGAGCTGCGCCTGCTGGAATACGGCCAGCGGCTGGCCCTGCGAGGTCGCAACGTGTTGGCCCCGGATGCTGGCCGCAGCACCGGGCGCTTCCTGTTTGAAGGGGCATTGCAGGGCGGTGCACAGGCGCTTGGCGTGGCTGCCGGCCTGCTGGTGGGTGCCAGCGCAGACATGGTTGAACTGGATGCCGCGCACCCCGCGTTGCAGGCGCGACACGGTGACGCATGGCTTGACAGCTGGGTGTTCGCCGCACGTAATGGCGCGCTGCGATCGGTCTGGCGCCATGGCCGCCAGTGCGTGGCCGAGGGCCGCCACCTGCAGCGCGAGGCCATCACTACCGCCTTCGCCGCTGCCCTGCGTGGCGTGCTGGGCTGATCGCCTCCCACCATCGAGACCCCACTACGTGAAGGCCAGCAAGTCCGCCACGCTCAACCAGCGCATCCGCAGCGACCTGGAAAGCCGCATCCTCAGCGGGGAGTGGGCGCCGGGCTTCCGTATTCCGTACGAGCACGAACTGATGGAGCAGTACGGGTGCTCGCGGATGACAGTGAACAAGGTGCTGACAGCGCTGGCCGAGAGCGGCATGATCGAGCGCCGCCGTCGCGCTGGCTCGTTCGTGGCGCGGCAGCCCCCGCACCTGGAGCAGGTGGCGCTGGAGATTCCCGATATCGCGATGGAAGTCGGCTCGCGCGGCCATCAGTACGCGTATCGTCTGCTGCAGCGCGACCTGCGCCTGGCCGATGCCGGCAATGCCGGTGAAGTCGAGCTGGCCGGCCAGGAAAACCTGCTGGCGATGCGCTGCCTGCATCTGGCCGACGGCCGCCCGCTGGCACTGGAACATCGCCTGATCAGCCCGGTGGGTGTGCCCGAGGTGCTGGACGTCGATTTCAACACCACCGCGCCGGGTAGCTGGCTGTTGCAGAACGTGTCGTGGACCCGCGCCCAGCACCGCATCAGCGCCTGGGGCGCGGACACCGCCACCGCCAAGCTGCTGGACGTGAAGCCCGGCACCGCCTGTCTGGTGATCGAGCGCCTTACCTGGCGCGGCGAACAGCCGATCACCCGTGTGCGCCAGGTGTTCCTCGGCGACGCCTGGGACCTGGTCGCGCGCTTCGCGCCTGGGGCGCGCTAGGGTCGACCCCGCTCGCGCATCTCGCAGCATTGGGCTGAACAGGCGCCATGTAGAGCCGAGCCAATGCTCGGCTGCTGTTCGCGCGATGCGATTGAGTCGAGCGTGGCTCGACTCCACAAGGGCATCCACGCATGGCGTTGATCTACGGACACCCCAATCAATACGTAGCGCACTGCCGCCAGCGTACGGGCTCATCCACGCCGGGGCGGGCGTTGAGCTGGATGCGCACGTTGCGCAGGGCGGGGTAGTGCAGCACTTCCTCGCAGACCCGCGGCCACACCGCGTCCAGCTCGCCGGTGCGGTTGATCGCCAGCGTCTGCCGGGTCAGCCAGACACCGCTGGCAATACCGGGCTTGCCGGCCAAGGCACGGGACAGATCGGCCTGGAAGCGCTCCAGCGTGGCGGCATCCGGGTTGGGGTTGCTGCGCGCGTCGGTTGAGGGCGTGGCCGGTGCAGGCGCAGCGGCCGGTGGCCTGGTAGCGGGGGCCGGCTCGGGCGCCGCTTCAACCGCAGGCGCAACGGGCGCGGGGGCGACCGGCACCTCCGCAACGAGCGGGGCGTCCTGCACATGCAGGCCCTGCAGGCTCAGTCCCACCAGCAGGCCCAGCGTCACCGAACCCAATGCGGCAATGGCAATGCGACGCAGCGCCTCATGACGGGCACTGGCACGCACACGGGCTTCGATATCAACCGGCAGATAGGGCTGCAGCAGCGGCCACAGACGCGGGCCGTCCAGCACCTCGACCGCCTGCTTCTCGGCGGCGCTGCGGCCGTCGCGTTCCATCCGGCCTTCGGTCAGCAGCACACCGCCGCGGGCGCCGGCCAGGCGGGCCGCCGCACCCAGTTCGTTCACTGCGGCGGTGCCGATGCGATAGGCCAGGCCGTGCTTGCACGAGACCAGCCAACTGTTGGGGCCGTCGCTCAGCAGGAAATCACTGCTGGGTTCGCGTGACTCCTCGGTGGGGTCGTTCAGTTCTCGCAGGCCGCGCTGCTCGCGCAGCATGCGTTTGACCAGTACGGAGAACTCGCGCCAATGCATGCCGGCCAGGGCCTGCAGGCCCAGTTGCATCTCCTTTTGTCGCCGCTTGATCCACCACAGATAGACAACGGCCAGGGAACAGGTAAGCAGGGCCGACAGCAGGGCCAGGATCCAAGGGAGCATGCAGGAGGTGCGCGGAAGGGGCGAATGCGGAGAACGACAGTGTAAAGGTCGCACCGTGCCGCTGGGTCAGGAGGATCCTGACAGGAAGCGTGATGGAACGCGCAGATCGGCGTAGAGCGGGCATGAAAAACCCGCCAATCCTGAAGCCGTGAGGGGAGGGAACAAACGGCAGCCGAAGCGATTGGCGGGTTGCTCGCGATTGTCGATCAAATTTTATTGCATTGCAACAATTGCTGTCAGGGCACGCTGCCAGGGGATTGATGGCTGCCCGGCGCCGGTGCATCGATGTCTGAGGCGGCGCGGTTTTCCAGCTTGGCCAAGCGCGCCTGCAACGCGTCGATGCGGGCCTCCAGCGCGGTCACTTCGTCGGCGGTGGGGACATGCAGGCGCTTGAGCACGCCCTGCACCTGGTCATCGAAGGCCTTCTCGACCTTGGTCCACGTGCCGGAGGCCTTTTCGCGGGCCTCGTCCAGCGACGATTCGACATTGTCACGCCAACCGGGAGGCTGTTCGCCATTGCGTTCACGACGGCGGGCCTCCCAGGCTTCGCCTTCCTTGACCAGGCCATCGAAGAATCGGCCGCCTTCGGCCTGGGCGCGGCCCAGGGCACCCAGGCCGGCCAGCCATACCTGTTGTGCCGAGTCGCTCAACTTGCGCGAGAAGCGCTCAGCCTGGTCACCGAAAGAGGCGTCGTCGTCGCGGCGGTCGTCATTTTCGTAGCGGTTCATCGCACTTCCCGTGGGAGTTGGGCCTGACCCGAGAGTAGCGCGTGACGGCGTTGCACGGTCGTGACGGTCGCCGCCGGGGTTCAGCCCAGCTTTTCCTTCAGCACGCGCTGGATCTCGCCTTCGACCATGCCTTTCATCGCCGACAGCAGGAAGCCCAGCTTGGCGGTCACGCGCACGGCGCCCGGTTGCAGTTCGATCGCGCCGTCCACACCGCTGCCGGAAAAGTTCAGCACGTCGGCGGCCCAGGACGACTTCAGGCCGAAGCGCTCGGACAGTTTGGCGGCAACCTGTTCGATCGCGGCGCGCGCCTGTGCGTCGGGCAGGGCGTGGGCGTGGCGGACATCGATGGTGGACATGCAGGCTCCTGGCGCAAAGCGGGGATGATCAATGAGGGCGAGCATTGTGCGCATCGAGGGCCTTCGCGCCAAGCGCTCATCGTGGGTTCTTCTTCGGGGGCGACCAACCTGCTAGGCTGCGCCGCGTGCAGAACCTGCTTGTTCACTTCAGCCAACAACAACAGCCCGACCAGCCGCTGCGGCCCGGGGTGCAACGCATCGTGCGCCAGGCAAACGGCAGCGTGCGGCTGGGCGATGCCGGCAACGGTGCCCTGCTGCTGGCCCAGTTCTGCATGGACGATCGCGGCCTTTGGCTGCAGGTCGGCAACGGCATCCGCGGCATCCATGTGAACGGTCGCCCGGTGCGGCGCATGGCCCTGTTGCGTGCAGGCGATGCGGTGTACGTGGATGGCGTGGAAATGGTCCTGCAGGGCGAGGTCGAGAGCCTGCTGCAGGCGCCCGCGCCCAACAGCGATGGTGGTAACGACGAGCAGCAGCGCCTGCTGCGCGGCGTCGGCGGCCTGCATCATGGCCGCAGCTTCACGTTGTCGCGAACCCGCCTGGTCGGTCGCGGCGGTGACGCCGACATCGAGATCAATGAACCGGCCTTCGCCGAACAGCACGCCCGTGTGGAAGTGCATGGCGAGCGCGTGCTGCTGCGCGACCTGGGCAGCGCCGAGGGCACCCGGGTCAACGGCGTGGCCGTGCGCCACTGCTGGCTGCAGGCGGGCGACCAGGTAGTGTTCGATGGCCAGCATCGGTTCGTGCTGGAAGTGCCGCACGACCCGCGGCGGCGCCCGCTGCCGGACGAGGACGACTCCAGCCAGGACACCGAGCAGGCGCCGGTGTTGCCGGCCGCCCCGCGCAAGGTCCGGCGCTGGCCGTGGCTGCTGGTCAGTGCGCTGCTGCTGGCGGCGGTGCTCAGCCTGCTGCTCTGGTTCGGCGCGCGCTGATCCTGCATTCGCCGGGCATGGCCCGGCGCTATCGGGACGGTGCTCATCTCCCCGCTCCTGGTAGGTGCCGACCTTGGTCGACACGTTCCTTCGGTGGTCATGACGCCTGACAGCACACTGCTTTGGTAGGTGCCGACCTTGGTCGGCACGCTCTCTAGGTGGGGATGACGCCTGACGGCGTACGCCGACCAATGTCGGCGACTACCGGCGCCATGCTGGCGGTCAATGGATTCCAATGAAACCAAATTTCCCTTGCCGCACAAGGCCGCAAGGCTGGTGCACTGCGGCATACTAGGGGTCTTGCCCCACAGGTGTGACATGACGCGCGCGTTCAACTTCAGTGCCGGCCCTGCAACCTTGCCGGAATCGGTCCTGCGCCAGGCGCAGGCGGAAATGCTGGACTGGCACGGTAGCGGTGCCTCCATCGTCGAAATGAGCCATCGCGGCGCGGAATTCATGTCCGTGGCCGCCGAAGCCGAGGCCGACCTGCGGCGCCTGCTCGACATCCCCGAAGACTATGCGGTGCTGTTCCTGTCCGGTGGTGCCACCACCCAGCAGGCGCTGATCCCGCTCAACTTCGCCGCCCCCGGCCAGCGGGCCGACTATGTGGTCAGTGGCCACTGGGGCAAGACCGCAGTCAAGCAGGCCGGTGTCTACGTCGACGTCAATATTGCCGCCAGCAGCGAGGCCAACGGCTACCGCACGCTGCCGCCGCGCGCCGACTGGCAGCTCTCGCCTGATGCCGCTTACGTGCACCTCACCGCCAACGAGACCATCCACGGCGTCGAGTTCCGTGACGTGCCTGATACCGGCGACGTGCCGCTGGTGGCCGACTTCAGCTCGTCCATCGCCAGTGAGCCGTTGGACGTGCGCCGCTATGGCGTGATCTACGCTGGAGCGCAGAAGAACCTCGGCCCGGTCGGCATCGCGGTGATGATCATCCGCCGCGATCTGCTGGAGCGCAGCGGCCAGCCGCGGGCGGACATCTTCGATTACCGCTCACACGTCGCTCGCGACTCGATGCTCAACACCCCTCCCACCTGGAACTGGTACCTGGCCGGCCTGGTGTTCAAGTGGATGCTGGCCGAAGGCGGCGTGGCCGAGTTCGCCAAGCGCAACGCCGCCAAGGCCGCGCTGGTGTACGGCACCATCGACGGTTCCGGTGGCTTCTACCGCAACGAGGTCGCGCATGCGGCACGTTCGCGGATGAACATCCCGTTCTTCCTGCCTGATGCCGAGCTCGATGCCCGCTTCGTCGCCGAAGCCAAGGCCGCTGGCCTGCTGGCGCTGAAGGGACACAAGGTGGTCGGGGGCATCCGCGCCTCGCTGTACAACGCCATGCCGCTGGCCGGGGCCGAGGCGCTGGTCGCCTTCATGGCCGATTTCCAGCAGCGTCACGGCTGAGCAATGAACGGCGCGCACCGTTGGGTGCGGGCCCCGTAACAAGGAACTCCGATGGCAAGCAGCAAATCCAGCAAGAAGGCGCCGAAGAAGGCCGAACCGGCCAAGGACAGCGCGTCCACCAAGGCGAAGAGCAAGGCCAAGGCCGCCTCGAATCCGGCGCCCACCCTGGCGCCGCTGGCGCTGGCCGATGTGCGCTCGAAGATCGACCAGATCGACCGCGACATCCAGAACCTGATCGCCGAGCGCGCACGCTTTGCCCACCAGGTCGGCAAGGCCAAGGGCAAGCTCGCCGCCGCCGTCGACTACTACCGCCCCGAGCGCGAAGCGCAGGTGCTGCGCATGGTGGTGGACCGCAACGAAGGCCCGCTCAGCGATGAGCTGCTGGTGCACGTCTACCGCGAAATCATGTCGGCCTGCCTGGCCCAGCAGGAGCCGCTGAAGATCGGCTACCTCGGCCCGGAAGGCACCTTCAGCCAGCAGGCCGTGCTCAAGCACTTTGGCCGCTCGGCGCTGGGCCTGCCGATGGCCAGCATCGAAGAAGTGTTCCAGGAAGTGGAAGCGGGCAGCGCCGATTTCGGCGTGGTGCCGGTGGAGAATTCCGGGCAGGGCACCATCCAGATCACCCTGGACATGTTCCTGACCTCCAACCTGAAGATCTGTGGCGAAGTGGAACTGCGCGTGCAGCAGTACCTGATGTCGCGCAGCGGCCGCATCGAGGACATCGAGCGCATCTACGCGCACCCGCAGTCGTTCATGCAGACCTCGGCCTGGCTGCGCGCCAACCTGCCGAAGGCCGAGAAGATTCCGGTCTCGAGCAATGCCGAAGGTGCGCGTCGTGCGCGCAATGCCGACGACGCGGCGGCCATCGGTGGCGAGAGCGCCGGCCACGTATATGGCCTGAAGAAGGTGGTCACCAAGCCGATCCAGAACGATGCCGACAACACCACCCGCTTCCTGGTAGTGGGCCGCAACATCTTCCCGACCTCCGGCCACGACCGCACCTCGGTACTGGTGTTCATCCATGACAAGCCTGGTGCGCTGTTCGATGTGCTCAGCCCGTTCGCCCGCCACGGCATCAGCATGAACCGCATCGAGTCGCGCCCGTCGCACCACGGCAAGTGGGAATACGGCTTCTTCATCGACCTGGCCGGCCACATCGACGACGCGCCGATGCAGGCCGCTCTGGCCGAACTGGAAGCGCACTCGGCGCAGATCAAGGTACTCGGCTCCTATCCGGTGGCCGTGCCCTGATTGCTGCTGCGGTGGCTGCGGCTGCCGCTCCCTGATGCATCGCCGGTGCTGCCGGCGTTTACGGAACGATCGAACGATGAGCAACGCGCAACACTGGATCGCCCGCAAGGGCCAGCCGCTGCAGGGCAGCCTGACCATTCCCGGCGACAAGTCGGTCTCGCACCGCTCGGTGATGTTCGCCGCGCTGGCCGATGGCACCTCGCATATCGAGGGTTTCCTGGAAGGCGAAGATACTCGCGCCACTGCGCGCATCTTCAGCCAGCTGGGCGTGCGCATCGAGACCCCAAGCCCGTCGCAGCGCATCGTGCACGGCGTCGGTATCGACGGCCTGAAAGCACCGGATGCACCGCTGGACTGCGGCAACGCCGGTACCGGCATGCGCCTGCTGGCCGGCCTGCTGGCGGGCCAGCCATTTGACTGCACGCTGATCGGTGATGAATCGCTGTCCGGACGCCCGATGCGCCGCGTCACCGGCCCGCTGTCGCAGATGGGCGCGAAGATCGACACCCAGGATGACGGCACGCCGCCGCTGCACGTGCATGGCGGGCAATCGCTGCACGGCATCGACTTCGCCTCGCCGGTGGCCAGCGCGCAGATCAAGTCGGCGGTGCTGCTGGCCGGCCTGTATGCGCAGGGCGAAACCAGCGTGGTGGAACCGCACCCGACCCGCGACTACACCGAGCGCATGCTCTCTGCATTCGGGGTGGAGATCGAATTCTCGCCAGGCAAGGCCCGCCTGCGTGGCGGCCAGCGCCTGCGTGCCACCGACATCGTGGTGCCCGCCGATTTCTCCTCGGCCGCGTTCTATCTGGTGGCTGCCAGCATCATTCCCGGCTCCGAACTGCGCCTGAAGCAGGTCGGCCTGAATCCGCGTCGCACCGGGTTGCTGCACGCGCTGCGCCTGATGGGTGCGGATATCACCGAAGAGAACCCGGCCGAGCAGGGCGGTGAACCGGTGGCAGACCTGGTGGTGCGCTACGCGCCGCTGAAGGGTGCGCGCATTCCGGAGGAGTTGGTGCCGGACATGATCGACGAGTTCCCGGCGCTGTTCGTGGCCGCTGCGGCCGCCGAAGGGCAGACCGTGGTAAGTGGTGCTGCCGAACTGCGAGTGAAGGAATCCGATCGTCTTGCCGCAATGGCGACCGGCCTACGCGCGCTGGGCATGCAGGTGGACGAAACTGAAGATGGCGCAACCCTGCACGGCGGTGTACGCCTGGGTAGTGGCACCATCGAAAGTCACGGCGACCATCGCATCGCCATGGCGTTTGCCATTGCCGGCCAGATCAGTGACGGCGAAGTGCGCATCAACGACATCGCCAACGTCGCCACCTCCTTCCCGGATTTCGACGGACTGGCGCGCGGGGCCGGGTTCAATCTAGGCTGAGCGGTACCGAATCCGCCGGGCCAGGCCCGGTGGATTGCGCGCCCCGGTAGCTGCCGACCTTGGTCGGCACGCTTCCATCACCCGGTGGGTGCCAACCCTGGTTGGCACGCTCACATCGCCCGGTAGGTGCCAACCTTGGTTGGCAGACGTCTCCGCATAAAAGGACGGAGGCCGAAGCCTCCGTCGAAACATCACGAACCCCTCGTCCGCGATCAACGCTGCTCGGTACGGAAATCCACCGGAACCCGCACCACGCTTGCTACGGCACGGCCTTCATGCATTGCCGGCTGGAACTTCCAGTTCTGCACGGTGTTGAGCACCGCACGATCCAGGTCACGGCTGCGCTCGCCGCTGCGCGAGACGATCGCAGCGTTGGCGACATTGCCGCGGGTATCGACATTCAGGCTTGCGATCACGCTGCCCTGCACGCCACTGCGCAGTGCGGCAGCGGGGTAGGTAGGCATGCGATTGCTGGCCAGCGGGCGTGCTTCACGATTACGCACCACTGGCGCAGCCTTGCGCTGGCTTGAGGCCGGGGCGGCCTGGCGCGTTGCAGGTGCCGCTGCATCGATCGCCGCAGCCTGCTCAGGGGCCGGCAAAATGCGCTCACCGACCGGTGCCGGCGCCACATCTTCCTGGTTGGAGTAACGCAACCAGAGCAGGGCGGCAGCAAACATCGCCACGATCAGCGCAATCCACATCCAGGGCGAGGTGGGCGTGTGCTGTGCGCTGGAATCCTGCGGCAGATGCGGCGAGTGGAGGTTCTCGTGGGTGGTGGCAGTCATCGCAAACTCCTTCCGTCACTTGGCGACGTGGGAAGTGTTGCCCGAGCCACGGACGAGGAGTGTCAGCGTTGCGTCAACGCCACCGGCAGGGTTCAGTTTGCCTGCCGGAAAGCGTTCAGTTACTGCGTCTTGAAGTCGAACGGCACCTCAATGCTGCCCGGTACGGCCTGGCCGTTGCTCTGTGCCGGAGTGAAGCGCCAGCGCCGCACGGCGTCGGTGGCGGCACGGTCGAGCTCGCGTGAGCCGCTGCGCTGGATCAGCGTGGTGTTGTTCGGGTAGCCGGTGGCATCTACGTCCACGCGCACCACCACGGTACCTGTCTCGCCGGCACGCAGGGCGGCGGCAGGGTAGGAGGGAGGCGGCGACTGGCCGGCAATCGGCATCGGCTGGCTGTTGCCGGTCGCGGCCGGCGCCGCGCCCGGGGCGGCCGGGGCCGGCTCGGCGATCGGGGCGGGCGGCGGCGGAGCGGTTTCGACCAGCTTCGGCGCTTCTTCCTCCACCGGTGCCGGCTTGGCGTCAGGCATGTCGCTGGAACCGGCCGCAGCGGCCAACGGTTCCGGCAGGGGCTCGACCTGGGCGGTTTCCTGCGGGGTCTGCGCGGCCGGGTCGGCGCGGAAGAACTCCTTGTCACGACCGGTCAACCAGACCAGCACGAACAGCAGCACGCCCACACCGAAGGCGATGCCGGCGATCTTCAGGGCGTTGCGCGGGATATGCACAGTGAACGACTTGGCGGGCGACGAGCGAGGTGCAGACATGGACCAGACCAGTACGGAATGGCTCGATTCTGCCACGGCGGGAATGAACCGGGCGGCAGAAATCCGTATAACAGGCGATAATCCCGTTCCTGATACCCACCACGACACCTGCCATGCTTGATCCAGCCCTGCTCCGCCACCAGCCCGCCGACCTCGCCGAACGCCTGCGCACCAGCCGCGGCTTCGAGCTCGACGTGTCTGCCCTGGAGTCCCTGGAGGCAGATCGCAAGCGCATCCAGGTGCGGACCCAGGAGCTGCAGAGCCTGCGTAACAGCCGTTCCAAGGCCATCGGCCAGGCCAAGGCCAAGGGCGAGGACGTCTCGGCCATCATGGCTGAGGTCGCCGCGTTCGCCGACGAGCTGAAGGCTTCGGAAGTGGCGCTGGACGAGCTGCGCGAGAAGATCGACGCCATCTCGATGGGTATCCCGAACCTTCCGGCTGATGACGTGCCGGCCGGTGCCGATGAAAGCGAGAACGTCGAGCAGTCGCGCTGGGGCACCCCGCGCCAGTTCGACTTCAAGGTGCTGGACCACGTTGAGCTGGGCGCACGCAACGGTTGGCTGGACGGCGAAACCGCGGCCAAGCTGTCCGGTTCGCGCTTCACCGTGCTGCGCGGCCCGATCGCGCGCCTGCACCGTGCCCTGGCCCAGTTCATGGTCGACCTGCACACCGGTGAGCACGGCTACGAGGAAACCAACGTACCGCTGCTGGTCAATGCCGATTCGCTGCGCGGCACCAGCCAGCTGCCGAAGTTCGAGGACGACCTGTTCAAGACTGCCGTGGGCGACTCCACGCGCTACCTGATCCCGACCTCGGAAGTGCCGCTGACCAACATCGTGCGTGACGAGATCGTCGATGCCGAACGCCTGCCGCTGCGCATGACCGCCCATTCGATGTGCTTCCGTGCCGAGGCTGGCAGCGGTGGTCGCGACGTGCGCGGCATGATCCGCCAGCACCAGTTCGAGAAGGTCGAGCTGGTTTCGATCAGCCGCCCGGAAGACAGCGACGCCGAACACCAGCGCATGACCCGCTGCGCCGAAGTGGTGCTGGAGAAACTGGGCCTGCCGTACCGCAAGGTGCTGCTGTGCACCGGCGACATGGGCTTCTCGGCCATCAAGACCTACGATCTGGAGGTCTGGCTGCCGTCGCAGGAGACCTACCGCGAGATTTCCTCGTGCTCGAACTGTGGTGACTTCCAGGCCCGCCGCATGCAGGCCCGCTGGCGTAACCCCGCCACGGGCAAGCCGGAACTGGCGCACACGCTGAACGGCTCGGGCGTGGCCGTGGGCCGCGCGATGATCGCGGTGATGGAGAATTACCAGAACGCCGACGGCAGCATCACCGTGCCGGAGGCCCTGCGCCCGTACATGGGGGGGCTGGAAACCATCGGCTGATTCCCTGATCGGGTGGGTGCCATGCTTGCATGGCACCGTATCCACGCATGGCGTGGATCTACAATGCGGGCTACTTCCTCGCCATGCGTGGATGAACCACCGCGATCACTCCACGGCGCGCACCTTCTCCAACGGCACCCATCCGGGCTCGCCCGTCTCCGGCACGCACCACGCCCAGCCATTGAGCGTGTGTTGCCCGCGCAGCATCTGCCCTGGATCCACATCCAGTTCGCGCGCACAGTAGTCCACCGTGGCAAACGCGCCACCCTGCGCATCGCGGCCGATCACCGGCGCCGGCACGAATCCGGGCTGCTGGCCCTCGGCTTCGCACAGGAACCAGTCTTCCCAGCCCTCCGGGCCCTCATAACGTTCGCCGACCACCAGTGCCTGGCCACGGCGCAGGGTGATCGGGTGCGGAAATTCGCTGCGATGTGCAGTGGTCACGATGTAGTCCATGAACCACTGTACCGCTTCCGCCGGGCATGGCCCGGCGCTACCAGAGCCGGCCGGACCATGCCGGCACCTGCACGGGCAGCGCCGGGCCATGCCCGGCGGGCAAGAATCGGCATGCAAAAAAAGCGGCCCCGCAATGCGGGGCCGCCAGGGTGGGCCGGGATGGGGGAGGGGATCCCGGCCCGCGTTCAGCGCCCAGACGAGGAGAGAGCGGCGCCGAACGCTGGAACGCTGGAACGTGTTACGCCGCGGCGGCTTCAGCCGCTTGGTGCGACGGCAGCGCTGCCAGCGCACCGGCAATCGCGTCTTCGCGGTGCTGTGGCGAATAGGCAATGCCCTCGGCACGCACGAACTCGATGTCGTTGATGCCCCAGAAGGCGAACGTCTGGCGCAGGAAGGGCTCCTGGAAGTCCGCCGGCGAATCGGTGTAGATGCCGCCACGGCTGCTGACCACGATCACCCGCTTGCCACCGGCCAAGCCCACAGGGCCGTTCTCGGTGTACTTGAAAGTGCGGCCGGCCACGGCGACGCGGTCGATCCAAGCCTTCAGGGTGGAGGGGATGCTGAAGTTGTACATCGGCGCGCCGATCACCACGATGTCAGCTGCCAGGAACTGCTCGAGCACCTGTTCAGCCTCGGCGGCTTCGGCCACGTCGGTCTTGGCCAGCGAACCACTGCGCAGATGCGGTACCGGATTGGCGTCAAGATCGCGATAATCGACCTGCAGGCCTTCGACCTGCTGCTTGAACCGGGCCACCACGGCGGCGGTCAGGTGGCGGGAGACGGAGTTCTCGCCAAGCACGCTGGCGTCGAGATGCAGAAGCTTCATGGCAGTCACCTATGTTCTGGAGGGAAGGGCGGGTGGCCCCGCCGACGGAGAGAACGATAGGTTGTTGCAAAGGCGGGATAAAGGTGTTTGAATGCCACGTATTGTTCTAGATATGGAACTCGGGCATGCATGACCTGAATGACCTGTACTACTTTGCGATGGTGGTCGACCACGGTGGATTCGCCGCCGCCGAGCGCGCTCTGGGTATCCCCAAGTCGCGCCTGAGCCGCCGCATCAGCCAGCTGGAAACCGACCTGGGCGTGCGCCTCCTGCAGCGCTCCACGCGCCGTTTCGCGGTGACCGACGTTGGTACCAGCGTGCATCGCCACGCGCAGACGATGCTGGCCGAGGCGCAGGCCGCACGCGAGGTGGTGGATCGCCTCAGTGCGGAACCGCGCGGCCTGGTGCGTGCCAGCGTGCCGGTATCGCTGGCGCAGATGCAGCTGCCCAAGCTGCTGCCCAAGTTCCTCGAGCAGTACCCGAAGGTGCGGCTGCAGCTGAACATCAGCAACCGCCGCGTGGACATCATCAATGAAGGCTACGACGTGGCCCTGCGCGTGCGTTCGCGCCTGGACGACGACGGCAGCCTGGTGATGCGCAGCTTCGGCCAGGTGCAGGAACTGCTGGTGGCCAGCCCGAAGTACCTGGACCGTGCGGGACGCCCGAAGGATCCTGAAGAGCTGACCCAGCACGTCACCCTCAGCATCAGCGAAGACGAAGCCCGCCAGCGCTGGGAGCTGCATGGCCCGGAAGGCGAAGTGCGCCGGGTCGACCTGCAGCCGCGCGTGGCCGGTTTCGACTTCCCGCTGCTGCAGAGCATGGTGAAGGACGGTTTCGGCATCACCATGCTGCCGGAAACCGTGTGCGCCGATGCGGTGCGCAACGGCGAATTGGAAGTAGTGCTGCCGGACTGGTCGCTGCCGCAGGGCGTGTGCCATGCCGTGTTCGCCTCGCGCCGCGGCCTGCTGCCGGCGGTGCGCGTGTTCATCGACTTCCTGGCCGAGCACCTGCCGCCGCAGCTGGAGGCCTCGCGCCTGGATTGCGGTGGCGCCTGTGAAAAGGCCAAGGAGCGGATCAAGGCCAGTGCACTGGGTGCGCTGGCAGTGGATGCCGGCTGAGAGAGTTGAACGGTAGCGCCGGGCCATGCCCGGCGTTGTCGCTTCCGATCGCGATCAATTCCGCCCTAACAACCGATCCCAGAAGCCGCGTCGCGGCTGGGCCGTTGGCTGGGGAGCAACGACCGGCGCTTCCAGCACCGCCATCAGTTCCGCGCTGCGTGGCTTCTTCAGGAAGTGGGCGTAGTCCATGTAGCTGGTCACCTTGCTCATGTGCAGGCGCTCGGGCATCGCCGGCAACGCGCCGCCCTGCAGCAGCACCCGCAACGCTCGCGGGCGGTCCAGGCGGACCGCCTCGAACAGCGCGGTGCCGCCACAGCCCGGCTCGATCTGGTTGGCGCGCCGCGGTGCATCCTTGAGCAGGGCTTGCAGCGCCTCTGCGTCATCGCGCTCTACGGCAGCCACCAGCAGCGCCAGTGCCTCCGCTTCTTCTGGCGGCAGACTGTCGCGATAGGCCTGATCGGCGATCTCGCGTTCGTCGCGCCCGTCACCGCCCTGGATGCACAGGAAGTCGGTGACCAGGGCGACCGGAATGCCGGAGGTATCCAGCGCCCAGTAGCTGGGATACACGCCGTCGCCCCAGCCGCTGGTGAACACGACCAGGCCGTGTGGTGAGTCCTCGCCCCAGGGGCGGTATTCGGCGCCGTCATCCAGGCCGTCATGGTCGATCAGTGCATCCGACCACTCGCTGTCTTCGTCGCCATCGGCCTGTTCGATCAGGGCCAGCAGTGCCTGCTGGGTGTCGGTGTCCATGAAACAGCCGATGCCGGCGTCGACCGGATAGCCGATGAAGCTGTCCTCGTCCAGGCCGGTCAGGTCCTGCGTGGTCCAGCGCGCCATCTGCCAATGCAGGGCAGACGCAATGAGGGCTTCGCGGGGTTTGAACCAGGCCACGGCCAGTGCGGGGCGGCCGCTGTGCACGATGATCTCGACGGGATGCCGACCCACGGGAGCGGTGTAATCGGCCAGCGCGGGTGCCTCGGCCTGGACCAGTGGATCGCAAACCACCAGATGCCCGCTGCTGACCGGGAGGTGCCCGGCGAAAGTACGGTGCAGGGCCACTGCGGCCAGCTGGGTGTCGTCCAGCAGGGTGGTGCGCAGGTTGGCCAGGTCGAGGTGGGCCATGGGGGCTCCGATTGCAGTGAAGGCCCCACCGTGCCGCATGCGAAGGGAGGGAGCAAGGGTGGTCTTGGGCAAATGGCCTTCACGTGCGAGAATACGGCGCTGCCCGGGCGACCGGGACCCGATTGGAGAGATGGCCGAGCGGTTTAAGGCACCGGTCTTGAAAACCGGCGAAGGGTCAAACCTTCCGTGGGTTCGAATCCCACTCTCTCCGCCAGGATTCCAGAAGGCCCCTAGTGATAGGGGCCTTTTTGTTTTCTCAGGCTTCCCTACCTGCGCAGCTGTCCTCAGCTGAGGACAGGGATGGATGCAAAAAAACTCTCGGCAGAGAATCAAGAAATCGATTCAGACCGTTGCTGCAGTGGAAGTGATCGCGCTGTTTCACGCGGAGTCTGATTTCGACTGCGCTGCTGCGGCTCAAGCAGGAAGTGGTGCGCGGTACGCCTGTGTTCTTGCTGAGTCGGCGGATAAGAAGCGCTCCCACTGGATCGGTGGGATGTTCCGAGAGACACCAGCACAAAACGCCGTTTACTGAGCTAGTATTCAGGTTTCACGGACAGGACTAATCATGAGTGAAATGGATGCGGTGGACCCGACTTCGGCAGAACAGTCACGAGTAGAGAGTGAGACGCTGCCGCTTGTCATCCAGACGGTCGGAGGTTTGTCGGCCGCGGTTGGCGTCATCAGCATCGTGTTGGCGCTTACTGGCATTGTTCCCTGGCTTTTGGGATCAGGCGTCTCCGCGCTTCTTGCTGCGCCTTTCCTTTATGGCTTTGCGGACATCGTGCTCAGCTTGAGAAAGCTGTGCTCAAAGCGTTGATGCAGGTGCTGGAAAAAGATCCATAAGCCGGCCCAGTGCCGGCTTTCTCTTTGTGGGAAAGTGGGAGTCGGTGGCCCTGCCGCCGTTACAGTCGATATCCCACCGCTGAGGTTTAGTGTCGGCGTGTTCGAACGGGTGGCAGATCCTGGACGGCTACCCGCGGCGCCCACCCTTCGGCTTGTTATGGCACAACGGGTAACTGGAGCACGACCGGAAGACCCCATGCGGCCCATTCCGGTCCACGAACACGCCCACCTTGCACACCGGGCAGCGCTCTTCGTGGATCGCCGCGCCTGATATCGCGGTCACTTCCACAGCTCCGTCCTTCACCAGCTCGTCCAAGAACGGCGAGTGCTTCCCCTGCAGGGTGAACATGGCCACCGATCGTCGCGCACGCGTCAGCGCCACATAGAACAACCGCCGCTCTTCGCTCAATGGATAGATATCACCCTCCGGCATCGCCAGCGAAAGCACCGGGTCATCCGAGCGCAGGCTCGGGAAGCTGCGGTTTACCATCCCCGGCAGAACAACGTAGTCCGCCTCGCGTCCTTTCGACCGATGGACCGTGAGGAACTCGACGTCCATCGTGCTGCCGAAGGCCGTCTTCCAATCCGAAGGCACTGCACCGCGATCCGCGCGATACCGCCCCAGAACAAAGACTGTCACGCGCCCGTTTCGGCCCTGTGGAACGGCACCGGACAGCAGCTGCTGATGCAACCTGGCGAGGTACTGGCGAACGCCATCCTGCACCTCCTCACGCCGGTTCATCTGGAACGCCTGCAGCACCTGGCCCATTGCCGGCGCAGCAGAGCTAACTTCCTTGGTGATCTGCGCGGGATTGCGGCTGATGAAGCGGCTGGACACATCGCACAGTGCCTGCGGGCAGCGGAACGTCTGTTCCAGTTTCAGCACCTGGCCGTGCCCCATCCACTCGCGGAATCCGGTCATCACCGAAACGTCGGCACCGGCGAAGCGGTTGATCGACTGCCAGTCGTCGCCCACTGCAAACAGATAGCGGCCGGGGCGGCTGACCAATGCACGGCAGAGTCGGGCACGGGCGCGTGAGGCGTCCTGGAATTCGTCGGCCATCACCAGTTCGTAGGGTGATTCATAGTGGCCCTGTTCAAGCAGGCCGGCCGCCATGTTGAGCATGTCCTCGAAGTCGATGCTGCGCTCGTCAGCCAGCGCACTGTCCCAGGCCTGGAAAACCGGCCCGGCGATCTCCAGGAAGCGCCGGTAGCGTTCCTTGAACTGATCCTCGGGCATCCGCCGCAGGCGCGCCGCCATATCGTCCAGCGTCAGGCAGTTACTCTTGGCATGCGCAATGAAGGTTCGCATCAGGCCGATCAGGTCCGCATCGGGCATCGGCTTGGCGCCCTGGTCGGGCAGCTCGCGGTCCGGGTTCGGGTCGAGTTCGATGTCAGACTCGCCGAGCTTCTCTGCGAGGTCCAGCAGGGCATGTCCGCTGCGCAGGCCAAAGGAGGTCGTCTCGACAAGGGCCGTGCCGCGCGCTGCATGCTGCTGGCGCTTCCAGCGCATGCCTTCGAGATAGTCGGAAACGTGCTCCGGCGGCTGGCCATCAGCATCCAGCGCAAAGTGCTCGTGATACAGCCCTGCGTCCGGGTAATGGAAGGCGGGGCGATACTGGCGATGGGTGTCAGTCGCCGCATCAAATTCGTAGCGTCGCTCGTAGTCGTACGTCACGCCGTTGTAGAAAAGCCAGTCGGCGATCACGCACTCTTCCAGGCTCTTCACCCGTTCCCCCTGCAGGGTACGGATGTAGGGCGTGCCATCGCGGTCGTAGCCGTCGGCCTCCATTTCCGCGCCGAATGGCGGCAGGTCGCGCCCGAACACCAGACGGAACATGTCCCATTGGGTGCGGAAGTGGGTCGAGCGATCCTTCAGGTCGTCCACCAGTTCGGCCAGCTTGTTGAAGCCCAGCGTTGCGTCGATCGCCCATTCGGGGATATCAGGCTTGCGTCCGGTGGCCTTGGCGACGATGGCCAAGCCGAGTGCATGGAAGGTCCGTGCCTCGATTGCGATATCGCCCATGCCCAACCGGTCGAAGGAACGCTGTGCGCGCTCTTCAAGCTCCCTGGCGGCATCCTTGTTGAAGGCGAGCATCACGATCCGCTCGGGTTCGACAAAGCCGCGATCAATGGCGTAAGCGGCCTTGGCGACCATCGTGGAGGTCTTGCCGGAGCCGGCTGCGGCCACGACCTGCACGCGGTTGTCGAAGCAGATGACGGCGCGGGCCTGTTCCTCGGTCAGTGGTTTGCTCTCGACCCTGTCCAGGAAGTCCTTGGCCAGCACCAACTCACGCGTTGCCATGGTCGCGTTGGCCTCGGCCCACACGGCAGGCCAATCCAGCTGCCAGTCGTGCAGGGCGTCCAGCGCTGCACGGTTGCTGGGCGAATGCAGGTCCTGGTGCACATCCTCATCGAGGAACAGTTGTTCCAGCTCGCGTGGCGGGATCGGCAGGGTGGGGCAACCGGCCAGCAGTGCCTGCTGTTGTTCGTGCGTGATCCAGCGGCGGCCGGTGCTGCTCCGGTCGATGAGGGCGTCTGCTTCGGCGAGCCATGACTGGATCTGCTCCAGGAGGGTCTCAAAGAGGGCCTTGCGCCCGCGCGTCGTGCGCGCGAAACGCACATGCTGCAAGGCAGCCGCGAGCCGGGAGGCCTGGCCGTTGGGCAGTCCATACATGGTCAGAACGCCGTCGCCCTGGGTCTGCAGCACGACCCTGGCCCAGAAGAGTCCGGGAATGACCTGCACGCGCTCGTCGTCAGCCGCGTGCTGCCGGTACTGCTTGCCGCCGACCGTGAGCTCGACGTGCTCACCATCAAGCTTCAGCCGCCAATCTGGTGAGCGGGTAAGAAGTCGACCCCAGCCCGAGGGGTGCCAATCCATAGACATCCAGTTACTGCCTTGCGTACGTCAATTGGGCTTGCAGAGCCCTTACGCCTCCATGATAAGGGGCGTTGACGACGCATGTGGCCTTTCGCTTCATGGCCGGCCATGCGACCGGTTTCATTGACGTTCGTGAAGGCGGTTGCCAGCATGACGCCTGTGGATATGGGCGCCGATCATGGAAATCGACTGGAACAGCGTGGGTACCTTGAAGCACTCCGTCGGCGGCTACGATATCCGCACGGATGCACTGAAGATTCTGGTGACCGCTGCAACGCAGGGGCACGAGGGTGATGTCTCGCAGATGCGCATCGAGATGGAAGATGGCATCGTCCTTCCGCCAGACGAGATCAGGCGGCTGGCACTGGCGCGGAGTCGCATCCGCTAGCCGCGCCGATCGGCACTGGACCTGGCCCCTCTGCGGCAGCTCCAGGTGCCAGCACCTGCCAGCATGGAATCACTCGTAGACGCGGTCCTGCCTCGTTGGAGGCACCTCAACCAGGTCTCCCCGCCGGATCAGCTCATCCAGATCCACTGCCGATGCTGCCAATGCCTCCTGCGCATCGAAATCCCATTTGTTCCTGTACTCACGCGCCAGAAGATCGCATACCGCCTTGGCTCGCTGGTAAGCATCGTTCTTCGCGTCATCCTGCATCAGCTCATCGCGATGGATCTGGCAGAGCATCAGCTGGTGCGCGTCTTCACCGCGCTCGCGCTCCCAGGCAATGTCGGCCAGGCCGGAAAGGGCGGTGGCAAGTGCAAGTGCAGTCATTGACATGGCGGTGTCCACAGTCGTCGGAAACCTGAGCGTATGCGAGCAGCAGTGGCAAGCGGCCACTGACGCTCGCATGGTTTCACGGCGTGTTCACCATTCGTTGCCGGATGGACTCAGCTGGGGAGGCTTCCTCAGGCATTCACATCCACGACAATCCGCCCACGCACCTTGCCCGGAATGATCTGCTCGTAGACCTCAAGCACGTCGGCAAGCCCAATCAGCTGCACCGTGCTTTCAAGCTTCTGCGGATCCAGGTCGGTGGCAAGCCGGTCCCAGGCACGCTGGCGAACGTCCTGCGGCGCATTCACCGAATCCACGCCCGCAAGGGTTACGTTGCGGAGAATGAAGGGCAGCACCGAGCCGTGCAGTGCATCGCTCTGCGCCAGACCACAGGCGGCGACGGCACCGCGATATTTCGTCTCGGCGATGGCGTTGACGAGGGTAGGGCCACCGGCTACATCCACCACGCCGGCCCATCGTTCGGCGCTCACCGGACGGTCGCGCGGTTCTGAAAGCTGCGCGCGATCGATGATCTCGGCGGCGCCCAGGCTGTGCAGATACTCGGCGTGTTCCGGGCGCCCGGTAGCGGCCACAACGCGATAGCCCAGCTTTGAGAGAATTGCCACCGCAATCGAGCCGACGCCACCGTTGGCGCCGGTCACCAGCACATCACCCTTGTCTGGCGTCACGCCGGCTTGTTCCAGGGCCAGTACGCACAGCATGGCGGTATAGCCAGCGGTGCCGATGGCCATGGCGTCGCGGGTGCTCAAGTTGTCGGGAATCCTGTTGAGCCATTCGCCACGCACGCGGGCACGCTGTGCCAGGCCGCCATGGTGGCCCATGCTCAGGTCCCAGCCATTCAACACGACACGGTCACCGGGCTGGAAATCGGCATTGCTCGACTCCAGCACCACGCCGGAAAGGTCGATGCCGGGAATCAACGGGAAGGTGCGGATGACCGGGCGCGTATTGGTGAGGGCTAGTGCGTCCTTGTAGTTCAGCGTTGAATATTCAACCTGCACCAGCACGTCGCCGTCCATCAGGTTGGCGTCATCGAAATCGACCAGTTCCGTGGATACGCCGTCGTTCGTTTTGCGGGTCAGCAGTGCCTTGAAACTCATGGTGGGGGCTCACGTTCAGTGGATGAGCCCATGCTAGGCTCGCACCGTTATCGCAACAAGAACGATGATTTTCCGTAGGTACTATGGTTTTCCGGAGTATTCATGCGTAGCAAGCGTTGGGACGGCAAGAGCGGTTGCGCTGTGGAGGTCACGCTGTCGGTGATGGGTGGCGTGTGGAAGCCTGTCATCCTCTTTCACCTGATGTCCGGCAAGCGTCGCTTCATGGAACTGACGCGGCGGGTGCCCAATGCCACCCAGTCCATGCTCACCAGCCAGCTGCGTGAACTGGAAGCCGATGGCGTGGTGATCCGCCACGTGTACCCGGAAGTGCCGCCGAAGGTGGAGTACGAGCTTTCCGAGTTCGGGCGCACGCTGGTGCCGGTGCTGCTGGCGATGCGCGAGTGGGGTGAAACCTATCGCGGCCATAGAAGCACGGACAGCGACGGCTGAGACCTGAGGCGGAGCGCCGAGCGTCGTCGACATGGCCCGTGCTCCCCGCAGTGTCCTGGAGACCACGGCAATAGCCGCAGTACTACAGGCAGCGCATGTGGAGCGCCGCCTCACTCGGTGAAGGGCTGCGAAGCGGTTCCTGTTCCATTGACGCCCGGTTGCCTATAGTGGCGCCGGAACCCTGCAATGGAATGCCCATGCACGTGATGTCTCCCGGCCGTTGCCTGACGCTCGCGCTTGCCGTCGTAGTGAATGCCGGCGCGTGTGCACGTCCGCCGTCCACCGAACACGAAAGGAATCCCGCCATGTCCGGCGCAACCCAGACCGGCCGCACGATCAACGGCCACACCTATACCGATGCCCCCGTGGACGTGAAGCTGGGGCCGAACACCTTCCGCATTCCGGCCAACTACCTGGACAGCCAGATCGCACCGTGGCCTGGCGAGGGCGTGACGCTGGTCATCGAGTGGCCGGACATGAAGCCGACACTGCCAGGTGCCCGGGCCAATCCGCGTACGAATGATTTCCGTAAGGAGATTCCCATTCGGATCAACTACGTTGATCGCGTTCCCGTCGAAACACTGCTTTCAAGGCTGTCGTCAAATGAAGCCGTCACGGAAGAGGATTCTGTGGAAAGGGAGGATCCCAGGGATCGTCTCGATCAACGCGTTGCACAGCCGGAGACCTTGGGGCTGACGCCCTATGCAATCGACGAAGCGAAGATGGTGGTGTACGCGAAGAAGTATGAGGCGCGGTACGGGAAGCCGCCTGTCCGCAATCCCGCCTACGAGAGAGACTGGTACATCGCACGCCAGGCCGACGGCCGGATCAGCTCGTTTATCAAATGTGACGGCAAGGAATTCCGACGCGACGGCGTGCGGCTGGAGGGAAGCGAGGTGATCAGTGAGCCAGGAGAAGTGGCAGCCGGCTGCGTTCATTATTTCGTGGACATCGACAACAAGCTGTCCGTCAGCCTGGACTACAAGAGAGCGTTTCTGAAGGACTGGAAGCGTATGGAAGAGGTTGTCAGGGATGTCATCGCGCGCACCCGGTCCCAGTGATCGGTGAATCAAGGAAGAGAAGGGACAGGGTATGAGTGGATTGACCGAACGCGATCTCAGAGTCCTTGGCAGCTATGCCAGAGACGGCAACCGCGAGCTTTACTGGAACTACCTGTCGCAGCTGCCGGGAGCCGATGGCTACGGGACGCTGGCACTGGGTGTTGTACGCAATGACAGCCTTCCGGGACGTGTAGCGAACACCTATGCACAGAACTACGCGAAGACCCAACAGGATGAGGGATCGCGTTTCTCAAATGCACAGTTGACCGAGCGGCAGTGGGAGTCCTTTGGGCAGACCCTGCTCGAAAGAGATCTTGAATTGCGGCAGCAGTGGATGAACGAGCGCCGCCCAGACCTGGCACTGAATCTTCCCGGCAAGGATGTGATGCTGGCCCACGATCGGGCATTTGAACGGCATGAGCTTGATCCCAACTGCTGGACGCCGCGCGTGCTGCTGCAGGCGGCTGAGCAGAAGAGCGGCCCCGCGAAGCTGGAGCAGATCTGGACCAACATGCTCAACAACGACTACGCCGGAGGCCCGCGCGTAGGCAACACCAGCGTTGATGCCATCAGCCAGATGGGATGGGCGAAGGGCGGGCAGTACCTGACCCGGTTGAGCGTGCTGGAAGCCACCCAGACACTAGAGGGCCGCTCAGCGGTCGATCCGAACGTCATCGGCGGCAACAGCTACTACGCGATGTACTTCGAAGCCGACAGGAAATGGGCCAGCGTCAGTGCAGGCGGCGGCCACATGTCGCTGCGCGAGATCACCGATCCCGCCCGTATCGCCGAACTCAACGACGCCCGCGAGGTTCGTCTGGAACGGCAGGAGAAGCTTACCCAGTTCCACCCGGACGACCCATACCGGACCATTACCCGCAGCCCGCTTACCGCAGCCGTGGACGACGTGCCGGATCCCTCGCAGGCACCGACCCGTCTGGCCGACATTGGTCCTGGCCACCGTGAGTACGCATTGATGCAGCAGGTGCGCGAAGGCGTGGCCGCGATCGATGCCAGCGCCGGGCGTACTCATGATGAGAACAGTGAGCGCCTTGTGGCGAGCGTGATGGCATTGGCGCGTCGCAACCAGCTTGAACGCGCCGATCACGTGTTGCTGAGCGCGCAGACCACCGATCACCCGGCCGGCCGCAACGTGTTCGTGGTGCAGGGTGAGTTGAACGATCCGGCGCATCTGCGGACCTCCATGCCCACGGACAGGGCAGTGCAGACACCGGTCGAGCAGTCACTGCAGGCCCTGCAGGCCGTCGGTGCGGATCGTGGACAGGCACATGCGCAGCGCCAGCAGCAGGAGATCGATGTGCAGGCGCGCGACACGCCTGCCATGCGTATGGGCTAGGTTTCCGGCCTGCCCCAGCCCACCTCACGCGGTCTTTGCAACTCGGTGCGCGGGCATTGCTAAGTTCGCTTGGCATCCATCACAGGAACCTGCAATGACCCGGACGTCCCCGCTTGTCCTGCTTGGCCTCTGCCTTGCCCCGGCCCTGGCCTTCGCCCAATCCGACCGGCAGGTGGCCGAAGACATGGTGACCCGCGCGGCCAACGTCTGCCCTGGCCACAGCACCGAGCGCACTGCGCCTACGGTGAAGAGGGTGCCAGTGGGTGCGCTGCGCGTCATGCTCGACCGCGGCCTGGTGATGTGCCCGGACCGTCGCTTGGATGCCTCTGCACCCGCGGTGTTCTACGGCCGGGTAGGTGTGTTTGGCTGGAATCCGGAAGTGCCAGCGGCTGCGACCGTGGTCGTGGCGAAGATCGACCAGATGACCCGTAAGGATGAGTACCCGGTGGAGACGATGGTGTGGGACGCGAAGGGCACGGCGCTTACCCAGCAGACGGTGCCCTCGTTTGAGCCGCGCCCGGGTGCGGCGGTGCTGTACAAGGTGCGCTGAGCGCTGCGTGCTAGCTGGTAGATGCCCACCTTGGTGGGCGTTCTGGCCCTCGCGCGTGGTGACGGAGCCGTGCCCACCACGGTGGGCACCCACCAAAGCGATGCGACGTGGCATCCGGTAATGGCGCGCGATCAGGCGTTTTGCCCACCAGGGTGGGCAACTATCAATACCGAAGCGCTACTTGGCCGGTGCGTCTGCCGTCTGCGCGGCCACCATGGCCTGCTGCATTTCCTTCAGCGACAGATAGCCATCGCCATCAGTATCCAGCCCCGCGAAATACTTCGCGATTTCCGGCACCACAGCGGCTTCCTTCCTGCTGATCCTTCCGTCTTTGTCGGCATCCATTTCCTTGAACGCGGCGTCGATGGAGTCGGCCTGCTTGTTGAAGCGTGCCTGCTGGTACTTCGCGTACTCGGCCTTGTCGATGTGGCCATCGCCGTTGCTGTCCATGACGGCGAAGCTGGAGTCGATATAGGCCTGCTTCGGGTCGCCGCTGGCGGCGTGGCCGATCAGCGGTGTGGCACACAGGGCGATGATGAGAAGCGTCTTGTTCATGCGGTCGGTTCCTTCGCAATGCAGGGCAGGTCAGCGGCAGGGATAGCTGTAGCCATCCGAACCTCGGTAGGTGTCGCTGCGGCGGTCGTAGTTGCCGTAGCGGCTCATGCAGTAGTCGGCGCGCTCGCGAACCTCACGCTCGCGCTTGGCCGCGGCGGCGATCACGCCGGCCACCACCGCCGCGCCGACCACGCCCACCACCACGCGCTTGGCTTTGGCATCGTCGCGCCGGTCACGCTCACGTTCGCGTTCGCGGCGCTCCCATTCGTCGCGCTGGCGGTCCTGGTAGCCCCGGTCCCAGCCTGAGCGGTAGCCATCCCGGTTCTGTGCGTGAGCCTGGCCCGCATAGGGCAGCAGGACCAGCACTTGCAGTGCGGCACCCAGCAGCAACGCTGCACGTCCTGTCTTCTGAAACATCGTTCCGCTCCTGTGCGGCTGTGTCGGTGGTGCCAGTACAGCGCGCGGACATTGCGCGAACCTGTAGCCGTCTCCGCTGGACGCATTTCGTTCAGCGCACCAGCGCCTCCACCGGGTCCAGCTGTGCCGCACGGCGTGCCGGCAGGAAGCCGAAACCAATGCCGATCAGGCTGCTGCAGGCAAACGCGGCCAGAATCGAGGTTGTCGAGAACACGAGCGAGAAGCCGATGTCGGCCAACGCCAGAACTCCCCCCAGCGCGAGTGCCACGCCGATACCCAGCACGCCACCGAGCAGGCAGACCAGCACCGATTCGATCAGGAACTGCTGCAGGATGTCGCTGCGGCGCGCGCCCACCGCCATGCGCACGCCGATCTCGCGGGTGCGCTCGGTCACTGAGACCAGCATGATGTTCATTACCCCGATACCGCCCACCACCAGTGCGATGGCGGCAATGGAGCTGATCATCAGCGTGAGGATACGGGTGGTCTGCTCGATCGAAGTGCGGATCTGTGCGTTGTTGCTCATGTAGAAGTCCTGCCGCCCGTGGCGGCGCTCCAGCAGCCGGCGGATGGAGGCTTCCGCGGCCTGCATGCCCACGGTATCGGACACGCGCACGGTGATGCTGGACACATGGCTCTGCCCCAACATGCGCGCCATGGCGGTGGTGTAGGGCACCCAGACCTGCAGCAACGAGGCATCGCCCACGGCGCCGGCCTCTTTCTTCACCACGCCCATCACCCGCACCGGAACATTGCCGAGCAGCAAGGTCTGGCCGATCGGGTCTTCCTGTGCGGTGAAGAACCGTTCGCGCGTATTGGCGTCGATCACCGCCACCTGCTGGTAGCCGGCGACGGCGGGCTGGCCAAAGAAGCGCCCTTGTCCCAGCTTCAGGCCGTGCACGCGGAAGTACTGCTCACTCACACCCTGCATCTGCACGTTGGCCGAGCGATTGCCACGCTGTGCGGTGCCGCTGCTGGCGACGCTGGGCGTGGCGCTGTCCACGAACGGTTGCCCGGCCAGCGCCGTGCTGTCGCCGGGCGTCAAGGTCTCGACCTGTGCGGCGTGCACATCGCCGAAGCCGGAGCCCGGATAGACCTCGATGGTGGTGGTGCCCAGCGAAGCGATGTTGGACAGGATCGCCTGACGTGCGCCCGTGCCCAGGGCGACCACCGACACCACCGAGGCAATGCCGATGATGATGCCGAGCATGGTCAGGAAGGTGCGCATGCGGTGTGCGTTCATCGCGCGCAGGGCCATGCGGAAGGCTTCGCTGAAGCGGTCGCGCAGGGCCTGCCAGCCGGTGCCTTCGCTGCCTGCCTGCAGACTGGCCGCGATGCTGCTGGCGGTGCCTGTCGCGGCAGCGGTGGGGCGATCGTCGACGATACGCCCATCGCGGATCTCGATGATGCGCTGCGCATGCCCGGCCACGGCCATGTCATGGGTGACCAGCACCACCGTATGGCCTTCGGCGTGCAGTTCGCCCAAGATCTTCATCACCTCCTTGCCGGACTGGGTGTCCAATGCGCCGGTGGGCTCATCGGCGAAGATCACTGCGCCGCCGTTCATCAGCGCGCGCGCGATCGACACGCGCTGCTGCTGCCCGCCGGAAAGCTCGCCGGGCAGATGCAGCATGCGTTCGCCCAGGCCCAGTCGCTGAAGCAGGGCCTGGGCGCGGGCATGGCGGTCGGCGCTGGGTTGGCCGGCGTAGATGGCCGGTACCTCCACGTTACCCAGCGCGGTCAGGTCGGTCAGCAGGTGGTAGCGCTGGAATATGAAACCAAAGTGCTCGCGGCGCAGCTCGGCCAGTTCGTCCGGTGCCATCTGCGCGGTCTCGCGACCGGCGATCTGATACGCGCCGGACGAGGGTTGGTCCAGGCAGCCCAGAATGTTCATCAGGGTGGATTTGCCCGAACCGGACTGGCCGACGATGGCCACCAGCTCACCGGCGCGGATATCCAGATCGATGCCATCGAGCACGACCAGGGTCTGTTCGCCGGCCGCGAATTCGCGGCGGATGCCGCGCACGCGCAGCAGCGGTGCGTCCTTCTCTGCATCCATCATGGCTGTGCAACGGCTGCGCCGGCAGCATCGCGGGACTGGACCAGTACCACCTGCTCGCCCTGCTGCAGGCCGCTGCGCACTTCCACGTTGATCTGGTCGTCCAGCCCGGTGGTGACGCGCCGCGGCGCAGGCTGGCCATCCGCGCCGCGTACCTGCACGCTGTAGCTGCCATCGGCGGCACGCGCACCCAGTGCGGCCGAGGGAATGGTCAGCACGCCCTTGGCACGCCCCAGAACGATGCGCACCTGTGCCGTCATGTAGCTGCGCAGTCGACCATCAGCGTTGTCCACGTCGAACTGACCGTTGTAGTACATGGCCGTGCGGCTGGCGCCCACCGAAGCGCTGGCGGGCGCGAAGCCGGAGGTGTCTTCGTTGGTGATCGAGTCGGGTGCCGGTGCGATGTCGCGCAGCGTGCTGCTGTAGCGTCGGTCGCTGTCGCCCAGGATGGTGAAGAACGCCTCCTGTCCCAGTGCGGTGTGGACCACGTCGGCCTCGGAGATTTCGGCGTAGACGGTCATCACGTCCTGGTTGCCGAGCATCACGATGGTCGGTGCGCTCTGTACCGCATTGACTGTCTGGCCCTGTCGCGCGACCACGGCCAGCACGGTGCCATCGGTGGGCGCAGTGATGCGGGTGTAGCCCAGGTTGGTCTGTGCCACATCCACATCGGTCTGGCGCTGCACCACCTCGCCATCGAGTGCGGCGATCTGTTCACGGGTAGCATCGACCTTGGCCTTGGCCGCATCGTAGTCTGCGCGCGCGACCAGTTGCCTTGACACCAGAGCCTGCTGGCGTTGAAGGGTCAGCTGGTACTGGCGCAGGTCGGTGGCCAGCGCGTCGCGGTTGGCACGCGCGGTGCGCTGTGCCGCCTGCGCACTCAACAACGCGTTGCGCTGGGTGCGTGAATCGATATCGGCAATCGGATCGCCAGCTTTCACCTTGTCGCCCAGCTTCACATGCAAGGTCTCGATGCGGCCGGAGACCTGCGCGCCCACGCTCACCAGTCGCGAGGGCTTCAGTGTTCCGGTGGCTTCCACGACCTGTTCGATGTTGCCGCGGGTGACCGGTGCCACCTGCAGTTGCGGTGGTGGTGCGGGCCAGAGCCACGCGAAGAGCACCAACAGGATACAGAGGACTGCAGCAGCAATGATCAGCGCGCGGCGGCGGCTGTGCGGTGCGGCGCTCATCGGTACAGCATCCAGAAAAGACAGTGCATCGTGTGTCCTCGCGACAGATGGGATTGCACGCCGGCAGGGCAGGCGTGGATGGCCGTCGAGTCTCGATGCGCTGGATTGCGTGAACCTTGCGGTGGTGCGCCCGTTTCAGGAGGCAACGCCGAGCGTGAGCAGTGCCATCGCGATGAACTGGAGCACGCTGCCGAGCGCCAGCAGCGCATGGTGCAGGCGTTGTACCGCTGTGTGCAGGCTCGAAAGCTGGCATAGCGCGCCGACGACCAGCACGGCACATGCAGTAGCGGGCAGCCTCGCGGCAGCTGCGCTGATCGCGATGATCAGCAATGTTGCAGCAAACATCACGGCAGCCGCATATGCATGCAGGGTCTGCAGGAACTGAGGAACGGGGCGCGATGCAGCTCCCCGCCACACTGCCAGCATGTGCAGTGCGGCATGCACGACGACGAACACCACCACGGCGGTGGTCGTTGGGTGCGCGTGCCGATAGGCTGAGGCCACCAGCGCAAGGCCTGGGAGCAGCAGGAACAGGGCGGCGAACAGGCGGATCAGCACGCCTGCCCGCTCGCGTTCGGGAATCATCCGCAGCCAGTGCGGCCAGTGTTCAAGCCCACGCGCGCGGCCTGCATGCGCGCGGCAGTTCCACGCTGCGGCGGTCAGGCTGGGCGCATTCCGAGGAGGCGTGGTAGGTGTGGAAGAGGGCGGTGGAGAAGCTCCCTGTGTCACATGCAGGCTTCCTGTCAGATCCGGACGCAGCACCTTCAGCGGTGCAACTCACCTGGATGCTGGGCAGAGAACATTGCCGCAACCTTGCGCATCAACCGCGGCGGATGCGCGTGGACAGCCGGTAGTCATACACGTGGGGGAAGCGCTCAGTGCGCCCGCGTCGATGCGCTGGTGACGCCTGGATGCAGGGGGAACTCGACGCGGATCAGGGCGCCGCCACTGGGTGCATCCAGAATCGTGACGTGGCCGCCGTGGCGGTCGATCACCTGCCGCACCAGGTTCAAGCCCAATCCGGCGCCAGTCTGCCGGGGGCGCAGGCGCTGGAAGGGTTCGAACACGCGTTCGCGCTGGTCGACCGGAATGCCGGGGCCATCGTCTTCCACCTCAAGGCAGCTGCCCTGCACGCGCACGATGATGTGGCGTCCACCGTGCTCGGCGGCATTCAGCACCAGGTTGGAGAGCACCCGTTCGATGGCACCGGACTCGCCCAGCACCGGGAAGTTCGGTTCCATGGCCACGGCGACTGTCTTGTCGGACTGGATCAACAGGGGGGCCAGATCAGCGACGACCCGCTTGGCCACGCGGGCCAGGTTGAGGGAGTCCTTCGGCCCATCCGCTTCCATGCGGTGCAGGTCCAGCAGCTGCTCGGCCAGTGTTGCCAGCCGAGCGACCTCCACGGTCAGGCTACGCGAGGTGGAGTCGTCGGCCGCATCGATCTTCACCCGCAGGATGGCGATGGGCGTACGTAGCTCATGGGCGGCAGCGGCGATGAAGCGACGTTGCCGTTCGTGCCCTTCGTCCAGACGGTCAAGCGCTTCGTTCACCGCTGCAACCAGGGGGGCGATCTCGACCGGTACTGCGGTCTCCGTCAGGCGGATACCGCGGCGGCTGGCAGAGATGTTGCGGGCTTCCTGCGCGATGCGTTCCACACCGGCCAGCGCGCGGCGCACGATGATCGGGGTCAGGATGATAGTGGCCAGGCCCAGCAGCAGGAAGATCGGCAGGGTGATGATGTGTGCGGCCAGCGCCATCTGCCAGGTCAGCGAATCGGTTTCGCCATGGGCCATGATGGTCAGCTTGCCGGCCGGGCCGCTGTGCTGGCGTATCACCACGGCCAGACCGTCGTTGCGGCCGCGTCCGCGCAGGTCGCCATAGGGAATTCCGTCCAGGGCGCCAACCAGCGACGCGTACGCTGGCGGGACATGGCCGAATGTCACATGGTGGCCCTGCTCATCCTCGGCGATGAACCACGCGCCGGGGACGATCTTCAGCAGCTCGGCCAGCTCCGGCGTGTGTTCCACATACAGTTCGCCCTTGCTGTCGCGGTGAACGGCCTCTGCCGCCACCGGGGCGAAGGTCTGGATGGTGTAGTAGCCGCCACTGTCAACACGCACCAGCACCATCAGCAGGGCGAAGAACGCCACCAGTAGCGCAAGCAGCTGGTAGATCAGTGTCTTGACGATCAGCGGGCGCTTGAGTGAGGGACGACGCGCCATTACTTCGTTTCCCGCATCAGATAGCCGACGCCGCGGATGGCATGGATTTCCACCCCCGCATCAGCGTCGGCCAGCTTGCGCCGCAAGCGTGAGACATGCGAGTCCAGCGTGTTTGAATGGATGCCGTCGTCGAAGCCGTACACTGCCATTTCAATGGACTCGCGCAGCACCGTGCGGCCCAGTCGACGGGTGAGGGCCGCCAGCACGCGGATCTCGCGCCGCGGAAGCTCCAGTCGCTGTCCGCCAACGCTGGCCTCGCCCGAGGCGGGATCGAACAGGAGCCGGCCGATGCTCACCGGCTCGACCTGCATGCCACTTGGCCGGCGCGCGGCCGCACGGATCCGCGCGAACAGCTCCTCCAGCGCGAACGGCTTGGCCAGGTAATCGTCGGCTCCCTCATCCAGGCCGGTGATGCGGTCCGGCAACTGTCCCAGCGCGCTCAGTACGATGATCGGCACTCCGGGGTTGCGCCCACGAAGCACCGGAATCAGGCCCAGCCCGTCACCATCGGGCAGAGTGCGGTCCAGCAGCACCAGGTCGTGTGGCCCGGAAAGTGCGGCTTCGCGAGCCAGTGCCAGGGTATTGGCCAGGTCCACCACATAGCGCTCGCGCTGCAAGGCAGACTTCAAGGTGGCAGCCAGTTCGGCTTCGTCTTCGATCAGCAGGATGTGCATCGGCGGGAATCGGGCGGGAAGGAGGGCGCAGGAGGGGGCTTCGGCACGCGCCGGCACCGTATTACAGGAACATTGCGTGAACATGGCGTGCCTTCAGGGCCTGCCGATGATGTCGAAACGCCGTTGCGGCGCGGGCCGCCGGGCGCAAGGTTCGCGCAATCCGGGCACTCCAGCCTTGGCGCCCATTTGCTGATTCCCAACCCCTGGAGTACCCATGAAGTTGTTCATCCCGCTGTTGTTCGTTGCCGTTCTGGGCGGCTGCACCACCGCCAAGATGACCGTTACCCCCGACGGCCGGCGTGGCGTTTCCATCGACTGCAGCGGCTCCAGTTCCTGGAGTGGCTGCTACGAAAAGGCCGGGCAGATGTGCCCGGGTGGCTATGTTGTCTTCAGCAAGGATGGCGATGAAGGGAACGCCATCGCCGTGGGCAACAGGAACGGCTTCACCTCCACCCAGATGGCCACCCGCGCGATGCTGGTGTCCTGCTCGCACTGATGCCGGCAGGGGAGGTGGGTTGCCACCTCCCTGGTGTCCAATGCAACGATGCCCCTCGGAAGGGGCATCGTTGGGGTTTACGGCGTTGTCTTCGCCTGACGCGGATCGGCAATGATGCGCGAGGGCGATCCATACAGAACCAGGACCCGCATGCCGGCACTGAACACAGGATCGGGGCCTTGCACGACGGTCATCAGATTGCCGTTCTCGGTCTGCACCACGTATTCCAGGCCCTTGGCCTGCGAAAGCGCGCGTTCGGAAGCCGCACCGGCAATCGCGCCCACCACCAGGCCGCCGATGGCACCGATGGCCGCAGCCTGATCGCTGCCACCGATGGTGGAGCCAGCCACACCGCCGGCGGCAGCTCCAGCAACGGCTCCACCTCCCTGCGAACCGTCAATACTGACGGCGCGAACGCTGATGACGGTACCGCTGACAGTCCGATTGACCTGTCCAACCGAGCCGATGGAATAGCTGTCGGTACGTACGTTGGGCGCGCAGGCCGTCAGCATCGCGGTAACCGATGCGGCCAGCAGCAGACGCTTCACGGTGCTTCCTGCTTGTTCGGGAACATCGGCTTGGACACGTCCACGGTTTCCAGGGCCTGCAGGAACTGGGCGATGTTGTTCTGTGCCGAGCGGCTGATCGATTCACGCGCCCGGACCACACCAGCGAAGGCATAGTTGAACGGCACTTCCCCCGATGCGCTGACATCCTGCGTATAGACGATGCCACCGGTTGCGCGGTCGATCAGCTCGTAGCGGGCGACCGTCTTGGTGGTCATCGAGGCGCCGAAGCTCGGAATGTCGATCGCCAGGATCTTCACCGACAGGCTCAGCTTCACCGGCGCGTCGTCGCGGAAGACGGCCATCTTGTTCAGCGCTTCGGTCAGCGCGTTCTGCCACATCTGCGGGACTTCGTGCTGGGCCTGGGCGGGAATCTTGCCCTTGGCCTCATCCGGACGTGCCAGCGTGACCGTCAGTGACTTCAGCTCGCCGTCGATCTTCTTGCTGCTGACCCCGACGTTCGGGACCGAGAAATTGAGCGGCGGATTGGTGGTGCAACCCACCAGCGACGCAGCGATGATCGCTGCGAACAGGAACTTCTTCATCCATTTTCCCCTGTGATTGCGTTGGAACATCCATGGTGAATCGTGTGCTGGCCCGCAACGCTCCTGCTGCACCGCAATTACCGCCGATGGTCGGCTGCGAGCGTGGCTGACTGCGCGCAAGAATACCCGAATCACAGCGGATCGCGGCCTTGCTGCTCCGCACCAAAAGAGGCGTGCCAAAGGCGAGGCAACAGGGCTGCGGAGGTTCCCCTTCTCAGAAACTGTAAGCGGCCTGCAGATACACCCGTCGCGGCTCACCTGGGAAATGCCCGTTGCGCTCGATGAAGCCGCTGGCTGCATATACCTTGTCGAACAGGTTCTTGACGTTGGCCTGGAACTGCCATTGCTTCCAGCTGGTCTTCCAGCTCATGTCGAACACGGTGTAAGCCTTCACCGTCTGCCCGTCCAGACTGACGCGCTCACCCACATGGTCAGCACCAAAGCCGATGGCCGAATTGAGCGCCGGCAGGTCGTAGCGCGTCCACAGACCTAATTTGTTGCGCGGCGCATTGGCGAAGCGGTTGCCGGAGGCATTGGTGATGCCGCTTGGACCTGCGTCCTTCACCCGCGCGTCGTTGTAGGCGTAGGTCAGGTTCAATACCCAGTGATCGGTGACGTCGGCCAGCAGGTCCAGCTCCATGCCGGTGCTGCGCACCAGGCCCAGTGCGGCCAGCTGGTTCACGCCGCCAATCACTTCGCCCGTGGCCTGCACGATGTTGCTGCGGTCAATCCGGTAGGCCGCCAAGTTCAAGGTCACGCGGTCGGCCAGCAGGGATTTCATGCCCACCTCCCACTGCTTGCTGCGCTCGGCATCGAACGGGCCACCGGCGGCGGGATTCTGGTTGGCCGCGCTCTGCGGTACGAAGCCGCTGGCCACGTTGGCGTAGACATTCAGGCCTTCGCGGACGGTGAACGTGCTGCCCAGCCGCCAGCTGAGGTCGTTGCCATCCACGCTGCTGCCGGCAATGCGGTCGTCGTCCTTGAAGCCATCCCAGCGCAGCCCGGCCAGCAGGTGCCAGCGAGCGGTCAGCGCCAGTTCGTCCTGCAGGTAAGCGCCGTAGCGCTTGCTGCGGGTGGACGTGCTACGCCACGGCAGGGCAGCCAGGTTGTAGTCGTGCCAGGTGCTGGCCCCGTACACGGGATTGAACAGGTCGATGCCTCGCACCGGCCCGGCGCCACGTGCAAGGTCGGCGCTGTTGGCGGTCTGTGCAGTGAAATCCGCATCCAGCTGATACACGTCCGCGCCGAACAGCACCTTGTGCTCGACGGCGCCGGTATTCACCCGCCAGACCGCGTTGCCATTGGCAGTGAATGCCTCGTTGTCGCGGATCTGGTTGCGCAGCTGGCGGGTCATCCACTCGGCCACGCCATCGCGGTCACGGTCGATCAGCCCCATTGGCTCGTGATACATCTGGTGCTCGTTGTTGCTGAACCAGCGTGCGGCGAAATCGACGTCCAGGTTGTCGCGCGGTGCGAAGCGGTACTGCGCCAGCGCCACCTTGGCGCGCATGTCGAGAAAGTCACTGGTCTCGTTGTGGTTCCAGCGGCGGTCGGTCAGGAAGGTGCCCGCATCATTCACCGGCACGCCGCGCAAGCGGTTGCCGCCCAGGTTCTGGGTGATGTCGGTGAACTGCAGCACCAGCTCGCCGGTCTGGCCAACATCGAAGGCCAATGAGGCATCACCGATCACGCTCTCGCTGTCGGCATTCCAGCGCACACCCTGCTCGGTGTCGGCGTACAGGCCGGCGCGGTAGCGCACGCTGCCAGCGGCATTCAATGGAGCCGTGCCTTCGATCGAGCCGGCGCGGAAATCCCGGTTGCCCATCTGCACTTCGATACGGCGCTCAGCGACCGCCCTGGGCTTGCGCGTGACATAGTTGATGACGCCGCCGGCGTCGCCACCACCGTAGAGTGCGCCGGCCGGTCCCTTCAGCACTTCCACGCGTTCGATGTTGAACAGCTGTGGTACCGAGAATCCCGCGTACGGGTCGCCGCGCAGGCCGTCATACAGCACGTTCTCCTGGCGGAAGCCGCGCAGGGTCACGCCGGCATAGCTGAAATAGCTGACGCCGCTGATGCTGCGATAGAGGTCGGTCACCTGACGCGCGGCCTGATCGTCGATCAGCTCGCGCGGGATCACCTGGATCGACTGTGGGACCAACTCGAGCGGTGTATCGGTGCGGGTGCCGACCGCAGCGTCGTCCACCCGGTACAGCGTCTGTGCGCGGCCGCGCACTTCGACGGAATCCAGCTTCTTCGGCGGGCCATCCGCCGCATGGGCGGGGAGGGGTGTCAGGGCAATGGCCAGAGCGGCGCAAAGGGGGTACCTACAGAGCGATGGGAGGGCCATGGGGGCGACAGTATGGATTTCAAATGAGAAAGACTATCATTTGCATTGTCATAGTGCCGCTTCGCCGATCATGCGCTGCCCGCCCGGTCAGGGTGGGCAGCGCCGGGAGCGTGCATCTCACGTCGGTGTCAGCAACTCGCTGATGGCGTCGTGCTGCTTTCCAAGTTGCTGTTGCAGCACGAAATCGTGCAGCAGGGCCGCAGCGGCCTTGCGTTGCCCATCGATGTCCTGGAGCGAGGCATAGCGCACGGTCGGGTCGTTCGGACTCGGTCGCCCAGGCGCCTCCATCTCAGTGGCGGAGGTGAGCGTGATGAAGGCCAGCGCGCGCTTGTTCTCCTTCAGTTCCGCGTTGGTGGTCAGCACGACCAGAGTGACCTCATAACTGAGGCTGGCACCGCGCCGGGTGTTGTAGGCGTGGCTGCGCACGCTGACCTTGGTTCCCTTGGGCAATACCGCCTGCAGCTTCCGGGCGAAATCCCATTTATCGAATGCCATCTGTGTCTTCTGGTCGACGCGCACCATGAACGCAACATCGACACCGGTAAACGGAACCTGTGGCACGTCCAGATAGGGGCTCTGTTTCAGGCTCTGCACCAGGACCAGATCGTCACTGAACATGGCAGAGGGGTCGACGGGGGCGGTGAAGGACTGTTTGAGCAGCTCGAAGATGGTCAGTGCGCGTTGGCGTCCCTGGGCAATCCGCTGAAGTACCGCCGGTGCTGGATTGTTCTGCACATAGCTGGCGTTGGCGTCCTGCATGCGTCGCTGCACTACCGCTGTCAGTCCATTGATCTGCTGGTCGGCAGACGCATTGGCGTTGGCGGAGGCCTCTTCACCGGCCATGCTGTCGACTACCTTCTTGAACTGTGCCAGACGGTCCTGGCCCGCGTAGAGGGTGTAGATCTCGTTTACGCGCGCCACCCGCTTGTGTCGCTTGCGCGCGCTGGGGCGGTTGGGGTCGACGGCGATCTCACACAGCATCACCAGGTTCTCGCGCAGGTGGTAGTCCATGTCCGGTAGTGGCAGACGGACCGGATCCTGGGCCCCACCATCGGTGCCGATCACCAGTTTTCCGCGGTCGATTTCCGACCAGACAGTGACCGCCTCGATCGAGTTCCGGCGCGGCAGGCTGACGTCGATCAGTTCCATCAGGATCGGTCGGGGCGTAGCGGGCGCCGTCTGAGGTGGATTCGGCGGCGCGGTGATCAGCTCGGCATGCCAGGTGTAACCCATCCGGTAAAGGATGAAGGGCCGGATGGCGTCGTTGAGGATGATGCCCGGCGGAGCTGCACGTCCCGGCGATGTGAGGTCACGGCGGGTGTCAAGGGTGAGCCCGGTGGTGTCGCGGCTGTAGACACGGCGCAGTGCCTGGGTGGGATCGCAGGTGGCACGCCAGGTGATGTTCGCGGGCTGGCCTGGAGGGAGGGGCAATGGCTGAGGCGTCGGTTCCAGCGGCGATGCGGCGGGCTGCGGCGGCCTGGGAAGGGGTTGCAGCGGATACGCCGCATTCTGTGCTGCGAGCTGATCGATCAGGAGTGCGACGTTCTGGCCGGCAATGGTTAGTTCTTCCACCACCAGATCTTCGATCAAGGCATGCAGTTCGTTTTGCACCGCGCCTGGCAGCCAGGGATCGATCACAATCTGCGTATCCCAGTCCGAGTCACCCGAGGTGAAAAGGTGTTCGTTGTGGTTCTGCAACATGTCCATTCGTGCGGCGAAGGCATTGCCGCCCTTGATGTAGAAATGCACCAACGACATGTCCTGGCGGAGCAGGTACTTGGTGCGCACGCCGTCAGACAGGGCATGCAGTTTCCCGTCGATGTCGGCCAGCGCTCTGATGACGGCGTTGCGGATGTCCGGGTACGTCTGCGCGCTGTTGATCTTCTTGGTCAGGTCGCCGCTGATCTGGCGGCGCCAGTCGGCTTGCTCAGGTGTCTCTTTCATGGCTTGGCCTCTGCGGGAAGACAGGGTGCTGCGCGAGGTGGGGCCTGACGCAACAGTGGCTTCACCGTAGATGCCGGCAAGCGGGAATGATCGGGGCAATCGATGCTGGTCGTGACCGCCGATGCGGTGGATTCAATGATCGTTGCGGGCTGGTTACTGGTCGCGTGCTGTGTAGGCGGTCCCGCTGAGCGCAGCGCGCACGCCGATGCTGCCGCGCTGCCAGGTTGCAGCGAATGCCGGCGTGGAATCGTTGCCTTTGTTGAAGGCACGCAGTGCATCGGCATAGGCCACCACCAGCGCTGCGATCAGCATCGATGCACCCAGTTGTGCCGGTGCGTCGGCGGGGTCGGCCCCGGTGGCATCTGCCATCAAGCATGCAAGGTCTGCGATGAGCAGGGCCTGCAGCTCCCGTGCGCGGCCTGCAAGTACGGGGCTTTCGGCTACGGTCAGCCAGAAGGCCGCCGCGCCTGTGTTGATCCGCAGCAGGGGGTGGCCGCTCTCCAGAAGTTCCTGCACCAGCGACTGGAAGGCCACAAGCGGGGGCATGCTGCGGCGCGCCAGCATGCCCTCCCGCAGTAGATCCCGGGCCTCCTCGTCGCGGTCAAACACCAGGTCTTCCTTGCTCGCGAAGTAGTTGAAGACCGTTTTGCGTGAGACACCTGCGGCCTCGGCGATCTCGGACATCGATACGGCTTCGAAGCCGCGCCGGATGATCAGCTCGGTGGCGACGTCCGAAATCGCTTGCCGGGTCTCGGCCTTGCGTTGTTCGCGACGGCCTGGGGGCGGGGTCATGGGCGGCTCACTTGTGAAAAAGTACACCGAGTGTAACATTTGCTTCGCCAGAGTGCCGGCCCGGTGCTCACAAGGAATTCCGATGCTGTACGACGTCGTCATTGCCGGGGCTGGCCCGGTCGGCCTGTTCCTGTCCTGCGAGCTGGCCCTGGCCGGCTGTTCGGTGTTGGTGCTGGAGCAGGCCGAGTCCCCGGAATCACCCCTCAAGCGCCTGCCCTTTGGGCTGCGCGGCTTGAACACGCCCACCCTGGAGGCGCTGGACAGGCGCGACTTGCTGCAGGCGGTGGCCGCGCGCCAGGTGCTGAAACCCGACAAGGGCGCACCACCGCCCGGCACCGCCCACTGGCTGGCGCAGCCCCGGCCGCTGGGCGGCCACTTCGCTGGCATTCCGTTTGCGCTGGACAGCGTGGCCAGCGAGCGCTGGCTGTATCGCCTGCCGTCGCCGGTCGGCTTCCAGATGGCGATTGAACTGCAGGCGCTGGAAGCGGTGCTGGCCGAACGCGCGACCGCGCTTGGCGTGCGCATCGACCGCGGGAGCGCGGTGCAGGCGGTGCGCATGGAAGGTGAGCAGGTTGCCGTGGAGACCCTTCGCGGTACAGCCCATGGCCGCTGGCTGATCGGTTGCGACGGCGCGCGCAGTACCGTGCGCAAGCAATCAGGTTTCACCTTCGCCGGTACCGAGCCGGAATTCACCGGGCACTCGCTGCTGATCGAGCTGGAAGATCCGTCGGTGCTCACGCCGGGGCGCCATTACACCGCCGCTGGGATGTACAACTTCAATCCGCCAGGCGTGTTGGCGTTGGCCGATTTCGACGGCGGTGCCGGTCATCGCACGCCACTGGACCGGGAGCGCGCGCAGGCCATGCTACGGCGCATATCCGGACGTGAAGCGACCATCACGGCGGTGCATCTGGCTACCACCTGGACCGATGCCGCGCGCCAGGCCGCGGCCTATCGCAAGGGACGCGTGCTGCTGGCCGGCGATGCAGCGCACATGCATTCGCCGCTTGGCGGGCAAGGCCTGAACCTTGGTATCGGCGACGCGATGAACCTCGGTTGGAAGCTGGCCGCCGTGGTGCGTGGCGATGCCGATGCCGATGAGGAGCTGCTGGACAGCTACCAGGCCGAGCGGTATCCGATCGGCGCGAAGGTGCTGGACTGGTCGCGTGCGCAGGTCGCGTTGATGCGGCCGGGCGCTGGCTCGCGCGCGCTGGCGGCGGTGATGGCCGATCTGGCCGACACCCGTGATGGAGCGACATACCTGGCGGAGCGGGTCTGGGGCGTTGCGCAGCAGCTGGATCTGGGCGTGGGCCATCCGCTGGTCGGCCGCAGCGCGCCGGACTTCCAACTGGCCGATGGACGCCGCATGGGTGAACTGCTGCGTGCAGGGCAGGGCGTGCTGCTGGTGTTCGACGCGGGCACGTCGTTGTGCGCAAGCATCGAGGGTTGCCAACGGCGCCCGGCCCTCATCCGGCAGGCGGTGGATGACACGCTCGGACTGGGCGCGGTGCTGGTGCGCCCGGATGGCATCGTTGCCTGGGCCTGTGATGCGGGGGGGGATGGGGCCGGGATGTCCGATGCGCTGCGGCGTTGGTTCGGGTCGATGGCAGCAGGCTGACCGGCAAGACGGTGGCGCAGCCGGCAAGGGCTGCGCCAGTTGTGGTCAGAGGTCCTTCTTCTTTCCGCTCAGATCCAGCGGCCGGTCACTGCCCTTGCGCTCACTTGACCACACTTCCATGCTCTTGTTGCAGCGGCTCTCGCGGGCCGCCACTTCGCGCGGTAGATCCTTCAGATGCGGCGACTCCTGGCAGGCCTGATGCATGTTGCTGTCGTCATAGGTAGCACAGGCGCTGAGCGATGCCAGGGCGATGGCGGTAAGGGAGGCGCGATACAGGGGCTGCAGGGTCATGGCGTGGTCTCGGGGGTAATGCCGGGTGGTCATGGCATTCCAATCCGTGACCCCCGGCACGCACAATCCGACTGATCGCACTTGTTATCTTGTAACGTTTAAGTGATAGTCGTGCGCTTGCCCGGATCAGGCGAGGCAGATCATCAGCACCGTGCACAGCACCAGCATCAGCACGAACACACGCCGGCTCAATGCGAGGCAGGCCAGGTAGGCCGCCAGCGCCCAGGCGCCCAGCAGTGCGCAAGCCAGCAACCAGAGGCCGATCACCATCAGTGATCCACTCGCCAGCGCAGACAACGCAATCGCTTTGAACAAGGCCACGCCCAGCACGCTGCCGAGCACGCCGGCCTGCAGGGCAACGGCATCGTGGCGGGCAGGGGCAGGGTGGCGGAACATACTGGCCGGAGTGGTCACATGGAAGGGCGGCGCAGCTACTGTGCCCGACCCCATATCCACGCCGCGTGTACTTCGCGTGCGCCATGTGCCTGCAGCAGGGGCGCTCAGTCGAACTCACCCTCGGCCGATTCCAGTCGCTGCCGGTACGCCGCCCGGTGCTGGTACAGGCGCTGGCACTCTTCCGACCTATGGATGCGGCTGCCGGGTTCGTTGGCCACCGAGTCGCACATCCGCGCGATGTGGTTGTTCTCCGCCAGTTCGGTGACGAAGAACACTGCAGTGACGCCGGTGCCGAGCAGCACGACATACAGCAGGCGGCTGAGCCAGCGCGACAGCTTGCGCTCGAAGTGCTGCTGGATGGTCAGGTCGAAACGGATGATGCTGAGCACGATCCAGACGATCGCGACCAGGAAGCAGAGCGTGGGCAGCAGGCCACGCCAGATTCCCGCTTCATATACCGATTCGCTGTAGTGCACGGCGGCCCCGGCACCGGCGATGGCGATGGCCAGTGCCCAGTTGCGGCCCAACGAGAGCAGGTCATCGAGCAGTTTCTCGCGGTCCTTGGTCGGTGCTGCTGCCACGTCGGTTCCTTCTGCCCGTTGCGATCGGCGGCGGGGTGCCGCCGATCCTGCAGATGGTGGGGTATTGCCCCGGTGATGAGAAGCCTTTCCGGCTCAGTGCGCGGCCGCGCGTGCCCCCATCCAGCGTCGGTAGCGGCGGGTCCTGCATGTGGCCGCGGCCTGTGCCAGCAGCAGTGCCCACACTGGCGAGACGCCGGGGGCGGTCGGCTGACGTCGGCTCAACCGCCCCAGCTGGTACTTCACCGTGGCCATGTGTGCACTGGCAGCCAGCGGCTTGCTGCGCCAGTCGATGTTGCGCAGGGTCGGTACCTGATCGCGGCCTTGCTGCCAATGGTGTGGCAGGTCCGGCTCGATTGCCAGCGCGGTGGCGATGCCGACCATCGCAACACCGCTGTCCAGCACCTGCTCGGCCACTGCACGGCGACGGATGCCGCCGGTGACCATCAGCGGCATCGTTGCCACCGTGGCGATCTCGCGTGCGAATTCGAGGAAGTAGGCTTCGCGGGCCAGGCTGCGGCCGTCGCGTGCGGCGCCGGTCATCGCCGGCGCTTCATAACTGCCGCCGGACAGTTCCACCATATCCACGCCCAGTGGTGCCAGCATCTCCACTACTGCGCGCGCCTCCTCGTGCGAGAAGCCACCGCGCTGGAAATCGGCTGAGTTGAGCTTCACTGCCACCACGAAGGCGGGCGACACCGCCGCGCGTACGCCCTGCACGATCTCCAGCAGCAGGCGCGCACGGTTTTCCAGGCTGCCGCCCCAGTGGTCCTCGCGCCGGTTGGACAGCGGCGACAGGAACTGGCTGAGCAGGTAGCCGTGCGCGGCATGGATTTCCACCCCGCTGAAACCGGCACGTTCGGCCAGTTCGGCGCTGCGGATGAAGCGGGCAATCACTTCCTCGATGTCGGTCCCGGTCATCGCCCGCGGCGGTGCGAACTGCTTGGACAGGGCCCCCAGATCCATGGCTACCGATGAGGGTGCCAACGCCGGTTGGCCGAGCGCGGCCGGCATCTGCCGCCCGGGGTGGTTGATCTGCATCCACATCTGCGCACCGCGCGAACGAGCGGTGTCGGCCCAGGCGATGAAGCGATCAAGGTGGCGATCGTCTTCCAGCACCACACCGCCGGGGCCGGTCATGGCACGGCGGTCGACCATCACGTTGCCGGTAATGATCAGGCCGGCGCCGCCGTCGGCCCAGCGCTGGTACAGCTGCAGCAGCGCGGCCGAGGGCGCGTGGTCGGCGTCGGCCATGTTTTCTTCCATCGCCGCCTTGGCGATGCGGTTGCGGATGACGGCACCGGAAGGCAGTACCAAGGGCGAGAACAGCGACATCGGACAGCTCCAGGACAGGGGAATGGCGCTACGCTAACCTTCAAGTTTGATTGAAGGTCAACGGGTTCCAATGTCGAGGATTCAGGCAGATGAAGATCGGTGAGCTGGCGCGACGCACCGGCCTGGCGGCATCGCGCATCCGCTTCTATGAGGATGCAGGGTTGCTGGTTGTGCAGCGCCAGGCCAACGGCTATCGCGACTATCCGGAGCAGGCGGTGCTGCTGCTGGAGCTGATCACCGGTGCGCAGCGCGCCGGTTTCAGCCTGGAAGAGATCCGCGCGCTGTTGCCGCCGGACATGAGCCAGTGGCAGCACGACGCGCTGATTACGATGCTGCAGCAGAAAGTGGCCGACATCGAGGCGCTGCAACTGCGGCTGGAACAGAGCCGTGTGCATCTGCTGGCGCTGATCGAAGATATCCAGGCGCGGCCGGAGGGCATCGATTGCGCGGCCAATTCCCGGCGGGTGCTGGACCGCGTGAAGCGCGGTGAGCTGGCGCGGCCGACGCTGGCGGCCGGTGATGTGGCGATGCTGCGCCCGGATCGCCGCCGCATAGGCCGCGACTGACGATCCGGCGCGATGTTCAGTGGCTGCCGGCTACGGCGGCCTTGCGCTTCTTGTCCAGCATCACCGCCACGCACCACAGCAGCAGGCCGCCGATGGCGGTGGCCGCGCCCACATAGCCGGTGCTGGCCGGACTGAAGCCGGCGCTGATCGCCATGCCGCCCAGCCACGGGCCGAGCGCATTGGCGGTATTGAAGGCGGCATGATTGGAGGCGGCAGCCAGGGTCTGCGCTTCGCCGGCCACGTCCATCAGGCGCGTCTGCAGCACCGCAGCCAGCGCACCCATGGTGCCAACGGTGATGATCATCGGGCCGATGGTCCACACCGACTGTGCGGCCAACGGATACAGCAGCAGCATCACGATCGACCACAGCAGCACCACCGCAGCGGCCTTGAAGTGGAATTTGTCGACCAGCCAGCCACCGGCGATGTTGCCGATGATCGCGCCGATGCCGAACACGCCCACTGCCAGTGGCATCCACGATTCGGCCACGCCGGTGACCTGCACCAGGGTCGGCGCCAGGTAGGTGAACACGCAGAACATGCCGGCGAAACCGACCGCGCCGATCGCCAGCGCCAGCCACACCTGGGTGGTGTTGAAGGCACGCAGTTCGCGCATCGGCGAGGTGCGCACCTCGTCCGGGTCCGGCAGCAGGAAGCGCGCGATCATCGCCACGGTGGCGATGGCCAGCAGGCTGACCAGAGCGAAGGCGGTGCGCCAGCTCAGCTGCTGGCCCAGCCAGGTGGTCAGCGGGTTGCCGATCAGGATCGCGATCGACAGGCCCAGCAGCACCCGCGACATCGCCTGGCCGCGCTGGCCGGCCGGACTGATCGCAGCGGCCACCAGCATCGCCACGCCGAAGTAGGCGCCATGCGGCAGGCCGGCAACGAAACGTGCGATCAGCATCGTGCCGTAGTTCGGGGCCAGGGCGCTGGCCAGGTTGCCAACGGCGTAGAAGCCCATCAGCGCCAGCAGCAGCTTGCGGCGCGGGAAACTGGCGCCGACGAAGGCCAGGATCGGCGCACCGACCACCACGCCGATGGCGTAGGCGCTGATCAGGTGGCCGACCTGGGTTTCGCTGATCGACAGGCCACGGCTGATTTCCAGCATCAGGCCCATGCTGGCGAATTCACTGGTGCCTATGGCGAAGCCGCCCAGTGACAGGGCAAGGATGATCAGGGTGCGCTGACGGGGCGTCAGCCGCGCAGCCAGGGAAGAGTTGGGGCTCATGCGGGGGCGCGATGGGGGCGGGGAGCTCGCCATTGTACTGCTGCACCGCAACAGCAGCAGCCACGCTGGCGGTAAAACAGCGTTTGATCCGTGGAGCTGCGGCAAGCCGGGCATGGGCTCGGTACGACGGCAGGTTCGGGGCGCTGTTGTCGGCGTCCTGCATGTGATGACGACATGGCGGTCGGCATGATGCGAAACACAGGGGCTGTGGAGTGCAGGAACAAGGAGGATGTCGATGCAGGAATTCAGGCATGTACTGGAGACGCGAGGTCGCTATCAGCTGGTAGCGGTGTCCTACGCGCCGGTGTACGCTCCGGGCGATGTGGTCGGCCATGCGGTCGTAGCCGACGATGGGGATCGTCTGACCGACCTGATGTCGCTGGCCGAAGCGCGCCAACGCCTGCAGGCACTGGTGCGTGAAGAGGGCGAGGAGCCCGGGCTGGAGAACGAAAACCACCTGCGGAAGAAGGCGTCGCGCTGGCGCCGCCGCTAGGCCGTCGCGCCCTTGTGCGCATCATGGAGGATTCGGGTGTTGCCCAGTAAGAAGTATCTGCTCATCGCCATCATCACGCTGGCGACCCTGCTGCTTGGTTTCGTGTTTTCCGGTTACCTGACCCTGCTGTTGCTGGGGCTGGACACCAAGCTGTTCACCTGGAACACCTACTACCAGTACTTCAACGCGCTCGGCCAGCCACAGGTCGCGCCCTTCGTGGGCAAGATCAAGTGGGCCGGTTATCTCGGTTTCGGCCTGCCGCTGCTGGTGCTGCTGGTGACCGGCCTGGTGCTGCTGCTGAAGAAGGACAAGCGCTCGCTGCACGGTGACGCACGCTTTGCCACCAGCGCCGACCTGTCCAAGCACGGCATGTTCAAGAAGACCGGCCAGAGCATCGTGGTCGGCAGCCATGGCGGCAAGCTGGTGCGGCTGGACGGCCAGCAGTTCGTGATCCTGGCCGCGCCGACCCGCTCGGGCAAGGGCGTGGGCGTGGTCATTCCGAACCTGCTGGAGTACGGCGAATCGCTGGTGGTGCTGGACATCAAGCAGGAGAACTTCGACCTGACCAGCGGCTGGCGTGCCAGCCAGGGCCAGGAGATCTACCTGTTCAATCCCTTCGCCGAAGACCGCCGCACGCATCGCTGGAATCCGCTCAGCTACGTCTCCGACGACCCGGCGTTCCGCGTTTCGGACCTGATGAGCATCGCCGCGATGCTGTATCCGGATGGTGCCGAGGACCAGAAATTCTGGGTCAGCCAGGCGCGCAATGCGTTCATGGCCTTCACCCTGTACCTGTTCGAGAACTGGGATGACGAGCGCAGCAGTGGCTTCCCGGGCGGCTCGGGCACGCCCACCCTGGGTGCTGTCTACCGGTTGTCATCGGGTGACGGCAGCGATCTTAAGAAATACCTCAAAGCCCTGTCGGAGCGGTCGTTCCTCAGCTCCAACGCGCGCTCGGCGTTTGCCAACATGCTGTCCCAGGCCGATGAGACCTTCGCCTCGATCCTGGGTACCTTCAAGGAACCGCTCAACGCCTGGATCAACCCCGTGCTGGACAGGGCCACCAGCAGCAACGACTTCCTGCTGACCGATGTCCGCAAGAAGAAGATGACCATCTACATCGGCATCCAGCCGAACAAGCTGGCCGAGAGTCGCCTGATCATCAACCTGTTCTTCAGCCAGCTGATCAACCTCAACACCAAGGAACTGCCCAAGTCCAATCCGGACCTGAAGTACCAGTGCCTGCTGCTGATGGACGAATTCACCTCGATCGGCAAGGTCGAGATCATCGCGTCGGCGGTGTCCTACATGGCCGGCTACAACATCCGCCTGCTGCCGATCATCCAGAGCATGTCCCAGCTCGATGCCACCTACGGGCGGGAGGTGTCGCGCACGATCATCACCAACCACGCGCTGCAGATCCTCTACGCGCCGCGCGAGCAGCAGGACGCCAATGACTACTCGGACATGCTCGGTTACACCACCATCCGCAAGAAGAACGTCACCCATGCCCGCGAGAAGACCCACAGCTTCACCGAGGAGCGGCGCGCACTGATGCTGCCGCAGGAGCTGAAGGCGATGGGGCCGGACAAGGAAGTATTCCTGTACGAGGGCATACCGCATCCTGTGAAGTGCGACAAGATCCGCTACTACAAGGATCGCTACTTCACCTCGAGGCTGCTGCCGAAGGTCGACGTTCCGATGCTTAACGTCTAATTCACGTCGCTAAATTTGTGACGTAGATTCATATTCATTGACGTGAATTCGTGAGCTAAGTCAAAAAAACATCATCTGTTCATAGAAATTCAGACTTGTCTGACATGGAATTGACGCGCGGTTGTGCGACCCTGTGTTCGTCATCCAGAAATGTGTGCTGGGTGTCAAATGTTGTAGAGCAGGGTGGCCAGGAGTTTGTGCCATGGAAACAAGGATGGTTTCGACGTTGGAGATGTGTGCGGGTGTGTCGTCGGCAATGACTGGCGGCCCCGTCACCTGGTTGGCGGCTTTCGGGCTGCAGGGGAACCGGGGCAGGTGTGCTGCGAGCCAGCGCGTCTTCCCGTTTCCGGTGCGCGTGATGCGGCGCCGGACGACCAGGGAGCCAATGTTCGGGACTGCTTTTTCGTACGTCAAAGTGAAGCCCGTATGAATCAGGCGTTTATCGCGAAAATATCCATCGCCGCAGTGGCGGCGCTGATGGTGGCAGGGTGTGCCACCAAGTCCGCTCCCGATTTCGGAGGGCGCTGGAAGCCGGTCAACCGTTTCGCTGCGGCGACGACCGAGATCCCGCTGTACTCCAGCTACGTCTACCAGGCTTCGCCGATGGATGGCACGCTCAAAGCCATGCTTGAGCGCTGGGCCAAGGATTCCGGGCGCACGCTGGACTACCGCCTCAGCTCGGACTTCACGCTGTACGGCGCAGTCTCGAACATCGACACCACCAATGCACAGCAGGCCGTGATCGATCTCACCGCGGCCTATGCGACGCAGGGAATCTCCGTCTCTATCGTTGGCAACCAGATCGTTGTGCAGAGCGCTGGCGCGACGCCGACCGCGTCGGCGCAGGGCGCTGATTCCAACAGCGGCACCTGAGTCCACCTCGAAACCATCGAACGTGCCGCTCCCCGCGCCTGTCGCAGGGGCTTCACGCCCATTGATGTTTCAGCAGTACGGAAGAATCCATGTTCCGCAAGAAGGATCCCGGCAACAGTCCCAAGGTCGAGCAGTCGGTCGCCAAGGCGGTCAGCTACGAGATCACCGTGGCCGATATGGCGCGTCGCAGCGAGCGCCGAGCCTGGTGGGTCGCCACGGGCTCGCTGTTGATGTCGCTGGCATTGGCCGGTGGCTACTACTACATGCTGCCGCTGAAGGAGAAGGTGCCGTTCCTGGTGATGGCCGATGCCTACACCGGTACTGCCACGGTCGCGCGCCTGAGTGGCACCTTCCAGGGTGAAACCATCACCAGCAATGAAGCGATCAACCGCAGCAACGTGGCCCAGTACGTGCTGGCGCGCGAGTCGTACGACTCGGCGGTAATGGGCCTGCGTGATTGGGAGCTGGTGTTCGTGATGTCCACCGATCCGGTGGCGCAGTCCATGCGCGTGCGTTATGCCGGCAACAACCCGCAGAACCCGTTCGTCATGTACGGCCGCGAGCGCGCCATCCGGGTCAAGATCCTCAGCATCACGCCGCTGGGTGCTGAGCCGAATGGCAGCTTCCGCGGTGCTTCGGTGCGTATCCAGCGCAGTCTGCTGGACAAGCGCACCGGCGTTGCCACCTATCTGGACAACCAGTTGGTGACGATGCGCTTCGGGTACAACCAGAACCTGGCGCTGTCCGAACAGGATCGCATCCTCAATCCGCTGGCCTTCCAGGTCACCGAGTATCGCGTCGACAACGACTATTCGCGTGGCGTACCGGTGCCGGATGACGGTGCCATGCAGGCACAGGCGCAGCAGGCTGCACAGGCCGCGCAGCAGGCCCAGGGTGTCTACGATCCCAACAACCCGGCCGCGGCCACGATGATCGATCCGGCCACCGGCCAGCCGGTCGCCGTTCCGGCCAATGGCCAGGTGCCGGGTCAGCCCGTGCAGGGCCAGCCGGTACAGGGGCAACCGATGCCGGCGCAGCCGGTGCCGGGTCAAGCAACACCGGGGCAGGCCATGCCCGGACAGCCGGCCATGAGGCCGGCGCAGAACAATTCCACCGGAACTGCTGATGGAGCAAGCAACCGATGAGTAGTCGAAATATCAGGGGAAGCGCGCTGGCGCTGCTGTCGATGTTGTCGTTGCTGTTCCCAGTAGCGGCGATGGCGCAGGCGGTTGACCATTACGAGTACGAGAAGGACCGCATCTATCCGGTTCGCACCGGCCTGGGCCTGACCACCCAGATCGAACTGAGCCCGAACGAGAAGATCCTCGACTACAGCACCGGCTTCAGCAGCGGCTGGGAACTGACCCGTCGCGAGAACGTGTTCTATCTCAAGCCGAAGAACGTCGACGTCGACACCAACATGATGGTGCGCACCGAGACCCATTCCTACATCTTCGAGCTGAAGGTGGTGGCCACTGACTGGCGCCAGCTGGAACAGGCCCGTCGTGCTGGCGTGCAGTACAAGATCGCCTTCACCTACCCGAACGACACCGTGTTCGGCGTCGCGCAGGAAGCGGTGGAAGAGGAGGCGCAGCCGCTGTTGAGCTCTGAACTGGCCAAGGATCGCCAGTACAACTTCAACTACTCCTATTCGACCAGCAAGGCGAAGAAGATGGGCTGGCTGATCCCGGTCAACGCCTACGACGACAGCCGTTTCACTTACCTGAAACTACCGAATTCGCCCGAGTACAAGACCGGCATCTTCCCGGCCGTGTTCGGTCGTGAAACGGAATACGGTGAAGACTTCGTGGTCAACACCACGGTTGAAGGCAATACGCTGATCGTGCACGGGACCTACCCGTACCTGGTCATCCGCCACGGCGACTTCGTCGTCGGCCTGCGAAGGAACGTGAAGAAATGAGCCAGCAGAACACTCCCGGAAACGACCCGAACAACGGACGCGACGAGAGCCAGAGCCCGTACGGTGCACAGGCTGCTCCGGAGGCGCAGACGAATCCGTACTTCGGCACGACCCAGGCTGAGCCTGCACCGGATCTGGACGCGGCCGCGCCGCAGCTGCGCTCGGCTGAAGAGCAGCGATTGAACCGCAAGGCGCTGCTGTTCCTGGGCGGTATCGTGGTGCTGCTTGTTGCCATGGGCTTCCTGCTTTTCCGCAAGGGCCAAGACAAGGACGATGCGCCGAAGGTGCCGGATGTTGCGCGCGCGAGCACGCCAACACTGCCGGACGCTGTCCAGACCGATCCGGGTCCGGCGCAGGCAATGCAGCCCGTTGATCCGATTCCGATGTTGCCGCCGCCGGAGGGCCCGACCCGTGCCGAACCTGCGTTCAACATGAGCGAGCGTGAAGCAGCGCGCGGTCCGACGCTTGCTGAGCGCCGGATGGGTGCATCCGGGAACGGCTTCGTCGGCGCCGGAGATGGTGCTGGAGGCGAGGGGCAGGGTGGCCAAGAAGATGAGTTGACCCGTACGCTCCGCCTGCAGGCACAGATGATGGGCGGACAGCAGAACGCAGCACCGGCGCGCGTTCGTCGCGGCCCTGATGTCGACGATGTGTCGAATGCCAGTTACATCCGCAGTCCCGATGCGCTGCTGGTGCGCGGTACCTACCTGCGCTGCGTGCTGGAAACCCGCATCATCACGGACATTGCCGGCTACACCTCGTGCCTGCTGACCGAGCCGGTGTATTCGATCAACGGCCGCAATCTGCTCCTGCCGAAGGGCTCCAAGATCTACGGTGCTTACGGTGGCGGTCCCACCGGCAAGCGGGTAGAGGTGATCTGGGATCGCATCACGACCCCGAATGGTATCGACGTCGCCATGTCCAGCCCGGGCGTGGATCAGTTGGGCGGTGCCGGTCATCCAGGTCAATACAGCGCCCACTGGGGCAGCCGCATTGCCTCGGCACTGATGATCAGCCTGTTGGCCGACGCGTTCAAATACGCTGCCGCCGAGCATGGCCCGGAGACCACCACGGTGGCCAACAACGGCATGACCATCCAGTCGCCCTATGAGAGCGCCACCGCGCGCACCATGGAACGCCTGGCCAACGAGTCGCTCAGCCAGCGTCGTCCGCCGACCGTGACCATCAATCAGGGCACGATCGTGAACGTCTACGTCGCCAAGGACGTAGACTTTACCAACGTGCTGCACCCCCGCCGGTAAACCATCGAACGATCATGGACGCTGAAGTGTCACCCCTCGCCCTCGTCTCCAGCGATTTCCTGCGCTATCAGTACGAAGTGCTGGGCATCGCCGAGTACATGACTTCTCCGGAAGTGACGGAAATCTGCATCAACCGTCCCGGCGAGCTGTACCTGGAAACCCGGACCGGGTGGCAACGCGTGGACGTACCGGGCCTGACCTTCGAGCGGGCCCGGCAGTTCTGCACTGCCGTGGTGAACGAGAGCAACACCGGCCAGCGCATCACCGATGCCGATCCAGTGGTCTCGCTCACGTTCCCCACCGGCCAACGTGCGCAGTTCGTGATTCCGCCGGCGTGTGACGCTGGGAAGGTGTCAATCACCATCCGCCTGCCGTCCAAGCACACCAAGTCGCTCAGCCAGTATCACGAAGATGGGTTCTTCAACCAGATCCTGGAAAGCGATGGCAGCATCAGCGAGCAGGATCGTGAGTTGCTGGAGCTGCGTCAGCAGCGCGAGTATGCCGAGTTCTTCCGGCGTGCGGTGATGTACCGCAAGAACATCGTGGTATCCGGCGCAACCGGTAGCGGCAAGACCACCTTCATGAAAGCGCTGGTGAATCATATTCCGGACAGCGAACGCCTGGTCACGATCGAAGATGCGCGCGAGTTGTTTCTGACCCAACCCAATGTGGTGCACCTGCTGTACTCCAAGGGTGGGCAGAGCACCAGCAACGTCAGCGCCAAAAGCTGCATGGAGGCCTGCCTGCGCATGAAGCCCGAACGCATCATCCTCGCCGAGCTGCGTGGTGACGAAGCGTTCTACTTCATTCGCAACTGTGCATCCGGCCACCCGGGTTCGATCACCAGCTGCCATGCGGGCAGCCCGGAGCAGACCTGGGACCAGTTGGCCCTGATGGTGAAGGCCTCGACCGAAGGCTCGGGCCTGGAATTCAACGTGATCAAGCGACTCTTGATGATGACCATCGACATCGTCGTACATATCAAGGCGCACGCCGGTTCGCGCTACATCACCGGCATCGACTTCAATCCTGGGCGTGCCCAGGGGCAGGAGGGCTGAAGGATGCTGCCAGGACTGGAAATGATGGCGTGCCCGGAGATGGCGGTGTCGATGGACGTGATGCAGCACGTCATCAACGTCGAATCGTCGCGCAATCCCTATGCCATCGGCGTGGTTGGCGGCGCGTTGGCGCGTCAGCCCAAGGCGCTGGATGAAGCGCTGGCGACGGTGCGCATGCTGGAAGAGAAGGGCTACAACTTCTCGATTGGCCTGGCCCAGGTCAATCGTTACAACCTCGACAAGTACGGGTTGGATTCCTATGAGAAGGCCTTCCAGCAGTGCCCGAACCTGCAGGCCGGGTCACGCATCCTGGCCGAGTGCTACAAGCGCTCGGGTGGCGACTGGGGCAAGTCGTTCAGTTGCTACTACTCCGGCAATTTCGAGACCGGCTTCCGCCACGGTTATGTGCAGAAAGTCTATGACTCGATCCGTCGCGGCCAGCAGGTGGCCAGCAACGGCGTTGCTCCGATCGACGTGATCAGTCGTGGTGAACGGCGCAGCGTGAAGGTCGAGCATCACCCGCAGCTCGCTTCGCCGGCGCAGGCGCGCATCGTTGCGCAGGCGAGTGGCCCGGTGTACGTGCCGTCGGAAGACCCGGCACGCGCGTATGTCGTGTATCCGTCCACCGGTGCAATGGCGCGGGGCAGCCTGCTGAACATCGCCGACCAGACGCTGTCCAAGGTAGTGCTGGGTTCGGTGGACCGGATGATGCAGCCACAGGCGCAGCCCACCCAAGGGGCCGCCTATCCGCAGCAACAGGCCGGTGGCATGCCGCAGCAGCTGCCTCAGCAGGGTCCGGCGCAAGCGATGGCCATGCCGCAGCAGTTGCCAGGTGCTGCAGGTGGCAGCAACGAGGGCCCTGTGATGTTGCGGCCCTGGAATGAGCGCAATCAGCCAGTGGCCGGCAATGGCAGTTCATATAACGCACCGGCACAGTCCGCACCGGTGCAGCAGATTCCCGCAGGGGATGCGGCCTTCGTGTTCTGACGAAGTCGTGGTACGGCCAGTCCCCCGGCTGGTCGATTCAGTTGTGTTAGTCCATCAACAAGGAAATCAATCCATGAAGCGATCCAATCTCGACCTCGTCCAGGCCCAGCGCACGCTGAAGACCCTGCTGATGGCCACTCTGTTCGTCGGCGCACTGTTTGCCCCGCAAGTCTTCGCCAACGGCGCCACCGACTTCGGCGGCACCGACAAGAAGGTCTGCGGCTTCTTCAACAACATCAACGGCCTGCTGAACATCGCCTCGATCGCCGTGGTCACCATCGCGGTGATCTTCGCTGGTTACCAGATCGCCTTCGCGCACAAGCGCATCGCTGACGTCGCCCCGATCCTGATCGGTGGTGTGCTGATCGGCGCCGCAGGCCAGATCGCGCGCATGCTGCTGGGTGATGGCAGCGACGGCAAGTGCGGTGGTGGCACCAGCACCTCCTACCTGATCAACCACGTGATCCAGTACTACAGTGCATAAGAACGTCGTGTTCCGCGGCTGCACGCGTCCAGCGATGTTCCTGGGCGTGCCCTACCTGCCATTCTTCATGGTGGCAGGCGGGCTGTTGCTGCTCAGCATGTACACGAACTTCTGGTTCCTGCTCACCATTCCGGTGGCGGTCTTCATCATGCGGCACATGGCCAAGCGTGACGAAATGATCTTCCGTCTGCTGGGCCTGCGCCTGATGTTCAAGCTGAAGGTGCGCAACGTGCAGGAGCACGATGGCATGTGGGTGCTCAACCCCAACCACTACCGCAACAAGCCGGCCCGAATGGATTGAGGTCCGGATCCGGCCTGGCGGGCGTCCGCGCCCGCCAGGTCTCTTGAAACTTCTTGGCAGTACCTCTTTGGAAGCAGTCGTATGTTCAGCCCTGACACCTCCATCAGTGAGTTCATCCCGTTGTCGTCGCATGTCGCCCCGAACGTGGTCAAGACCACGGGCGGCGACTACCTGCTGACCTGGCATCTGGAAGGGCTGCCGTTCGTCGGCCGCGAGGAGTGGGAGCTCGAGCATCGCCACAATACGTTCAACCGTCTGCTGCAGACGTTGCGCGCGCCTGACTTTGTCAACGTCGCCTTCTGGGTGCACGACATCCGTCGCCGTCGCACGTTGAAGGGCAAGAGCAACTACAGGCAGCGCTTCAACCAGGACGTTTCCGACCAGTACATGGGCATGCTGTCCTCGCAGCGCATCATGCAGAACGAGCTGTACCTGACCATGATCTATCGCCCGGTGGTGGCGGGCAAACGCTTCGTCGAAAAGTCGGCGAACGTGGAGAAGCTGCGCGCCGAGCAGGAGCAGGCGGTAGAGAAGTTGATGGAACTGGCCGGCAACGTCGAGGCCGTGATCCGCGACTACGCGCCGTATCGCCTGGGTATGTACGAAGCCAAGAATGGCGTGGTGTTCTCGGAAACGCTGGAGCTGTTCGGTTACCTGATCAATCGCATCGACGAGCCGGTGCCGGTGCTGTCGGCACCGATCAAGGATTACCTGCCGGTCAGTCGCCACATGTTCTCGGCCAAGACCGGCGATTTTGCGATCAATACTCCCAACGGTGCCAATCACTACGGCGCCATTCTGAACATCAAGGAGTATGCCGAGGGGACTTACCCGGGCATCCTCAACGGCCTGAAGTACCTCGACTACGAATACGTCATCACCCATTCGTTCAGCCCGATGGGGCGCCAGGACGCGCTGAAGGTGCTCGACCGCACCAAGGGCATGATGATCTCCTCCGGCGACAAGGCGGTCAGCCAGATCGTCGAGCTGGACCAGGCCATGGATCAGCTGTCGTCGGGCAACTTCGTGCTGGGTGAATACCACTTCATCATGGCGGTCTACGGCGACACCCAGGCCAAGCTTTCGCAGAACGTCGCCTCGACCCGCGCCGAGCTGTCCAACGCCGGGTTCGTATCGACCAAGGAAGACCTGGCGGTTACCTCGTCGTTCTATTCGCAGCTGCCGGGCAACTGGCGCTATCGCACACGCCTGGCCAATGTCAGCTCGCTGAACTTCCTGGGCCTGTCGCCGCTGCACAACTTCGCCACCGGTAAGCAGCACAACAACCCGTGGGGCGACTGCGTCACCACGCTGCAGACCACCAATGGCCAGCCGTACTACTTCAATTTCCACGCGACCCATCCGTCTGAGAATTCACTCGGCGAGAAGGCGATCGCCAACACCATGGTCATCGGCAAGTCCGGTACCGGTAAAACCGCGCTGATCAACTTCCTGCTCAGCCAGGTGCAGAAGTACGAGCCGTCGCCGACCATCTTCTTCTTCGATAAGGATCGCGGCGCGGAAATCTTCGTGCGCGCCTGCGGTGGCAACTATCTGGCCCTGGAGAACGGCGCGCCGACCGGCTTCAACCCGTTCCAGTGCGAGAACAATGAAGCCAACCTGCAGTTCCTGGCTGACCTGATCAAGGTGCTGGCCGGCAAGCGCGAGTACAGCGCCCGTGAGGAAGAGGATATCTACCGCGCAGTGGAGAGCATGCTCGATACGCCGATGCACCTGCGCAGCATGACCAACTTCCAGAAGAGCCTGCCCAACATGGGCGACGATGGTCTCTACGCGCGCATGCGCCGCTGGACCTCGGGGAACTCGCTGGGCTGGGTGTTCGATAATCCGATCGATACCGTTGACCTGAGCAAGGCCAACATCATCGGCTTCGACTACACCGACATCATCGACAATCCTGAAGTGCGCGTGCCGGTGATCAATTACCTGCTGCACCGCCTGGAGTCGCTGATCGATGGCCGTCCGCTGATCTACGTGATGGACGAGTTCTGGAAGATCCTGGATGGTGAGGGAGGCCTGAAGGAATTCGCGAAGAACAAGCAGAAGACCATCCGTAAGCAGAACGGTCTGGGCATCTTTGCAACGCAGAGCCCGGAGGATGCGCTGAAGAGCGATATCTCCGCCGCCCTGATCGAGCAGACCGCGACGCTGATCCTGCTGCCGAACCCGAATGCCAGCAAGAGCGACTACATGGATGGCCTGAAGCTGACGGAGGCCGAGTTCAGGGTGGTGACCGCATTGGACGAGCGCTCGCGCTGCTTCCTGGTCAAGCAGGGCCATGCCTCCAGCGTGTGCCAGCTCAACCTTCGCGGCATGGACGACATCCTGTCGGTGATCTCAGCTTCGACCGACAACATCGATGTCATGCATCGGGTCCTGCAGACGGCCGCGGTCCGCAATCGCGTCACTGTAGACGAGCTCAGCCCGGAGCAGTGGCTGGAAGATTTCTACAAGAACCGGAAGGGATCGGGAAAGGAACCCCGGTCCGACGCGGCCTGATGGCCGTGCGAGCAGGAGACAGGCAAGTGGACGTCAATCAGAACAACAGGAGTTTTCCAATGAACAACGTCAAGCGTCGGGCCAGCGCCCGCAAGGTACTCAAGCCGATGGCCAAGGTGCTCGGCGTTGCCTTGGCCCTTGCAGCGACCAATGCGGGCGCCATCGGCCCGGTGCAGGAAACAGGTCCTGCGCTGTGGCAGCACATATGGAATCAGTTCAATACCCTTCAATCGAAAGTGCAGGAAAAGGCACAGTTCGTGAGGGAGAATACCCAGTGGCTGCGTGACTGGAATCAAACAATCAAGGAATACAATGACATGCTGGTGAAGGTGCAGGGCATCGTCAATGATTTTGGGTTGCCTGCAGCTACGCCGTTGACGCCTGTTCCTCCGAAGTACCTGATCGCCGAGACCTGCGGTACCGGATCTCAGCTCAAGGATCTGATGACGTCGATCGTGTTCAAGCCTGATGGTGACTGGAAGGATCAGCAGACCCAGATCTGCGTGAATATTCGCATGATGCAGAATCGCAAGTACAACGATGCGGTTGATTTCATGCAGAAGACCGGCCCGTCGATAATGAAGAGCCTTGATTCGATCGCCCAGATTAGGTTTGGTAGCAGCCGCCTTGGTGACATGGAGGCGGTAGCAAACGATTCGTTGCGGACCGCCAATGAGATGAATGCGTCGGTTCAGAATTTTGAGGCGAGAATCAAGGCCTATGACGCCTACATCTCGGTGATGGAAGCAAACCAGAAGGTCGTGGCGCAGGCAGCGTTGAAGGGGGATCCAATGAAGAACCTGGCTAGCGATCTGGTCAAAACGGTGGCGCTGAAGACAGCGCTGTCCATCGACTGAAGCGTGGAGTGGAGCACCTGAGGGCCACGTATCTGCGTGGTGCTTCATGCGATAGCGGTACTACCAAGGGAATGTAGGTATGACGATCAGGTTGATTGCCAACTTTGATTTTTCAGGCGGGTTCCAGGATCTGATGGGGCATGCGGTACGCGTCCAGTCGGTCGGGGACTTCGTGTTCTTCAAGCTGATCCTGGACTATCTGCGGGACAGGATCGGCAAGTTCGGCTTCGACCTGATGGACAACATGATGGCGTGGGTGGGCGGCATCGCGCTGACCCTCATGACCTTGTGGGTGTTGATCCAAGGCTATCGCATCGTTACCGGCCGCAGTCGCGATTCGATGATGGTCCTGGTGACCAACATGGCGCGTGCCGCCTTGATTGTCGCCGTGGCTACGAGCATGGGCATGTTCGGGCGTGATCTTCATGAGTTCCTGACCGAGGATGTGAAGGGTCTGATCACTCACGTTGTCACTGGCAAGGATCAGAAGCCGGAGCAGCAGATCGACAAGAGTCTGGCCTGGATGCAGGTGGCGCTCTCCAGTATCGATGGCATCAAGGTTCTGGGAGATCCAGGCCTGCAGGAAGAGAAGACGCGAGCCATGTGGTTCATCGGTCTCGGCACTGGTGGGCCAGCGGTGACTGCTGGTTCAATGCTGTTGCTTTACGAAGTTGCGATGGCGTTGTTCATCGGGTTGGGGCCATTGTTCATTCTTTGCCTCTTGTTCGATCAGACCAAGCAGTTGTTCCAGCGATGGCTGTTCTACGGCATTGGAACCATGTTCTCCATGGCGGTATTGGCAGCCATGGTCTCGATTGCGCTGGACATGGTGATTCGCGTGTCTGCGTCGTTCTGGGTGACAGCGCTGGTGAACAAGTTCCCGCTGATGGGCGCGTCCAGCGACGGCATGACCAGTCAGGCGATGCAGCAGGGCGGCATGGGATTGATCCTGACGACCCTGATTCTGACTGCGCCCCCAATGGCGGCCATGTTCTTCCAGGGCACCTTGGGTAGCTTCATGGCATATTCGCAGATAGGTGGCAGCCCAGTGGCACAGGCGCCGGGACCGAGCGGGCAGCCTCCGGGTAGTTACTATTCGCCAGCCCAGACAAAGGATCATTCCAGTGCTCCATCGGTCAGTTCCGGCCACGGCGCGACTTCTGGTTACGGTATTGGGCGATCAGGTGAGATCAAGCAAGATACTGGAAAGTATGGGCAGGCTGGTGCCTGAGCGTGAAATGACAGTGTCGATTGATAGAGGTGTAAGTATGAAGTGCATTGTCGTGCTTTTGCTGCTCGTTATTTCTAATGTGGCGTTGGCAGAAGGGCGGTGCCCCCCAGGGCAGTACCCGGTGGGAGGGCAGGGCGTAGGAGGTTGTGCGCCAATTCCGGGCGGTCAAACTAGTGGTGAGAGCAATGGCCCCATGCCAACTGGCAAGTGGGAAACCCGGTGGGGTGCTTTGGCGCAAGACGCAGACCATCAAGTAGGCCAGAATTTGGCGATTGGTGTGGCAGAGGTCAAAAAATCAAAGAGAGAAGCCAGGTCTCTCGCGCTCTCTGAATGTCAGCGCATGGGGGGGCAGAAGTGTAAAGTTATTCTTGAGTACCACAATCAATGCGCCGCGCTAGCCGGCCCGGTGATTGGCTCAGTACCCCTGGCCGACGTGACAACCGTGGCGTATCGATCACCTAATGAAGAGGATGCGAAGGCGGAATCAGTGCGCCGTTGTGAATCCGAGGGTAAGGGGCGCAGTTGTACCGTTATCTACTCTGCGTGCAGCATGTCTGAGTTTAAGCCTTTCCGCTGATGGAATCCTCGCGTTGGGTGAGCTTTGTTGCACGCCGAGGTTCTGCTTATTTGTTTTAGAGGTGGCCTGCTGAGAAGCGGGCTATTTCTATTTCTCACTTCCGCCTAGGACGTGGACTTTGCCTTTGGGGTTGGAGTCGCTGGCCATAGGTTCAGTCAAATTAAGTGCGTTGAAGTTGCTCTCGAAGATCAAATTTCTTTCTGCAATTAGTATCTCTACGAACTTTAATCTGTAGTGCTGAGTGCATTGTCTTGGGGCGCAGTTCATCCTTCATCTATTGTTCGATAAGACCAAGCAGTTGTTTCAGCGATGGCTGTTCTACGGCATTGGAACCATGTTCTCCATGGCGGTATTGGCAGCCATGGTCTCGATTGCGCTGGACATGGTGATTCGCGTGTCTGCGTCGTTCTGGGTGACAGCGCTGGTGAACAAGTTCCCGCTGATGGGGGCGTCCAGCGACGGCATGACCAGTCAGGCGATGCAGCAGGGCGGCATGGGATTGATCCTGGCGACCCTGATTCTGACTGCGCCCCCAATAGCGGCCATGTTCTTCCAGGGCACCTTGGGTAGCTTCATGGCATATTCGCAGACGGGTGGCAGCCCGGTGGCACAGGCGCCGGGACTGAGTGGGCAGCCTCCGGGTAGTTACTACACGCCGACCGCTCCGGAGAAGGGGTAGTCCGGCCAAGACCGTGGTGCGCATGATCGACATGCGGCCGCACGTTCAACCCTTCCGTCGTCGGAATCCGCCAGGGTTGCCGAAACCGGTCTCAGAGCTGCACATCCCGGCAATCAATAGCCCCCATGCGTACGGAGTAGAAATGTGAAATACATGGTTCTTTTGAGGGTGGCCTGCTGAGAAGTTGGCTGTTTCTTTCTTTCGCTCACGCTTAAGGCGCCGGCTTTGCACTAAGAATGAGCGTCGTTCGAGGTGGCGGGCTAGGCCGTGCTATAAGGAACCATCGGCATTGCCGTAAGTCTTCGCGCCATTCGAAGGAACGAATCATGCAGAATCCCTGCCGTGTAGCCCTGCTGATTGGAGGGCTGGTATCAGCTTCGTCGGCACATGCCACTGATAGCTGGGTCATTTTCACCGGTGGCGAAACGCCGAACCGGGAGGCATGGGTGGTCGATGCGCAAACGCTCAGCGACCGCTCGGATCTGGTCGGTTTCCTGCAGCGTGCCACGCCGGCGGAGCAGAATGCGTACCTGAAGCAATTGCGCCGTAGAAAGCCACCAAAATCCGGTGAGCCGGTCGCTGGTCCGGAACCGGTATACGAGATCCAGGTCAACACCATCTACGAGAACGCGATCAAGCCAAATCGACTGATCAGAAAGTACTGGGTGAATTGTTCACAAAACACCGTGGACATGAGGATGAGCCTGGTCCAGTGGCGCGATCGCCCGATGGAGGATGTCCCACCGGAAAGATTCGAACCGCGAACCGAGGCGATCGCGCCGTGGCAGGTGCAACTGGTGCGGTTTGCCTGTCTCGTGGGGCCTGACCCCAAGGCCAAAGTACCCGCGGAAATGATGAAGCGCGGCTTCCTGTCCATCGGTGACGTCGGCCTATCACCTGCTGATTTCATCTGGGGCGACCTGTGGAAGGACGGCAAGCGACCAGCATTCACCTATCGGCCGACCGACGCCGAAATGGACCGAACTGAGCGCAGCCTGGAGGCGAATCTGGCGCGTGTCCAGAAGGAGACGACCAAGGCTCTGGATGAATCGCATCGAGCAGCTAACCGCGTGGGCCGCAACAATCTCATGGACCTGTGGATCGGCAAGACAGAGCAGGAATTCGTGCGGACATGGGGCACACCGGATCGCGTGGAGATTGGGGCCGATGGTTCGCGCACTTTGTACCTGCATCGTGGCGAGCGTGTGCAGGGGCTGAACGTTTACGGGCATGTCATCAGTGACGTGAACAATCGATGCGATATCACGGTGCTGACGATGGACGGCTACATCCGTGACTACGCCACACAAGGAGCCGCATGCGCGCAGCAGTTGCGTTGATCGCGATTGCTGGCCACGACGCGAGGCGACAAAGAGCATGCAGGGTCCCGCACCCATCCGCATAGGCAGCGCACGCTTTCCGCGCAACCTCAGGCCGGCGGGGCTGCGGGGGGCGATGCATCCCCGGCGCCATCCACCGCGGATCTGTTTTTCGGATAAGCCACCATTCACGTTAACTGCGCTTTTTCTGTGATCAAGTGCGCTTTTCATCCCAAGCTCCCTTCGACGAGCCCCGCCTCCTCGAAGTAAGCTGCGTACGCGTCAAAATCCCGACGCATCGGTGCCATCGAGCGCAGGAGCTTTTCCGTCCATGAGGACTCTGACGACCCACGATGCGGATGATGATTGCGACCATCGCAGACGCCGCCGGGCCGGGGCTATCATCCGCCATGGCGGACACCGGAGCCTGCAGCGCAGCGCACGGTTTCCCGGTCGTCGCGCGGGTACTGGAAGGTCAGGATTGAAGGAGTCGCAGGGGATGCAGAAGGGGAGTGGCGTACACATGGACAATGCCTTGGCGTTCGTTCCGTCCGGCGCGAACCTGCTGGAGGCGGTACGCGGCGATCTCACCGGCAACGGGATCGACGACCAGTTGCTGGTGATCGATCAACCGGCACCCGACGGCTTGGTGCCCGGCGAGCACGGTCCTAACCGGGTGTTGTTGCTGCTGCTGGGTGACGCCGCGGGCCGATGGCAGTTGGCCGCGCGCAACGACAAGCTGGTGCCGTGCTCCACCCGTGGGGGCATTGCCGGCGACCCCTTCGCGTACGTGACCATCGAGGATGGCGCTTTCAGTGTGATCACCAACGGTGGGAGCCGTGAGCGCTGGAGCAGCATCTACACGTTCCGCTACGTTCCGGCCGACGAGGCCTGTTGGGTGCATGGCGTGCAGCGCAGGGTGGTCGACACCGAGACCGAGGCCAGTCATACACGCGATTTCTCGGCGGCCGAACTTGGTCGGGTGCGGTTCGAGGATTTCGATCCGTCCGTTGTCGCCGACGTGAGCTTGCCCTGAGTGCCATGCCTGTGAGGAGGCGGGAGTACCCAACGATGATCGAGCAGGAGTTTCACCGTGTCGCAGGATAGAGAGTCGCAGTTGCTGCGGCAGGCCACGGAGGCCGGCATCACCTCGTCCCGGGAACTGGCCAACTTCATGGCGCAGGCCGGGCACGAGTCCCGTGGCCTGAGCCGGCTCAATGAAAGTTTCAACTTCACGCGGGGTATCTCGCAGATCCCGGTGGAAGCGGCGTGGCGCAATGGCAATGGCGCGCTTGAGGGCGCCCGCCAGGACGCGTTGCGCGGCCGTCCGGAGAATCTGGCCGAGCTGATGTACGGCGGGCGCATGGGCAATGATGCGCCCGGCGACGCATTGAAGTATCACGGCCGCGGCTATCTGCCGCTGGTCGGCAAGGAAAACTATGAGCGTGCCGGCAAGGCGCTGGATCTGGATCTGGTGAATCAGCCGGAACTGGCCGCGCAGCCCGAGCACGCAGGCCGTATTGCGGTGTGGCAGTGGCAGACGCGGGTACCGGAGGCGGCGCGCGAGGATGTGCGCGAAGCGACGCGCGCGATCAATGGTGGCCTGAACGGCATCGAGGCCCGCCAGCAGCGATTCGATGCGTGGCAGCAGAAGCTGACGCCTGATGTGATGGCGCGGCTGGAGCGGGGCGAAGTCGGTGCGCCGGCGCAGAGTGTTGCCCGAGACATGTCGCAGACCGGTGAGCCCGGCAACGCGTTGTTCGAGGATGCGCGCCGGCACCTGCAGCAGATGGGACCACAGAATGGACTGCGCAGTGCACAGGCGCTCGACAATACCGCTGGCGCATTGGCGCTGGGGGCGCAGAAGGCCGGCCTGTCGCGTATCGATCATCTGCTGGCGGGCAACGACGGTCGCACGCTGTTTGCGGTGCAGGGCGCGCTGGGGGATCCGGCGATGCTGCGTGCGTCCGTTGACCGGGAGCAGGCCGCCCAGCAGCCGCTGGCGCAGAGCAGCCAGCAGTTGGCTGCCAGTGTCGCCCAGCAGGACCCGGCGGCCGCGCTCGCCCGCGAGCAGGAGCAGCGTTCTCGATCCCTGTAACACCTGATGCCGGCGGGCAGGGGGCCCGCCGGCGCTTTACGTACGACGCGTGGCGCCCTGTGGCGCCGACATGGAAACCCACTCGGAAGGACACCACATGCGAATCGTTCCCTCGAATGCCCGGCACGTCGCTGCCCGCTGCGATGCATCCGCGCGCCGCCTGCCGCCGCTCTGGCTGCTGTCACTTGGACTTGCCGCAGCGTCGGCACAGGCTCAGGCTCAGGAGACAGCGGCGCCCGTCGTGGAGGCGCCCATCGCCGCCGAGGCGATCGTTGACGCGCCTGCAGGGATGGCACCTGTTGCAGCGCCCATGCCGGCTGAAGCCGTTGTCGCGGCGCCGGCTCCCGATGTACCGGCTGCCGTGACACCTCCTGCGACACCAGTGGTGGACGCGCAGCCGGCGCCGGCTGCAGACCCGACGCCTGTGCCCGTTGCACCCGCAGCGGCGGCGCCTGTCGCTGCACCGCCTGCTGTCGTCGAGCCAGCCGTCCCGGCGGTAGCTCCCGCGCCGCCCGCCTTGGTCATCGCGCCGTTGCCGCCCGAGCAGGCGACCGAGCGTGCGCTTGGTGCCCGCTGCCCGGTGGATCTGGCTGGGCGGCTGGCGGCCCAGGCCGAGCTGCTGATCGGCGCCTGCCAGGGCACGATGCCGGCGCATCTGGCCGCGCTGCTGGTCGCGCTGCCCCAGCAGGACATCCACCTGCCGCGCAGCTGGCGCGAGCGTGAGGTGCAACAGAAGGTTTGGTTCAAGGCGGTGCCGGGCTACGGCCAGCGCCCGGACTTCATCGCGCGGATGGGCGACATCTGGGTGCGCTCGCTGGAAGGACGCGACGCCGACAGCACGTTCTACCTGGTGTCGGCACCGTTCACCTGCAGCGACCGGGTCGCCAACCGCGATGAGTACGGCGCGGAGCCGGTACGTGTGCCAGCGGGTGACTGCCGCGAGGCCTATGTGGCCCAGCGTGTGTACCAGGTTCGCGGGGACGCCGCGCCGAGGGATGTGACCGCCGATGCCATGCCGGCCATGTCCCAGGTGACGGAGGCCGATCGTGCGCGGCAGCTGTCGCGCGACGGCCGGATCAGCCTGGACCACAGCAAGTTGCAGTACGGCCCGGCCATGCGCTGGTTCGTGCAGTACCCGGAGACGGCGCAGAAGGTCGGTCCGCGTGCCTACAGTGACTGGAACCGCGAGCACCTGGCCTTCGTGGTCTGGACTGGGGATCGCTTCGAGCTGCGTGAGAAGGTCGCGCGGGCGCAGTGGCCCTGTGATCCGGTAGCACCGGGCGATCGCGCCTGTGGTGGCTTCCCGGATTCCGGGCCGGATCTGTTCGTGACCGCCGGTGCGTCCGCGCCGGTCGCGGCCTCCAGCCCCTGAGGCAGAGGGCCGAAGTGACGCGGGAGCCGGAATGACCGGCTCCCGCGCTGTTCATCAGGCCTGCATGCTGCGGGTCTGGTTCTGCTGTTGTTCCAGTTGCTGATCGCGGTCCTGTGCCAGACGCTGTCCCGCGGCTTGCTGATCAATGCGCTGGCTGCTCTGCTCCAGCGGGGTGTTCATCGCCACGGCCGTGTCCACCGACACGCGCAGATGCGCCGGGTCGCCGCCCTGGCCCTGCACCGCGAAGCTGCGCGAGGCATCGGCATTCATCACCACTTCGTCGATGCGCTTGCCGCCTGCAGCGTGCATCTCCGCCGCCAGGCTACCGGCCAACTGCGTACTCATCACATCCGGCACGCGGCCGACGCGAACGTCCTGCGCATGCACGCCACGGATCGCGTCGTTGAAAAGCGGGTTGCCAAGATGAGTGGCATCGTCCATGCGCAGCATGCTGGTGTGGTGGCCGTTCTTCTCCGCCTCGCGACGGGCCGGCTCACCGGGTTGCAGCGGGCCACGGATGTGGTCGTACAGATCGACGGCACCGCCCGGGATGCCGCGTGCCGCGCGGGTGACGCCACGACGCAGTGATTCCACGTCGTCGCGGTACTCCTCGATCATCTTGGCGTTGTCTTTCGCCAGCTTCTGCGTTTCCGGGTGCTTCAGCACCGAGCCTTCGTTGAGGAAGTTGCCCAGTTTGTGCGCGCCGAATGAGCTGGTGGCCGCGATGATCGGACGGTCTGGAATCAGATCACGCAGGGCGTGATTGCTGAAGCCGTTTGCCGCGAGCGTCTTGATTTCATCGGGCTTGGCGTAGATGCGGACCTGGCCGAAGTGGGGCGATGCAGCACTGACCGGATCGGAGGCCATGACGTGGTTGATCATGGTGTTGCCGCCTTCCGGAATGCGGTAGCTGAGGCTGACCGCGCCGTAGGCGTTGAAGGTCTCGCCCTTGACGTTGAAGTGGTGCGAGGTGATCTGGGCCAGGGCGCCGCCGAGGGAATGGCCTGTGACGGTGACCTGGGGCGCGCGGCCTCCAAATGCAGCTTCCTGCTTCGCGTAGTCCAGCGCGCTTTTGGTCAGGGCGATGGCATCGGGGGCCTGCACATTGGTGCGGGCAACGACCATGCCTCCGTCGGTGAGGATTGCATCACGAGCAATCTGTTCGGTGCCGCGATGAGCGACGACGATCTCGTTGGTGTCGGTGCGTTGGTAAATGGTGCCTTGGTAGCCGTTGAGTCGATTGTCGACATGCTCAAGAACTTTGTACTCGTGTCCGTTGAGCGTGACTTTCTCTTCCTGGCCCGGAGCCCGTCGCCCGACTGCACGATCCTTATAGGCGTCATCGGAAAGTGCGGCGTAGTCCTGAGAGGTGATGGTCATTGGGTGACCTCACTGGCGCTGAGGCTCATGGTGAACAGCTTGCCCTGCAGCTCGGCTACGTAGTCTGCAGGATTGGTCTTGCCCGTGGCCGGATAGTTGGCAGCAAGCGGAGCCCGCGGATAGGCCGCGTCCGGGTAGTAGAGCGTATGCGCGCTACCTTCGGTCAGTGGCTTGGCCTCGACGAAGGTCAGGAAGCGCGTTTCGCCTTCAGCACCCGTTGCCTTCAGCATCGCCCCTGCGCCGCTGAACTCCCACTTGCACACGCCGCGGCCGTAGTAGTCCTCATCCAGCATGCGGTCCACATACAACGTGCCGCGGTACTCGCCGTCGGCGACCTTGCGCAGCTCCACCGGTTCCTGGCTGGTGATACGTGCGGCGGTACCGGTGGCAGGTTCGATGTGCCCACACTGGTCTTCGTTGGTCACGTCATACTGCGCGACACCTTCAACCACCGCGAAATCACCGGGGGCATCCTTCAGGCGCAGCACCAGTTCATAGGCCTTGCGCGGGCTGGGGTTGAGCTTGGCGAGGCCACGCCCACCCTGGGCGACATCGGCTTCAGCAGCGGCACGTTCCTGGTTCATGGCGGTCTCCGGATTGCAGGCGGTCAATAGAAGCAGAGCAAGGCACGGGATCATCTTGTGGCGCAATGTCGGCCTCCTTTGGGGGTAGATGGATGGTTGAACTGGCAGCTCATGGCGCGAGTTTCTGCACAGTGGTCGTGGTCGAGAACAGCGCGTCGCGCAGATCTTCGCTGTACTCTGATGGATTCTCCTCGCCACTGGCGCCATAGTTGGCGACGGTGGCGGCGAGTGGATAGATCAACTTTGGGTAGTAGAGCGTCAGAGGAGACTCGTTCTCCATGCGCTCCTTGTCGACGAACGTCAGGAATCGAGTGTCCGCTTCGTCGGTCGTGGCGCGCAACATCGCACCAACTCCGGTCAGTGTCCAATGACAGACGCCGCGATCGTAATAGTCTTGGTCCTGCATGCGGTCGAGGTAGAACGTACCGCGGTACTCGTTCTCACCGACCTTGCGCAGCGTGACGAGCTCCTGGCTGGTAATACGGCTGGCGGTACCGGTCGCCCTCAGGACCCGGCCGCAGTCCTTGTGGTTGCTGACGTCGTACTGGGCAACGCCCTCGACCACCGTGAATGGACCAGGGGCATCCTTAAGTGTCAGTACCAGCTCGTAGCCCTGCTTTGGTGCAGGGTTGAGTTTGGCCAAGCCGCGCCCACCAGCGGCGACGTCGCGTTCGGCATCAGCATAGGGCGAGCATGCGGCCAGTGGGATAAGGGCGAGCAACGCCAGCAGCGGCTGCCTTTTCCTTTCAGGGAGCACTACTCCCATGGCCTGATCCTGCATCGTGCGTCCATGTCCATATATCCTTCCTGGGTGACAGGTTTCTCGATTATGGAGCGTGTCAGGAATGCTGCGCCACCGTCGCGACGGCTTTTTGACGCGCCCGATGCGGTGTATTCCGGCGAATCGATTGCAGCACAGGGGATTCGGGCGTCGCGTTGGACTTGCTGGCAGGGTCTGTTCGCGGTGGAATCTGCGACGTAAATCAATAATTCACACATTCATCACATTATCAAAGGCGTTCTCCTTGAGCTGCATGATCCGCACCGAAACCACGGCCGACCACGCCGCCATCCGCGCACTCACCGAGGCCGCCTTCCGCGAAGCCCCGCACAGCAGCCACACCGAGCAGTTCATCGTCGATGCGCTGCGTTCGCGTGGGGAGTTGAGCATTTCGCTGGTCGCCGAAACTCAGGGCCAGGTGGTCGGCCACATTGCCCTGTCGCCGGTGACGGTCAGCGATGGCAGCGCCGGCTGGTTCGGCCTGGGCCCGATTTCGGTATTGCCCGCATGGCAGGGGCAGGGCGTTGGCGCGGCCCTGATGCACGCGGCTCTGGAAGCCCTGCGCCAACAGGGCGCGTACGGCTGCGTGTTGCTGGGTGAGCCGGCGTACTACGGGCGCTTCGGGTTCCGTGCCGAGCCGGGCCTGGTGCTGCCGGGCGTGCCGGCAGAGTACTTCCAGGCGCTTTGCCTGCAGCCTCCGGTGGCACAGGGCGGGGTGCAGTACTCACCGGCCTTCGAGGCGACGGCCTGAGCCGGACCTGGCGCGCTGCAGCTCAGGGCGCGCGCCAGACGGTCGGTTCGGGTTGCGGCTTGGGAATGCGGTAGCCGCCGATATGCTCGAGCAGTGCGTTGGTACGGCGCTGTTCGACCAGTACCTCACGCAGCAGATTGCGCACGGCGAAGATGGCGAACGGCACCAGGATCCAGACCAGGCTGATTCCCAGCGCAAACAGGGTAAACAGCGCTTTTGCACCATCCATGCTCGGCATTCCTTGATCGAAAGCAGCCACGCTAGCACGCGGCTGCTGCCGACGGATGTCAGGCCTTATGCCGAAGGTGGATCAGCGGATACGGGCGGCCCTGCGAATCCAGCGGCGAGCGACCGGTTTCGACGAAGCCCATGCGCAGGTAGAAGCCTACGGCCTGCGCGTTCTGTGCGTTGACGTCGGTGCTCAGCTGCGGGTGCAGCGCCAGCGCATGCTGCAACAGCTGCCGACCGATACCGGTGCCGCGCGCGTCTGGATCGATGAACAGCGCTTCCATGTGGGTGCCATCGATCAGCAGGAAGCCCTGCGGCTGGTCCTGTGCATCGACGGCGACGGTCATCGGCGTCTGCGGCAGGAAAGCGGCTACTTCGGCATCGATGGCCTGGCGGTCTTCGGCACTGAGGAAGTCATGGGTAGCGTCGACGGCGCGACGCCAGAGGTCGACGAGGGCGGCACCGTCGTCGGCGCGCGAGGGGCGCAGGGTGGTCATGGGTTCACCAAGGTGCTTCGGAAGAGTGCGCATTATGAAGCCTTCCGGCTGCAGGTGCGGGCGCGCACTCATCCATCGTTGCGATGGCGGATGAAGGGGCTATGGGTCTTTGCCTCGGCGCGCAGCACCACGCCATCCTCGAAGTCCCCGCTGTCGTTGAAAGGCACGATCGGCCACTGCCTCCACCGGGCAAGCCGTTCCAGGTAGTTGCGCGTAGCCGTGGCGAGCGCCTCATCGTGGGCCTGCTTACGCTCCGCTGCATGCCCTGAGCGCACGCCGTGCACCATATGCGGCTCCATCACCTCAAAGCCGATGTAGCGCAGGCTGTACATCAACGGCCACAGCAACAGCCGGGTATCGCCTTCACGGCCATCGACCGCGCACGCCCGCGCCGAAGAGCCGGTGGTGACGCTCAGCAACGCACGCTTGCCCTGCATTACGCCATGTTCGTGGCGCTGACGGCTGTTGTACATCGGCCCATAGACCAGCACGCGGTCCAGCCAACCCTTGAGGATGGCCGGCGCCGCGAACCACCACAGCGGGAACTGCAGGATCACCAGGTCTGCGGCCCGTAGCAGGTGCAGGTGACGTTGCACATCGGCGGGCAACTGGTCGTGTTCGGCGCTGTAGCGTTGTTCGCGCTGGGCATCAAAGCGCTCGGGCTGCAGGCGCCGTGGATGGTGCCAGGCCGCTTCCAGCGGATCGAAGCCTTCCGCATAAAGGTCGACCACGTCCACCTGCAGGTGGTCGTGCCGCAGCTGCTCGGCCCCCTGCACGGCCAGGTGGGCGTTGAAGGAGCGGGGTTCGGGGTGGGCAAGCAGGATCAGGGCGCGCATGGAGCGAGGTGTTCGAGGAGTGTGCGACCATCCTCGCGGTGCCGGCATGCCCCGGCAATTACGCACCTTGAGGTAACCATGGCCTTTCCCGGAGATGTCTATGCCGCCGATTGCTCGGCGCGCGATGCGCTGGCGCTGATCTCGGGCAAGTGGGTGATGCTGTTGTTGCCGGCGTTGGCGCAGGGCCCGCAACGCAACGGTGCGCTGCTGCGGAAGATCGAAGGCATCTCGCAGAAGGTGTTGACCCAGACCCTGCGGCAGCTGGAGCGCAATGGCCTGGTCGAGCGGTGTGATCTCGGTAGCAAACCACTGCATGTGGAGTACCACCTGACCGAGGTCGCGCGCGGTCTGGTCGAGACGCTGTCCGCCCTGGACCGCTGGGCCGAGCATAATTTTCCCGCACTGGACGCGGCCCGCGAGCGCTTCGACGCGCGCTAGCGGCACCTGCACGGCCGCGGGCGTACAATGCGGCCCCGGCGGCCATCCTGGCCCTGCAGACACGCGAGAACCGCCATGACCGACGCCCTGGGCGTGCCGGTGCACGACACCGACGAACACTGGATGCGCCATGCGCTGGCGCTGGCCGAGCGCGCGCAGCGCGAGTTCGACGAGATTCCGGTGGGAGCCGTGCTGGTGAGCGCCGATGGCCAGCTGCTGGGCGAAGGCTGGAATCTCAACATCGCCTCGCACGACCCCAGCGCGCACGCCGAGATCGTGGCCATGCGTTCAGGTGGAAAACTGCTCGCCAACCATCGCCTGCTCGGCAGCACCCTGTATGTGACCCTGGAACCGTGCGCGATGTGTGCGATGGCGATTGTGCATGCGCGCGTCGCACGACTGGTCTACGGTGCCAGCGATCCCAAGACCGGGGCCTGCGGCAGCGTGTTCGACCTGCTCGGCGATGCCCGCCACAACCACCGGGTGGAGATCCACGGCGGAGTGCTGGCTAAGGAAGCCAGCATGCGGCTGACCAACTATTTCCGCGCCAAGCGCGGCAAGCCGCCGCTGCTGCTGGAAGACCATGCCGGCGAGGCCTGAGGGGCGAACGGGTATGATGGGCGCCTCTTTCCATCACCGGTAGGCCGCGCGCCTGCCCAGCAACGAGGCGACACATGGCGGACAACGGCGCGGCCAACGAACGACTGATCTGGATCGACCTGGAAATGACCGGGTTGGATACCGACAACGATTCGATCATCGAGATCGCCACCGTAGTCACCGACGCCCAGCTCAACGTGCTGGCCGAAGGTCCGGAATTCGCCATCCACCATCCGCTGGAAACGCTGGAAGCGATGGACGAGTGGAACCGTAACCAGCACCGCCGCTCGGGTCTGTGGCAGCGTGTGGTGGACAGCACGGTGACCCTTGCCCAGGCTGAAGCGCAGACGGTGAATTTCCTGGCGCAGTGGATTCCGGCCGGCCTGTCGCCGATGTGCGGCAACTCGATCTGCCAGGATCGTCGCTTCCTGCACCGCCAGATGCCACGCCTGGAGAAGTACTTCCACTACCGCAACCTGGACGTGTCCACGGTGAAGGAACTGGCCAAGCGATGGGCACCGACCGTGGCCGCCGGCGTTGGCAAGAACAGCAACCACACCGCGCTGAGCGATGTGCACGACTCGATCGCCGAGCTGCGCCACTATCGCCAGTTCATGGGCGCGCTGTCGGGGTTGCCGACCTCTTGACCGGTAGTGCCGGCCGCTGGCCGGCAGTTCCAGGACTTTCGTGAGGTGTATAAGGTTGCCGGCCAGCGGCCGGCACCACTCTCCGTTCAACTCCCTGGCGCTAAGATCGGCGCCATGAACGAGCCCATCCTGCTCCCCCGCGATATTGCCCACGACGCCCGCGACTGGTCTGACCTGCAGCGAGCGGTGGCCCTGCTGGAAGCGCCGACCCTGACCGCGCGCATGGCCAATCTGGTCGGCACGCCGCTGGAGTTCGCGGTCAAGGCGCTGCCCAGCTCGGTCTCCAATCGCATCCACGGCGCGGTGCAGGCCGCGCTGACCAAGTCGGCGCAGGCGGCGCTGTGGAGCATGGACAACACCCCCGGCAAGGGGGCATCCACACGTTGGCACAAGCTGGCCGCAGCGACCTCCGGTGCGGTTGGCGGCGCCTTTGGTTTTGCCGCGCTGTTCATCGAGCTGCCGGTGTCGACCACCATCATGATGCGTGCCGTGGCCGACGTGGCCCGCAGCGAAGGCTTCGATCTGTCCGAGTTCAGTACCCGCCAGGCGTGCCTGGAGGTGTTCGCGCTGGGCGGCAACTCGCCGCGCGATGACGCCAGCGAGACTGGCTATTACCTGGCCCGTGGCTTCACCACCGATGTGATGCGCCATCTGTCGGCTGAGCTGGCCGGGCGCGTGGTGACCGGCCGTGACCTGACCCTGGGCGTGGCACCGAAGGAAGCCGGCAAGCTGCTGGCGAAGATGGTGGAGAAGGTGGCCGCGCGCTTCGGCGTGGTGGTTACCGAGAAATTCGCCGCGCAGGCGGTGCCGATCGTGGGTGCAGCTGCCGGTGCGACACTCAATACGATGTTCACCGATTACTACCAGGACATGGCGCGCGGCCACTTCATCGTGCGCAGGCTGGAGCGCAAGTACGGCGAAGACGTGGTGCGCACCTGCTATGACCGCGTGGCGCACGGCGGGGCGTTGATCGAGCCCACGTTGTAACGGTGGGTCAGAGCCCTTTCCTGCGGAAAGGGATCCGACTCCGACCTCGCACAGGGTCAGATCCCTTCCGCAGGAAGGGCTCTGACCCTTGCCTGCCAGGCACAACTGTTTTGCCACGATCCGCCTGTTGCGCTGCGGCATCCATCCCCATCCTTGCGGTCAGTCCCCCCGCAAGAGATCGCCGCCATGTTGTTCACTCCCCACCCTCTGGGCCTGTTGGCCCTGCCCAACCGCATCGTGATGCCGCCGATGACCCGCTCGCGTGCCGCCGACGGCAACGTTGCCACTGCGGAAATGGCCGCCTACTACGCGCAGCGCGCCGGTGCTGGCCTGATCGTCAGCGAAGGTACCCAGATCAGCCCGCAGGGCCAGGGCTACGCCTGGACCCCGGGCATCCACAGCGCCGAACAGGTGCAGGGCTGGCGACAGGTGACAGACGCCGTGCACGCTGCCGGCGGTCGCATCTACGCCCAGTTGTGGCACGTGGGTCGGGTCTCGCACGTCGCGCTGCAGCCCGGTGGTGCCGCGCCGGTGTCGTCGTCGGCGCTGCTGGCCGAAGGCGTGAAGGTGTTTGTCGATCCTACTGGCGCTGGTCCGCAAGCGGGCGTGGGCGAGATGATCCAGCACTCGATGCCGCGCGCGCTGGCCGAGGCTGAGATTCCGGGCATCATCGCCGACTACGCGCAGGCCACCTGCAATGCGCTGGCCGCCGGCTTCGATGGCGTCGAACTGCACGGGGCCAATGGTTATCTGATCAACCAGTTCATCGATTCGCAGGCCAACCAGCGCACCGACGGCTACGGTGGCGCGCTGCAGAACCGGCTGCGCTTCCTGCGTGAAGTAGTGGAGGCGGTGGTGGCGGTGGCCGGTGGTGAGCGCGTTGGCGTGCGCCTGGCGCCGCTGACCACCCTGCAGGGCGCGGTGGACGACACGCCGCAGGCCACCTATCTGGCTGCGGCACACCTGCTGGGCGGGCTGGGCGTGGGCTACCTGCACATCGCCGAGGCCGACTGGGACGACGCACCGCTGATGCCGGTGGCGTTCAAGCAGGCGCTGCGGATGATCTATCCGGGAACGCTGATCTACGCCGGCAAGTACACCGCCGAACGCGCGGAGCGGGCATTGGCCGAAGGCTGGGCCGACCTGATCGGCTTCGGCCGCCCGTTCATTGCCAATCCGGACCTGCCCGAGCGCCTGCGACTGGGGGCGGAGCTGAATCCGCCGGATCGCGCGACATTCTTTGGCGGTGGCGCGGTCGGGCTTACCGATTACCCGACGCTGGAAGAAAGCGTCGCCGCCTGATCCCGAAGGCTGCCGGCCAACGGCCGGCACTACCGGGATATGCGGGACAGGGTAGTGCTGGCCGCTGGCCGGCATTTCAATCTCGGATCGCCGGTGGGTGGGTGCCGACCGTTGGTCGGCACTCCCGATCAAGGCTTGTCGCGCACCAGCGCGTCGGCCTCGATCACGCCGCCATCCTTCCCATGCAGGTACAGGTGCATGTCCTGCTGCGGATACGGAATGTTGATACCGGCTTTGTCGTAGCCCAGCTTCAGTTGCTCCAGCAGCGTCACCTTGGTGCCGAACCAGTCGGCCGACTTCACGTAGCAGCGGATGCCGAGGTTGATCGCATGCGCGCCGAGTTCGTACACCACCACGTCCGGTGCTGGCGTCTGCAGCACGCGCGGGTCGGCCTTCATCAACTGCAGCGCGGTGTCGCGTGCCAGCTGGATGTTGTCCTCGTAGCCGATGCCGATCACCAGTTCGACGCGGCGCGTCGGTTCGGCGGTCAGGTTGATGATCGGTGCGGCGGTGATCAGCGTGTTCGGAATGGTGGTGTGCTGGTTGTCGGCACCAGTGATGACGGTCTGGAAGATGCGCACCTCGCGCACCGTGCCGGTCTGCCCGGCCACCGTCACTACATCACCGACGCGGAACGGACGCAGCGTCACCAGCATCACACCCGAGGCGATGTTGGACAACGAATCCTTCAGGGCCAGGCCCACCGCCAGGCCGGCGGTGCCGAGCACGGCCAGCAGCGGGGTGATCTGCACGCCCAGCGTACCAATGGCCAGCACGACCACGATCACCAGCGACGTGGCATACACCACGTTGCGCAGGAAGCTGCCCAGCATCGGGTCCACGCCCATGCGCGCGGTGGCGCGCGGCATCGCATTGGACAGGCGTCGTGCCACCCACATGCCGACCAGCAGCACTACGATCGCGGCCAGCAATGGCACGCCGTAGGTCTCCAGCAGGCGTTCCCAGTCGAGCGAATGGAACCATGGCGTTGCGACGGGGACAGGTTGGGCAGTGGCGAGCATGCGGGCTCCTTTGCAGCGGGGGAGGTGGCGCGCGCAGACGCCAGAAACAACAAGCCCCGCAGAGGCGGGGCTTGCATGCAGCTGAAGTATGGGCCGGCGCCGATGAAAGCGACGTCAGCCCTCAGCAATCACGGTCTCAGCCGTTGGCCTTCAGCTTGGCCAGGCGCAGCCAGGTATCGACCACGGTGTCCGGGTTCAGCGACACCGACTCGATGCCTTCCTGCATCAGCCACTCGGCCAGATCCGGGTGATCGGACGGGCCCTGGCCGCAGATGCCGACGTACTTGCCCTTGGCACGTGCTGCCTTGATCGCCATCGACAGCAGCTTCTTCACCGCCGGGTTACGTTCGTCGAACAGGTGCGCGACGATCGACGAATCGCGGTCCAGGCCGAGGGTCAGCTGGGTCAGGTCGTTGGAGCCGATCGAGAAGCCGTCGAAGATCTCCAGGAACTCATCGGCGAGCAGTGCGTTGGACGGCACTTCGCACATCATGATGATCTTCAGGCCGTTCTCGCCCTGCTTCAGGCCATTCTGTTCCAGCACCTCGATGACCTTGCGGCCTTCTTCCAGGGTGCGCACGAACGGAATCATGACCCACAGGTTGTCCAGGCCCATTTCGTTGCGCACGCGCAGCACGGCCTTGCACTCCAGCGCGAAGGCGGCCGAGAAGCTCGGGTCGACGTAACGGCTGGCGCCGCGGAAGCCGATCATCGGGTTCTCTTCGTGCGGCTCGTAGTTGCTGCCGCCGATCAGGTTGGCGTACTCGTTGGACTTGAAGTCCGACAGGCGCACGATCACGGCGTTCGGTGCGACCGAGGCAGTGAGGGTGGCGATGCCTTCGGCCAGGCGGTCCACGTAGAAGCCGACCGGGTCGGAATAACCGGCGATCTTCTCGTCGATCTTCTTCCTGGTCGCCGCATCCTGGCGGTCGTATTCCAGCAGCGCGTTCGGGTGGATGCCGATGTGGCTGGCGATGATCATTTCCAGGCGCGCCAGGCCGATGCCGGCGTTCGGCAGCTGGCCGAAGTCGAAGGCACGTTCCGGGTTGGCTACGTTCATCATGATCTTCAACGGTGCCGGCGGCATGTTGCCCAGATCGGTGGTGGTGCGCTCGAAGCCCAGCTTGCCTTCGTAGATGAAACCGGTATCGCCTTCAGCGCAGCTGACGGTGACCAGCTGACCATCTTCGATGACCTTGGTGGCGTTGCCCGAACCGACCACGGCCGGCACGCCCAGCTCGCGCGCGATGATCGCGGCGTGGCAGGTACGGCCACCACGGTTGGTAACGATGGCCGATGCACGCTTCATCACCGGCTCCCAATCGGGGTCAGTCATGTCGGCGATCAGCACGTCGCCCGGCTGCACGCGGTTCATGTCGTCCAGCGTCTTCACCACGCGGGCCACGCCGGCGCCGATCTTGGCACCCACGGCACGGCCCTCGGCCAGCACGTTGCCGCCCTTTTCGGTCAGCGCGAAGCGCTCGATCTGGGTGGCATGGCTGCGCGACTTCACCGTCTCCGGGCGCGCCTGCACGATGAACAGCTTGCCGCTGACACCGTCCTTGGCCCACTCGATGTCCATCGGGCGGCCGTAGTGCTTTTCGATGACCAGCGCCTGCTTGGACAGTTCCTGCACGTCCTCGTCGCTGATCGAGAAGGTGTTGCGCAGTTCTGCCGGGGTGTCCTCGATCCTGACGCGCTCGCCGGGGACATCCGAATACACCATGCGGATCGCCTTGCTGCCGAGCGAGCGGCGCAGGATCGCCGGCTTGCCGGCCTGCAGGGTGGGCTTGTAGACGTAGTACTCGTCCGGGTTGACCGCGCCCTGCACGACCATTTCGCCGAGGCCGAACGAGGAGGTGACGAACACCACGTCGCGGAAGCCTGACTCGGTGTCCAGGGTGAACAGCACGCCGGAGGAACCGACGCCGGAACGCACCATCAGCTGCACGCCGGCGGACAGGAACACGTCTTCATGCTTGAAGCCGTGGTGCACGCGGTAGGCGATGGCACGGTCGTTGTACAGCGAGGCGAACACTTCCTTGACCTTGTGCACGACGTCGTCGGCGCCGGTGACGTTGAGGAAGGTTTCCTGCTGGCCGGCGAAGGACGCATCCGGCAGATCCTCGGCAGTGGCCGACGAACGCACGGCCACGGCCACGTCGCCGCCGCCGTTTTCGGCGCTCAGCTTGGCGTAGGCGGTGCGGATGTCCTGGTCCAGCTGCGGCTGCAGCGGCGCGTCGATCACCCAGCTGCGGATCTCCTTGCCGGCGGCGGTCAGCGCGTTGACGTCTTCGACGTCCAGCGTGGCCAGCTTGTCGAAGATGCGCTTGGACAGGTCGTTGTGCGCGATGAAGTCCTTGAAGGCTTCAGACGTGGTCGCATAACCTCCAGGAACGGAGACGCCCAGACCGGCCAGATTGCCGATCATCTCGCCCAGCGAGGAATTCTTGCCGCCTACGCGGGCCAGGTCGGCCAGACGCAGTTCGTGCAACCACAGGATGTTCTCGTTCAAGCGCGATGCTCCGTTTGGCCATCGCCCGAGGCGGGCTGAGTGGCCGCGTCCGTAGGAAGAAGCCGATATGATGCCGGGCAGACCGCTGTCGGCACAAGCTTGTGTTGGCGGCCCTTTTAGGCTTCGTAGGGGGTAAAAGCGCGCATGTCGACCATCCGTCCGGTGTTCTACGTTTCCGATGGAACCGGTATCACCGCTGAAACCATTGGGCATAGCCTGCTGACCCAGTTCTCCGGGTTCAGCTTCATTACCGACCGGATGTCGTTTGTAGACGACCCCGAAAAAGCCCGGGAAGCCTGTTCCCGGATCCAGGCGGCGGGGGAGCGTTACCAGGTCAGGCCGATCGTGGTGAACTCCTGCGTGGACCAGAGCCTGAGCCTGATCCTGGCCGAGAGCGGGGCCCTGATGCTCGATGTGTTCGCGCCATTCATCGAGCCGCTGGAGCGTGAACTGTCCAGCTCGCGCGTGAACCGGGTGGGGCAGGCGCACGGTATGGTCGACTTCGACACCTACCACCGCCGCATCAACGCGATGAACTTCGCGCTGACCCATGACGACGGCATCGCGGTGAATTACGACGATGCCGACGTGATCCTGGTGGCGGTGTCGCGGGCCGGCAAGACGCCCACCTGCATCTACCTGGCCCTGCATTACGGGGTGCGTGCGGCCAATTACCCGCTGACCGACGAGGATCTGGAAAGCGACCGCCTGCCGCCGCGCCTGCGCAACTACCGGCGCAAGCTGTTTGGCCTGACCATCGACCCGGACCGCCTGCAGCAGATCCGCCAGGAGCGCCGCCCGAACTCGCGCTATGCCAACCTGGATACCTGCAAACGCGAGGTGGCAGCGGCCGAGGTGATGTTCCAGATGGAACGCATCCCGACTCTGAGCACCACCCATACCTCGATCGAGGAGATCTCCAGCAAGGTGCTGGCCACGCTGGGGCTGCAGCGCGAGCTGTATTGATCCTCGTCTGGTAGAGCCGGCCGCTGGCCGGCTGGTCGATGAACCCTCGGCCGTGATGCGGGGCTGCCGGCCAGCGGCCGGCACTACCCAGGGGTTGGCTTGCACGTGCGCGCCCCCACGTTGAAGCACCAACGTGTAGGATCCACCCATGGCCCGAGCCTTGCCCCGCACCGAACGCATTCCCCGCCTGAGCCGGCTCAGCTGGCTCATGGGCCTGTACGCGGAAAACTACCGCCATCTGGTGCGCCTGTTCGAACCGGCCGGACTGGTGGCGGGCAGCTACATCTCCTCGATCGGCGACGGCCTGGATGTTCGCCTGGACGTGATCGAGTGCCACCGCTACACGGTGGAACTGCGCCTGACCTACGACCTGGCCGATCCGGTCACCGGCGAGCCGGATCCCTCGGCCTATGTGCGCCTGTACCGTGATGCGCGCCAGGCCGAGACCACCCACTGTTATGTCGGCCGTCGCTGGCAGGACACGATGGGCCTGTACCCACCGCCGGCGGAGCTGATCAGCCACCGCATGCGGATGAACACCTTCCTCGGCAAGTGGCTGGAATACCTGGCCGAACGCGGCCACGGCGTCGCCACCCTGCGTCGTGATCCCGACGGCGCCAGCACGCCCGCCGAGCGCCGCCTGTCGCTGGTGCGCTGATCGGCCATAATCCACGGCTGACCTGCCGCTGGATGCTGCCATGCCGTATACCCCGATCGTCGCCACCCTGGGCTACGTGCTGTCGCCGGATCGTCGCCAGGTGCTGATGATCCATCGCAACACCCGTCCCGGTGACCACCACCTGGGCAAGTACAACGGCCTGGGCGGCAAGATCGAACCGACCGAAGACGTGGCCGCCGGCATGCGCCGCGAGATCGCCGAGGAAGCCGGCATCGACTGCATGGACATGCGCCTGCGCGGCACCATCAGCTGGCCGGGCTTCGGCAAGCATGGCGAGGACTGGCTGGGCTTCGTGTTCGTCATCGACAGCTTCGAGGGCAGCCCGCATGGGGGCAACCACGAGGGCACCCTGGAATGGGTGGATGTGGACAAGCTCGACCAGCTGCCGATGTGGGAGGGTGACCGCAACTTCCTGCCGCTGGTGTTCGACGCCGACCCGCGCCCGTTCCATGGCGTGATGCCGTACAAGGACGGCCGCATGGTGAGCTGGTCCTACAGCCGGCTGTGACCCGGCTCGCCGGGCCATGCCCGGCGAGCATTACCGCCGTTGCGCCAGCAGCAGATGGAAGTGCTTCTCGCGAACCTGCCCGTCATTGCCGGTCGCGGTTTCCCGATGACTGCGCCAGGCCGAGACAGTGAAGCCGGATACGCGCAGGGCCAGTTCCACCGCGTCCAGCTCGTGCAGCTGGAAGTCGCTGGCAAATGGCAGGCTGCGCATGAAGGCCGCGTCACCGAAGGCCAGGCACAGCCGGCCACCCCGGCGCAGCACCCGCGCCAACTCGTCGAGCACCGGCGCCAGGTGCGGCCAGAAGTACAGGGTATTGACCGCCAGCGCGGCGTCCATCGAGGCGTCGGCGACCGGCAGAGCATGGGCGTCGCCATGGCGCATCGCGGCACGCCCAGCCAGTCCGGCACTGGCCAGGCGCTGGTTGCCGGCCTCGACCATGGCCGGGGACAGCTCGATACCCAGATAGTGGCTGCCGGCGGCCTGTAGCAGCTGTGGCGCGAATGCAGCGTTGCCCGGACCGATCTCCAGGATCCGTTCGCCGGCGGAGGCGGCCAGCAGCCCGATCGCGGCCTGATTGAGCGCGCCGTTGCTGCGATTCATCGCGTCGGCCACCTCCAGCGCAGCCTCGCCATGGGGCTGCCGCAGCTGTGCGGCCAGGGTAGGAGCATCCAGCATCATCATCGTCCGTTGCAGAGTTTCGGACGTGGCGACGGCGGGTCCGCCGGTGACCATAGCGCCGACCCTGCGGCTTGGGAAGTAGGGAAACCCCGCTTCGGGGTGATGAGGAAATGTCCAGCGTCGCAGTCGGTGAGATCTGGTTGTCCACAGGGGGTGTGGATTACGCGTGGGCAACTTTGTGGATAAGCGTCGACAGGCGCCACCCCCCTAGGCTGTCAAGATGGGTGGCGAAAAATTCACCGCCAGTGAGGACAGGTGAGGGAGCGGTGAAGGGTGGTCCCTGCCGCCGCTGTCGCCAGCAGCGGTGCTCGCGGTAACCTGTGGGCCTTGATGCTCCGTGAGACCCCATGAAACGTCACTTCTCGATGCTGCGCGAATTCCAGCTGGCCGACTGGTTCACCCTGGCCAATGCTTTCTGCGGCACCGGTGCGGTCTTCGCCGCGATGCGCTTCCTGCAGGACGGCGAGCGCGGCTATCTGCTGTTCGGCATGGCGCTGATCCCGCTGGCCTTCATCTTCGATGCACTCGACGGGCACATCGCGCGCTGGCGCAAGTCCAGCTCCACCCTGGGCCGGGAGCTGGACTCGCTGTCCGATGTGATCTCCTTCGGTGTGGCGCCGGCGGCGCTGGCCTATGCCTGCGGCATGCAGGGCGGGTGGGACTGGCTGGTGCTGAGCTACTTCGTCTGCTGTGGTGTCAGCCGCCTGGCCCGCTACAACGTCACCGCCGAGGCACTGGCCGGCGACGAGGGCAAGGTCAAGTATTTCGAGGGCACGCCGATCCCGACCAGCCTGCTGCTGGTGATCGTGCTGGCCATCGCCGCCGGCACCGGCGCCATCGGTCAGGACATCTGGTTCGGCCAGTGGCAGATCGGGCCGTGGCAGCTGCACCCGATGGTGCTGCTGTTCGCCCTGTCCGGGTCGCTGATGATCAGCAAGACCCTGCGCATCCCCAAGCCATGAGCCAGCCCTGCGGAGGCCTGCGATGACCAGCTCGGCCCACGACCCCGGCAGCAGTGATTTCGAGACCCTGGCCCGGCAGTACTTCGGCGCCTGGGGCGACGCGCTGCGTCACGCGTCCACCCCGGGTGCACCGGCCGGTGACGACCCCGGCAGCTGGCGGCGCCTGTTCGACTGGTGGGGCCAGCTGCTGCCCGAGCAGGGACCGGGTGCACCGGAAGATGCCGTGCGCCGCTTCCGCGAACAGGCGGGCAGCTGGTACGGCACCATGCAGGAAGTGGCTGCGCGCTTCGCCGGCCGCGATGCCAGCAGCGCCGAAGTGGCCCAGGCCTGGCGCGAGGCGGTGCAGGGGCAGGGCGATGGCATGCTGCAGTGGATGCTGCAGGGCGCCCGTGGCAGCACCCACGCCGGCGCCGCCGTGCCCGAGTTCGCCGCGTGGCTGCAGCAGTTCCAGTTGCAGGCCGGCCCGTGGCTGCAGAGCCCGGCGTTCGGCCCCGGCCGCGAGCACCAGGCGCGCTGGCAGTCCCTGCTGCGTGCGCAGGATGAATACCAGCAGCATTCACGCGCCTACGTCGATCAGATCAAGCAGGCACTGGACGAGGCCTTTGCGCTGTTCGAGCAGCGCTTGGCCGAGCACGAGCAGCCGGGCAGCCAGCTGACCAGCGCCCGGGCGATGTTCGACCTGTGGATCGAAGTGGCCGAGGAGGCCTACGCCAAGGTCGCCATGTCCGAACCGTTCCAGCAGGTGTATGCCGCGCTGGGCAATGCACAGATGCGCCTGCGCGCCGGCCTGCAGCGCGAGGTGGAACAGATGAGTGAACGAATCGGCCTGCCGACCCGCAGCGAGATGGACGCCGCACACCGCCGTATCGCCGAGCTGGAGCGCAGCCTGCGCCGCCTGCAGGCACAGGTGGCGGTGCTGGCCGGTACCGCCGAGGTGGATCCGGTGGCGCAACCGGCGCCGGCGAAGGTGAAGCCGGCCGCGCGCAAGGCTGCGAAGAAGACGGTGCCCGCAAAGAAGGCGCCTGCGAAAAAGTCGTCTGCGAAGAAGGCCGCACCTCGTACTTCCACTCGGGCGCGTGACCGATGAAGGGGCCGCTGGGTTTCAACGCCGATGACCTGATGCAGGAAACCTTGGCCATGCAGCGCAAGCTGATGGAAGGGCTGAAGCTGCTGCCGCAGGTCGAAGATGTTGATTACGGCGTGACAGCCCGCGAGGAGGTCTGGCGCGATGGCAAGGTGGTGCTGTACCGCTTCGTCGGCGAACAGGCGCCGACCCGGCGCACGCCGCTGCTGATCGTCTACGCGTTGGTCAATCGGCCGTACATGGTCGATCTGCAGGCCGACCGTTCGCTGGTGCAGAAGCTGCTGGCGCTGGGCCAGGACGTGTACGTGCTGGACTGGGGCTACCCGGACCGCTCCGAGCGCTTCCAGACCCTGGAGGACTACCTGCTGCGCTACATCGATGGCGCGGTGGATGCGCTGCGTGCGCGCAGCGGCGGTCCGGTGGACATGCTGGGCATCTGCCAGGGCGGCGTGTTCGCACTCTGCTACGCCGCGCTGCGCCGGCAGAAGCTGGGCAAGCTGATCACCATGGTCACCCCGGTCGATTTCCACACCGCCGACAACATGCTTTCGCATTGGGCACGGCAGGTGGATGTAGACCTGCTGGTGGATACGCTTGGCAACATCCCGGCTGATCTGATGAATGCCAGTTACCTGATGCTCAAGCCGTTCCGCCTGAACGTGCAGAAGTACGTCGGCCTGCTCGACATCCTCGATGACAAGGCGGCGCTGGAGGATTTCCTGCGCATGGAGAAGTGGATCTTCGATTCACCAGATCTGGCGGGCGAAGCGTTCCGCGACTTCATCAAGCAGTTCTACCAGGGCAACGGGCTGGTGAACGGCACGGTGCGGATTGGCGAGGAGGCGGTGGATCTGTCGAAGGTGACCCTGCCGGTACTGAACATCTACGCCGAGCAGGACCATCTGGTGCCGCCGGATGCCTCGCGTGCGATGCGTGGGCGCTTGGGCACTGACGATTACACCGAGTCCAGTTTCCGCGGCGGGCACATCGGTATCTATGTTTCCGGGCGTGCACAACGCGAAGTGCCGGCGACGATCGATGGCTGGCTGAAAGCGCGCGACGTGTAAGGCTTGCTTCGCTTTTGTAGAGTCGAGCTTGCTCGACTGCCTGGAGAATGATGATGTCGCAACGGATTTCGATGATGCTTGCTGCGCTGCTGCTGGCAGCGCCTGTCGCCCATGCCGCTCCCGGCCCGCAGGCGCAACGGGAGATCGCGCAGCTGATCTCCAGCCTGGACGGCTCCCAATGCCGCTTCCAGCGCAATGGCAGCTGGCACGATGGCAGCGATGCGCGCGCGCACCTGCAGCGCAAGTACGACTACCTGCTGAAGAAGGGCATGGTGGACAGCGCCGAGCAGTTCATCGAGCGTGCGGCCAGCCAGAGCAGCATGAGCGGCAAGCCCTACCGCATCCAGTGCCCGGGGCAGCCTGAACAGACCGCGGCCGCCTGGTTCGGCGCACGCCTGCAGGCCCTGCGCCACCGCACGCCGTAGACATAGGGGCGGTGTAAAGTCGAGCCGTGCTCGACTGCTTTTTCCCGTAGCCCAGGAGAACCGCCATGAACACCACGCCGCGCACGCTGTCGCGTTCATTGAACGACCGCATGATTGCCGGCGTGATGGGCGGCATCGCCCACCGCTTCGGCTGGAACCCCACGCTCGTGCGGATCGTGTTCGTGCTGGTCTCGATCGGCTCGGCGGCCTTCCCTGGCATCCTGGTCTACCTGATCCTGTGGCTGCTGATTCCCAACGAGGCAGATTGAAGACTCCCGTGACGCCCTGGCCGATCTGGCTGCGCGCGCTGCAGGTGCTGGGCGCGGTCTGGACGTCCCCCAATTCCCTGCTCGGCGTGATCGGTGGCCTGGCCGGCATGCTCGGTGGCGCGACATTACGCTGGAGCGGCCGTGACTGCGCACTGGTGTTCGACCGCTGGCCGTGGGGACCAGGCGGGGCGATCACCCTGGGCAACGTGATCCTGCATACCGGTCATGACCTGGGCATCTCCTGCCGCACCTATGCGCATCAGGCGGGGTGGGGCGTGGAGCCGCTGATCCGGCTGGATGACCACGAACGCGCGCACGTCTACCAGTACATGGTGCTGGGGCCGCTGTACCTGCCGGTATACCTGCTGTGCGGCGGGGTGAGTGCGCGCAACCCGTTCGAGCGCGCGGCCGATCATTTCGCCCGGTTCGGGCACGGCTGGTGGCCGTAGTTTCCAGCCAACGGCGCAGCCCCTCGTGGGCGGTGATGCTCGGTCGTCAAATACAAAACCCTCGCGCTGGTCGGTCGGGTTGGGTTCACGGCGTCCCCGCCAGCCCCACCCACCCGGCCAGCTCACAGGAAACCGGCTTTCCGCGATCATCCCAAACCAACCACGAGGGGCTGCGCCGTTGGCTGGAAACCCCCGATTCGTTAGTCGGAAGTTAAAGATCCGTAAGCATTCTGCTGCGATCCCGCAGTCATCTGCATGCAACCGATCGTCATTAGCCTTCGTGACGTTCCAGTCAGGTTCGACGCGGTAAGCTCTCTCTCGATGAGCTCGCAGCATCGCTCATCGAGCGCAGTACGCAGTAGCAATTTGGAGGAAGACATCACATGGCAATCGTTCTTTATGTCGGTGGTAGCAAGGATGGCGAGAAGGGCGTGGTGCCCTACGGCTTCAGCAAATCCCGCGCCGACACCGCGCTGGGGCCGGAGTTCTACACGGAGCGGTTCATGGAACTGCAGGGTGTCGGCAAGGTCCGCCTGATGGCCCTGGAAAGCATGCGTGACGAGATCGTCATGCAGCGTGCCGCCCGCCACTACCGCTGACCTTCGCAACATGCGGCAGGGCGCGCCCACCATCGTGCGCCCGCGCCGGCATCCCAGCCCAGGGCCAGTCCGAGCCCTCTCTTTGCCAGGATGCCGGCGTCCAATCCGGTCCCGCCGCTGAACCTCGCCCCCTGTCAATGCCTTGTCCGGCTCCGTCGTGGATTGCCAGAATGGGGTCTTCCCGTATCGCGGCACAGACCTGAAGCAATGCACGACGCCAAGAACGCCCAGAGCGCGCTCGCCCAGCAGATCGCCCAGACCATCGCCGACGAGATCGGTGCCCAGTCCACCCAGGTACACGCCGCTGTCGGCCTGCTCGACGAGGGCGCCAGCGTCCCGTTCATCGCGCGCTACCGCAAGGAAGTGACCGGAGGCCTGGACGACACCCAGCTGCGCAACCTGGAAACCCGCCTCACCTACCTGCGTGAGCTGGAAGACCGCCGCGCCGCCGTGTTGTCCAGCATCGGCGAGCAGGGCAAGCTCAGCGACGAGCTGCGCAACGACATCCTGGCCGCCGATACCAAGAGCCGGCTGGAAGACCTGTACCTGCCGTACAAGCCCAAGCGCCGTACCCGTGCACAGATTGCCCGCGAGGCCGGCCTGGAACCGCTGGCCGATGGCCTGCTGACCGACCCGACGCAGGACCCGCAGGTTTTCGCCGCCACCTTTGTCGACGCCGACAAGGGCGTGGCCGACACCAAGGCCGCGCTGGAAGGCGCGCGCGCGATCCTGATGGAGCGCTGGGGCGAAGACGCCGCGCTGGTCGGTGAACTGCGTACCTGGCTCGGCGAAACCGGGGTGATCCGTGCCCGCGTGGCCGAGGGCAAGGAAACCGAAGGCGCCAAGTACCGCGATTATTTCGAACATGCCGAAGCGCTGGCGAAGATTCCGTCGCACCGCCTGCTGGCACTGTTCCGCGCACGCCGCGAGGAAATCCTGTTCCTGGAGCTGGACCCGGGCAGCGATGCCGAGGCTGGCCACCAGTACGCGGAAGGCCGCGTGGCGCGCAAGGCCGGCATTGCCGACCAGGGGCGCGCTGGCGACCGCTGGCTGCTGGATGCCTGTCGCCTGACCTGGCGCGCCAAGCTGCATACCCATCTGCTGCTGGACCTGTTCAACCAGGCCCGCGAAAAGGCCGAGGCCGAAGCCATCGCGGTGTTCGGCGACAACCTGAAGGACCTGCTGCTGGCGGCTCCGGCTGGCCCGAAGACCGTGCTCGGGCTGGACCCGGGCATCCGTACCGGCTGCAAGATCGCCGTGGTCGATGCCACCGGCAAGCTGGTCGCCACCGACACCATCTACCCGCACGAACCCCGCCGTCAGTGGGAGCAGTCGCTGCAGACCATCAAGCAGCTGTGCGCCAAGCACAACGTGGAACTGATCGCGATCGGCAACGGCACCGCCAGCCGTGAGACCGACAAGCTGGCCGGAGAGGCGATCAAGGCCGCGGCCAACCCGAAGCTGCAGAAGGTGGTGGTCAGCGAGGCCGGTGCTTCGGTGTACTCGGCCTCGGAGTTCGCGGCCAAGGAATTCCCGGGCCTGGACGTGTCGCTGCGCGGTGCGGTGTCGATCGCCCGGCGCCTGCAGGATCCGCTGGCCGAGCTGGTGAAGATCGAGCCCAAGGCGATCGGCGTTGGCCAGTACCAGCACGACGTGGATCAGTACCGCCTGGCACGGGCGCTGGACGCACGCGTGGAGGACTGCGTGAACGCGGTTGGCGTGTACGTGAACACCGCTTCGGCCGCGCTGCTGTCGCGCGTGTCCGGCTTGTCAGCGACGGTGGCCGAGAACATCGTGCGCCATCGTGACGACAACGGCCCGTTCAAGCGTCGCAAGGACCTGCTGAAGGTCGCGCGGTTGGGCGAGAAGACCTTCGAGCAGTGCGCCGGCTTCCTGCGCATCGCCGATGGTGACCAGCCGCTGGATGCCTCGGCGGTGCACCCGGAAGCCTACCCGGTGGTCGAGCGCATCGTTGCCAGCACCGCGCGCCCGATCAAGGCGCTGATCGGTGATGGCAGCTTCCTGCGCGGCCTGAAGGCAGAACAGTTCACTGACGACACCTTCGGCGTGCCGACCGTGCGCGACATCCTCAAGGAACTGGAAAAGCCGGGCCGCGATCCGCGTCCGGAGTTCAAGGCCGCCCGCTTCGCCGAGGGCGTCGAGGACATCAAGGATCTGCGCGAAGGCATGGTGCTGGAGGGCGTGGTCAGCAACGTTGCGGCCTTCGGCGCCTTTGTCGATATCGGCGTGCACCAGGATGGCCTGATCCACATTTCGGCGCTCTCCGATACGTTCGTGAAGGATCCGCGCGACGTGGTCAAGGCCGGCGATATCGTCAAGGTGAAGGTGCTGGAGGTGGACGTGGCGCGCAAGCGCATCGCCCTGACCCGGCGCTTGGACGACACCCCCGGCCAGGCCACCAGCCGCCCGGGCCAGCGCGATGAGCGCAATCAGGGCCAGGGGCCACGTCGTGACGCGGGTGGCCAGAACCGTGGCCCCAACCGCAGCCCGGGCAATGGCGGCCGTGGTGGCCAGTCGGCGGCGCCGGCCAACAATGCCCTGGCAGACGCCTTCGCCCGCGCCAAGCGCAGCTGAGGAGCGTGTCCCCCGTCACGGTTGATCCGGGGCGGGGGACTTGTCGATTTTCCCCGTGATTGCGCACACTTGCGCCTGAGGGGGGCGTGTGGCCTCCCCGCTGTCTCTGGGGAGGGCCATGACGCCAGCACGACCCGTCGTCTTCATTGACGTCTGCAGCGCCCTGCTGCGGCCGGAGGCTGCCTGCGCGTCCCGGGGAACGGGTTGATGGCCGGCCAGGGAAGCAACGGCAACGGGCTGCTGGAGCGGCGCCTGCAGGAGCTGGCTGAAGAACGCCGCCGGCTGGCGATGATCATCGACGGCACCGCCGCCGGCACCTGGGAATGGAACGTGCAGACCGGCGAGATGCGGGTCAACGCGCGCTGGGCCGAGATCGTCGGTTACCGGCTGGAAGAATTGGAGCCGGTGTGCCAGAAGACCTTCCTGACATTGGTCCATCCCGACGATATCGCCCTGTCCGATGCGGCGCTCGAGGACCATTTCGAGGGCCGCAGCGACAATTACGTCTGCCTGTTGCGCATGCGCCACAAGAACGGCCAGTGGATGTGGATCCACGACCGTGGCCGCGTGTTCGAATGGGACGGGCAGGGGCGGCCACTGTGGATGGCCGGTGCGCATGCTGATGTGACCGAACTGCAGCAGGCACGCCAGGATGCGGCCGAGACCCGGCAGCGACTGCAGGCGGTGGTCGACGCCTCCGACGAGGTTGCGGTGATCGCCACCGATATCGACGGCACCATCACCCTGTTCAATACCGGCGCACAGCGCCTGCTCGGCTACGCCGCCGAGGAGGTGGTTGGCCATCGGCGCCTGGATGCGTTCCATGACCCGGACGAGCTGAGCGCCTGGCTGCAGCCGCTGGCGGGCGACGACGGCGAGGTACCTGGCGTGTTCGAGGCGCTCAGTGCCCGTGCCGATGGGCAGACCTATTCGCGGCAATGGACGCTGCGCCGCAAGGACGGCCAGTCACGCCAGGTCCGCCTGTCGATCAGCCGCATGGATGGCGCCGACGGCACGCGGATCGGCTACGTCGGCATGGCGATCGACATCACCGAGATCCTGCAGGCGCGCGCCGAAGCACGGCTGTCGGCGGAGAAGTTCGCCGGTGCGTTCACCTCGGCTGCATTGGGCATGGCACTGGTGTCGCTGGAAGGGCGCTGGCTGGACGTCAATGACGCGCTGTGCCGGATCCTCGGCTATCCACGCGAAGAACTGCTGCAGGTTGATTTCCAGCGCCTGACCCACCCCGATGACCTGCAGACCGACCTGGCTCTGGTGCAGGATCTGCTGGCCGGGCGGCGCAGCCACTACCACCTGGAGAAGCGTTACCTCGATCGCGACGGCAAGGTGATCTGGGCGCGGCTGTCGGTTTCGCTGGTGCGCAGCGAGCGTGGTGAGCCTGTGCATTTCGTGTCGCAGATCCAGGACATCAGCGCCCAGCGCAGCAGCGAGCAGCGCTTGTTCGAAAGTGAGCAGCGCAGCCGCATTACTCTTGATGCGGTCGCCGACCTGGTGCTCAGTGTCAGCCTCGATGGCCGCATCGACTATGCCAATGCGGCCGCGGTGCGTACCTTGGCCGGTGATGGTGCGCTGTCGCTGGCCGGGCACAAGGTGCAGGACGTGCTGGCGTTGACCACCGAGTACGCGCCTGGATCGGTGCTGGATGTCTCGGTGCTGCTGGATCCGGAAAGCAACGCAGTGGACCTGCATGCCGACCTGCTGTTGCGGCTGGGCACGGCGACCATACCGGTGGACCTGACCCGCGCCTGGCTTCGCGATGACGAAGGCCATGTACGCGGTGCGGTGTGGGTGCTGCGCGACGATACCCAGCAGCGTGCACGCCAGCGCGAGGCGCGACACCTGGCCGAAATCGACCCGTTGACCGAGCTGAGCAACCGCCGCGGCTTCGAGGTGCACCTGCAGCAGGCGATCACCCGTGTCGAGCGCACGGGCCAGGCCGCGTCGTTGATGTACATCGACCTGGATCGCTTCAAGCCGGTCAACGACACCTGGGGCCATCTGGCCGGTGATGCGGTGCTGTGGGCGGTGGCCAGCGTGCTGCGCCATGGCGTGCGTGATTCGGATGTGGTGGCACGGCTGGGGGGGGATGAGTTCGCGGTGATCCTGTCCGGCTGTACGCCGCGGCGTGCCGCGCGTATCGGCGGCGAACTGCTGCATACCCTTGCGTCGCTGTCGATTCCGTGGGACCAGGACCGCCTGCATGTCGGGGCCAGCATCGGCATCGCGCCGCTGGCGGGCGGCATGAGCGTGGACCAGGCGGTGGCCGCCGCCGACGCCCAGTGCTACCGGGCCAAGGCGATGGGACGCAACAACGTGCAGGTGCAGGGTGAGGCCAGTGAGCTGCCCGGCGACGACGCGGATGCGGCCGAAGGCTGATCTCAGCCTGTGAGAGGACACGCGCGAATACTGCGCGCACATCCACTCATGCAGGTGATCCCATGAAGGTCTGGAACCCGGTTGCGATGCGGGCCTACGCCCCGGCGATGGTTGGCTGGTGCCTTGCGCTGGCGGCCTGCCTGCGTCTGGAAGAAGTGCGCGACGATCTGCACGCGCAGGCATTGCTGCCGGTGCTGCAGGGCGGTGCCATCGCCCTGCTGGTGTTCACGCTGTCCTGTATCGGCGGGGCCAGCATCGTGTTGTGGCGGGCGGGCCGGAAGGAGGTACCGCCTCATACTCTTGATGCTCAGGCCCATGCTTCACGGGAAGGCGCAGAGATCACCTGAAGGCAAAGAGATGTTACCTGTCGATAGAACGCCTGCAACACCACCCTTTGCATTGATGCCGTTGCAGTTTCCAACACCCAAGCGACGATTCTGAATGAACCGGTTGGAGCGGAATGTGGCCGTGGTACCGCCCGATGTCTCAAACACCGCCCCACCATAGTTCGCACCGCTTACAGCATTGTTTTCTGCAAGAAAGCGCTGTGAACCCTGTACGACGTCGATACCCCATTCACCAGGGCGTTCGATCACCGAGTTCTTGATGGTGCAGTCGACGCAGTTCACCAGATAGATGGCGCTGGCGCCGGAGTCGATGACGCGGGCGCCATCAATCATGACGTTGCTCGAGTTGTAGATGGCCATCTCGCCATCGCCCCCCGGGCCATCCTTTCGGCCGGTCAGCTGCCCATAGAGAATGGTGACGTCGCGGGAATCTGTGATCCACAGATTTGGGTCCGCCACATTGTTGCCTGCTATGCCGTTGGCACGCATGAAGGTGTCCCATATATCCACACCTTTCCCGCCCACGACACCAGTGCTGATCTGGAAGCCGACGATATCGAGGCTCCAGATGATGATGCGGTCCTGATGATAGGCCAGTACACCGAAGTTTCCGCCTGCACCGGTGGACAACGTGAAATTGTGCAGCATGGTGCCGCTGCCGAGCCCGATCGCCTTCTGTGGGGAGCCATGGGCGGAGATCAAGACGTCGGCCATGCTCGCACCCAATCCCTCGATGGTCGTGCCAGAGGGAACTTCCAGTGGTGCAGGGCCAGTGACGTAGGTGCCAGGCCGCAGGCAGATTTTCTTGCCAGGTGCGGTGGCCACTGCGGCAGCAAGGTTACCACCACTGTCGAGAGTGAGATCGCATGCCGAGGCCTGCGCGGCACCGGCCAGGCCTATGGCAAAGAGTACGGCGGAAATGCGTTGTTTCATTATGGGTTCCTTCCGTGGAGTGGTTGAAGTTGCATCCAAGATACCGCAGCCGACCGGCTTGACGTCAACGCAGCACTTCATCCGAACTGATCAGCTGTACGTCGTGCATCAGGTTGAGATAGGCCTCGTAGTAGCCCTTGTGCGAGGCACCGACGATGGTCAGCATGCGGGTACCCGGCTGTTGGCCGAGTACGTCGCGCATGTTGGCGACCATGCGCAGGTTGCGGGTTTCCCAGTAGCCTACGTAGTTGCGGCCGAAGCCTTCTGGCGAGGGCTCGACCAGCGTCGCGCCGAAGTCGCTGTTGTAGGCCACCATCGCGGTCTCGGGTGTGTTGTAGGCGCGATACATCGCGAGCAGTCCGTCCGGTTGGGCAAGATTGGCTTCGAGCCGTTCATCAGCCGCCCTGCGTGCCTTGACGACGGGATTATCCCAGGCGCCCCGGATGGCCGCTGCATAGGCCTTCTGCTGGGATGCCGGCGTCGGCGAATCCGCAGTGTGGTCGTCGACCGACCACACGCGCTCCAGCCCCAGGCGTGCGGCAAGGACCCCGGCCACCAGGCCGGCCTCGTTGCGGCGGGCCATGCGCGTGTCGAGGAACTGCACCAGCTCCGGTGTCAGGCTGTCGGAGGCACGTCGCTCTTCCTTGGGCAGCCGCAGCCATTGGACGACTGCCGAACTGCTTTCGCCCGCGGCCAGGAACACTGCAGCCAATCGGCGCCGCTGGGCAGCGGTTGGCGCCTTCGGCCAATCTGCAAGCAGGCGTTCCATTTCCACGTTGGCGCTGGGAACGTCCAGGCCGGTGGCGGCCTGTGCCGGCGCCGGATCGACGCAGTAGTCCGCTACGCTCTCTGCGTATCGGGCCGGATTGCGGCGCATGAAATCGCACTGCAGGCCGGAGAGGTTCTCAACCGCGATCGCGGTGGGCTGCCAGGCCTCCAGCCGCTTCAGCAGTGGCTCCAGCATCGCCGGTTCGAAGGTCTTCGGCAGGCTGGACAGATGCGGGCTGCCCAACACCAGCACCTCGTTCGGGCGCCCGGCGGGTGGGCCCTTCAGCTGGTCGGGATGGAAGGTCGGCCGGTAGCTGGCATCGGCAGCCAGGGCGCCGGTACTGCACAGGCCCAGGAAGAGGTAGCTGGCCAAGCGTGGAAGCATGTTGATCTCCGTGTCCGTGAACGTCCTGCAGGTCACTGCATGCTGGCCGTTTCCCTGTATCCGGGGACCTCCCGTTGGTCATGTAAACCCTTTTGCCTTGCGCTGCATCAGTCTGCTGGGCGAGGCTGTGCTCAATGGACAGGTGGTGCATGACATGACATCCGGCAACTGGATGATAGATAGCGCGCGGTTGCGCCTTCGGCCTTTCACGGCCGCGGATGCGGATGAGGCATTCGCAGCGATCACGCCGGGGCTGACCCGTTACATGGCGTTCGAGCCGCCGCCGTCGAAGGAGGCCTTCGCTGTGGTCTGGCAGGCGTGGTTGCCAACCATCGCCTCGGGCACGGACATCACCTTCGTCATCCGCCGGCGTGACGATGGCGCCTTCCTTGGCTTGGCCGGCCTTCATCGCAGCAGAGACGCCGAGCCCGAACTCGGCATCTGGATCAGCGAGGCGATGCATGGGCAGGGCTACGGCCGGGAAGCCGTCTCGGCGGTGTGGTCGCGGGCCTCCGCGCATCTGCGATGCGCGGCATTCCGCTACCCGGTGGCGGAGCAGAACGCGCCGAGCCGGCGCCTGGTCGAATCGCTTGGCGGCGTGCCTGCCGGGCGTGAGCAGGGCGTGAAGTACACGGCGATTGTCTACCGCATTCCTGCGGCAAAGCATGGAGATGCGACGGGCGTCGCGGAATCCGGTTAAAGCCGCCGACTGCATCGCCGATATCCCCTCTGGATCCCGCTCCAGTCACCCGCTGCAGGACCCCCGGCTGCCCCCGATGGGCGGCCTGCGCCGTGTGTTCCGCCGCTCCCAGATGCTGATCGCGCCCGCACCAGACGTTCTTGCCAGCCGCTCGAGGGGTGCCAGCCGGCACCTGTAGTCCCAGGCAACTGATGTTGCCGCCGGGCATCCCGCCCGTCGGATCGCAACCGCTTACCGGACACCGAGGATCAGACAATGCTCATTCCAGGCTTCACGGCGGGCGCGCAGGCGCCGGCCGAGCTGCATACCCGTTGGTCTCCCTGGCGCGCGCTGTTGGGTGCGTTGGCTCCCCGGCATCGGCCCAGTACCGAGCTGGCGGCGAACGACCGCGCCGAGCTTGAGGCGCAGGTCGCGGCGCTGCACCGCGTGCAGGCGGTCATCGAGTTCGGGCTCGACGGCACCATCCTGCAGGCCAACGACAACTTCCTGCAGGCAATGGGGTATCGGCTGGAAGAGATCCAGGGCAAGCATCATTCGTTGTTCGTCGATCCAGAGCACGCCGGCAGCACCGAGTACCGCGACTTCTGGGCGCGGCTGGGGCGCGGCGAGTATGACGCCGGGCAATACCGGCGCTTCGGCAAGGGCCAGCGTGAGATCTGGATCCAGGCCTCGTACAACCCGGTGCTGGACCGTCAGGGACGCCCCTACAAGGTGGTCAAGTTCGCCACCGACATCACCGCGCAGAAGCTGCAGGCGGCGGACTCCGCTGGGCAGCTGGCGGCGATCGGCAAGTCGCAGGCAGTGATCGAGTTCAGCATGGATGGTCGCATCCTCTCGGCCAACGACAATTTCCTCGCCACCACCGGTTACAGCCTGGACGAGGTGCGTGGGCAACATCACTCGTTGTTCGTCGAGCCCGACCACCGCAGCAGTGAAGCGTACCGGCAGTTCTGGCAGAAGCTCGGACGAGGCGAATACGATGCCGGGCAGTACCGGCGCCTGGGCAAGGGCGGGCGCGAGGTCTGGATCCAGGCGTCCTACAACCCGATCCTTGACCTCAACGGGAAGCCGTTCAAGGTCGTCAAATACGCTACGGACATCACCGCGCAGGTACATGAAAACCAGGCCATGCAGCGGGCGGTGGCGCAGACCCGTGAAGTGGTGGCGGCGGCCAAAGGCGGCGATCTGACCCAGCGCGTGGCCACGGCCGACAAGCGTGGCCCGATCGCTGAGCTGTGCGAGGGCGTGAACTCGCTGGTCGAGGCAATGGCGGCCATCATCGGCCAGATCAAGTTCGCCGCCGACACCATCGCGGTGGGCGCGACCGAGATCGCGCAGGGCAACAGCGACCTGTCGCAGCGTACCGAGCAGCAGGCGGCCTCGCTGGAGGAAACCGCGGTGTCGATGAAGGGGCTGGCCGAGACCGTGCAGCGCACTGCCACCAATGCGCGGCAGGCCAGCCAGCTTGCCGGTGGTGCTGCCGATGTCGCGGCGAAGGGCGGCAGCGTGGTGCATGAAGTAGTCGAGACCATGGCGGTGATCAACACCTCGTCGCGGCGCATCGTCGATATCATCGGCGTGATCGACGGGATCGCCTTCCAGACCAACATCCTGGCGCTCAATGCAGCGGTGGAGGCTGCACGTGCTGGCGAGCACGGCCGTGGCTTTGCCGTGGTCGCCACCGAGATCCGCGAGCTGTCGCAGCGTTCGGCCAGCGCGGCCAAGGAGATCAAGCACCTGATCGACGAGTCGGTCGCCAACGTCGGCGCTGGTACCGCCCAGGTCGAGAGTGCCGGCCGGACCATGGACGAGATCGTGGTCAACGTGCGTCGGGTCAGCGATCTGATGACCGAGATCAGTACCGCCGCGCAGCAGCAGAGCGACGACATCCAGCAGATGAACCATGCGGTCGACCTGATTGATCAGGGCACCCAGCAGAACGCAGCGCTGGTCGAGGAGGCGTCGGCGGCGGCGCGCAGCATGGAGGAGCAGTCGGCGCAGCTGCTGCACACCGTGGCCGGTTTCCGCGTGCAGGGCGCGGCCGGGCATCTGCACGGGGCAGCGGTGCTGCGCGCGGTCTAGGCGCGCCGGTCGGGCCGTTCGCTCCCGGCCGTGGCGGCCGGGGCGCCGTGCACACGGTTGCGCCCGGCGTGCTTGGCCCGGTACAGGGCCTGGTCGGCGCGGTCGACCAGGTCGCGCGGATCGCCGTTCTCGCCGGCGGCCTGCCAGGCCACGCCGATGCTGATGGTGACGACGGCTTCGGCCGCCGGCAGGCCAGCGGCTTCGACTGCCGCGCGCAACCGTTCACCCAGGCTCAGGGCATGAGCGATATCGGGCGAGGGCAGGGCGGCGATGAACTCTTCGCCGCCATAACGGGCCAGCAGGTCGTCACCGCGTTGCAGGCAGCCATCAAGGATCCCGGCCACCGCGCGCAGCCGGCGGTCACCTTCCGGGTGGCCATAGGTGTCATTGAGCCGCTTGAAATGGTCGATGTCGATCATCAGCACGGCCAGGCCCAGCCCTTGGCGGCGTGCGCGGCGATGGGCACTGCCGAGGGATTCGTCGAAGTTGCGCCGATTGCCCAACCCGGTCAATGGATCGCGCCGGGCCAGTGCTTCCAGTTCGTCACGCTGGCGCTGGATCTCGACCTGGGTCAGCACGCTGCGCAACGCGTAACCCAACATGGCGCCGATGAAGCCGACGATCGCCAGTGTTGGATGCAGGCGTGAGACCAGCAGTGCCACCATCATCAGCAACAGGGGCAGCATCAATGGAACACCAGCATCGACGACGCGGCGCAGATTGCGCGACACCACTACCGCAGGCGGCCGCCATGGGCTGCCTGCCATCACTGCCAGCAGTACGAACAGGCCACTGATCAGCAGGTCGCCCCAACCGCCGTCGGGCACCTGGGGCTGGTAGTGATTGATGTAGAACGCGAGCAGAAAATAGCCCAGCGCATAGGTCGTCAGGGTACGGAAGAAGTCACGCCGATCGGCATTGTCTTCGGCCAGGAAGCGGATCAGCGCGAAGCAGAATACGAGACCGTTCTGCACGGTGCTCATCGCGTTCAGACCCTGCATCCACAGGGCTGCATCCAGGTGCGCCAGCGCCCGCGTGTGTACGTAGTACAGCAGCCAGAGCAGGGCAATGATCGACAGGTCCACGGCGCGCACGTAGCGGTTGCCGCCCCCAGGGCTGGCCGCCACGTAGGTCAGCGGTATCCGGTAGAACACGTAGAGGATCAGCGACGACAGTGGCATCTGTGCCTGCCCGCCGCCATCCGCGATGCGATACAGCTGGGCCAGCAAGGCGATCGAGAACAGGCCGACGGCGAAGCCGAGCAGCCGCCACTTGCAGGCGGCCCGGCTGTCGCGGGCACGCCGCACACATGCCAGTGCCGCCAGCAGGGGAGCAGCCATCAACAGCAGGAAGGAACCTATCGGGTCCTGAGGGCCGATCAGAGCAATGACAAGCGCGTGCGTGACCAGAAAAAACAGTGCAGCACGCAACGTCATGCATTCCCCCGCCCCCAGGTCCGGCTGCCCTCAAGATAGGCAGATGCACGTGAGGCTTGCAAGAAAAGTGTGCGCTGCGTCCATTGGCAACGTTGTCAGTGGTTGCTGTTGTGTTTCAGCACGATGACGCGGTGTTCTCGATGTGCGCGTACATCCAGAAGTCAGCGGCCTGGCCGCGGACCTGGCGATAAGCGCGGAGCAGTCCCTCGCGCTGCATGCAGATGCGTTCCAGCACGGCGATCGAACGGGTATTGCTGTCCAGCACCGTGGCCTGGATGCGGACGAGCGCCAGTGTAGTGCGTCCCCAGGCCAGCACGGCACGCGCCGCGTTCGTGGCCAGTCCCTGGCCCTGCCAGCGGGGATCGAGATCGTACGCGAGCTCGGCGCGGCGATGCTGAAGATCGATTCCGTTCAGGCCTACGGTGCCGATCAGCAGGTTGTCTGCATCGACCAGTGCCCAGCGCCGGTCGACCGGCGAGGCTGCGTAGCTGTTGATCAGGTGGCGTAGTGCTTCTGGAGAAACGTCACCCCAGCTGGTGTGTTCGGTCACGCCTGGCAGCGAAAGATAGCGCGACCAGGCGACAGCATCATCCGGCTGCAACGAGCGCAGGCGCGTGGGCGGGGTGTCGGGAGGCGAGGGGTGCAAAGGGGCGGGCATGGCTGCCAGTGTCGGCGTTCCAAACCCGGAAATGCAAAAAGGCCAGGTCGGAGACCTGGCCTTTGATGCAGTGGTGCCGGTGAAAGGCACTACGCAACATTTCCCGCTCAATCCCGGTAAGACCCGAACAGAGACTATATCCAACGGATTCAGTGGCTTGCGCGCGCTGCGCGGATTGCTCTAATCACGTGTTGGCCCGTGCCTTCCCGATAGCGTTACGCCTGAATTACGCCGAACATTGGCGGCATGGCATCTATCCAACGACGCGGCACCTCCTGGCGTGCCGAGATCTACAAGGACGGTCGACGCGAGTCGAACACCCTCCCCACGAAGGCGCAGGCGGTCCAGTGGGCGCTAATGCGCGAGGCCGAGCTGACGGGTGCGCGCCTCCCAGAGAATACCGTGAAGGACGCCCTGCGCCGCTATGCCGATGAGGTGGCGCCGAAGCACAAGGGTGCGCGGTGGGAGCTGGCCCGGCTGGGATTGCTGGAGCGGGATCCCCTGGCGCTCGTGCGCCTGCCCGCTCTGCGGCCGATCCACCTGGCCGAATGGCGCGAGCGCCGCTTGGGCCAGGTCGCACCCGCCTCCGTGCGGCGCGAGATGAACCTGCTGCAGTCGGTGTTCAAATCCTGCCGGAAGGATTGGGGGTGGCTGAATGGTGACCCGATCAAGGACGTGGACCGGCCGCAGGCGCCGGCCAGCCGGAAACGCAGAGTGGCTCAGGAAGAGATCGACCGGCTGACGCTGGCGCTGGGATATGACGGTGGCGCGCCGAAGACGGCTCAGCACCGGGTCGCGTTGTGCTTCATGTTCGCCCTGGAGACGGCCATGCGCGCTGGCGAGATCTTGGGCATGAAGTGGACCGATGTGTCCGCCAAATCCGTGACCTTGCCGAAGACCAAGAATGGCGACGTTCGCCGTGTGCCAATGTCAGCCCGCGCGCGGGAGATAATCAGCCTTCTGCCGCAGGACGCAGATAGCGTCTTCGATCTGGATCCCGGCACGCGAGACACCCTGTTCCGCCGTGCGCGGGACGCCGCTCAGATCGAGAACCTGCACTTCCACGACAGTCGCGCTGAGGCGATCTGGCGGCTGTCGAAGAAGCTGGACGTGATGGAGCTGGCCCGAGTTATTGGCCACCGGGACCTGAAGAGCCTCTTGATTTACTACCAGACCGACGCCGACGAGCTGGCTGACCGGCTCGGTTAGCTTGGCGCCAGGCCAGCACCTCGCCGGCAATCCATGTCGCAGGACGCATGCTGATCCGGACGGGGAAGTCCGGCCTGCAAGCGACGGTCTCCAGCACGGTTCGCGCAGCCAGGCCGAGCAGGGTGCCGACTTCTTCGGCACCGATGGCTCGCAGCTCGAATGGGATGTTCTCGGCAGCTCCCATAATTCCTCCTTCAGATCGACGCCAGCGCCGCGCGCTGGGTCTTGGGTTTGCGCTCGGCCAGGCCGAGCTGGAACTGCAGGACGTTGTCGACCGATGCAGGCACCGCTGCCGGCCGCGCGCTGCGCGCGGGACGGTTGAGCCTGCGCCATGCAGCAATGGCCGCGTCGGACTCCGCGTGCTTGCTGGTCGACCTACAGGCGCACTCGACCAGGTGACCACCGCCGGCGGACGCGCAGCGCTTGTCGTGGATGTGGCGCGCGCGGTGGCCGGCGGCGCAGTTCGGCAACCCTTCCGGGTGGCTGATATGTTCCTGGGTCATGGCTTGTTGCACTCCTCGATGTGGGCTTCGAGCTTTTCGATGAGGAAGGTTGCTTCGGTGGCCCGTCGGCGGCGTTCGTGCGTGCTGACCGGCGCGGGACCGGCGTCCCGGATCCACCTCAGCGGTTCAAGGAGCCAGCTCGCCTCAACCGGGAGCCTGGTGCGCGGGTCGACTTTCTGGATCAGCGGCTCACAATCCGGCCCGGCCCAATCCTCGCTGTCACCGCAGCGGACGCACACGCGCCCCCGGAACTCGTGCAGCTTCTCCGGCTGGATTACGCGAGGTGTCTCGAATAGGGCGCGGACAACGAGCCCACGCCGGTGGGCGGCGTACACGTGCCCTGCATCGGCCTGGACCCAACAGCCTGGCGCGAAGTCGTCCTTGCGCCGGTACTCCCAGCGCACAGGCTGCGCGCTGTAGAGCGCTTTCAGGAGGGTGTCGGCCCAAGCGTGCACCTGGTTGGCGGCAACGGCGCCGCCGGCGGGATCGACACGCCGCATGGCAGCGACGACCGCAGCGACAGGCGACGACGCTTTGGTGGCCTCGACAACGGTGGCCGGGGAAATGGGAAGTGGTGCGGTCATACGAACAGGTCCAGTTGGGCCGGCAGTGCCGGCGGTGGCGCGGGTTCACCACGCAGTAGGTCTGCCATGCGGAACGTCACGGCCCACGCGTCGGTATGTCGGATCAGGTACTGGTTTTCCTGGCACACCGAGATCTTTCCAGCGGAAATCAGGTAGCCGGCGTGCGCAGGCCCCGTGAATCCTTCGTACTCGATTCGCAGGATTTGGTCCCGACGCCACCCGGCGCGCAGCTTGCGGTCCAAGATCGAACGGGCGAAGGCTCGAAGCTGATCAGGGCTCATCGCGGCTTTCCTTGGGCGGAATCGGCCCGGTGTGGCGGTAATCGCGCAGCGGGTCGACGACGAACTTGCCGTTGTCCTGGCGCCGCACGGTGTATTCGGGGAATGCATCTGCTGGCAGGTGCGAGTGCGCCTCTTTCATCAGCGCCACGAACTGCTGCTGCCATTCCAGTGGCATGGATTGCAGAGTTCGGCGAGGGACGACGAGATAAGACGCACGGGTGAGCCCGAAAGCGTCCCACACTGGGCCGTGGTAGTAGGGGCACTCGACGGGCTCGGATGGGTCCTGTGCAGCGGTGAGCAGCTGGTCAGCCATTGCGCACCGCCGTGTCGGTGGTGATCGCCTTGATGGACGCCACGCCCACGATGCGAACGCCTTCCTTTTCCAAGACGCGACTCAGCTTGCCGAGCGCGCTTGCGGCCGCCTGCCGATACACCTGGTCCAGCTGGCAGCCCTCGCCCCACGAACCGGCGCGAACCTCCACGGTCACCTGTACGAGGGCGGATGTGGACGTGCGGATGGTCGGTTTAGCCATTGCCCACCGCCTTTGCTTCGCGAGCGGCGAGTCGTCCATGCAGTTCCTTGACGAACCTTGCGGACACGTCAGCCCACCCGCAGGTAGCGATAGCAGACAGCGCCGCCATGGCCAGGTCGTCGGAACTGGCCAGCGGCGCGCCCGGCACCACAGTGACCACGCTGGCGGGATCATCCGCCTCGACAGCGACGATCCCGGCCTCGGCCATGCGTTTGCGGTCTGCGGCGGTCAGCTGCCCGCGCGGGAAGACGATGATCTGGCTCATTTGCCCACCGCCTGGCTGTCGAGAACGCGCCGCGCAGCCTGCAGGTCCACGTCGTTTGCTTCCATCACATCGACCGGATCGCAGGTGCCGCCAAGGTCGATGATGCGATCCCGGCCAGATTCCAACAGGCGGACGTAGGCGCGATATAGGGCCTTGAAGTCGCCCAGGTCCACGGCCTGCACTGTCTGGCCGATCAATGCCACCGCTTCTTCCATGACGGCGATCCCCTCGCGGTAGATACGCACATCGTTGTTATAGTCGTGCTCGCCATTGGTCTCGATCTCACGGGTTCCAGGTGCGCCCGGATCGGCGGGCAGGTGCGAGCGCCAATGCTCAATCCGTCGCTGCAACAGTGCATGCACCGCACCCAGGTCCACGGCCTGCGCGGGCGGGGCGGCGTAGAGCTTGGAGCCAGGACGTAGGCCGTTCCGCTCCACCAGCGGAGCAATCGGACCGGAGCCGATCCAGAACAGGTCGAAGTCGGCGCCGACGACGGCCACCGGCTCCCCCACCGGCTGGCGGTCGGCGAGTGCGGCGTTCCATGCCTCCATCCAGTGAGCCAGCTTGGTCGCCTTTTCACGTTCAAGCGCGACTTCTTCATCGCGTGCCAGCTTGACGCCTTCGACGTTGGCCGTGTACTTGGCCCAGAACACCTCGAACTGCGCACGCGCATCCTGACCACCCGGGGAGGGCTGGGCGGAGAGGGCGGCGCGGGCGTAGTCCCGCATCTGCTGGGCGGTGTAGCCCTGAACCCGTACGCTGGCGTGGTTTGTAGTGTTGATGCCAAACTCAGGCAGCAGCGGTAGCCCATCCCCCAGCCTCACCCTCCCACCGGGCTTCACGTCGGCCAGGGTCTTGTCAGTGCTCATGCTGATTCTCCTTTGACGCGGGATACTGCCGAACCAAGTCGATCCCACATATCGGATCGGTCTATCAGCGACGTATCGTTATGGTCTACTGCCACGTAGTCGCTGAACTCCATCGCGATCTGGATCAGCTCGGCGACTGCGGCGCGGGCAGCCTGAGCATCTTCAATGTCAAGAAGGTGGTCTTCTTCCGACCGGGCTTCTCGATTGAGGCTCATGTAGGTTTCAATCGCACTATCCATAACCGCCAGCACATCGACAGCCAGGGTCTTGTTGTCGGTGGTCATGCGTGTTGCTCCTTGCGTTCGGTGGTGGCGCGCGCGCTGTGCGCGGCGAGGTTGTCCCAGCGTTCGGCCTCGCCGAGGTAGTGAGCGGCACGGGCCTCTCGCTCTGCCTCGGTGAACTGCACGTCGTGCAGCGCGTGGTCAGCAGCGGCTCGATTGGCCGCTGCCATGCGAGCTGGGTCGTGATCGAAGCTGTCGAGCTGGTTACGCACGCTGGACTCCTGGAATGGGTTACCGGCGAGTGGAAGTCCGGCCGGCGCGGAGCCCGGTCACCCGGGCGGGCGGTTGCTCAGTGGGTGTCGTCAGCGGCCAGCGGTACGCGCTGCCGCTCATCGCGGCGGCGCTGCATCTCGGCCTTGAAGGCTGGCCAGCTGGTCTGGAGGTCTTCCCAGCAGCGCCATGCGAAGAACACGGCGCCGATGGCGCAGGCGAGGGCGACGGGTTCGACCTGGTTGCGCAGCGCCCAAGAGAGCGTGGCGAGGAGCAGGCCGACGACGACGGCGCAGAAGAAGGGCAGGGCCAGGTGGCGCATCAGGCGGCTCCGTGTTGCTTCAGGGCGTGCTCGACTGCTTCGCAGTCGTCGCATACCTGGTGGTTTTCGTGATCGCACTCGCAGCGGTGCGCTGCTGGCGCCTGGGGCGGGGTGATGGTCGGGATGCCGACGGCCATGGCGGCGAAGAAGTCGTTGTCGGTCACGCGGAACCGCCTTTGATGCGGAGGAGCGCGGCATCAAGTTCGGCAGAACGTGCGTGGATGATCGAATCCGGTCCACGCATGTGCTGCAGGGACGTGCGTGTTGCCTGAGCCGCCTCGATCAGATCGGCAAGCGCGTCCGCGACCTCCCGCAGCTCCTCAGTGCCGAAGCCTTCCTCTTCCAGGTCTGAAATCGCGACCCGGATCGCCTGTTGTGCGTCTACGAAGAAGCTCATTCGGCACCACCTTTGACGCGGATGCTGGGCTTGCCGTCGACTTCGACCGAGGGATAGAAAACTCGGTACTTGCCGGTTTTCAGGTTCTTCGTGCGCACATTGATTGACGCCCAGGGCTTTCCGTTGACGGTGAGGTGCAGGTGGACAGTGGTGCCAACGATCAATGCCTCGCGCTCGACCGCTGGGTGGCCATAGCGCTGCGAGCGAACGATGCAGTGCGCACCTGGCGGGTATGCGTCCCAGCCGGCGTCAAACGCGTCCATTGCCGCGCCTTCCAGAGCCGAGAGACGAGCGTCCAGAGCCGGGTGATCGTCGCGATACTGACGGCTCATGCAGCACCGCCTTTGGTGCGCATGTGGCGTGCGGCCTCGTTCAACGCCTCGACCATGTCGCTGATGGCGCGTGCAGCGCTGCAACGGCCCTGGAGGAAGTCGCGGCGGGCGATGATTGCTACGAAGTCGGCGTTGTGCGGGTGAAATCCTAGGCGAAGGGCGGCCAGGCGGACGGCCTGGGCGACAGCGGCGGCACGCACACGGCGGGTAGGGAAGTAGAGGATGACGGCGCTCACGCGGCCACCGCCTGCTGGAGGGCCAGCGGCTTGCTTCGACCGATGGTGGCGACTTCGGTCGCGCCTTCGTCGATTGCGTCGGCGCATTCGGCCAAGTGTTCGGACAGTTCGCGCGCCTCGGCCGAGGTCAGGCTGAGTAGGGAGGCTTCGCCTACCTGGACGACGATAGTTCCGGCGCGGGGCCGGGATTCGACGCGGGCAGCGCCGCGGCTGGTGGTGGTGATCGCGGCCATGGCTCAGGCCTTCCTGCTGCTGACGCAGCTGCTGAAGGCCTCGCCGAACGCGGCAGCGAAGGCGGCGGCGATCGGGCGGAGGGTGGCCCAGAGGGGCCGGGTCGAGGTGCGCATGCTGGTCTCCGGCGCCCTGCCTCTGCAGGGAGGCTTCGTGGGCGGCTGACCACAGTAAAGCGGCGCTTTAGTCCAATGTCAAGCGATGCTTTAGGTCAATTTTCACGCTCCCACGAAAAAGCCCCGCGAAGCGGGGCTTATCTGCAGTGACGGGAGGAGGCGACTCAGGGGTTCTTGAGGCGGTTTGGATCAAATCCGCTTACGTCGAACTCCCATGCCGGAGAGCCTTGTCTAAACACATTTGCCTGGATCCGGACAACGTCCACGTCCTTCATGCGCCTTGCGAAATCTGAATAGCCTTGGATGAAGATCGTCTCACTTGAGTTATCCGCTGGCCCAAGAGCGTGGTATCGCTTTGGCTCGCCATCGCCGAACCGTACTAGTACATCACAGCCCGAGTAGCTACTGCATTGCAGTTGCCCCCTCTCGATTCGCATGAACACATCGTTTCCGTGCTGCGGATGCCTCCGCAACGATAGGGTGGCGTGTTGAGCGCCTGCGTAAGGAAAATCGAACGTGTGGGTATTGCTGCTCTGCACGTCGGCGCCAATAGACATCTTGCCCGTCATCGAATCGTTGTCCGACCAGTATCGCCACTGCCTGCCGAGGTTTGCCTTCCGGATCTTTTCTTCTAGCGCCGCGGCAAGCGCCGCTGCGTGCTTGCCAGCCTCGCTGCTCCCATTGAAGGCCACCAGTTGCTTCGCGGCCGCGAGCCTCGCCTCGTCCGTGCGCTGTTCATCGTTTACTTCGGCCAATAGGCGAGCCTGCTTCTGCTCCGCGCTTTCTGCTGGCATGTCCTGAGCGCCAGGGCTGGTGCCGCCCGAGTTGCCACTGTCCCGGGTGGGCATGCAGGTGGCCACGACAGCCAGGATTACCACCAGGAGAATGATCAGCGCACACCCGGTGTTGGTCTTCGATGCAGGCTTAGGTTGGTATGCGGGAACAACTGGGGGAGTGGCCTTAGCTCGGATCGGATGGCCGCAGTTCGGGCACGCCTCCGCTTGGTCGCTGACCTGCCGGCCACATTCCACACACGCAATCAAGGCCATATTCCCCCCCTGCCTGTCTGTTCCATCAGTTGAGTCGGTCAATCCTGTTTCGCAAGTACACCTTGCCGCCGATCAAAGTATTTCGTGGCATTGCAAAAGCGGGATACAGCCCGGCATTGGCGCTGACCACGTACACAGCATCGCCACGATCTTGGAGAGCCTTTACTTGCTGCCCGTTACCCGTGTTGATCAGGTAAATGCCATCACCATCGAAGGACGTTACCCCTGTGTCGACCATCAGTGACTCGCCCGGGTTGATAACGGGAATCATGGAGTCCCCGCGCCCGGTGACCAGTACCAATCGGCCGGGGGCTGGCACGTAGCCAACGATTGACCTTATGTAGGTGGGAGCGAAGTCCATGGCCCTAACGATATCGGGGAAGTCATCATTGATCCGTCCATCTCCCATATCCGCCTCTCCATCTAGCTGTTGGACGCGAACATAGCTGCGGTTAGTCGCAGAACTAGAGACGACCTCTACTGCCTCTCCCATCCCGAAGTGGGACAGGGGCTTGCCGGTGAGTTGTGCCAGCTTCGGCAGCTTGCGCTTATCCACCTTCCCCGTGCGAAGCCAGCCCGAGACAGCCTGCTCGGTTACTCCAAAGGCATCGGCAATCCCCTTCTGGGTGAGCGAGGAGTCTTCAATGGCCGAACGAATGGCGGCCGCCATGGCTGAATTGTCAAGCATTGCTTGATTGTCCATTGGCGTCATCGCGATTGTAAGAAAGCATCGCTTGACTATGAACTAAAGCGACGCTTAAGCTGGGGGCATGAACGCTATCGCGACCGCAGTTCAGAAGTACGGATCCGGCCAGGCGGGCTTGGCCCGCCTGCTTGGCGTCACCCCGCAGGCCGTAAACCAGTGGGTGAGCGGCAATCGGCCAGTGCCATCCCGACATGTCCTGGGGATCGAGTCTGCCACCGGCGTCTCCCGCCATCTGCTCAGGCCAGACGTGTTTGGCAGTGCCGATGGGGATATGCCGATCGCTCGCATTGGTCCCGAGATCGATTGCCGCATGAGCAAGCGCGCGCTGCGCGCCCGGCTTGGCCTGTCGACGGACAAGCAGCTGGCAAAGGTGCTGAAGCTGCCGACCGAGCAGGTTGAGGGCTGGCCGGAAGAGGGCGTTCTGCCGGCGCTGCCGCAGATCCATCGCCTGCTGGGCTTCCAGGAACAAACGCAGGCGCAGCCCGCGCCGCACGACCCCGACGAGAACCGTTACGCCCCCCTGGAGGTGGCCTGAGATGCGCGCGCTGTCCGACAAGTGGAATCCGCGGCTGTGGCTGCGTGATTGGCTGGCCAAGCCTTCCGAAGAGGAGGTGAGGCAGGCGGAGCGAATCAAAGCCGGCATGCGAGAAGCCACCAGGATTTGGCATGCGAATCGCAATCGATCTGACGAACTCGCCCGAAGGATGATCGAGTCCAACCTGGACAGTTTTCTCAGTCCTGTGGCAGCACGCTCCGAGCGTAATCCATCCATCCCTGAGCCTTCTGATCGAACTTCGTGTGGGCAATGCGGCCCATCAGATCTGTCGCCCTTGTCGAGCTCAGTGAGCGAAGCAGTCCCAACTGCTGCTCCATCTCCGAAAGAAGTTTCTCCGGCTCTGGGTGCGCCCTGATGGCAGCCATACAGACCATCTCCAGCACTTGTACCTGCGCGAACAGGTCGGCGAAAGCCGGGTTGTCCTTGAGTTCCATGTCGCCCTCCTTGCGGGCTGCTCGTGTGGAAACGCCAGCGTAGCGCAGGGAGGGCGACGCCCGTCGTCCGTGAGTTGTTGATGTCCATGGCGCACATGTTGCGCCGCAGTAGTGCCCACGTATCCATTCGAGTCCCTATCCCATGAATGTCACCGATGCCGCTTACGACACGGTCCACCAGTACCCCGGTGGCAGTGAGGCTTTGGCGCCCAGGCTGGGCATGTCGGCCGCGGTCCTTCGCGGCAAGGTCAATCCGAACACCGACCGCAACCTGCTGAGCCTGCAGGAAGCGGACGCGCTGATGGCGCGCACCGGTGACTTCCGCATCCTGCACGCGCTGTGTGCGCAGCACGGCTTCGTGGCGCAGCGCAGCGATGCCCCGGAATCTGGCTCGCTGATCAGCGCACTGCTGCAGGCGGCTGCTGCGAAGGGCGATTTGGCCGAGTTGGTTTCGTCAGCGCTGGATGACGGGCGGATCTCGCCGAACGAGGCAGGCGCGATCGCACGCGGATGCGCGGCGGTGATGTCCAGGCTGGTGCAGGTGAGCCAGCACGCCGAGGCTGCGGCCGAGCGGGGTGCGGCATGAGCGCCATCAACCATCCGGCCAGGGCGAACGACCTGAGCACCAGCCACGACGCGGCGCACTACGTGGTCGCCAGCGGCCTGCAGGCGCATCAGCACGACCAGAGCGCCAAGGCTGTGACGGACAACCCGGGCATGACCAGCAAGGAGCTGGCGCAGGCCACCGGGCTGGACCGATACATGCTGGCGCGCCGACTTCCTGAGCTGATCAAGGAAGGTCGCGTGTACCGCGGCCAGAGCAGGCGCTGCAAGGTCAGTGACCGTTCGGCGTGCACCTGGTGGCCGGTGGCCCCGGGTCAGAACCTGTCGCTGGGGATCTGACGTGGCAGCACGAATGACAGGCATGGTGTTCGAGCGCTACCCGTGTGGTGGCGGCGAGCTGTTGCTGGCTCTAGCCCTTGCCGACAACGCTCACGACGATGGCACCCGCATCTTCCCGTCGGTCGCCACGCTGGCCGTGAAGTCCAGGCAGTCAGAGCGCTCGGTGCAGTACCAGCTCCGGAAGATGGAGCGCATTGGCTGGCTGGAGGTCGTCAGCGAGGGCGGTGGTCGCATGAAGGGCTACAAGTCCGGCGGCCGTCCGCGTGAGTACCGGATCAGCCCGTACTGGATCGCCGGTGGTGATCTGGCCATGGATGGGGACGCTGGAGAACAGCCCGAAAATTCAAAGGGTGCAAATTCTGCACCCTTTGCAAAGGGTGCAAAACAGAGTCGGAAAGGGTGCAAAACGACGCAGGAAAGGGTGCAACCAGACGTCGAAAAGGGTGCAACAGCTATTGCACCCGAACCTAAAGCAACCAAAAGCAACCAAGAGCAACCCTCACACCGCGAGTGTGAGCGCGAGGCCGATCCGCTGGCGTTGACCGCTGAGCAGGTCGACCGCGAGCTGGCCGGATTCGGTAGCACGCCACACGGCATCGACCGCGAGCAGCTGGCCCGGTTCGTCCGACACCGCTCCGCGATCCGCCGCCCGCTGTCGGTCCAGGGCTGGCTGCAGGTCCGCCAGCAGCTGGTCGACCTGATGGCCGCCGGCCATGACCCGAACCAGTCCCTGATGCAGACGATGGCCGCCGGCCTGTCGCTGCCCGTGATCCCTGTCGCCCAGCAATCCGTAGGAGCAACCCATGCAAGCCCTCAACACGGTTCTGCCGACCGCACCGAACAGCTCGAGCAGCAGTTCTACGCCGCACGCGGAGGCGGTGGCCACGGTGGAGGCGCTGGGTTCGAGCTTGGCGATGTCGTCGACGCCGAGTTTGCCGTCGTCGGCTGAGCCGGTGAGCGACCACGCCACGGCCTACCTGTGGGAGTTTTGGAAGCAGATGACGGCGATGTTCCCGGGCAAGTGGGAGCGCGAGAACGGCGCGGCGCCGGTGAAGAGGGACGGCAGCCTGACCATCGCGGCCGGCACGTGGTTCCAGGTGTTGAAGGGCCGCAGCCGGGCGCAGCACGCGCGTGGCATGGCCTGCTGCCTGACCGAAGGCCGGGAGTGGCCGCCGAACCCGCCACGGTTCCTGACGATGTGCCTGGACATTCCGGTCATGGCAGCGGTGGAGCGGGAGATGGCGCCGGGCCGGCCGCAGAGCGGATTCACGGTGCTGGTGCGTTCGCTGCTGGACCTGCACGTCTACGCCACGGCAGAGAACGGGTTCCAGCAGCGCCGAATGCTGGAGGAGGCCTACACGCGCGCTGTCCAGCACGTTGTCGACGGGAATCCGCTGCCGCAGCCGGTGCTGACGATCGAGCAGGAGAAGCACGGCGTGCACCCGGTGCGCGATCGCGAGGCCGCACGCGCGGCCATGGCGCGCGCTGCAGTAGACCTTGGGTTTGGGGAGGGCGCGTGAGCAAGCACGACACGGTTCGACTGCTGTACGCCGAGCGCTGCAGCGTTGCGGAGATCGCTCTGGCGGTGAACTGGCGCCCCTGCAACGTCCGCTGGTTCATCCGGAACTGGATCGACACCGATGGTGACTGAGGCCGAGCTGGCCCAAGCGGAGCAGGCCGGGCGCTGGGCGCGCGACTCCTGCCGCAGTCGGGAATCGGCACCGCGGTACGAGATGGGGCAGGACGGTGTGAGGCGGCGCCGCCGCTGGCAGGCCGGGTGGGACAAGCGGGACCAGGAACTGAGCGCGGCACGCCGCAGCACCACGAGGAACAGACGCTGATGGACTTCACCAAGTACAGCACACGCAGCAAGTTCTCCAAGGAGATCAACGCCGGCTACTCGGCGCGGCTGAACGGCCAGCTCCTGAGCGACAACCCGCACCTGGTCTGGATCGAATGCGAGGCCGAGGACGGCGCCAACCGCAGGGCGGGACCGCTGAGCGAGAAGGCGGAAGCCTGGCAGCACGGCTGGTGGCTGGCCGACCAGGGCGCGCGCTGATGAAGGGGAGGGCACTGCTTCAGCAGTTCACGACTGACGAGCTTCTAGAGGAGCTTGTTCGCCGGCGGACGCAGAAGACCAAGAACCTTGAGGGCGTGCCGAGCTGCGAGGACTGCAAGCACTTCAAGTTCTGGACCAACACGGGCGATGCACCCCGGTCCTACAACCCCTGCGCCAAGAAGATGCAGATGAGCTTCGACATGCCGGAAGAGTGGGAGGGGCCACATGCCGGCATCGGCTACTACCGCCGGGTTTGCCAGCACCGAGCAGCGGTAGAGGAGGCGCGCTGATGTGGTCGAAGGCACCGCCGCCGACGAAGGAAGAGGGCGTCCGTATCCAGTTGGCCAAGACAGGGCCGTGCATGGCCTGCCTGGTGCTGCTGGAGCAGCAGCTGCTGGAGCCGGAGCTAGTGGTCTATGGCTGCGACTACAACCACGCGAAGAGCGGGAACCTGCGGCGCGGCCACATGTTCGGCTACGCGCTCTGCAAGTGGCACCACATGCGGCATCCGCTGGAGGGCAACACCTTCGCGACGATGCGCCAGATCTACGGCCCGAGCCTGATGGATGGCTCGCGGACCTTCCACGAGACGTACGGCTCGGATGACGAGCTGATTGCGAACCAGACGTACATCAACGAACTGAGGAATGGCACCAATGGCTAACACCGGAATGGCAGACAGGGTGCGCGGCGTGTTCGAGACGCGCAAAGCTGAAGCGATTGGCCACGCGCAGCTGTTTGAGGTGCTGGGGCTGTCCGCCGCGTGCCTTAGCGCCGAGCGAAACGCCGTGCGGGACCAGCTGAAACACCTGGTGAATTGCGGCTATCTGACGAAGACGGGACACCGGTCGACGGCAGCGTATCGATACAGCGGACAGGGCATGCGTTTCCAGAAGGCAACGGCAGAAGAACTTCGCGAGCGGCGCCTCGAGCGTGGCCGCGCCTACCGAGCAAAGAATGCCGCACAGCCGAAGGCGCCGCGGGTGGACAAGATGACCATCAACCGGTCGCGTGTGGCGCTGCTGGCGGACCTGGCGCCGGCCAAGCCGTGGGGCAAGGAGAAGGACGGCCAGCGGCCGGCCGAGACGGTGGAGCAGTTCGAGGCACGCGGCGGGCAGGTGCAGCGCCTGACGGCCAGCTGGGAGCAAGCAGCATGAACTCGCCAACGTTGAAACCATGCCCTTTCTGCGGTGCACCTGGCCAGATGCTCGGCAGCGCCGACAAAGGTTGGCACGTCTGGTGCACGGGTGATGAAGAGGCTTGCAGCCCTAGCCCGATGACGCATATCGCTTGGTCTCCGACCGCAGCCGCCGAGTACTGGAACAAGCGGGTGGCAGCCACAGTGGACTGGAGGCCGATCGCGGACGCTCCGCAGGACGGCACGCGCCTGATGCTGTGGGACTCGGTGAGCAAGCGGCCGGTGTTCGGGAGCTGGCGGGGTGACAACCCGGCGATCACGCACTATGCGGCCCAGCCGGCCGGCCCGGGGGTCCCATGAGTCAGCAACCCGCCGATCACCACCACAACCGCGAGCCCGGCTGGCCGGCTTGGGGCCGGCAGAACCTCACGCTTACTGCCGCGCTGCGGATGGTCCGCATGTACGGGGACCGCATTCCGTCGGTTGCACAGCTGCGCGCGGACTTCGGCGTCAGCCGTGCGACGGCATTCCGTTGGCGCGCGGCCTTCCGCGATGCTATCGAGCAGAACGAGGCCGCCCATGCAGGCTGACAGCGCGCTGGAGTTGGTGCTTCCCTGGCCGAGCAAGGATCTTTCGCCGAACGCTCGCGTGCACTTCCTGGTAAAGGCCCGGGCTACGAAGCTGGCCCGGCAGACGGCGGCGGTGCTGGCGAACGAGGCGGGCTGGCGCGGAATGGTGCTCCCGCCAGGCCGGCTGCACCTGTGGATCGACTGCTACCAGGCGCCGGGCAAGAAGCTGCCTGACGACGACAACATGACCGGCCGCTGCAAGCCATACCGCGACGGAATCGCCCAGCTGCTCGGGATCGATGACGGGCGGTTCCAAGGGCATCTGTCCGTGCATGAAGAACGGCGGCCTCGCGGTCAGGTCGTGGTGCGGATTACGGGCGGGCCGGCGGCGGCCGGCCACTCAACGACAGGGGAACGGGCATGAATCCACGAGAGACGATGGCGCGGCTGGGGCCAACCACGGTGAAGTTCGACATCGGCCGGGGAGGCGGGAAGCCCGACCTGACGAACCAGGACATCGCCGCTGCGCTTGGGATGGTGCCGGCCGGGCTGGGCCGAGAGCTGCTGGAGGCTTGCTGGTGGCCGGATGGCGCTGCGCTGCGCCGGCACAAACTGCGGGACGCGGTGATCGCGCTGGTGACGCCGGAGCTGCAGCGACAGCAGCGCCGGCTGGCTGAGGCCCGGACGGATGTCGGCCTGGCCGAGGTGTGCATGGGGTGGGGCGGCGCGGCGACGGCGGAGCAGCGGGCCAACCGCGACGCTGCCCAGCAGCGGCTCGGCCGGGTGAAGGCGCAATGCTGGCCGATCAGCACCTTGGAGTCTCTGCCGACCCTGGCGGCGGCGGTGATCAGCGAGATTGCCAAGCGGCCGCATTGCGCGGCCTGCGAGGGCAGGGGCCAGGCGATGCTTGGGGAACTGCTGGTGCCGTGCAAGGTGTGCGGCGGGTCGGGGCTCGGACAGGTCAGCGATCGCCGCCGAGCGGCCGCTATCGGCCGGGATGAGTCCACCTACCGAGCGAAGTGGCGCGGCGTCTACGAGTGGCTGCTGCAAAAGATGACCGAGGCGGAGCAGGAGGCCGCCTGGGCGCTTATGATTGCTCTCGACAGGGGGGATGGAGCTGCAGCCTGATGGATACCAGGATTAACCGCCGCAGCTTGGCGGTGTTCATGCTTACCGGGGCCATGTGGGTCTTTGTCAGGAGGCCGATCGTGGTCTTGACGGCTGCGATCTTGTGCTATCTGAACTGGCAGCACTGGTTCGGGGTTAGGCCATTGCGGCTCTATGAACTGCTGGATGTATTGGGGAGCAAGACGGAGGCTACTATCGCGGCGGCTGGTCTCCTGGTTGCAATCGCATCGATAACCGCTTTCCGTCATGTAAAACGCCTCGACCTCGAGCTTGCTGCAGCTGCAGCCATTACGGCGATAATCCGCGATGCCTCCGCCGTCTTCTCGAGGATTAGGCTCTATTGTGATGCTCTAGTGGAGGCCAAAGAGGCCTATCTGGAAGTGGTCGATGCGACTGGAAAGACGCCCATCCAGTCGCAGCGCGACCGCGAGAAACTTAACTTGGCGTGGGCGATGGTCATGAAGCGTGTCGAGAAGATGCGTGAGGATCAGGAAGCGGTGTGGGAGATCGCTCGCCGCTTGATCGATATGAACGACCAGCATGGCGCGATTATTCGGACAAAGGTCCTCACGCCTTGGTTGCTGGAACGCGCGCTGTATCATGCGGAGACGCTGGCTAGTGGGATGGTGTTTCCAATGCCAAACCAGGGCGAGTCAGCGCGGACCTTTATTCCCTCGTATTTTTTGATCGGCGCCAAGCAGGTCGCGGATTACATCGCGTTGGATGAGAAGCACCGCATGAGGCTGTTGGGCTTCTTAGGGGGTGCATCAGCCATAGGTTCCTCTTCAGTAGCGCCGGTATCTCTGATAACGGCCCTTCGAACTGCGGGCCAGCTATGGCGATTGTGAGTGCGGGATTGCTACTCCCGCACTTTTGAGGCTAGATTCACTACCATCGCGCACGACCCGACCCCGGCTACCCAGCTGGGGTTTTTCATTTCCGGACCCGCCATGATCCTGACCGCCTTGACAATCCAGCAGGCGGTCGGCTGCAGTGCCGCCGTCGCCGCCCAGTGGGCGCAGCCCCTGACCGACGCCTGCACGGCGTTCGGCATCAGCACCCCGAAGCGAGTGGCAGCGTTCCTGGCGCAGGTCGGGCACGAGTCGGCGAGCCTGACCAGGACCGTCGAGAACCTGAACTATGGTGCGCAGGGCATGGCCGACACTTGGCCGAGCCGCTACGCCGTCGACCCCAAGGCCAAGCCGAGGAAGCCGAACGACCTAGCGCGCGCGCTGGAGCGGAAGCCGGTCGCGATCGGCAACAACGCGTATGCCAACCGGCTGGGCAATGGCTCGGAGGCGAGCGGCGATGGCTACCGTTACAGGGGCCGTGGTCCGATCCAGAACACTGGCCGCGCCAACTACGCGGCGATCCGTGATGCGCTTCGCGCCATGGGCATCAATGGCGTGCCTGACTTCGAGGCCCAGCCTGAAGCGCTGGAGCAGCCGAAGTGGGGTGCCTTGGCAGCAGCGACGTTCTGGGATTCTCGGAACCTCAACAGGCTGGCGGATGCCGGCCGATTCGACGAGATCACGGCCCGGGTGAACGGTGGCCAGGTTGGAGCGGCGGACCGGCGTTCGCGGTACTACCGCGCGCTGAAGGTGCTTGGGGCATGACGATGGAAGCCCAGCCGAGCCAGGACGGCCGCACCAAGATCTCCCTGGGACCGGTGGAGCGCTGGATTGCACTGGTCATCGCCGGTGCCATCGTCAGCATCGGTTACTGGCTGGTGGGTTCAATGCAGTCTGTTCTAACCCAGCAGCAGGTAACGAACCAGCAGATCACCGGGCTGCAGCAGCAGCTGCAAATCATGAACACCCAGTTGGCGGACGTGCCGGCGCTGAAGCTGGAGTTGGCCAAGCAGGCCGTGCAGGTAGAGCAGAACAAGGCAGACATCCGCGAGCTGAAGCAGCTCAGGGGGCTGAAGTGAAGAACGTGAAACTCACCAGCGACCGGCGCCATTTCTGGCGATTCTGGTCGGTTCGTCTGTCGCTGCTGGCCGGCATCATCAGCGCCACCGCGCTGGGCATCATCGGCGCCTATGTGCTGCTGCCTGCGGATTGGCTGCCGGTGGTGCACGACGGGTTCAAGCAGGCCGTGGCTTATTCCGCCCTGGCATCGGCCGGCGTCACCTCGTTCCTGGCTGCGGTGTCCCGCATCTTCGTGCAGCCCAAGCTGAGCAACGGCGATGCTGATCCCTGACCCGCTGCGGCCCTACGTGGGCCTGATCCGCGTGGCGCTGTGGGTTGCCGCACTGGGCGCTGTCCTGCTGATGGGCGCCCGGCTCGGGTCGGACTACCGGGCCAAGAAGGACCAGGCCATGATCGCTTCCGCCGAGAGGCAGCGCGACAAGGCCCAGGCCGATGCCGACGAGAACCTGCGCGCAGCCAACGCCTGCGGCCAGCTGCTGCAGGAGGTCAACCGCCAGACCCAGCGAGCGATCGACGAGGCCACCCGCCAGCAGCAGGCAGCCAAGGAGGCCGCACGCCTGGCCGAGGCTGCAGCAGCACAGAGCAAGCGCCGCGCCACCCAAGCCGAGCAGACCCTGCAGGCGGCCAAGAACCAGCCGGGTTGCCGGCAGCAGTTGGAGCAGACCCTATGCGACGCCATTCCGTTGCTGTGATCGTGGCCACGGCCTTGCCGCTGTGCGGGTTCGGCAGCTGTAGCAAGGTCCAGAAGGCGGACATCCCGCAGACCGTGTACGTCACCGTCGAGCGCACCGTGGCTGTGCCGGCGGCGCTGACCGCCCGCTGCCCTGTGAAGCGCGCAACGCAACGCACCATCGAGAGCGTGGTGTCGGCCTACAACGCCAACGTGGCCAGCCTGGAGCAATGCAACGGGCAGCTGGGTGCCATCGAGAAGCTGGCGCCTGCCGGTGACCAGCAGCGGGTGAAGCCATGAGCATTCGGCCTTGGAATCCTGAGTCGGCCGCCCGGCTGATGCGTGTTGAAGAAAAACTGGACTCCCTCATCGATGCGCTGGCCGCCGAGGGTGAGGAAGAGCAGGACGAGCCGCTCCGCAGCCTGGACGGTGAGCTGGTGCCCGGTGAGCGCGACCAGTCGCAGAGCCTCGGCTGATGGGCACGCGCGAGCACATTCACTGCCGAGACGATGGCCGAGGCCGGCGCAGGGTGCTGGTAGACGGTCAGGTTGTGGAGCAGGCGTTCTACGCGGATACCCGCAAGGGTGTGGTGCGCTACTACGTGAAGCCCCTGCGTGTGCACAAGCACGGCAAGCGAGCCATCAGCAGGACCCTTCGCGGCAAGGTCGAAGTGGAGTTCCCTGATGGCTAGGTTCCCAGGTCGCCACCGGCCGATGCCCCAGTTGGCGCCGGTGCATGTGGCTCAGTCCGCGCCTGAGAACTATGGCAAAGGACGCGGCGGTCGGCCCTGGCGTCGCAAGCGTGAGGCGGTGATGGCGCGAGACTTGTACCTGTGCCAGCCGTGTCGCGCCGCCGGTCGCATCCGTCAGGCGGAAGAGGTCGACCACGTTGTGCCGCAGGCAGAAGGCGGCACGGATGCGTTGGACAACCTGCAGGCGATCTGCTGCGAATGCCACGGCACGAAGACCAAGGCAGAGGCAGCACGAGGCGCGAATCGTTCTCATCCATTCCTCTCGAAGCGATGAATGCGAGCGATTCGCATCGCATACCCCGGGGGGAGGGGAAAAAGTTCGAAGCGTTCCCCTCGGACACCGGCCGCTCAGTCGTTTTTTTGCACCGTCAATTCAGAAAATTCAGTTTTTGAGGCCTGTCTATGTCCCGCCCCCGCAAGCCGACAGCGCTGAAGGTGGTGGCCGGCACAGACCGGCCGGACCGAGAAGCGCCAGCCGCGGCTGAACTCCCCCTGGTGTCCGACGTTCCACCGGCACCGGACTGGTTGCCCAACGCACACGCACACAAGGAATGGGAGCGACTTGCACCAATCCTCCATGCAAACAAGCTGCTGACCGAGGCCGGCCTGTCTGCACTCGGCCAGCTCTGCGCCCTCCATGGGAAGACTGTCCAGCTGTACGCCGCCGGCGAGGCACCGGTTGCATCGATGGTTGCCCAGCTGCGCGGGCTGATGAATGACTTTGGCCTGACGCCGGTGGCGCAGGGAAAGGTGAAACCGAATGGCGACACGGCAAAGCCGAGCAACGCGTTCGCCGCGCTCGGAAAGCCCCGCGCCGCCGGAAAATGACTACGTCGATGTCGCAATCGCGTATGCGAAGGCGGCTGCCGCAGATAGGGGAGGCAGGTTCGGCAGGCTGATTAAGCTGGCTGCGAAGCGATTCCTGGACGATCTGAAGCGCGCCAAGAGGAAGGGGGCACCGTTCACTTTCTCGCGCGATCACGCCAATCACGCCTGCAGCTGGATCGAACTGCTCCCACACGTGGAGGGCAAGTGGGAGACGCCGGAAATCCGGCTTCACCCGTCCCACGTGTGGTTCGTGGTTCAGTTGTTCGGGTTCCGCAAGCCGGATGGAACACGCCGATTCACGTCTGCACTGTTTGCAGTCGCGCGCAAGAACGCGAAGTCGACGCTGTCGGCAGCCATCCTGCTGTACTGCGAGTGCTGTGAGGAGGAAGAGGGCGCTCAGGTCATTTCGGCAGCTACCACTGGCAGCCAGGCGCGGATCATCTTCAACGTGGCCAAGCGAATGGCCGAGAAGAAGGCGGACCTACGGGAAGCCTACGGGCTTGAGTGCTGGGCCAATGCGATCAGTCGCGTCGAGACCGGTGCGACGTTCAAGCCGATCAACGCCAAGGCGTCGACGCAGGACGGCCTGAATCCGTCCCACGTTGGTCTCGACGAGATCCACGCGCACAAGACGCCCGATCTGCTGAACGTCTTGCAGTCGGCGGCCGGCGCGCGCCGGAATCCTCTCTGGTTGTTCACGACCACAGAGGGTTACGCGAACCCCGGTCCATGGTCGGAAATACGGCAGTTCGCCACACAGTTGTTGGAGGGCGTGTTCGGCGACGCCGCCGATCACTTCCTGGCCATCTTCTTCGCGGTGGACAAGGACGACCGCGACTTTGACGAGAAGGCTTGGCACAAGGCCAATCCGTTGATGGACGTGAACCCCCATCTGCTGGCGGCGATCAGGAAGGAGTCGATCGAAGCCAAGGCGATGCCTTCGAAGCTCGCCGAGTTCCAGATCAAGCGGCTGAACCGTCCAGCTGCGGCAGCGAATGGCTTCATCCTGCTGCCGAAGTGGAACGCATGCCACGGCGTGGTCGATCTGGACGCGCTGAAGGACGTTCCCTGCTGGGGTGGGCTTGACTTGGCCAGCACGCGCGACCTTGCATCGCTGCGGTTGGTCTGGCGCTTGGACGACAAGATCATCACTTGGGGCCGCCGCTGGGTGCCTGAGTCGGCAGTGGCGCAGCGCACCGAGCGCGGCACTGTCCCGTATGCGGGCTGGGTCGCGGCCGGGTTGCTGGAGCAGACCGGGGGCGAGGTCACCGACTACGCGGTGATAGAGCAGGCGGTTCTGGACGTGCACGAGCGCTTCAACCTGCAGTCGCTTGCGTTCGATCGCTGGAATGCGACTGAGATGGTCAGCCGGCTGGTAACTGCAGAGGTTCCGCTGGTTGAGTTCATCCAGGGCACGAAGTCCTACCACCCGGCAATGGTGGAGCTGGAGCGCGCCTATATCGCCAAGCGGTTGGTGCACGACGGTGACCCTGTGCTGGCCTGGTGCGCGGCCAACTTGGTCGCTCGCAAAGACGTGAACTTGAACATGGCGCCGGACAAGCGCCGGTCCGCGGACAAGATCGATGACATGACCGCGTTGCTGATGGCCCTCGGTGTGAGTCTTACCACCAGCACTGAGCAGCCGATTGACGATTTCCTAAATAGCCCGGTGATCGGATGAAAATGACGAAGAAGCCAGGGCGCCTGCGCGCTGCTGCGCTCAAGTGGCTCGGCGTTCCGATCCACCTCACTGATGGCGACTTCTGGGCTGAGTTCTTTGGATCGAGCTCGGCGGCCGGTGTGGCGGTGAATCATCAGACCGTGCTGAAGCTTTCGGCCGTATGGTCATGCGTTCGGCTGATCTCGGAGACTATTTCGACGCTTCCGCTCTCGATGTACGAGAAGACGAGTAGCGGTAAGCGAGTGGCCAGCCAACACCCTCTGCAGTTCATCTTGCACGATCAGCCCAATGCAGACACGACCGCTGCTGTCCACTGGGAGGCGAGCGTGGCGGCCATGTTGCTGCGCGGTAACGCGCGCTGCGAAAAGCTGATGATTGGTGGCCGGTTGGTGGGCCTGCAGTTTCTGCATCCGGACCGGCTGACCTGGTTCCGGCGCGACGGGGTCAAAGTATGGAGGTACACCGACGAGAACGGCCGACAACGGGAGATCCCGAACGAACGCGTTTGGGGCATTCCGGGGTTCTCCCTGGACGGTAAGGAGGGCGTCTCAGTCATTGGCTACGGTGCAGAGGTATTCGGCGCCGCCATCGGCGCTGACATGGCGGCAAGCTCAACGTTCTCCAAGGGGTTGATGCCGACCACGGCCATTTCCTACCCGAGCACGCTTAAGCCCGAACAGCGAAAAGAGGCGAGGGAAACGCTGGAAACGCTGAGCGGGGCCGTGAATGCTGGGCGACCAGTCATTCTGGAAGCGGGGTCTGATATCAAGACGATTGGTATCAACCCGGCCGACGCCCAGCTGCTCGAATCACGTGCGTTCTCGGTAGAGGAGATCTGTCGCTGGTTCCGTGTTCCTCCGTTCATGGTTGGTCACGCCGAGAAGTCGACCAGTTGGGGCACCGGAATCGAGCAGCAGATGATCGGCTTTCTGACATTCACGCTTGGCCCTTGGCTCCGCCGGATTGAGCAGGCGATTAGCAAGGACCTTTTGACACCCTCAGAGCGCACCCGGTACTACCCGAAGTTCGCAGTCGAAGGGCTTCTGCGCTCCGACAGCGCTGGGCGCGCTTCCTTCTACGCGGCCATGGTCAACAACGGGATCCTGACGCGCGACGAAGTCCGCGAGTTGGAGGATCGTGAGCCGATGGGTGGCAATGCTGCGGTGCTGACGGTGCAGACCGCCTTGGCGCCGCTGGACAAGCTGGGGCAGGCCGAAGACGGCAACGCAGCACGCGCGTCGATGCGCGCCTTTCTTGGCGTCTCCGACGCCACCACCAAGGAGTAACCGATGACCATCCGTGCAACCCCGGGCGTTCCAAGCGGACGGCCGCAGATGGATGTGCGCAGCTATATCGCACCCTCCGCGTTTGAGCGCTGGGATTCCAGCATCCGCGCTGCGGCCGACGATCAGGAAGACCGGACTATCGGCATCTACGACGTGATCGGTGAGGACTGGTGGACCGGCGGCGGCTTCACTGCGAAGCGTATGTCTGCGGCACTGCGCTCGCTGGGCAAGGGGCCGGTCACCGTTGCCATCAACTCTCCGGGCGGCGACATGTTCGAAGGCTTGGCGATGTACTCGATGCTCCGTGAGCACCCCGGAGAGGTAACCGTAAAGGTGATGGGCATTGCCGCCTCAGCTGCTTCTATCGTCGGCATGGCCGGCGACAAGATTCAAATCGCCAGGGCTGGATTCCTGATGATCCACAACTGCTGGCTTCTTGCGGCCGGGAACCGTCACGAGCTGCGCGAAATCGCTGACCAGCTCGAGCCGTTCGATCAGGCGATGGCCGACGTGTACGCGGCCAGGACTGGCGAAGACGTCAAGGCCATGCAAAAGCTCATGGATCGCGAGTCCTACATCGGCGGCAGTGCTGCTGTTTCCCAAGGCTTCGCCGATTCGCTGCTCGATTCCGACGAGATCGGAAAGGCCGACGACAGCAAGAACGCATCTGCCGTCCGCCGCATGGAAGCCGCGCTGCGGGCCTCTGGAATGCCCAAGTCGGAGGCCATGCGGCTGATCAGCCAGTTCAAGTCCAGCGCGGGTGATCCCGCTGGCAGCGGTGAGGGCGAGCCCACCGAACACGGTCAGCGTGACGCTGCCGGCTTCACGACCACTGCGGCATTGGCCGCCAACCTCACCACCATCCTGTAAGGAGAGCCTCCATGGCCCAGATCGACGACGACATCAAGAACATCAACGCCAGCCTCGGGCAGGTGAACGAGCAGCTGAAGAAGCACGCCGAGCAGGCGAAGGCCGATATCAACGCCCACGCGCAGCTGTCCGAAGAAACCAAGGCCAAGGTCGACCAGCTGCTGGTCTCCCAGGGTGAGCTGCAGGCCAATCTGCAGGCCGCCCAGCAGGTCATCGCCAAGCTGGAGCAGGGCGGCGGCGTCCCAGCCAAGGCCCTGACCATCGGCGAAGTGGTTGCCTCGTCCGATGCCTGCAAGAGCTTCAACCCGGGTATGCAGGGCAGCTTCACCGTCAAAGCAGCCATCACCCGCGACGACGCGTCGGCCGGCACGCTGATCCAGCCGCAGCGCGTTCCGGGCATCGTGGCGACCCCGAACCAGCGCCTGTTCCTGCGCGACCTGCTGACCTGGGGCACCACCACCTCGGACAGCATCGAATACGTCCGGGAGACCGGCTTCACCAACAACGCGGACGTGGTGGCCGAGAACCCGACCAATCCGAAGCCGGAGTCGGATCTGGCGTTCGAGCTGGACTCGGCCAAGATCACCACCATCGCCCACTGGATCCGCGCGTCCAAGCAGGTGCTGCGTGATGCCGGCCAGCTGCAGGCCTACATCAATGGCCGTCTGATGTACGGCCTGAAGCTGAAGGAAGAAGCGCAGCTGCTGAAGGGTTCGGGCGTCGGTTTGAACATCAACGGCCTCTACACCCAGGCCACGACCTATGCGAACCCGGGTGTGACCGTGCAGAACGAGACGGCCATCGATCGTCTGCGCATCGCCATGCTGCAGGTAACCCTGGCCGAGTACGAAGCCGATGGCATCGTGCTGAACCCGATCGACTGGACCACCATCGAGCTGTCGAAGACCACCGAGAACGCCTACCTGTTCGCCACCCCGCGTGGCCTGGCCGTCCCCGGCCTGTGGGCGCGCCCGGTGGTGGCCACCAAGGCCATGGATCTGGGCGACTTCCTGACCGGTGCCTTCAAGATGGGTGCTCAGGGCTGGGACCGCGAGCAGGCGAACATCACCGTCTCCAACCAGGACCGCGACAACTTCGTCAAGAACATGGTCACCATCCTCTGCGAAGAGGACGTGGGCCTGACCGTGTTCCGTCCCGAGGCCTTCGTGAAGGGTGGCTTTGACGGCCTGCCTGTCACCGATGGCGCTGGTGCCGGCGGCTGATACCACGCGGCGCCCGGTACAACCGGGCGCTGCCCCTGACGAAGGATTCAGATAATGGCCAAGGTCATTGCGCTCACCTCGTTTGAACACCACGGGAGCCGCGGACGCGGCGCGGAGTTCGGTGTATCCACCCAACACGCGGACTTGCTGGTCAAGCGCGGACTCGTGAAGCTGGCTGGACAGGCCGCGGCTGCCGGCGGTGACTCGACCGCGGCGACTGGCAGGACCAGCGAAGGCGCTCAGCTCGTCCGCCAGAAGGCTGCCGATGCGATCGCGGCGATCGCGGCGGTGACCGACCTCGAACTGCTGGCCGCTGCCCTGAAGGCGGAGACTACCAAGGGTGATAAGGCCCGCGCTACGGTGGTCGAAGCGATCGAAACTGGCATCAATGCCGCCACGCTGGCGCAGGCCTGAGCCATGCAGTTGATCACCATTGAGCAGGCCCGGCAGCACTGCCGGGCCGATAGCGCCGACGACGCGATGCTGGAGTTGTATGGTGGCGCAGCCGAGGGCGCTGCACAGCAGTTCCTCAACCGTTCTGTTTTCCCTGACGCAGGCTCCATGGCCGCTGCCGTTCTAGCCGGCACCGCTGGGATCGATCCCATCCTAGTAAACGATTCTATCCGCGCCGCCATTCTTCTGATGCTGGGGCACTTGTACCGGACAAGGGAAGACGTGCAGGGCGGTGATGGGGCGACGATCCAGGTCCCGATGGGCGCGCACAGCCTGCTATGGCCGTATCGCATCGGACTCGGGGTCTGACATGAGCCTGGCAGCGGGAAAGCTCCGCCACCGCGTGCTGATCCAGCAGCAGGTGACCACCAAGGACGAAGACGGCGTGCAGACCACGACGTGGGTCGACGTGGCCACGGTGTGGGCTTCGGTTGAGCCGCTCTCGGCCCGCGAATTCATCCAGTCCGGGCAGACCCAATCGGCGGTCACGGCGCGCATCACCATGCGCCACCGCGATGGGCTGCTGCCGTCGATGCGCCTGATCCACCGCGGCGACATCTTCAACATTGCGGGCCTGCTGCCTGACAAGGCGTCTGGGCTGGAGTACATCACGATCCCGGTTTCGGCCGGCGTCAACGACGGGCAGTAGTCGACATGAAGGTCGAGTTCAACATCACCGGCATACCCGGCATCATCCGCACGCTGAGCAGCCTGCCGGCCGAGGTCGTGAGCAAGAAGGGCGGGCCGGTGAAGCTGGCGCTTGCCAAAGGAGCGCGATTCCTGCGCGACAAGGAGCGCCAGAACCTTCAGGCGGTGCTGGAGCCCGGCGACGAGTCCACCGGACTGCTGGCACAGAACATCATCGCCACGCGCGGCAAAGCGCCCAGCGACGGCAACGGTGAGCGCTACCTGGTCCGGATCAAGCGGAGGATGTATCCGGGCCGAAAGGGTGAGCAGGTCAGCACGCTGAAGTCGGCGCAGCTGAAGGAGTATGGCTCGGTGCGCCAGCCTGCGCGCTCATTCATCCGTCGAACGGTGAACGAGCGTGGCGAGGAAACGATCAACCTCGTGGTCGGCGACCTGACCGTAAGGATTGACCGACTGGTGGCGAAGTTGGCCCAGCAGAATCGGGGAGGCCGCTGATGTTCCCGAAGGTGTTTCGGACCATTCACACAACTTCCGTAGCCGGAATTGTCGGGGATCGCATCGGTCGCCACGGCTTTGTGGCACAGACCGAGAGTCGACCCTACATCACCTGGCAGATCATCAGCGGCCAGCCCTACGACAACCTCAGCAGCGCACCTGGTGGCGACGTCACCACAGTGCAGCTGGACTGCTACCACTCGACTGATGCCGGCGCCGAGCTGCTGGCGCTGGCTGTGCGCGAGGCGCTGGACGCCGGCCTGATCTGCAACCGGGTCGTGCTGAACAGCCGCGATTCTGAAACCAAGCTCTACCGGGTCGGCATGGAAGCCGACTTCATCGACCAGCGCTGAGCCGCTGGCACCACCCCCAACCAGCCGCCGCAAGGCGGTTTTTCTTTGACCAGAGGACTTTGCAATGACCGATGGCGTCATCAAAACCCAGGGGTCCGAGCTCTTCACCGTGGACAAGCTGAGTGCCAGCACCGCCTCGGTCCTGAAGTTCGAGTGCCCGACTGGCATCACCGGCCTGGGCGGCGCAGCCGACCAGATTGAATCCACCTGCCTGAGCACTGTCGGCGACAAAGAGTATGAGGGCGGGCTGGGCAATCCCGGCCAGGTCAGCGTGCCGTTCAACTTCATCCCGCGCAGCGGATCCCATCAGATCCTGTTCGATCTCAAGGAATCGCGAGAGGTCATTCCGTGGCTGATCGGTCTGAGCGACGGCGTTGCTGCCCCAACTCTTGGGACGAATGACGCCCTGGTGGCCCCGGCATCGCCGACGCGCACGTCCATCGGATTCGCTGGCTACGTGGCGGATCTGAACATCGACATCGCCACGAACGAGATCGTGCGCGGGACGCTGACCATCCAGCGCAGCGGCAGTGTCACTCCCCACTGGAACGGGCCGTACTCGGCCTGACGGCTCACACGTACACCTTTGGGGTGCCCGGCTCTGCGCGCCCAGCCGTCGCGTACCCGGCCCCCACCTACTGAGAACGGCTGATGGACAAGAGCAAGATCCTGACGAGCAATGCCCCCGTCGCGCGCGAGGTGAAGTTCAGCGACGGCACCACCGAGACCGTGCACTTCCGCCAGGTCAGCGCTGGCCAGATGCGCCGCTGGCGCGCAGCGGAAGCTTCCGGCAACGAGGACGAAACCTGCTTTGCCATGCAGCGCCTGGTGGCGGCCAGCCTGTGCGACGCTGACGGGAAGCTGGTGCTGAGCGAGGCTGAGTCGCAGAACCTGACGGCAAACGGCCTCACCGACCTTTTCCCCCACGTCATGGCTGTGGCCGGCATCGGTGATGACGCAAAAAAGTCCTCGCCGAGCGTGGACGCGAATACTTCGCCTGCATCCTAGGCCTCGCGCTCGGCAAGACGCTGGGGGAGATCGATGATCTCCCTGAGCCAGAGTTCCAACGGTGGCTGGCCTTCTACCAGCTCTATCCCTTCGATGACCTTCACCGCTATCACCGACCTGCGGCACTGATCGGCGCCAGCTTCGGCGGATCGTTCCAGAAGAACCTCGACTTCCTGCAGCCGGCGCCGGTTGCCCATGAATTCCCCGACGCCGACCTGCGCACCCTCGCAGCGTTCGGCTTGAAACCCCCGAGAGGCTGATCACATGGCAACTGCCGGCTCCATCGTCATCGACCTGCTGATGAAAACCGGGTCGTTCGTGACGGACACCCAGCGGGCCGAGAAGTCCATGAAGTCGATGGAGCGGACTGCGGCTGGCGTCAGCAAGGGCATCGTTGCGGGTTTCACTGCCATCGGTAGCGTGATCGGCGGAGCCCTCGCGGCGTTCGCAAGTGTGGACGCCGCAATCACTGGCCTGAGCAATGCAATCAACGCGGCCGACCGCATCGACGAGCTGTCGGCCCGGTTCAGTATCTCGACGGAGACGCTGTCAGGGTGGGGCTACGCCGCCAAAATGACCGGGTCGGACCTGGAAAGTCTGGTTGGCATCATTCCGAAGTTCAGTAAGAACATCGCGGATGCCTCGAAGGCTGGCAGCGACGCGGACAAGACCTTCAAGGCACTCGGGATCTCGGTCAAGGACCAGGCCGGGAACCTTCGGAGCTTCGAGGACCTGCTGCCCGAGGTGCAGAATCGCTTCGCTGGGATCAGCAACGAGACCACGAAGACGGCGCTGGCCATGCAGTTGTTCGGCAAGTCCGGTGCCGAGTTCCTGGAGTTCCTGAGCCTTGGCGCCGATGGTATGCGCTCCATGGAGGAGCGTGCGCGCTCCCTGGGGATCGTAATCGACTCGGACACTGCCGGAGCTGCGGCCGAGTTCAATGACCGCCTGGATGACCTGCGCGCGGCAACGCAGGGCTGGTTCACCCAGTTGGCCAGCGAGCTGCTACCGACGCTTACGGACCTGACCTCGCAGCTCGTTGAAGTGGCCAAGGAAGGCGGCGGTGTTCGTGACGTGGCGCATGGCATCGCCTCGGCCTTCCGCGAGATCGGAAAGGCGGCAGAGATCTTCGGGGTGGTCGAGAACTGGCTGGACCGCCTGCGCGGCGGCTTGGTGGCCGTCGAGAAGCAGGGTAATGCGGTCATCAAGCTGGCCACCGGCCAGTACAGCGGACTGTTCGGCTCGCAGGGCGGTGGCTGGGATGCGTTCGCCAAGGATTACCTGGCTGGAACAGCCTATGCCGACAGAGGCTGGGCTGCGATGCAGGGTGGCGGATCCGGCATCCCGGATGGTGCAAGGAGCGGCCCCCGCGGTCGACGCACGCAGGCAACAGCGGAAGAGATCCAGGCCACCAAGGACCAGACAGAGCAGCTACGCCGGGCAGCAGAGTGGGAATCTAAGCTGCAGGCTACTTGGGCCGAGGGGGAGAAGAAGAGGGCTGCTGGCGCGTCCCGGCAGGACAAGCAGGCGAAGAAGCTGCAGGATTCCTACCGCTCAACCAACGATCAGCTGGAGCGACAGATAGCGCTGTTCGGCGACAGCTCGGAACTGGGCCGCGTCAATTACGAGATCCAGTCCGGCGGCCTGAAGGGCATCGATGCCGCAGCGCAGGCCGCGATCCGTTCCAGCGCCTCGCTGCTGGACATGCTCGGCAACATCGACGAAGCCGAGTCGATCATGGCCGAGAGCGCTCAGAAGTTCGCCGATGCCTTCGATGGCATGTTCGGGATCGACGACGACTCCAGCTCGGTCGTCGAGGACAAGTTCAGCCAATGGACCGCCTACGCTGACCAGGCTGCCCGCAACATGCAGGACTCGTTTGCCGACTTTCTCTTCGATCCATTCGCCGATGGCCTGGGCGGCATGGCTGCGAACTTCGCCAAGACGCTCCAGAAGATGGCCGCGCAGGTGGCAGCGTCGAAGGTGTTCCAGCTGGTGGGGAGTTGGGCCAATGGTTACACCGGCGCGGGATCCAGTTGGATCAACGCGTTGGGCGGAATCATAGGAGGCACATCAGGCGGTCGCGCAGGCGGCGGCCCTGTGGCTGCCGGCAGCATGTACAGGGTGGGCGAGGGCGGCCGGCCTGAACTATTCGATCAGGGCGGGAAGACGTACCTGATTCCTGGCGATGCTGGCTCTGTGCGGCCGATCACGGCAGGGCTTCCGACTTCCTCGGTCGCTGGTGGTGGCACCTCTGGAAACATCTTCAACACCACGCTCAACGTCACTTCGGATGGCACCAGCACCAGCCAGCAGGGTGCCGGGGCGCAGGGTCAGCAGATCCAGCAGGCTTTCAGCCAGATGATCAACCAATGGGCGGTGCAGCAGTCGCGTGATGGCGGGCTGCTGAACAGGCGAGGGGGCCGCTGATGGCCGACGTATTCACCTGGTGCGTACGCACCGAAATCACCGGCACCGGTGACTTCCTGGTCAAGGAGGCTCGATTCGGCGATGGCTATCGGCAGACATCTGCTGACGGCCTCAACAACGAGAGCCAGCAGTGGCCGATCTCGATCGTTGGCCGTGAGTCCAAGGTTGGGCCGGCGCTTGCATTCTTGCGAGCGCGACAGGGTGCGGTGTCGTTCCTGTGGACACCTCCGCTTGGTGTCCAGGGCTACTACCTCTGCAAGACCTACACCTTGACCCCGCACGGCAATGGCGTCTACACGCTCGCCGCCACCTTCGAACAAACGTTCCAGCCGTAAGGAGAGCCGATGGCCCGCCAGATCATCGATATCGACACCGTCCAGCCGAACGGCAAGAAGGGCGACCCGGCGCGACTGATGTCGCAGAAGGTGAATGGGAACTTCGCGGAGCTATACGGCTTGCTTGGTGGTTTGGCTGCAGTCGGTGGCGTCAACATGCTCATCAACTGCGGCTTGCCGATCAACCAGCGGGTGTTCGCGGGGGGCGCGCTCGCCGCGGGTGCATATGGGTACGACCGGTGGAAGGCCGGTGCCGGCGGTTGCAACGTCACGATCAACGCGACCACCGGCGTGTTCACGCACACCAGTGGCTCGCTGCAGCAGATCGTGGAGGCGCCCGTGCTGGCCTGGGGGCAGCCGCTGACGATCAGTGTGGAGAACCCCAGCGGCAGCATCACGGTAAGCGTAGGCGGGGCCACTGGCACGATCACCTCTGGCACTGGGCGGCGCGGCGTTACCGTGACGCCCTCGGGCAGCGGCAACATGACGGTCCAGCTGACCGCGACCGGGGTCAGCTACAGCCGTCCGCAGTTGGAACGCGGCAGTGCTGCAACAGCATTCGACGCCCGGCCAGCAGCGCTCGAGCTTCTGCTGTGCCAGCGGTACTACGAAACCAGCTTCGAGGATGGAGTCGCCCCATCGCTCGGAGCCGCCAGCGGCTTGTCCATGCAGTCGACTGGATACACATCTGGCCGCGTCCGTCTGGCGTTCGTGCCTTTCAAGGTCAGGAAGCGTGCAGCCCCGGCGATGACGGCGTTCACCGATAGCCTGGCGAATCCACCGCGTGCTGGCGGGTTCGCCATTTACAACGCGTCCAACTATCCGTCGGCGGCTATCGCCTGGGTGGACGTGAACCAAACCGGCTGTGGTGGATTCCTCGACTACAGCTCGGGTATTACGGTGGGCCAGTCGTATTGGACCCGAGGCAATTGGACTGCGGACGCGGAGCTTTGACATGTACCAGCTGACCAATGACCCTGACCGGGTGATCTGCCTGGACACGATGGCTGATATCCCGCGTGGCCACTATTTGTGGGACGCCTATGAGGGATGGATGGCGGAAGGGAACACACCGGCACCCGTACCACCTCCCTACGTCCTTCATAGCCCGCAGCACTACCAAGCGATTCGCTCGGCGGCGTGGGAGTGGATGACCGCGTGGGTGAAGGAGCGTCGCTACGACACTATCGAGACGTGCTGCAGCTACTTCAACAGCAGCGTGCCGCGCTATCGCGACGAAGCCCGGGCGATGGTCGCCTGGCGCGACGCGGTGAATCAGGAGCTGGAAGCGATGGTGCTGACTGCGCCCGCCGGTATCGAGACCTGGGAACAGGTCCGGGCACTGCTGCCGCAGCCGGAGACATTCGACTGGCCGGGTGAGGTTTCCCTGCCGCTGGGCACCGGTGAAACGGCGGTGCTGGAATGATCACCGCGGATGCCCAGCAGCTGGAGCCGGGTGGCCGGGTGACACTGTTCGAGCTGGACGCCAGCAGCGTCGGCGCCGATCAGCTGTACTTTCACCAGCACCTGCAGACCGGCGTTATCTGGTGGCAGGGCCAGCAGTACGGCGCGTGGCCGATTGAGGCGACCGGCTTCGCCAGGACCAGCGACCAGCAACCCGCACCGCGGCTGAGGGTGAGCAACATCGACGGCCGCATTGGCGTCATGTGCCAGCTGTACGGCGACCTGGTCGGCGCGCGGATCATCCGCCGGCAGACGCTGGTGAAGTACCTGGACGCGGCCAATTTTCCTCCACTGAGGAACATGGTTCGAAACAGCAGTTTTGAAGCAAGCGCCAATGCCACATCCATCCCGACAGGCTGGAACCTAGAGCGCATTCGCAGTGACGTTGGCGGTGCTATTTCCTACGTGCCGTCGCCATTACCAGGGGGAGGCCGCGCGGTTCGCCTGGAGTGGAACGCGTTGAACGCCAAGGATTGGGCAGGCATTAACTTGGCGGGGCCGGGCGCAAACTATATCCGTGTGGAGGCGAATGCGGATTACGTCAATTCCTCCTATGTGCGTGGCACACCAGGCTCGAAAGCGCAGATCTACGTGCAATGGCTGAATTCGACCGGGGGAACGGTGCTTGGCACTGTGACCCTGCCGGAAGTGACCATGGACGGCAATTGGATCCGCTTGATCCTTCCCGCCCGCTCTCGGGGCGATGCCGTACTCGGCCGCGTCTACGTTGGGCGGCAGTTTGCCCAATCTGCAGGCTCTCACTTCATCGAAATCGACAACGTGCAGTTCGAACAGGGCACGTCACCAACCGAGTACCAGTTGACAGGCCTTGATCTGGACGCAAGCCGTAACCCGACTGCAGACCCCAACGAGCACTTCCCGGACGAAATCTGGTTCATCGAGCGCAAGGTGGCCGAGACCAAGGAGATGGTTGAGTTCGAGCTGGCCACGGCCATCGACCTCAACGGCGAGGTGCTTCCGGGCCGGCAGATCATGTCCAACGTGTGCACCTGGCTGCTGCGGGGCGGCTACCGCGGCCCCTACTGCAGCTACACCGGATCGGCCTATTTCGACATCAACGACAACCCGGTGGATGACCCGGGGCAGGACGTGTGCGCCGGGCTGGTTCGCAGCTGCAAGCGCCGGTTCGGCGAAAACAACGAGCTGCCCTATGGCGGGTTCCCGGCAGCAGGCTTGGTCCGAACCTGATCCCGGCAGCACATCGATAGCATCCCCACAGCCCGCCTCGCGCGGGCTTTTTCGTGAGCGAACCATGGAACAGAGCACCCTGCAGGCCATCCAGGCGCACGCCATGGCCGAGTACCCGCGAGAGTGCTGCGGCCTGATCGTAGCCACCGCTGCCGGTGAGGTCTACGTCCCCTGCGCCAACACCGCGGCCAAGCCCTCGGACCAGTTCCGCATGCCAGCCGAGGACTATGCCGCCGCCGAGGACCGGGGCGCCTTGCTGGCAGTGGTGCACAGCCACCCGAACGCGTCCGCCGCTGCATCGGATGCCGATCGCGTCATGTGCGAGGCCAGCGGCCTGCCATGGCACATCGTCAGCGTGGGGCAGGTGGTGGGAGAGGATCCGGCCTGCCACGACATCCAGACCATCGCGCCGTGCGGCTATCTGGCGCCGCTGGAGGGCCGCCACTTCGCCCACGGCATCCTCGACTGCTACAGCCTGGTGCGGGACTTCTATGCGCGCGAGCTGGGCATCACGCTCAGCCAGTACGAGCGCGACGACAACTGGTGGGACAACGGACAGGATCTCTACAGCCTGGACCGCCTGCGCGCTGAGGGCTTCGAACTGATCGACGGCGATCCCCAGCGCGGGGACATGATTCTGATGCAGGTTCGTTCGCCCGTGCCAAACCATGCCGGCGTCTACCTGGGCGATGACCTGATGCTGCATCACCTGTATGGCCGGCTCTCCGAGAAAGCCGTCTATGGCGGCATGTGGGCGGAGCGCACCCGGTACATTGTTCGGCATCGCGAGGCACGCCGTGACTGACCGCCTGCGAAAGATCCGGCTTTATGGCCAGCTGGGCAAGCGCTTCGGCCGCGAGCATCTGCTGGCCGTGGCCAACGTCGCTGAGGCCGTGCGTGCGCTCGGGGTCCTGTTCGATGGGTTCCAGCAGTACCTGCTGGAGGCCGAAGGGAAGGGCGTTCGGTTCGCGATCTTCCTCGGTCCGGAGAACCTGAGCCGCGACCAGCTGCTGGACCCGCCTGGCGATGAGGTGATCCGAATTGCGCCGATCCTGATGGGCGCCAAGAGCGGCGCACTGCAGACCATCGTTGGCGGCGTGCTGTGGGGCGTGGCCACCTTCATGAGCATCGGCGCGACAGGCTTCGCGCTGGCTGCGTGGTCGGCGGCAGCAAACGTCGGCATGGCCCTGACGCTCGGGGGTGTATCGCAGATGCTCGCGCCGCCACCGAAGACCGTGGGCAGCAAAGAAAAGCCCGAGAACACCCCGAACTACAGCATGAACGGCACCGTCAACACGCAGGCCGCTGGCGGTCCTGTGCCACTGGCCTACGGCGGCCACGACACCAAGGGCCTGATGGTGGGTTCGGCAATCATCAGCGGCGGCATCTACGCAGAGGACCAGATGTGACCATGACCAATCCAAGTGCGGCGGTCATGCGCCAGCTGCCCATCGTCGGTGCCGTGCGGCGTGAGCTGGCCCTGGTCGGCGGCACCGCCGTGGCGCTGGCCGGTGCAAAGAAGGGCCAGAGCAAGTCGCGCGAGCCGGTCGAAGGCCCTGACACCCTGCGATCGCGTTCCTTCGCGCGCGTGCTCGACCTGATCAGCGAGGGCGAGATCCGTGGTCTGGTCGCGGGCAACCAGTCGATCTACCTGGACCAGGTGCCGATCCAGAACGCCGACGGCACGCTTAACTTCCAAGGTGTCAGCGTCGAGACCCGGTCAGGCACGCAGGACCAACCCCACATTGCCGGGTTCCCCTCGGTGGAGAACGAGGTGGGCGTTGGCGTGGAGCTGCGCAGCAACACGCCAGTGACCCGCACTGTCTCTGGGTCGAGCCTGTCGGCTGTGCGGGTGCGCCTCGCCGTGCCGCAGCTCCAGAAGGTGAACACCGACAACGGCGACACCGAGGGCTACAGCGTCAGCTATGCCATTGACCTGTCGACGGACAACGGCCCGTTCAACACGGTTCTGACCACTGCCTTCTCGGGCAAGACCACGACCGAGTACCAGCGCAGCCACCGCATCGACCTGCCGGCGGGCAATCAGTGGCAGACGCGCATCCGGCGCCTGACCCCGAACGCCAACAGCGCGACCATCGCCGATACCACGAATGTCCTGTCTATCACTGAGGTTATCGACGCGAAGCTGCGCTATCCGAACTGCGCGCTCGCAGCGATTCAGGTAGATGGCAGCCAGTTCCAGAGCAAGCCGAGCACGGCCTATCGCATCTGGGGCCGCATCATCCGCGTGCCGGCGAACTATGACCCGCTGACCCGAGCCTACTCCGGGGTGTGGGATGGCACGTTCAAGTCGGCATGGACCAACAACCCGGCATGGGTGTTCTACGACATCGTGACCAACGATCGGTTCGGCCTTGGCCACCGGATCCCGCAGGCCTACGTCGACAAGTGGAACCTCTACGCGATCGCGCGGTATTGCGACCAGCTGGTGAGCGACGGCGTGGGCGGCATGGAACCGCGGTTCACCTGCAGCCTGTACCTGCAGACCGAGGCTGAGGCCTTCCGGGTGCTGCAGGACATGGCTTCCATCTTCCGCGGCATCAGCTTCTACGCCGCCGGCCAGGTGATCGCCTCGGCAGACATGCCCAAGGACCCGACGTTCACCTACACCCAGGCCAATGTGGTGGAGGGGCGTTTCACCTACGAGGGCACCGGACGCAAGGCGCGCCACACCGTTGCCCAGGTGTCGTGGACCGACCCGGACGACTTCGGCCGGCAGAAGGTGGAGACCGTACAGCTGCGCAGCGGCATCGCCCGCTACGGCATCAACAGCACCAGCGTGACCGCCTTCGGCTGCGACCGTCGCAGCCAGGCCCAGCGCATGGGCAACCACATCCTCTACAGCGAGAACCTGGAGACGGAGACTGTTGCCTTCGCAGTGGGTCTGGACGCGCTGCGCGTCACGGTCGGGGACATCATCCGGGTAGCGGATCCGGATCGGGCAGGGCGCCGCATGGGCGGCCGCATCCGCAGTGCCACGGCCAGTGCGCTGGTGCTGGACCGGGTGCCGGAGGCCACCGCCGCCGGCCAGACGATCCATGCCACGTTGCCCAGCGGCGTTACCGAGACCCGCACCATTCAGTCGGTCACCGGCAACGAGGTGCGTGTGACCGTGCCGTGGTCGACCGTGCCGGTTGCGCAGTCGGTGTGGGCTACCGAGTCGAGTGAACTGGCGCTGCAGCTGTTCCGGGTGATGTCGATCACCGAGCGCCCGATCACCGGTGAGGACGGCATCACCTACGACGTGGTGGGCCTAAAGCACGTGCCGGGCAAGTTCGCTGCGATCGATGACGGCACCCGGATCGAGCAGCCGCCGATCAGCATCATCCCGCCCAGCGTGCAGCCGCCGCCGGCCAACGTGCATCTGTCGTCTCACTCGGTGATCGACCAGGGCATTGCCACCCATGTGCTGACCATCGCGTGGGACCAGGCCGACAAGGCCATCGCCTACGACGTGGAGTGGAAGCGGGGCGACCTGGACTGGGTGCGCGCGGGCCGCGTGTCGACGCAGAGCATCGAAGTGCGCGGTATCTACGCCGGTGAGTACTTGGCGCGCGTGCGGGCGATCAATGCCGTGGGGGCGGTGTCCCAGCCGGCGCTGAGCCCGCTGACCAGCATCGAGGGCAAGACCACACCACCGCCTGCGCTGACCTCGCTGACGACCACGCCGCTGCCGTTCGCCATCGCGCTGGCTTGGGGCTTCCCGCCGGGCGCTACCGACACCCAGCGCACCGAGATCTGGCGCAGCATGGGCCCGAACAGGGAGAACGCGGTGAAGCTGGGCGATTACGCCTATCCGCAGAACCGGCTGCAGCTGGATGGCTTGGCGGCGGGTGCACGGTTCTACTTCTGGGGCCGGCTGGTCGATCGCAGCGGCAACATCGGCCCGTGGTATCCGGCCGGCACCGGTGTGATGGGCGAATCCAGCACGAACCAGTCGGACTACGACGCGTATTTCTTGGGCAAGATCAGCGAGAGCGCGCTGGGCCAGAGCCTGCAGACCAAGATCAATAGCATCAGCTCGCTGGTGCCGTTGGTCTGGACTGCCGGCGCGACTTACGAGCCAGGCCAGACGGTGGTCTACAACGGGCGCATCTGGCAGTGGAAGGGGCCGGGCAACGGCAACGAGACGCCGCCGGGCACAAAGTGGGTGGACGTTGGCCAGGCCGTGACCGAGGCAGGCGCGCTGGTTGGCCAGGTGAATCAGCTGCAGCTGGACGTGCAGGAGGTGGACGGCAAGGTCACTGCGGTGGGCCAGCAGGTCAACGGCCTAGTGGCGCAGTACAGCGCAGAGCATGCCGGCGATGAGGATTGGAACGCCGGTGACGAAACCTCCTTCGCGGGCACCATCACCACGCTGTCGGTCATCGCCACTGGTGACTACGCACTGTCGGAACGGGTGGAAAATACCGAGGCATCGGTGGGGGAAACCCAAGCGATCGTGCAGCAGACCTCGCAGGCCGTGGTCGATATGAACGGCCGGATCAGCGCGTCGTGGAGCTTGAAGCTGCAGGTTGCGGCCAACGGCCAGTACTACGCGGCCGGCATGGGCATCGGCATCGAGAACCAGCCGGACGGCAGCTACCAGAGCCAGATCCTGTTCCAGGCGGACCGGTTCGCGGTGATCAATGTGGTCAACGGCCAGGTGACGTCACCGTTCGTGATCCAGGGCGGCCAGACCTTCATCAGCCAGGCGCTGATCGGCACTGGCTGGATCCAGAACGCGATGATTGGTGACGTGATCCAGTCGAATGCAACAGGCGTTGGTGGACAGCCGCGCTGGAAGCTGGACAAGAACGGAACACTCACGATGACCGGCGCGAACAGCGGCGGCTACCTTACGATCAACGATCGTGTCATTCAGGTGTACGACGGCAATGGCACGCTGCGTGTTCGCCTTGGAATCTGGTCGTGACGCAGGGTCTGCAGGTATGGGATCAGAATGGAGCGCTGGTGCTCGATGTCACCGATCGTCTGACCCGCCATGTCGTTTCAGGATCATACGTGGCGCCGGCCGGATCATGGCCAATCATCGCTTTCATCAGTGTTCCAGGGATGGTCAACGATGGAACTTGGCTCGCCGTAGCATCGTCGGGTCCAGGCGCTGGGAACCCTGTGACAATCATCAATGGCGGTTTCAACGTTCTGTGTAACGACGCCTTCGGCGGGGTCCGCAACACTAACTACTACTCGGTGTTTCGCATATGAATGCAGGACTGCAGGTGTTCAATGACGATCAGATTCTGCAGATCGACAGTGACTATCGAAACCCGAGGTACGCGTTTGGTGGCTATTGCAACACCAAGGCCGTAGGCAGCAACAGCTACTTCGTGGATGTGGCGATGGATGCGACGACCAGCATCGCAACAGAGTGCCCAATGGTGATTATCAGACCGGAGTCTGCTGATCAGTACGTCGGGGGGTGCTTTGTCAACGCGCCCCATCCCGAGGTTGGCAGTTTCCCGGCAAGGCCAAACGGTGCGGTCCAGTTGTGGGGGCAGTGCCCGTTCGATTGGGCTGTGCTTTCAACACGTGTAGCGATCGGGTCAGGTGGGTCGCCATACGGATTGGACATCTTTGACGCGAGTGGCAACCTGGTATTTGCGTCTGCATACCGACAGTTGAGGATCACGCAAACGTTCGATGATCCAGACAGCCAGGGATGGCCTAAGACGTTCGCGCTCACGAAGGGTCAGAACAATCCGTGGATCTGGGCGAATCCGATGATCGGACTGGCTGGAGGCACCTGGGATGAGCAGTTTCCTGGCATCGTGGGACGCTTCAATTCCGCTCGCAATCAGCTCACCGTCGCAGCACTCGATCTGGTGACGATGCAGCCGATCGTTGGTGGCGGTAACCCCTTCGCAGGCGTTCGCCGACTGTTTGGCACCGCGAGCTACTAATGCGCGTGAGCTGGGGCTGTCTTCCTGTTTTTCAGGATTGAATGCGGAATGGAGACCTCTTCCGGCAGCTTCATGGTCAGCTGGATAATCATGTGGCTACCGGTCTTCCATCGGAAGCGTCGCGCGCGAACCTGGAAGGGGAGTTTTTCTCCGCCTACATCGAGATCGACGAGATCGCCTGTCCCGGGCGTGAGGCCGTCCACTGGCAATAGGCCAGGAAGCGACACTGGGATGCCCTGCAAGCGATCGATGGTGTCCTGGGTGAACAGCAGATCGAAGGTTACGTTGAGGGCTTCGCTCATGGCTCCATTCCGTGGGTGCGAGGTTCGGGAAGTCTAATCCAAGCGGGCCAGCTGCCGCTAAGCCACTGGCGCCAGCAGATCCTCGCGGTTGTTCCGCGGCGTGTTGACTGCGCGGCTGACGCGGTAGGCCTCCATCGCCGGCGTCTCGCTGGCCAGCAGCATCGCCATAGCGTCGTCCGGGCCCGCTGCCATCCACTCATCGATCTGGCCGGCATGCAGCCACACCGGCATGCGGTCGTGGATATCGGCAGAGACGCCGCTGCTGTCGCCGGTGATGATGGTGAAGGTGCCCAGGTTGCCGTCGGGCAGCAGAGGGCTGGTGTCCTCCCACAGGCCGGCGGCCAGTAGCGGCCCGGTGGCGTGGATGAACCACGGGTCCTTCTTCTCATCGATCGGGCTGACCGACCACTCGTAGTAGCCGGCCATGGGGATGACACACCGGCGTTTCTTGAACGCCGACCGGAAGGCGGGCTTTGTGGCCACCGTCTCTATCCGGGCGTTGATGGTCGAGCCCTGTAGGCCCTTGGCCTTGGCCCAGAACGGCAGCAGGCCCCACGCAAGCCGGGTTACCTGCCGGCCTTCGCCGCGATCGAGGATCACGGATGCGCGCTGCGTCGGCGCCAGGTTGTAGCTGGGCTGGATCTCGGCCAGGCCGGGGGCAAGGTCAGCCAGCCCCGGCTGGCCGAAGTCGATCACGGGGAGCTGGACGAAGCGGCCGCACATACGTGTAAGACTGCATCTCGGCTCGTGAGAACGCTGTCAGGTATGCTCATTTTTGACGGGGCATTGCTAGGCTAGGTTCTATAGCTTAACGTTCAGGTTTGTTCGCACTCGACACCGGACGTCCCCACATGACTGTGCCTGAATGGAACTCGGCAGGTTTGCTCCCACCTCACGATCCAGAGGCTCCTGTCTCCCGGGAAAGATCTCCGTATCTGGTGACCGTCGCGGACCTCGTTGCCAAGCTGTCTACAACGCCTCAGCGTTGCGTCATTGCCGACGGATTTCTCCGCTACAGAGCAGATCTTCACGCTTTAGGGTTCACCTCTGGTTTCCAATGGGTGGACGGTAGCTTCTGTTCCGATGTTGAAACGTTGGAAGGCCGGCCGCCCAGCGATATAGATGTTGTTACGTTTCTCGACGCACCTGCGGACGTGGATCACGAAGCGGCCTTTGTAGCAAAGCCTCAGTTGTTTTTGGACCCGAAGAAAGAATATTTCTGCGACGCCTATTTTGTGGAGCTGAATGGCACTAGCCCTGAATATTTGGTTGCCAACTCTGCGTACTGGTCAAGTGTGTGGGGGCATACCAGGGGAGGTGCGTGGAAAGGCTTCTTGCAGGTGAGTCTTGATCCCGCATTTGATGCGGCCGCTAGGGGCATGCTGCAAATGGCTGAGGTGGCTCAGTGAGAATCTTCGAAAAAAATTCGCTCAAGAGTGAAATTGCTGAGGTTTCGAGGTTGCTTCGGCTGGCTGGTCCGAATGACGTTTTTACGCGCATCGGATTAGAGCGCAGGCTAAGAGAGCTCACTGCTCAACAAGACGAGGATCCTGGTAATCATTTCCAGTCGCGTGTGACTTTTAAAGGTGCACCAGTCGTTGGAAGTTATGGGATTTCGGCATCTTTTGGTGCTAAAGCTATGACGGCTTTCTCAGACGCCGTCTCTGCGGTCGGTGCATCCTTGCGTGGAGTTCTCGCTCCTCGAGGGCCACTCCCTGATCGGCCTGATTTCGAAATGTTGATCACAGGAACGGCTGTGGGGTCGTTTGGTTTCGAGCTTGAAAGTCGGAATAGGGAGCTGGTGGAAGGTGGCACCGTTTCTGAGGCAGTGGAGCGAGCACAGCTTTTGCTTGAGGCTGCATCTCAAGAGGAAGACGATGCTCTCGCAGAAGCTCTTGTTGATCTTGATAGGCGTGCCATAGCGACCGTTCGTTCATTTGTCGAAGTCCTTCATCAGCATGGCGCTCTGTGCACAGTAGCTACTGCACATAGGACATTCAGCTTCTCTAACAACATGGAAGTTGTGCGTAGCGTGGCCCGGCTTGAGGACGGGAACATTGAAGAGGATGAGGAAATACTGGATGGGGTCCTGATCGGTGTTCTTCCCGTAACTAGGACGCTCGAGTTCCGCTTGCCGGATGCAGTGGTTATCCGAGGGAAGGTAGATAGATCCGTTGGAGATCTTGAAACTGTCTATGAGGCGTTGCACCAACGGTCCACGGTCCGCGTCCGAACGACAAGAGTCGGCAACGGAAGGCCTAAGTATTTGTTTGTTAGCAAGCCAGAAGCCTTAGGCAATGGGGATAACGTTCTGAACCCATAAATTCCTCCGAGCAAAGGATCAACATCCAGCGGGTGCGATCTCGTGCACGGAGCTTGTGTAGTTCGGCAAGACCATGTGTTGCCGCATGCCCCACGCTGGCCGCAGCTGCCAACCTGATGCGCCAAGGCCGGCCGTGCCCGGGGTGTGTAGGGCACGGCCGAACTGTGACGCCGGTCAGGCGGCCTCTACACGGTACTTGCGGTGTCGGATCTACGCTCGGTCTCCCCCAGGAGCCTGGAGAGAGCCATGCCTAACAGGGCTGTTGTATTTGTCAGTGAAGCGGTCGGCGACCTGACCTCGGCCCACCTGTCCAAGATCATGGCGGACGCAGAGCGATTCAATCGCACTGCCGGAGTAACCGGGGTCACGCTGTTTGATGGACAGAGGTTCCTCGCTTACATGGAGGGGCCGCCCGATGGCCTGGATGTGGCCTTTTCCAGAGCAGCGGGCGCCACCAGCCATTCAAGCCTGATCGAGATTGCGCGGGGGCGGGTCGGGCAGCGCAGGCTTCCGTACTGGCCAATGCGTTGCATCCCCCTGTCGCCGCCGGAGCTGGTGCAGCTGGTGCGGGCCGACTGGACTTCCTTCCTGCAGCGGGGAGGCGATCAAGCTGGCCAAGCCACCGCGATGGAGATGCTGGTGGCACTGGTCGAACCATTCGCCGAGGCTGCCTGAGCAAGATCTTCGACAACAAGCGGCATCCGTTCTACGAGAACGAGGCCGCGTGGGGAGAACCCCGAACGACGGTGGGTGGTTGCCCGATAGTGCCCAGCCGCCGGCGCTGGCATTCTGACTGTACCGGATCCGGGGCCGCAGGCAGCTCAACCCGGGGGCGCTTGAGCAGCGCCGTGCCGGCACTCATCCCGAACGATTCAGCCAGGTCGCCGCCGCGTTCGCAGGATCTGCGACGGCCGGTCGTATCCTTCCGGCCATGCTTCCCATGCACGGCTACCAAGGCTTCCGCAGCGCCCCCGTTCCCACTGGCTGGGTCCAGCTGGGTGACAACTGGGTGCTGTGGTGGAGCGGTCGGCAGATCGCCCAGGTTTCCCCAGCCAAGGACCGTGGGGTGCGTGTGCACCTCGATGCCCGGAAGATGTGGCAGACCAAGGACGAATGGGCAGCCAGTCTCGCCCAGGGCAAGCGCTATGCCGAGCGCTGGTGCGCGGTCAGGCTGTACCCAGAGCTGCGCCTTCGCGCCGCCGTGGCCCGGCTGCTGGGCACCAAGCCGGCCGAACCGCTGCCCGGCCTGCCACCGACCCGCGAGCAGCAGCAACAAGCCCGGCGCCTGGCTGAGGCCACGGCTACCGCTACGGCGCGGGTCAAGGAAGCGCTGGAGCCGGCCAAGCCGCCGGCGACAAAGCCCCGTCCGAAGGACGCGCGCAAGGCGTGGGTGAGGGCAGGGCTGCAGCAGATGCGCCGCGGTGTGTAACGAGAGGGGGAGTTAAAAAAGGCGGAGCCGGAAGATTCACGACTCCATTACGCCATTTTCTTGGAAACCCTTATGCCGCTAGGGTCTTTGGTGCCGGTGAAAGGACTCGAACCTTCATGGGGTCACCCCCGGCTGATTTTGAGTCAGCTGCGTATACCATTCCGCCACACCGGCAGGCAGCGTGCGAGTGTAACCGAGGTCGGCAGGGCTTTCATAGGGGGAGAGGCGATCAGGGCGCTTCCTGTCGGCTTCGACCCCATGGTGGCTATACTGCGGCGGCATGTATCCCTCCAGGAGCGGTAGCCGATGACAGTGTTGCAGGACCTGAGGGTGCTGGTGGTCGAGAACGACGAGATGAGTGCCGCCTTGCTGCAGATGCAGCTGGTGCATGCCGGCGCGACCGTGGTCGGGTTGGCGGCGGGCGTGGCCGAAGCGCTGCGCCTGCTGGAGGATTCGGCGCCGGACGTGGCCCTGCTCGATTATCGCCTTGCCCGCAATGAAACCAGCGAGCCGGTCGCAGCTGCGCTGTCGGCGCGTGGCGTACCGTTCGTGCTGGCCACGGGGATGCTGGCCGAGCAGCTGCCTGAGTCCATGCTGGCTGGTGTGCTGCTGGTCAAGCCGTACCTGTCGGCGGATCTGAGCCGGGCGCTGGCGCGCGCGGTGGGTCGTTCCAGCGCGAAGGCCTGATTGGTCCTGATGGAATCGGCGGGCGTATGCTGCCCGGGCCTGAATGCTCAGGCCTACAAGGAGAGTGGCATGAAGAAGTGGATCAAGCGCGTGGTTGCTGCGGGTGTCCTTTCGATGGCTGTCTTCGGTGGTACGGCCTCTGCCGCGTGGTGCGGCCAGCCTTGTTACCAGCTCTACAAGAGCTGCATTGCGCGGGGTGGCGAGGTTGAGCAGTGCCTGCAGGAGCAAGCGTTCTGCGAAGAGGCGATGTGCGGCGGCAACCCCTGATCCAGGAACCCCGCCCAGGCGGGGTTTTTCATTCGCGCGCCATGTTCAACCTGCTTCCTCATACATGTAGCGGATGTCCTCGCGGTCATCGAGAATTCGGTACTGCCGCGCCAGGTCGTCCGGATCGGGATTGAGCCAGGCATCGAGGTATTCCTTGCGGATAGGTACCACGCCGCGATCATGACCAGCCGCAGCAACGTCGCCGGGCGGTGTGTCGGTGATGGTGGCGAATGACAGCAGGCGGCCCTCCGGGCCCTCCCATTCCGCCCACAGGCAGGCCAGCAGCAGGTCGCGCGGTGGATCGGGACGAAACTCCAGCACCGCGTCCTGTTCCTTTTCGTCTGCGCCGAGCGTGCGTCCCGCGATGGCATGGCGGGGCACGTGCTCGTAGAACGCCTGCACCACCACCACGCCGTGGCGCAGGCCGAACGCACCACGCCAGTAGCCTTCCAGACTGTCGCGTCGTGCGTTGTAGGTGCCGGGATAAAGCACGTCGTTGCGTGCGGGCTTGTCAGGAAGCCGGCACTGGTAGCGCATCGGCTTGATCACCCGCTCACCGTTCTCGCTGATCATCACCGGCGCATAGGTGCCAGGGAAAATCCGGTTATCGCGTGGCAGCAACTGCACCCGGTGCAGGTCTTCAAGCCGGGCTTGCGCGCGCTCGATGCGGTTGCCGGCCACGCGCAGGTCATTGCGTGCTTTCTGGGTAGGGCGGGTCGCCAGCGTGGCGTTGGCGATATCACGCCGCTCGCACTGGCGGGCCAGGTCCGCTTCCAGTTCGCGTTGCTCCTGCGCATGCCACTGCTGGATCTTCGCCACGATGTCGCGCCCCAGCTCGGTGCGTGCAGCAGCGAAGCCGTCATCCATCGCCTTGGGTGTCTTCGGTCGCTTCTTGCCCGGATCGTGCGCGTACAGCTCCGCGAAATCTTCCAGCGACAGGATGGCGCCGAACTCGCGCACCAGCTTGGCGTAGTCGGCGCGGATCAGGGCGGAATAGCACATGGTAAATCTGCCGGGATGGATCGCAGCAACTGCGACGGGGATGAGGCAGGATAGCTCGACCTATAGGGAGATACCGCATGAATGATTCCGCCACCTGCCAGTTCCGCGAGACTGTGCCAACCGTCGAGGGCTACTGCCGGTTGCGTGTGCTGGCCGGTCTGAGTGCCAAGACCGAGGAGGCCGCGGCGCGTGCACTGCCCAATACCTTGTTCGGCGTGTGTGCCTACCAGGGCAACGAACTTGTGGCGATGGGACGGATCGTTGGTGATGGCGGATGTCACCTTCAGGTCTGCGATATCGCGGTGTTGCCGCGCCTGCAGGGGCAGGGTCTGGGCAAGGAAGTGATGCGGCGCCTGAGCGAGTGGATGCAGGGCAACCTGCCGCCGTCGGCCTATGTGAGCCTGTTGGCCGATGGCGAGGCGCATCGGCTGTACGCGCAGTTCGGTTTTGCACCGACGGCACCGGCATCGATCGGGATGTATCGGCGGTTCTGAGGCGCGGTCCAGCGTTTTCCATCCACGCATGGCATGGATCTACTGCAGAGTCGGGGTAGATCCACGCCATGCGTGGATGCGTTCCACCAGCAGATCGCAGGCAAAGAAAAACCCCGGTCGAAACCGGGGTTTTCAAGAATTGGCGTCCCCACGGGGATTCGAACCCCGGTCGCCACCGTGAAAGGGTGATGTCCTAGGCCTCTAGACGATGGGGACGCACGAAAACTTCAAGTTGTAGATTCTTCGACGGCCTAATGTCGAAGTGGTGGAGCCAAGCGGGATCGAACCGCTGACCTCCTGCATGCCATGCAGGCGCTCTCCCAGCTGAGCTATGGCCCCATGAAACGTCGGAATTCTGCTGGGAGCAGAGTCCGTTTGAAACTGGCGTCCCCACGGGGATTCGAACCCCGGTCGCCACCGTGAAAGGGTGATGTCCTAGGCCTCTAGACGATGGGGACGCACGAAAAACTTCAAGTTGTAGAACCTTCGACGGCCTAATGTCGAAAGTGGTGGAGCCAAGCGGGATCGAACCGCTGACCTCCTGCATGCCATGCAGGCGCTCTCCCAGCTGAGCTATGGCCCCGTGTTACCGAGCCGCCCATCATACCTGCGTGTTCACATTTGTGGAAGCTTTTTTTTAAGCTTTTTTCGTTCCGGATCAACCGCAGCCATGAGGGCAGGGGAACCGCAACGCCACAACCTGAATGCCGGTGGGCGGTGAACAAAAAAGACCCGGTTATCGGCCGGGTCCTCGTTGTTCATGATGAGTGGCGTCCCCACGGGGATTCGAACCCCGGTCGCCACCGTGAAAGGGTGATGTCCTAGGCCTCTAGACGATGGGGACGCAATTCTCATCAATGTTCTTTAGCGACCTTTCGACGGCCTAATGCCGAAAGATTGGTGGAGCCAAGCGGGATCGAACCGCTGACCTCCTGCATGCCATGCAGGCGCTCTCCCAGCTGAGCTATGGCCCCACGTCGCTGAGGAGCGAAATAATAGCCTTGCCCCAGGGGGTTGGCAAGCATTTGTTGCACTTTTCTTCACGTCGATTGCGAGGTGGATCTCGCTCGCCTGGGCTCATGCAGTGTCGTCGGTCAGCGCGGCCAGGATCGGGCATTGATCCAGCGTGCCGTGCCCCGGGCAGGCATCGACCAGTTGTGACAGCGCGTTGTGCATGCGCTGCAGTTCGGCCATCCGCTGCGCGATATCCAGCAGGCGTGCCTGGGCCGTGTCGCGGACGCTGCCCATGTCCTGCTGGTGGCGATCACTGAGCGCGAGCAGCTCGCCGATTTCTTCCAGGCTGAAGCCCAGTGATTTGGCCCGGCGGATGAAGCGCAGCCGGCGCAGGTCCCGCTCACCGAAGATGCGGTAGCCACCGGCCGAACGTGCGGCCGTGGGCAGCAGATGCTGGCGCTCGTAGTAGCGGACCGTATCGATGGGCACGCCAGCCTGGCGGGCCAGTTGTCCAATGTTCATGGCGGATTCCTGCGGATGCTGCCGCGCATTGTGAAGCCTTGAGTCTGGTCAAGAGTCAAGACTTTCTGCCGAGCCGCGTATTCAGCGCACTTTGCAACTTTCTTCATAGCCCTGCCGCTGGACCAGTTCCTACCCTTCGCCTGAACCGGCCATTCGATGGCCCGCAACGAACCGAGGAGGTGGTGTGTGGAAGGATTCAGGAACGAAGGATTCGTCGAGGTCGCGGTGGTCGAGTACCCGGGAGGCGATCCCTCGGCCGCCTCGGTGCTGGCAGAGATGGCGCACGTGGCCAATCGCCTGGCCCAGCAGCAGCGCCGGCCGTTCAAGCGCGTGTTGGTTACCCGCTGGATCGTGCCGGCCAGTCAGACCGGCGTGCATCGCATCGCCGGTGCGGAAATGCTCGATGCCGCCATTCCCGCAGTGATCGCGGTGCCGGGCCAGATCAGCCCCGGAGCCTGCCTGCGTGCCGACGAGATCCTGCTGGACTGGCTGCGGGCTCATTACGACGGCGGCAGCCTTCTGGCGGCCGCCAGTGATGGCGTAAGCGTACTGGCACGCGCCGGATTGCTGGCCGGGCGCACCGTCAGTGGACCTGATCTGGCGCGGCATCCCGGGCTGCAGGCACAGGCTGCCAGCTGGGTGCCGAGTGAACGCGCACTGGTCGATGACGGCGACCTGTTGACCGTTGGCGGTTCGCAGGCCTGGCGCTTCCTGGCGCTGCGCCTGCTGTACCGGTTGCACGGGCAGGGCGTGGCCAGCGCGGTGGCACAGCAGTTGGGAATCACCGTGCCGGCGACGATCCAGCAGGATCTGGAGCGTTTCAGCGCCAACTTCGCCCATGGCGATCGCGATGTGCTGAAAGCGCAGCGTTGGTTGCATACCACAGCAGCACGCGGCGCTACTCTCGCCGCGATCTGCGAGATTGCCGGGCTTGAGCCGCGGACGCTGCAGCGACGCTTCCTGCGGGCCACGGGGCTGCGCCCCATCGAGTACTGCCAGCGGCTGCGCATCGCCAAGGCGCAGACCCTGCTCCAGCAGGGGGCAGGCATCGATGAAGTGGCCTGGGGCGTGGGCTACGCGGATCAGAGTGCCTTCCGGCGTCTGTTCCTGCGCATTGTCGGCATGACGCCGGCCAATTATCGCCGCCATGTCAACAGCAAGCGGCGTGAACGGCCGTTGATGCCATCGGTGGCGGGCAGCCTGCGCGGTCTGCAGGTCCCCTCGGCACTGCAGTTGGGACGCAGTGCGGCCTAGCGCATGATCAGATGTCGCGCTTGCAACGTGGGCGTGACCCTTCGACCATGCAGCCAGTGAACGAATGAGGCAGGTGGGCTGATGTCGAGTGTTGGACCGGTGCCGATGCCGGTGGTATTGATTCTCGCGTGCGTGTTGCTGGCGATGGCCGTGGCCCATTTATGGCCACGTCGGAAGGACGGGGGGCCGTTACCCTCGGCGGCAAGCATGGTGCTGGACATGTTGCTGATCGGCCTGCTCTTTGGCCGCATCAGTTTCGTTGCCTTGAACCTTGCCTTGTATCGCGAGGCACCCTGGAGCATTCTGCAGATCGCAGACGGCGGCTACCACCTGCCGGTAGTGCTTGTTGCCGGGCTGGCGTGGGGGCTGTGGCGATTGCGGCGTTGGCGCCCACTGCGCGCGCCGGTACTGGTCGGCGCGTTGATTGGTATGTTGCTATGGGCAGGTGGCAGTCAGCTGCTGTCAGCCTGGCAGGAACGGCAGATGCCGCTGCCGACGTTGCAGGTGGCTGATCTGCAGGGCGGGAAGGTTGATCTGCAGCAGTTCAAGGGTAAACCGCTGGTACTGAATCTCTGGGCGACCTGGTGCGGGCCCTGCCGGCGCGAGATGCCGGTGCTGGCGGCGGCACAGCAGGCACACGCGGATGTGCAGTTCGTATTCCTCAACCAGGGCGAAACCCTGGGCGAGGTCCAGGGTTTCATCGCCGGCGAGCGGCTCATACTCGGCAACGTGTTGCTCGACGATGACGCTGCAGCATCCACCGTGCTCGGCGTGCAGGCCTACCCGTCGACCCTCTTCTTCGATGCCGAAGGACGCCTGCGCGAACTGCACCTCGGCGAACTGACCGCAGCCGGTCTTGAACACAAACTGCGCCGGCTGCGGTAGCCTGCGCGGGCATCTCACTACGGAGTTCCCATGTTGTCGACTTCCCTGCGCACCGTTCCTGCGGTGCTGTTGCTGCCGGTCATGCTGGCATTGGCCGCCTGCAGCCAGGCACAGACACCGCCGGGCAAGACCGCCGCGGCACCGGCAGCAAGTGCTGCGGCCTCCGCCGCCAAGGGCGACCGCCCCGCTGTGCTGAAGGGCATCGAGAAGCATGGCTTCGAGGTTGTTGCCGAATTCGACGCCCCCGGTGGCCTGCGTGGCTTTGCCGGCGTGGTCGGTGGCCAGCAGCCGGCCGCGGCTTACGTCACTGCCGATGGCAAGCATGTACTGGTTGGCAGCCTGTTCGATGCCGAGGGCAACGACGTGGCCGCCGAGGCCGTTGAGAAACTGGTTGCGCAGCCGATGTCGGCCAAAATGTGGACCAAGCTGGAGGCCAGCGCGTGGGTGCGCGATGGCAAGGCCGACGCGCCGCGGGTGGTCTACACCTTCAGCGATGCCAACTGCCCGTACTGCCACAAGTTCTGGGAAGCGGCGCGTCCGTGGGTCGATGCGGGCAAGGTCCAGCTGCGTCACATCATGGTCGGTGTGATCCGCGAAGACAGTCCGGCCAAGGCGGCCGCCATCCTTGCTGCGCGTGATCCGAGTGCAGCGCTGCTGCAGAATGAGCATGAGTTCGATCGCGGTGGCATCAAAGCGCTGCCGAACATCAGTCGCGAGATCGCTGGCAAGCTCGACGCGAACCAGGTGCTGATGATCGAGATGGGCTTCCAGGGCACGCCAGGCATCCTGTTCCAGGATGCGCAGGGCCAGGTGCAGCGTCGCGCCGGCCTGCCGCAGGGTGCCGACCTGCAGACGGTGCTGGGCCCGCGCTGAGCCGCGACTCTCATCGTGAATGACCCACGGGCCCGCATGGCAGCATGCGGGCCTGTTGCTTTTCGTGATCAAAACCGACATTGCGGCCTGCGCATGACTTGTTCGTCATCACGTCTGAATAGTGACTGACATCAAGCCTCGCGCCTTGATTCCAATCAAGGCCAAAAACGACAGGTGAATTAGCCTGTGACGCATGGAATACAGCGTCAATGCGCGATGGATGCCGCGCTCGCCACGCCCTGATCAGGGTCGGCCGGCTCAGCCATTCACGACAACCTCACCCCGTGCTTGTTACCCAGACCGCTGCGGCCGCCACCTCTCTGGCAGCGCGGCCTTGTTGGCGTCGACATTGGTGTGGGCAGGACAGTGTCATCGTCCTGTGGCCTGCGATGTGCAGGCTGACTGGTGTCGTCAACGCAGTATCCGCATTTCCAGCAACGGTAACGTGAGGCCGGAGCGGCGCATGCGTGCGTCCCGCCATCGCGCTGCGAGTGTTTTTCCAGGGAGGATGCAATGCGCTTGGCGGTAGTGAGTCTGGCCTGTTTGACCGCGTTGGTGATCACACCGGCGTATGCGCAGCAGGATGACCGGGAGGACGCGCAGGCCCTGCGCCGTGAGATCGCGGCCATGCGGCAGGCACTTGAAGGCATGCAGCAGCGCTTGGACCGTCTCGAGCGGCACGATGGGGCTGCTGTACCCGCCAGCGCATCGCTGCCAGCTCCCGTGATCGCACCCACCGGTACCGCCAACCTGCTGCACCCTACCCAGGTGCCGGGCGTGGCGCCGCCGGTGCTGCCACTGCGCGAATCGGTGGCCGATCCGTCCACCGCTGCGTCGCGTCCCGACAGTGCTGCTGGTCCGACCGATCCCGATCTGAAGGGCTTCTTCGCTATTCCAGGTACCGACACGGTGATCCGTATCGGCGGCTACGCCAAACTCGATGCCATCGCCGATTCGCGTGGAGCAGGTGACGAGGATCAGTTCATCCCCTCGTCGATGCCGGTGGGCGGCAATCATCGCGATGTCTCCAACTTCAACATCCACGCCAAGCAGACCCGTTTCAGCTTCGAGGCACGGCGCCCGACCACGCATGGCAACCTGCGCTTCTACCTGGAGAATGATTTCTTCGGCAGCAGCGATGGCTACCAATTCCGCCTGCGCCATGCCTATGGCCAGCTCGGCAATACCTACGCCGGCTATGGCTATTCCAGTTTCATGGATCCGGACAGCCTGCCCGATACGCTGGACTTTGCAGGGCCCGGCGGCGCCGGTTACCTGCTGGTGGCAGGCATCCATCACAGCTTTGCGATGGGCAAGGGCAACACCCTGACCGTCGCTGCAGAAGATCCGAAGACCGAACTTGCCGGTGCCAGCGATGAGCGCGCCGCCGTGAACCGGCTGCCGGATGTGACGTTGACCGCGCGCATGGAGCGCGATTGGGGCCACCTGCAGTTGGGCGCGGTGGCACGTAGCCTGGCCTACGACGGTGACGATGAGCGCGACCGGCGCATGGCCGGTGGCCTGCAGCTGAGCGGCTCGGCATCGGTAGGCGAACGCGACCTGCTGCTGTTCGGCGCTTTGGGTGGGCGCGGCCTCAGCCGCTACACCGCTGACCTGACCGGCTCCGGACTGGACGCGGTGGTCGGTGCCGATGGCCACCTCGATGCACTGGATCTGCACGGCGGCTTTGTGGGTTACACCCACTACTGGTCCGAGTTGTGGCGTTCGAACCTGATCTTCGGCCAGCTGACCCTGGAGCGTAATGCTGCACTGGCGGCCGACGCGTTCCGGCAGAGCCGTTACGGCGTGTTCAATCTGATCTGGAGCCCGGCACCGTCGTGGACGATGGGCATGGAGCTGCTGTACGGACGTCTGGAACAACAGGGCGGCGCGCGCGGCGACACGGTCCGGGTGCAGGGCAGCCTGCAATACAACTTCATCAAATAGGCGCCAGCGGTCGTACGCCAGCGTAACCGTCCCCACGCCCGGTTGTACCGGGCTCATGCCAGTACAGGAGATTGTCATGGCAGAAGCAAAGAAAATCGGGGTGGTCGGAGCCACCTTCCTCGTCGCCGGCAACATGATGGGCTCAGGCGTGTTCCTGCTGCCATCCAGCCTGGCCAAGATTGGTACCGCCTCTATCTGGGGCTGGCTGATCACCACCGCGGGCGCGCTGCTGCTGGCCTTCGTGTTCGCCAAGCTGGGCAAGCTGGCACCCAAGGCGGGCGGCCCCTACGCCTATGCGCGTGACTGGTTCGGGCCCTACATGGGCTTCCAGACCAACACCATCTACTGGTTCGCCAACTGGATCGGCAACGTCGCCATCCCGATCGCGGCGGTCGGCTACTTCAGCTACTTCTTCCCGATCCTGTCCGAGCCGCTGGTGCGCTGCATCGCGGTGCTGGTGCTGGTGTGGGCGCTGAGCTTCGCCAACATGATCGGCCCGGCATTCGTCAGCCGCGTGCAGACGGTCACCACCAGCTTCGCACTGGTGCCGATCCTGGGCATCGCCATCTTCGGCTGGTTCTTCTTCGATGCCGACATCTTCAAGGGCGCCTACAACGTGTCCGGCGAGTCGAACTTCGGCGCGATCTCCAGTGCCGCGGCACTGACCCTGTGGGCCTTCATTGGCGTCGAATCCGCTTCGGTCACCGCCGGTGTGGTGGAGAACCCGGAAAAGAACGTGGCCCGCGCCACCCTGGCCGGCGTGTTCCTCGCCGCCATCGCCTACATCGCAAGCTCCTCGGTGATCATGGGCATGGTCCCCAACGGTGAACTGCAGACCTCCGATGCACCGTTCGCGCTGGCTGCGGCCAAGGCGGTGGGCGGCTGGGGCGGGGCGCTGGTCAGCCTGTGTGCCTTCGTTGGTGCCGCCGGTTCGCTGGGTGGCTGGATCCTGCTGACCGCGCAGAGTGCCAAGGCAGCGTCCGACGATGGCCTGTTCCCGAGCATCTTCAGCAAGACCAACAAGGATGACGTGCCGGTCAAGGGCGTGCTGATCGTAGCGGTGCTGATGACCCTGGCGGTGCTGGTGACCTCCACCTCGAAGACCGCCTCGGCCCAGTTCGACGTGATCACTTCGGCGGCGGTGGTGCTGACGCTGCTGCCGTACATCTATTCGTGCGTGGCCTGCTACTTCGTGGTGGAGCGGTCGCACACGCTGGTGCACACCGGTGCGTTCTGGACCCTGACCAGCCTGACGGTCGTGTACTGCCTGTGGGCGATCTACGGCTCGTCGGGAACGATCGTGCAGTACGCCTTCCTGTTCGTGCTGTTCATCACCGTGTTCTATCCCTTCTTCAGCGAGGAGCGTCGCCAACAGCGGCAGCGTTCCCGCGAGGCGGCGGCAATTTCGTCCGGCGCCCAGCGTTCCTGAGTTAGACAAGGAGAATCAACGTGTATTTCAAGTCTCTGGATTATCCGGTCATCGTCATTGACGGTGACTACGACTCGCCGCGCATCGGCGGCATCCTCATCCGTGCGCTGGTGGAAGAGCTACGCAGCAATGACCAGCGCGTGCTGTGCGGCCTGAACCTGGATGACGCCCGTGCCGGCGCCCGCACCTATGTGGCTGCTTCGGCGGTGCTGATCTCGATCGACGGCAGCGAGGAGGTCGATGGCGAGTTCCAGCGCCTGACCGCCTTCCTGCGCGAGCAGAGTGCGCGCCGGGCCAACCTGCCGGTATTCCTGTACGGCGAGCGCCGTACCATCGAGAAGGTGCCGAGCAAGCTGCTCAAGTACATCCATGGCTTCATCTTCCTGTTCGAAGACACCAAGAGCTTCATCTCGCGTCAGGTGATGCGTGCGGCCGAAGACTACATGCAGAACCTGCTGCCGCCGTTCTTCAAGGCGCTGATCCACCACGCGGCGGAGTCGAACTATTCCTGGCATACGCCTGGCCATGCCGGTGGCGTGGCCTTCACCAAGTCACCGGTCGGGCGCGCCTTCCACCAGTTCTACGGTGAGAACACGCTGCGCAGCGATCTGTCGATTTCGGTGCCGGAGCTGGGCTCGCTGCTGGACCACACCGGCCCGATCAAGGAGGCCGAGGACGAGGCCGCGCGCAACTTCGGCGCCGACCACACCTTCTTCGTCACCAACGGTACGTCGACGGCCAACAAGATCGTGTGGCACGGTACCGTGGCCCGTGGCGACGTGGTGTTCGTCGACCGCAACTGCCACAAGTCGCTGCTGCATTCGCTGATCATGACCGGCGCGGTACCGGTGTATTTCACGCCCAGCCGCAATGCGCACGGCATCATCGGCCCGATCAGCCTGGACCAATTCACCCCGGAATCCCTGCAGCAGAGCATCGCGGCCAATCCGCTGGCCAGCCAGGCCTACCAGGCCGGTTCCAAGCCGCGTATCGCGGTGGTGACCAACTCGACCTACGACGGCCTGTGCTACAACGCCGAGAAAATCGCGGAGGAGATCGGCAGCGCGGTCGACTTCCTGCATTTCGACGAGGCCTGGTACGCCTATGCCGCGTTCCATCCGTTCTACGAGAACCACTACGGCATGGCCAAGGGCAAGCCGCGCGAGCAGGATGCGATCATCTTCACCACTCATTCCACGCACAAGCTGTTGGCTGCGTTCTCGCAGGCCTCGATGATCCACGTGCGCAATTCGGCCAGCCGCGACCTGGACGCTGAACGCTTCAACGAATCGTTCATGATGCATACCTCGACCAGCCCGCATTACGGCGTGATCGCGGCGTGTGATGTTGCCTCGAAGATGATGGAAGGCGATGCGGGTCGTTCGCTGGTACAGGAAATGCACGACGAGGCCATCGCCTTCCGCCGCGCGATGCTGCACGTGCGCGATGACCTCGGTCGCGACGACTGGTGGTTCAGCGTGTGGCAGCCGACCCAGGTCGAGCGCAGCCTGGACAAGGGCGATACGCCGGCACCGCTGGTGGCCAAGCGCGAGGAGTGGTACCTGCAGCCGGACGCGCACTGGCACGGTTTCGAGAACCTGGTCGACGACTACGTGCTGATCGACCCGATCAAGGTGACCCTGCTGACCCCGGGCCTGGCGATGGACGGCAGCATGGGCAAGCTGGGCATCCCGGCGGCGGTGCTGAGCAAGTTCCTGTGGGGCCGCGGCATCACCGTGGAGAAGACCAACCTGTACTCGGTGCTGTTCCTGTTCTCGATGGGCATCACCAAGGGCAAGTGGAGCACCCTGGTCACCGAACTGATGGCGTTCAAGGAGCTGTACGACCGAAACGCGCCGCTGACCCAGGCGCTGCCGACGCTGGCCGCCGATTACCCGGTGGCTTACGCCGGCTGGGGCCTGCGCGACCTGTGCGATGCGCTGCATGCGTTCAACCAGGAGTTCGCGGTGGCTAAGGTGATGCGTGAGATGTACGTGGATCTGCCGACGCCGGTGATGACCCCGGCCGATGCCTACAACCACTTGGTGAAGGGCGAGATCGAGCGGGTCGACATCGAGCAGATCAGCGGCCGCATTGCCGCGACCATGCTCGTACCGTACCCGCCGGGCATTCCGACCATCATGCCGGGCGAGCGCTTCGGTGACAGCGACGAGCCGATCATCCAGTCGCTGCGCATCGCCCGCGAGCAGAACGCGCGCTTCCCCGGCTTCGAGTCGGACGTGCACGGGCTCATCATCGAGCAGGAGGATGGTGCGGTTTCGTACAAGGTGGAGGTGTTGAAGGCCTGACCGGCAACGGTCGGCCCTTCGACGACCGATGGATACCGCGCGCGAGCAACGCATCCTGACGTTCTCGATCGGGGTCACCCTTGCGGTGAGCGCGGTTGGTTTCAGTGGTGGCCTGCTGGTGGGATCGCAGGCCATCCTGTTCGACGGCGTGTACAGCCTGGTCGACGTTGCCCTGACCCTGGTGTCGTTGTCGGTGTTGCGGCTGGTGGCGCGGGAACAGAGCCCACGCTTCCAGTACGGCTATTGGCACCTGGAGCCGATGGTCGAGGCGCTGGGCGGTGTGATCCTGTCGCTGGCCTGCGTGTACGCGCTGGCCAACGCCGTGATCGGCCTGACCACGGGCGGGCACGAAGTGAAATTCGGGCCCGCGCTGTGGTGGGCAGCGTTGCTAAGTGCCAGCAACCTGGCGATGGCGGCGTTCGTCGCGCAGCGGGCGCGGCATCTGCGCTCGGCGCTGCTGTGGCTGGACGTGCGTGGCTGGCTGTTGGGTGGGTTGATGAGCCTGGCGGTGGTACTGGCCTTCGTGCTGGCACTGGCGCTGCATGGCGGTGAGTGGCACCACTGGGTGCCGTACCTGGATTCGATCGTGCTGGCCTTGATCAGCCTGGCGGTGCTGCCGGTGCCGGCACGCAGTGCATGGAAGGCCATGCGCGAAGTGCTGCAGGTAGCGCCGGATGATCTGGACGGTCGCGTGCAGCAGGTGATGCAGGCCTTCGTGGCCGAACGTGGCTATACAGGCTTCACCAGCCACGTGGCGAAGATGGGGCGGATGCGCTTCATCGAGATCCATGTGCTGGCCGACCCGGCCACGCCATTGGGTTCGGTCGGTGATGTCGACGCGATGCGAGATGAGATCGCGGTGCGATTGGATGCCCGTGCCAGCACGTTCTGGCTGACCATTGATTTTACTGCCGACCCGGCGTGGACGTGACCCCGGAACTGTAGAGCCGGGCCCATGCTCGGCTGCTCCACGCGAACGGCAGCCGAGCATGGGCTCGGCTCTGCAGGTGGACGCAATCGTTGCGCATGGCGGACTACTCTGTTGCGCCAGTTCCATTTGACCTCAACCAGAGTTGAGGTTGCAGACTGCCTCGCAATCCCCGACATCAAGGCGGAGGCTTGGATCGTCTAGCGCAGGTAGTACTCCACCGGCACCACCAGTTCCTGCGGCGCCTTCAGCTCGGCGGGAATGGGCGGTAGCGGCTGCGCACGACGGAAGGTCTGCAGCGCGGCGTCATTCAGCATCGGCTGGCCACTGGACTGCTCCAGCCGCAGCGCCAGCAGGCGGCCCTCACGGTCGATGCTGGCCCTGACCCACGCCGTACCCTGCTGGCGACGCGAGCGCGCGGCGGCGGGGTAATAGCGGTAACGCTCGAGCCGCGCCATCAGGCGGGCTTCCCACTGGTCGCTGGCGGCGCCGGCCTGGAAGTCTGCCGGTGGCGCGTCCGGAGCGGGCGGCGCGGCCGTGATCGATGCCGGTGCGGGACTTGCATCGGTCGCGGCCGCAGGCGGGGCGACCGGCAGCGGTTGCCGGCCACGACCGCCGGTTTCACTGGCAGCCAGCTCGCCTTCGCGTGCGGCGGTGGGCGTGGGCGGCGGAGGCGACTTCGTGGCTTGTGACGCCCGTGCCTGTTGTGCCTGGCTGGGCGTATCGGCCTGGCGTTCCTCTACGGGCTGTGGCGGAGTGGCCGGTGCCAGCAGGCGCAGGCTGATGCGCACGTCCTGTTCCGGTGGCGGCAGCATGGGCGGCGTGGCGACCCAATGCACCAGCAGCAGCAAGGGCAGCAGGTGAAGCCCGATGGTGATCGCGATGGCCTGCCAGTGTTGGCCGCGCTCACTCATCGTCCAGCACCCACAGCAGATCGGCATCGGCGGCGTCGACGGATTCGCCGGGTGACGCGAGTGCGATCACCAGGGACGGCGCCTCTGGCGGCAGGTAGCCCGGCACGCCGGTCCCGCGCAGTACATGCCAGCGGCCGGCAACCAGCACCGCCGGTGCTGGTGCACGGGTCAGCACCTGCGCCATGCGGCTGTCGCGGGCCTGCTGCACGGCCAGCATGCCGTCCAGCATCGGCGCGGCCTCTGCATGCTGGGCCAGCACCACCGCCGAAAGGCGTTGCCGTGCAGTGGCAACCGGGAACCGGACTGCCTTGGTCGAAGCCAGCAGCGTGTTGACCTCGGCGCGCGACAGGTTGCCACCGAACAGGGCCGTACCCGCAGCGGTGGCGTCCTGTACCAGCCCGCCATAGGCCGTCCACGGCCAGCGCGCATCCCAGTCAAGCAACTCCTGCAGGCGCGTGCCGTCGGCGTGGTTGCCCTTGGCCAGCCAGCGCTGCACCCGCTGCAGGCGTGGCTGGCGCTCACTGGCGATCATCTCCAGCACCAGGGCAGCCTGCGGCCGCTGCTGCTGCAGGACCTGCAGCAACCAGCGCTGGGCGGCATGGTCGCCGGCCAGGTCATGGCGCTCGCCCAGCAGCATCCGTTGGGCCGTGGCCGCGCGCTTCACGAACGCGGCCTCGTCCAGGGGCTGGCCACTGGCCAGGTCGATCACCGTGCCGGGCATCGGCTGCGCGCTGGTCACTGTCGCCAGCGCGAGCAGGCACACGGGCAGCCAGCGACGGCTAGAACGCCACATTGATGCCCATCGAAACGGTGCGGCCACGGCCGTTGCCGCGGTCCAGGATCGGGCTGAAGATGCTGTCGATCGAGGCATTGTTGTTATAGGCCTTGTTCTGCAGGTTTTCGATGTTCAGCCACAGGGTGGTGTTGGCCTGGGGCTTGAAGCTGGCGTAGAAGTCCAGCAGCACGCCGGTGCCGCCGGTCTTGCGGGTCTGGAAGAAGTCGTAGCCTTCCTCGGTCGGCCCGGAGTACTCGGCACGCAGGCCGGCCTGCACGCGCTGCTGCCACCAGCGGCCACCCACGTCCAGCGTCCAGTAGCGGTCGGGCAGCGCGGTGATGTCTTCCAGGTTGACGAACTCGATGGCCGGCGCGCTGGTGCGCGAGCGGGTCCAGCTGAGCGTGGCGTGGTAGTGCTCGCTGGCGTAGTGCGCCTCAAGCTCGATGCCGCGCATGCGCACGATGCCTGGGTGGTTCATCCAGCGCGTGGTGGTGCTGAAGTCGTCCACGTCCAGTGCATCGGTCCAGGCGTTGAGCTGCGGATCGCTGTCGATCGGCACCACGAACGGTTCCACTTCCGGCGGATGCACGATCAGCAGGTACTGCGGCTTGATGTAGTCGCGGATGCGGTTGTCGAAGCGGGTGATCCGCAGCTGTGCCAGGTCACCCTCGACGAGCAGTGAGTCGGTGCTGAGGTTGGCGCCGAACTGCAGGTTGCGCGAGCGCTCGCGGTGCAGGAACGGATTGGCACCTACGCCGTCGGCATCGCTCATGCCCTCCAGCGGAATCTTCTCGAAGAACATCTCCTGCACCCGCGGCGGCCGCGAGGTGCGCGAGGCTTCGGCGAACAGCTGCAGCCAGTCGGTGGCCTGCAGCGAGACCGCCAGGCTGGGACTGAGTGCACGCTCGGTGCGACGCACGTCGATGTCGCCGCCATTGATCTCCGTGCATTGGCCCGGCACATCCGAGCACACCGGAATATGGCCGCGGATGCCGTAGCGGTCCTGGCGCAGGCCGGCGGTCAGGGCATAGATGTCGTACTGCAGTTCCAGCGTACTGAAGACGCTGTCGAGCTGGCTGCGGCCCTGCGGATTGGCGCCGCGCAGGGTGGGAGTGTCGGCGACGTAGATGTCCGACTGGTGCTTGATGCCGGTATTCCAGCGCGCCCGCAGCGCACCGATGTCGAAGTGGCTGGTGTTGTCTACGGTCCAGCTGCTCAGGCTGCTGTGTGTGCGGCGGCCGATGTAGCTGGAATCCTCCACCGGCGGATAGAACAGCCGGGTCTTGTTGCTGGCGAAGGTCGCGCGCAGGTCGATCCACGGCGAATAGGGCGTGTAGTGGTAGCTGGCCCGCTGGTTGCGCGCGGAAATCTGCCACGGGTAGTTGTGGTAGAAGTCGTTTTCGTAATGCATGTGGCTCAGGTCGAGCCGATGCTGGTCACTCGGCTGCAGGCGCGCTTTCAACAGCCAGCTGCTGGGCTGCTGGCTGCCGGGGTCGGCACTGTTCTTCTGCCCGCGTGCGGTGGCGTACTCGTTGCTGCGGCTGCTGCTGGCAGCGGCCAGCAGGCCGAACTGGCGGTCACCGCCGTCCTCGCTGTGGCGCCACGCACCGGCGAAGGTGCGGCCGCTGCCATAGCCGTTGTTGCCATGGCGATAGCCCGCACGCAGGCCCCAGTCGCGGCCTTCGCCGAGCAGATCCTCGATATCCAGCGTGCGGAAATTGGCACTGCCGGTCAGCGTACCGGCGCCATCACCGCCGGCAACCGCGCCGCGCTGCACGTCCACGCCGGCCAGCAGGAACGGGTCGACATAGGCGAACGGGCCACCCGAGCCATGCCCGGCGTTGTTGCGGAAGGTCTGGGTGACTCCGTCGATCATGGTGTTGACCCGGCCGGCGCCGGTCATGCCGCGGATGTTGACCTGCAGGCCAGGTTGGCTGCGCGAATGGAAGCTGTGGGTGCCGGGCATCGAACGCAGCAGGCTGTTGCCTTCCTGGCGTTCGGCAACCGCCACACGCTCGCTGCCGACCGTGGGCGCGAAACCATCACGGGTGGCCGGTACGTACTGGCTGGCGCCGGCGCCCGGTGCATGGCCGTGCGCGGTATCGCCCTGCACCCGCAGCGGCCCGGTGCGGCGGCTGCCATCACCCCGTTCGGCGGGTGCCGGTTCCAGGGTGGCGCGGCGTGCATCGATGAAGCGCGGGCGCAGGCCGCTGCCTGTGAGCAGATGGGACAATGCCTGGGCGTCGTCGAAATCACCGCGCAGGGCAGGGGCGGCATGGCCGGCGGGCAGCGCCGCACCGATCACCAGATCGACGCCGCTCAGGCGGCTGTAGGCATCCAGTGCGGCAGCCAGTGGCTGTGCGGGCAGATCGTAGTGGCGGGTGGCCGCCTGCGCCTGCGCACTGGCAGGCAGCAGTGGAATCGCGCTGGCACAGGCCAGCGACAGGGCGAGGACAAGGGGGCGGTGGCACAGCATCGGGGGCTCCAGGAGGTGACGCAGAGCGTCGTCATCCTGGGTAGACGCGGCCGCGGACCGGATGTCAGGGTGCATCACGCTGTTCCCTGCGCGGCGGCAGCCACACCTGTATGCCTGCACCGAAGTGCAGCACGCGCACCTGCAGCTGGGTGGCCAGCTGGTCGCGGTTGCTGGCCGCACCATCGGCCCTGCCGAGCAGGGTGACCGGCTGCTGGCGCAGGCGCTCGCCGACGACCCATGTGTGCCCGCCATGCCAACGGTCCAGACCCTGGGCGACTTCAGCCAGGGGGGCCGACACCCAGTGCAGGCGCCGTTCGCGCCAGGCCAGGACACTGCTGTCTGCGTCTGTCGCGATCGCCGGTGTGTTTCCATTGAAGCGCAGCTGCTGACCCTCGCTGGCCTGCACGCTGCTGGCGCCGCTTTCCACGCGGACGCTGTGTTCGGTGACTGTGACCACGCTGCTGCCGCCCTGCACGGCCAGATCAAATGCGGTTCCCAGTGCGGTGACGGTGCCCTGTGGGGTGTGTACCTGGAATGGCCGCTCGGCATCGGCGGCGACCTTGAACCAGGCTTGCCCTCGCTGCAGCTGCAGCTGGCGGCGCTGTGCGTCGACGCGCACATGCACTTCGCTGCCCGGCGACAACAGCACATGCGAGCCGTCCGGCAGGGCTTCATCACGGATCTCGCCAGCGGCGGTGCGCAGTACCTGAGCAGCAGGCGGCGAGGCGTGGCGGCTGTACAGACCGAGCGCGCACAGCAAAAGGACCGCAATGCCGGCTTCGCGGAGGCGGCGGCGTTGCCTGCGTTGCTGGTGCCGCTGCAAGCTCGGCAACGCTGCACCGGCCTGCCACAGCTGCTGCAGATGCTGGTAATGCGCGGCATGTCGCGGATCGGCCTGGTACCACTGTTCGAACGCGCTCTCGTCGCGGTCACCGTCGTGCCCGTCCAGCCACCAGCGTGCGGCTTCGCGCGCGATCGCGTCCTGGCTCATGCGCCCGGTACCTGCTGCAGGGCGACCAGAGCACGCAGCAGATGGCCATGCGCGGTCTGCCGGCTGATGCCGAGCTGGCGGCCGATCTCGGCCAGTGCCAACTGCTCCACCCGGGCCAGCAGGAACACCTGGCGTGATCGCGGCGGCAGCGCGGCGATGATTGCATCGAGATGGCGCAGCTGTTCGGCGTCGAGCAGGCGTTGCTCCGGCAGCGGTGCAGGATCGGCGATGGCGTGCAGCTGCGCGTCATCCAGCGCCTCTTCGCGACGGCGCTGGCGTTGCCGGTAGTGGTCGGCGATCAGGTTGTGGGCAACGCGGTACAGATAGGCGCGGCCATTGTTCAGCAGGCCGCTGGTGGCGACCTTGACGACACGCAGCCAGGTTTCCTGGACGACGTCATCGGCGTCGCTGCGTTGCGGGAGTTTGCGGCGGACATGGGCGTGCAGCGGCCGGTAATGGGCCGCGCACAGATGCGCGACATCCGTCGGTTCGACAGGCGTGGACACGGGGCGGGCGACAACTGGGAAAGGGAACAGCCCGCGGCGGCAAGGGCAGCGGCTGCACCTTACAGCAAAAGAGAATCATTTGCATCAACGAGTGCGGGCGGTGAACGACGCACGGCCGCCGGTGGGGTTACCGTGGTGGGTAATCGCAGTGGATCTGCAACGATTCGGTCGGGTTGTGATGCAGCACGAATCCGCAGTGCTGCAGGCTGCGCTTCACCCGCGTGACCGCCTCGGCATGGCGGGCGACGCGACGGCGTTGCCAGCGCAGCGGAGTAAATACGCCCAGGGGCAGCAGTCGTAGCCGCTTGCCGCGCAGTACCAGTGAGACATCGACATGGCAGCCATCGATGTCGTGACCATTGGCCCCGAAGATAGCGTCGACCTCATCGTGACGCTGAGGGTAGCAGGTGCGGAAGAGGGTGATGCCGAACCGCCGCACCAGGCGGCGGAAACCACCGAGGCGGCTGTGGCTGGGTTCGAAGCCTCGGGTGAGCAGCAGGCGCAGTTCGGCAGGTAGCAGCGACTGTGCATCGAGCAGGCGCTGCAGCACCTCTGTTTCGATCTGGATATGGGTAGAGGGCCAGCGCGGGGCGATGAGCAGCCCGTGGTGGCTGCCGCGTTGCAGGGTCAACATGGCGGAAGATTGACATGCCGGAATGCCGTCGGGTAGTGCCGGCCGCTGGCCGGCACTACCATCGTCGGGTCAGAGATCGCGGTACTGGATCTGTGAAGCCAGCACGCGCAGGCCGTCAGCATTGCTGGACAGGATGCGTTCTTCGCCGACACCTTTCTGCCGCTTCAACTGGAAGCCCTGATCCGCAGGCAGCTGTGCGGCGATGGCGTCCATGCGTTGCAGGGCATCAGGGCCGCTGCAGTCGAAGTGGCCCCAGTGGGCGCCATCGCGGTGGATCTGCAATCGGTAGTTCATCGCGGCATCTCCGGCAGGTCCTGTAGCCAATGGTCGAACATCGCGGTGGCGGCAGCGGCCAGTGGTGCACCGTAGCGGCGTGCCTGCGCGCGCATATCGTTCGGATCGATGCCGGCCTGGGCCAGCTCCAGGGTGTGGCCGATCAGCCAGCGCTCGAACTGGCGCGCGTCCAGTTCCGGATGGCATTGCAGGGCCAGTGCGTGGCTGCCGATGGCGAAGGCCTGGTGACGGCAGGCCGGCGTGCTGGCCAGGCGGCGTGCACCGGCCGGAAGTTCGAACGCCTCGCCATGCCAATGCAGTACCGGAATGCCCTGCAGGGCCTGCAGCGGGGAACGCTGGCCTTCATCGGTCAGCAGCAGCGGTGCAAAACCGATCTCTTTGCCACCACTGGGAGCGACGCTGGCACCAAGCGCGTGGGCCATCAACTGCGCGCCGAGGCAGATGCCCAGGGTCGGCCGCTGCTGCTGCAGGCGACGCTGCAGCACAGTGATACTCTCGGCCAGGAACGGATAGGTATCCACATCGTTGACACTGATCGGCCCACCAAGCACTACCAGCAGGTCGGCAGAGTCGACCGGATCGAGCGCATCGATACCGGCCTGCAGCACCTGCAACTGCCAACCCTGCGTCAGCAGCAGCGGCTGCAGGGTGCCGAGGTCTTCGAAGGCGACGTGTTGCAGAACGACTGCGTGCTTCATGCCGGGGCTCCGCTGTTCGGCCAGTAGAAGCTGTCCGGGGTGGCGCGGGCGCCGAAGATGGCTTGGCCGACACGAACCACGGTGGCGCCTTCCTCGATGGCGACTTCGAAATCGCCGGACATGCCCATCGACAGCTGCGACAGGTCGAGACCGGGCGGGGCGGTGTGTTGCAGTTGGTCGCGCAGTTCGCGCAGGCGCACAAAGCAGGCGCGCACGCGCTCGACGTCGGGGGTGAAGATGGCCAGGGTCATCAGGCCGCGCACGCGCAGGCGATCGAAGGCCGGCAACTGCTGCACGAAGGCCTCGACCGCGTCGGGTTCCAGTCCGTACTTGCTCGGCTCGGCCGAGGTGTTGACCTGCACGAACACATCCAGCGTGCGGTCTTCCAGCTGCAGGCGCTGCTGCAGGGCCTCGGCCACGCGCAGGCTGTCCAGCGCCTGGAACTCGCTGGCAAAGCGCGCCACGTAGCGCGCCTTGTTGGTCTGCAGATGGCCGATCACCGACCAGTGCACGCCAAGGTCGGCCATTGTTTCGGCCTTGCGCTGTGCTTCCTGCACCTTGTTCTCGCCCAGTTCCTGGCAGCCGGCGGCCACCGCCATGCGGATGCGGGCGTCATCGACGGTCTTGCTGACCGGAAGCAGGCGCACGCTGGCCGGATCCCGGCCGACACGCGCGCAGGCATTGGCGATGCGTTGGCGCACCGTGACCAGGTTGTCGGCGATCTGTTCAACGGACTGGGCGACGGGCCAGTCGGCAGCGGCAAGGGGCATGCGGGCACCTCCAATGCAGGGTGGCCAGGGTGGGATACACTGGCACAGGACAAGAGATATTTTGGCATAGGACAAAATGAAAATCACCGGGCATAGCGCCGAGTCGATCTTCGACAGCATCCGCGACGGCATCGGCAAGGGCCGCCTGCCGGCCGGCAGCGTGCTGCCGCCGGTGCGTGAATTGGCCGAGCAGCTGGGCGTGAACCGCAACACCGTGGCCGCTGCCTACAAGCGCCTGGATGCGGCGGGCCTGGCCAGCACGGCGGGCCGCCGTGGCACGGTGGTGCGCGGATTGCCGCCGACGCTGGCGCGCGAGGGCAGTACGCCGGGGCTGGCGCTGCAGGACCTGGCCGGCGGCAACCCGGATCCTCGCCTGTTGCCGAACCTGCGCCTGGCCCCGGCGGCGCCGCGCTTGTACGGCGTGGGCACGGTCGACCCGAGGTTACAGGCGCTGGCACGGGCCTCGCTGGATGCGGACTGCCCCGAAGGCTATGCGCTGGAGCTGACCCATGGCGCGGTCGATGGCATCGAGCGCCTGCTGGCGGCGTGGCTGCTGCCGGGCGATCGCATCGCGGTGGAAGATCCGTGTTTCCTCGGCAGCCTCAACGTGCTCAACGCGGTGGGTCACGCGCCGTTGCCGGTGGCGATGGACGCGCACGGCATGCAGGTCGAATCGCTGCGGCAGGCGCTGGGGGCCGGTGCACGCGCGGTGCTGCTGACCCCGCGGGCACACAACCCGACCGGGGCCAGCCTGGATGCGAAGCGGGCGCGGGCGTTGCGCCAGCTGCTGGCGGCCTATCCGCAGGTGGCGGTGCTGATCGATGATCACTACGCGCTGCTCTCGCAGCAGGCCTATCACTCGGTGCTGCCGCTGGATGGTCGTCGCTGGGCTGTGCTGCGCTCGTTGTCCAAGCCACTCGGTCCCGATCTGCGGCTGGCGTGGTTGGCCTGCGATGAAGAGACCGCGTCGCGGTTACGGTTGCGGTTGGCGTCCGGTACCGGCTGGGTCAGCCACCTGCTGCAGGATGCGGCGACTTCGGTGCTGGCATCGGCGACGCAGCAGGCGAAGATCGCGTCGGCAGGTGAGCGCTACCAGCAGCGGTTGCAGTCGCTGCAGGAACTGCTGCGTGCACGTGGCGTGCCGACACCGCAGCCGATGGAAGGATTGAACCTGTGGCTGCCGTTGCTGGCGGACAGCCATCCGCAGGTGCTGGCGCTGGCTTCGCGCGGATGGCATGTGCGTGCAGGCGAAGTATTCGCGGTGGCGGCACCGGGCCATGGTCTGCGCATTACCTGCGCGGCGCTGGGGTCGGCGCAGCTGCGGCAGCTGGCCGATGATCTGGCGGCGGTGTGTGGTTTGTAGCGTCGAGCCATGCTCGCCTGCCGTGCGCGTAAAGCAGTCGAGCATGGCTCGACGCTACAAAAGCAGATCAGGGCGCGGCGTTGGCACCCGGGCGCACGTAGTAGGACTGGCCGCTGTCATCGACGAACATCAGTTCCGGCTTGCCCTGCCAGGAGGTGAGCATGGCGCCAGTGTTGTTCTGGTGCTTGACCATCAGGCTGGCGCCACGGTCCGGATTGGCCACCACCTTGAACACTTCGGTGGTGCCGGTGGCATCGTCCAGGGTCAGCAGCGCTTCGCCGCCGCGGTCGCTGGTGCCGTAGCCGCCGCGTTCGGAGCCGTCGGGGCCGAGCAGGATCAGGCCGGACAGGGCGGTGGCCCGCGGCCCCTGGGTGCGGCCCTGGCTGAGCGGATCGGGAACCGGTGCGCCGAGGATCACCCGCGGTTGGCCGCTTGCATCGTGGATGATCAGCCCGCGTGCCTCGATGATGCGCTGTGGCGATTGGCTGCGATGCAGGTTCCAGGCGGTCCAGCCGGAAACAAGCAGGGCGAGGGTCGAGACCACCAGTGTGGTCAGCAGCAGTGCACGGGGCATCGGGTCGTCCTTCCTTGGATGTGCCGACGATAGCGGATGCGGGCCGGCAATGGCCAGTTCGTTGTGTGACGTTGTGTATCGTCAGTGGAAATCGCGGCTGTGGCTGCGCAGTCCCTGCAGCAGTTCATCCAGGCAGTGCATGCGTTGCACGATGACATGCTGCACGCCATCAACGCGTTCCAGGCGGCCATCGATCTGCATCAGCTGGGTATCGACCAGCACCCGGTGCTGGCGATCGGCCAGGTGCCGCCAGACCACGGCGTTGACCATGCCGGTCTCATCTTCGAGCGTGAGGAAGGTGACGCCGCTGGCGGTCTGTGGGCGCTGGCGCATGCGCACCAGGCCGGCGACGCGCACGCGCCGACCATGGCCGTGGCCCGCCAGCTGTGCTGCGTCCAGGCAACCGCGACTGCGCAGCTGCGTACGGAGGAACCAGATCGGATGGCGGCCAAGGGTGGTACCGGTGCTGCGGTAATCTGCCTGCATGTCCTCCCAGGCGCTGGGCAGGGGCAGTGGCACGCGGGCTTCGGCGGTGGCGCGGGCCTGGTCGAACAGTGGCAGCCGGTTTTCCACGCCGGAGATATCCCAGCGTGCACGATGGCGATGGCCGCTGATCCCGCGCAGTGCACCAGCATCGGCCAGCAGGCCCTGCTGGCGGCGGTCCAGTGCGGCGCGCTGACACAGGTCGCCCACATCGTCGAACGGGCGCCGCGCACGTTCGCGCATGATGGCCTGCACGGCGGGCTCGTTGCAGCCATCGACCAGGCGCAGTCCGAGGCGGATTGCCGCCGGCCCCTTGCTGAAGTCCAGGGTGCAGTCCCAGTCGCTGTGGCGCACGTCCACTGGCAGCACGCGAATGCCGTGTCGGCGCGCGTCCTGCAGCAGCTGGTCGGGGCTGTAGAAGCCCAGTGGCTGGCTGTTGATCAGGCTGGCAGTGAACGCGGCGGGGTGATGGCACTTCAGCCAGCAGCTGTTATAGGTCAGCAGGGCGAAGCTGGCAGCATGGCTTTCCGGGAAACCGTAATCACCGAAGCCCTTGATCTGCTCGAAGAGGTGTTCGCCGTACTCACGGCTGAAGCCATTCTTCAACATGCCGGCCAGCAACTTCTCGCGATGCGGTTCCAGGCCGCCACGACGCTTCCATGCCGCCATCGAGCGGCGTAGGGCATCGGCTTGGCCAGGTGTGTAACCTGCTGCTTCCACTGCCAGCTGCATCACCTGCTCCTGGAACAGTGGTATGCCCAACGTGCGTGCGAACACGCGCTCCAGTTGCGCTGGATAGAGCGGATTGTCAGGGTCGTTCAGTGCATCCGGGCCTTGCTCGCGCAGGATCCTCCGCCGTTCCAGATAGGGGTGCACCATGTCGCCCTGGATCGGGCCGGGGCGCACGATCGCCACTTCAATCACCAGATCGTAGAAGCTGCGCGGTTGCAGACGTGGCAGCATCGCCATCTGCGCACGCGATTCGATCTGGAACACGCCGATGGTGTCGGCGGCGCAGATCATGTCGTAGGTCTTCGTATCCTTGGCAGGGATCGCATCCATGCGCCCTTCGTGCAGGCCATGCTGTTTCAGCATCGCCAGGCACTTGCGGATGGCGGTGAGCATGCCCAGCGCCAGGCAGTCGACCTTCATCAGGCCGGTGGCATCCAGATCGTCCTTGTCCCATTGGATGACGGTGCGGTCGGCCATCGCCGCGTTTTCCACCGGCACCAGGGTCGACAGCGGGTGCTCGGAGATCACGAAGCCGCCCGGGTGCTGCGACAGGTGGCGCGGGAAGTCGATCAGCTCGGCGGTCAGCGCCAGCAGCCGCCGCATCAGTGGTGTCTCCGGATCGAAGCCGCGCTCGCGCAGGGTCTCCGGCAGTGGTACGTGGCCGCCCCAGTGATCCATCGCCGCGCCCAGTTCGTTGACCTGGTCCATCGGCAGGCCGAGCGCACGGGCCACGTCGCGGATCGCGCTGCGACCGCGGTAGCTGATCGCCACCGCGGTCAACGCAGCGCGCTCGCGTCCGTAGCGGTTGAACACGTACTGCAGTACTTCCTCGCGGCGCTCGTGCTCGAAGTCGATGTCGATATCCGGTGGCTCGTCGCGCTCGGCGGAGATGAAGCGCTCGAACAGCAGGTTGCTGCGCGCCGGGTCGATCTCGGTCACGCCCAGCACGAAGCACACTGCCGAGTTGGCCGCCGAGCCGCGGCCCTGGCAGAGGATGTCCTGGCTGCGCGCGAAGCGCACGATGTCCTGCACGGTGAGGAAGTAGGAGGCGTAGTTCTTCTGCCTGATCAACGCCAGTTCGTGCTCGATCTGCGTGCGTTGCGCTGGTTCGATGCCGCCTTTCCAGCGCCACGGGATGCCACGCTCGACCAGCACGCGCAGCCAGCTGTCCGGATCGTGGCCCTCCGGCACCAGTTCGCGTGGATAGGTGTACTGCAACTGCTCCAGCGTGAAGTGGCAACGCTCGGCGATGCGCAGGGTCTCGGCCAGCAGTTCGGGCGGATACAGTTGGGCCAGTGCGGTACGCGGACGCAGGTGGCGCTCGCCGTTGGGGAACAGGCGCCAGCCGGCTTCGGCCACGCTGCAGCGGTGGCGGATCGCGGTCAGGGTGTCCTGCAGGGCGCGGCGGCGGCGCACGTGCATGTGCACATCACCACTGGCGACCAGCGGCAGGCAGTGGCGTTCGCCGAAGGCCTGTAGCAGCTGCAGGCGGCGCGCGTCGTCGTGTTCGTGGTGCAGTTCCACCGCCAACCACAGCCGATCATCGAAGCCGGCGCGCAGCAGTTCCAGATCGGTGGCCGCCGGTTGCCGGTCCAGCCACAGGCACAGCAGGCCGTCGGGCAGGCCGAGCAGGTCCTCGCGCAGGCAGCGGTATTCGCCCTTGGCCGCGCGCCGCCGGCAGGTGGTGATCAACTGGCACAAGCCGGCGTAGGCGGCCTGGTCGGAGCACAGCAGGGCCAGCTTCGGCCCGTCCTCGACCTGGAATTCGGCGCCGACGATCAGCGCCACACCATGCGTCTTGGCGGCCTGCCAGGCGCGCACGATGCCGGCCAGCGAGCATTCGTCGGTGATCGCCAATGCGCGGTAGCCCTGGCCAGCGGCGCGCGCGAACAGTTCTTCGGCGATCGAGGCGCCACGCTGGAAACTGAAGGCCGACAGGCAGTGCAGTTCGGCGTAGCCGGGCAGTTCGTTGTGCATGACGGCTCAGCCGAACCAGCCGTGCAGCATCCACGGCGCATGCGGATCATTGCGCTCACGGAAAGCCCAACCGCGCTGGCCATGCGCGGTTTCCACCACGTAGTAGTCGCGGCGCGCGTCGGCCTGGTCCCACCAGCCCGATTCGATCCGCTCCGGTCCAGTGACGATGCGCAGGCGGGGATCACGCAGCGGTTGCGGCGTGTCCAGCAGCCAGCCCGGACGCAGCGGCCAGTACGACGGAGGCTTGACCGCGGGCTGGGTGCCACTGGCGCGTTCGGGGCGATGGTCGGCCTGCACCGCCAGCGGCTGCACGGCTTCATCGCCCAGCCGCGCACGCAGGCGCTCGCGCAGCTGGTTCCAGGGCATTGCCTGTGCCGGCCGGGTGTCGAACAGGTCACGCGCGGCGGGCACGAACGGTGGCAACTGCTCGGCCTGCAGGCGCAGTGCGCGGCTGCCGGCCGGCAGGGCGAAGGCTTCCATGCGGTTGCGTGCGATCTCGAACAGCAGCGCGGGATCACGCTCGGGCGCCAGCAGGCCGATGGTCAGTACGCTGGCCGGCAGCAGGTCGTGCTCGAAATGCAGGTCGAAGCGCTGCACGCCGCCATCGCGCGAACAGAGGAACGCAGCCAGATCCAACAGCAGCCGGCGCAGCGGGAACAGCAGGGCCTGGCTGGATTCGATCTCGTATTCGAATTCGATGCGCGCATCGAAACGATCCGGTGGCTGGTAGTAACGCAGTGGCGCAGTGGGCAGGCCACGCAATGCGTCCAGCTGCTGCAGCACCTCGGGGGCGAAGCGCCGGGCCAGACTGTCACGCGGCAGTTCGAGCACCGCACCCAGCGTGCGCAGGCCGGAACGGCCGAGCACGGTCACCGCTTCGCTGGGCAGGCCACAGCGCGGCAAAGGCAGCTGAGCCAGTGCCGCTGGCAGCTGCTGCGCATCGATGCCGAGGCCGTCGTGGACATTGGCCAGCACGCGCGCGGCATGCGCGGTGGGCGCGGCCACCAGGCGATGGCGGAAACCAAGCGCATGCAGTTCGTTGCGCAGCCGCTGCTCGATCGTCAGCCAGTCGCCGAACAGGGCGCGGCTGGCACCGATCTCCATGACCAGCGCATGCGGAAAATCGAGGCTGACCTGCGAGCTGTAGGCATAGGCCCAGCTGGCCAGCAGCTGCCGGGTGTGCTGTTCGGCGGTGGGGTCGTAGTCGTGCAGGTGCATGTCCTGCACCAGTACCTGCGCGGCCGACAGCAGCATGCCCGGGCGCAGTCCCACCGCACGGGCGGCCGGGCTGACCGCACGCAGCACGCGACGCTGCGGCGGCCCCTGCAGCAGCACCAGTGGCCGCTGCGGGTCCGGCTGCAGGCGCAGCACGCTGTCCAGCGCCAGCTGCGGCAACAACAGGCAGGCCCAATGCATGGCGCGGCCTCAGTGGGTGATGGCCAGTGGCAACGGCTGCGCGGGTGGCAGGCCGCCACGGCACTTCAGCACCCGTACCTGGCCGTGGTCGAGCTGCAGGCGCAGGCTGGCCGGGGAGGGGTTGCGCGCTGCCTGCGCCTCGCGGAACACGAAGCCCAGGCACTGGCCGCTGTCGGCAGCCACCTGCAGCCGGCGCAGGGCGCGATCGTCGGCCTGGTGCGGCCAGCACAGCACCGCCGCGCAGGCCGCAGAGCGCAGGCACTGTTCGGCGGCCCACAGCGCCTGTTTCGGTGCGGCGTGGATGATCTGCAGCTGGGCCAGGTCCAGCCCGGCGGCGGCCCAGGCCGGGGCATGCGGGCGATAGGGCGGGGCGACCAGTACGATCGGGCGTTCGCGCTGGCTCAGCCTGGCCAGTGCCGGCCAGACCAGCGCCAGCTCGCCGACGCCGGGCGCTGCCTGCAGCACCTCGCACAGCCCGCTGGCCGGCCAGCCGCCGCCGGGCAGGCGTGCGTCCAGTGCCGGGTGGCCGCTGGCCAGGTGGTCGCTGGCCGGGCCCTGGCGGGCTGGGCCGCGCCACAGCTGGCGCCCGTCCAGCAGCCGGTCGAGGGCGACGACGGCACCCATCAGCCGGTCCTCCAAGGCAGGCGCCGGGTTGGCTTGAAGCGGCAGGAACGGGCGGAAACGGCAGGCATGGCGCGAGTATCGACGGGCCGGTATCAGGGGCTGAGACCGGACATGCTACTCGCGTTGTGAGTAGAATTACTAATGAAATCGGAGGGTCGGGTTTCAGGTTGCTGAAGGGGTAAAGGAGTGCCGACCAAGGTCGGCACCCACCGGGTATGGGACGGAATGCCGACCAAGGTCGGCACCCACAGGCCCCGGTTACGGGCGGACCGGCAACGCCACCGGGCGCAGCGGCGCGGCATCGCCGCCGCGGATCTTCAGCGGGCCGCCGATGAAGGCGAACTCATAGACCTTGTCGCGGGCCAGTTCGTCCAGCGCCACCAGCTCGATGATCGGAGCGCCCTGCTGGGCCAGCAGGTAGGTGTGCAGCGGCACGTAGTCGTCGGACACCTCCGAGGGGAAGGTTTCGAAGCTGAGGTTGTCGGCGCCGACGATCATCGCGCCGCTGTCCTCGACCAGGAAGCGCGCGGCGTCCAGGCCCATGCCCGGCGGGTTGGCCATGTAGGCCTTGGGCTGTTCGAACAGGCGCATGCGGCCGGTGCGGATCAGCACCACGTCGCCCTGCTGCAGCTTCACCTGCTGGCGTGCCAGCGCATCCTTCAGGTCCTGGCGGGTGACGCGGTAGCTGTCCGGCAGCATGTCCACGCCCTTGGCGCCGGCCACGTCGATCAGCACGCCACGCGCGATCAGCGGTGGGAATTTCTCGATGCCGGTGACGTTCCAGCCACGGTCGCCGAGGTGCTTGTCGGCCTCGAAGCCGTTCCAGATCTTTCCGTGGATGCCGAAGTGGTTCAGTGCATCGATGTGGGTGCCGGTGTGGCTGTACATCGAGAACGCGGTGCCGGTGTAGCTGCGGGTGAGGTTCATGGTTTCACCCACGCCCATCGGATCATCCATTACCGTGCCGCGCGGGGTATGGGTCATCCAGAACTGGTAGTGCGGGTCACCGGCGTCCTGCCAGCTGGGCATGCCGACGTAGTACTCGGTGGCCAGGTCATAGGCCTTGCCGCCACTGACCCGCGACAGGATCGCTGCGCGCGAGGCGTCGGTGATCAGGTTGAGGCGGCCGATCTCGTCCTTCGGCCCCCAGGGGCTGGTACCGACCTGCTGGCCGGAGGGAACGCGTTCGTGTGCGGAAACGGCGGTGGAAGCGGCGGTGCCGGCCAGCAGCAGGGCCAGCGCGGTGGCCAGGGTACGTGAGGTCATGGGGAATCTCCTTGCAGGGTGGGGGACGGTGCGGCTCAGGCCGCGACCAGGTGCGCCAGGGCTTGGCGCAGTTGCGGCAGCGGCAGGGTCTGCAGGCGCAGGCCGTTGCCGCCGATCACGGTGGGAATGGAGCGGATGCCGAGGGCCGCGGCTTCGGCACGGTCGGCCTGCACGCGCTGGCGCACTGCGTCGCTGCGCATGTGGTCAGCGAAGGCGCCACGTGGATGCCCCAGCGACTCGGCGATATCCAGCAGTACTTCGGCGTCGCCGACGTTGCGGTGCTGGTGCAGGTGCGCCCACTGCACGGCATCGAACATCGCGCCATGGGCGTCGTTGCCGCCGAGCATGCCGGCAGCCTGGCAGGCCAGTGCACCGAGCCAGCCGGACGGATACTCGAAGTCCTGTGCGCGCATGCCTTCGATATCGATGCGCGCGGTGTCTTCATGCGCGGCGCAGTCGGTCCAGTGGCGCAGGATGATCGCTTTGGCGCGCTCCATCGAGCCGAACACCTCGACCATCTGCGCGCGCGAGTCCTGCAGCACGAAGCTGCGATGTCGCACCTGGATGCTGAGTTCGGCGGAGACCTGCTGCAGGCGCGGGGCGAGCACGAAGCACCAGCCGCAGACCACGTCGTGGAAGAAATCGACCACCGGCGCGGTGGTAGCGGGGGAAGGAACGGAAGACATCTGCCTGCCATCGGTGAGAGGGGAGGCGGCAGATTAGGCAGCGCGGCGCGTCTGAAACAGTACGCCGCGGGCAGCTCAGTTTTCGCTGGCGGTTACGAATCCAGGCCGGCGCAGCCTGGCAGTTCGGCGTGCAGGAAATCGATGAAGGCACGCACCTTGGGCTGCAGGTGGCGTGAGGTGGGATAGACCGCATGCACGAAGCGCGGTGGATAGCGGTGGTCGGGCAGCACCTGCTGTAGTTCGCCACGGGCCAGTGCCGGTGCGGCCAGGAACGAGGGCAGGGCGCCGATGCCCATGCCGGCTACCAGCAGATCGCGCAGCAGCAGGCTGTTGTTGACGGTAGCGCGCGCCGGCAGGGTGATCGTTACCTGCCCATCAGGGCCGAGCAGCGGCCAGCTGCCGGGCGAGTCAGACAGGCTGTAGGCCAGCACGCTGTGCGCCTGCAGATCGTCCACCGCCTGCGGTGCCGGATGCTGCCGCAGGTAGGACGGAGCCGCGCACAGCACCTGCTGCAGCGAGGCCAGGCGGCGCGCTACCAGTCGCGAGTCGTCCAGCTCGGCACGCAGCCGCAGCGACACATCGAAACCTTCGCCGACCGCATCGAGCAGGCGGTCTTCCATCACAAAGTCCAGCGACAGCTGCGGATGCTGCTGCAGGAAGCGTGGCAGCAGCGGCGACAGCGTGCTCAGCGCGAATGATTGCGGTGCATTGACGCGCAGGCGTCCGGCCACGTCGCCGCGCTGTTCGGCGATGCCGCGTTCCAGCGCCTCCAGCTCGTCGAGCAGGCGGCAGCATTCGCGGTAATAGGCGTGGCCGGTTTCGGTCAGGCTCATGCGCCGCGTGGTCCGCTGCAGCAGCACCACTCCCAGATGCGTTTCCAGCGTGCGCAGCTGCTTGCTCAGCCCGGCGGGCGACATGCCCAGGTCTTCGGCAGCACGGGCCAGCCCGCCGCGTTCGACGATGCGGCGGAAGGCACGCATCAGGTTGAAGGAATCCATGCCGGTCTCGGGCGCGATGAGGCCGCCATTGTAGATCCACGCCATGCGTGGATGCGGGAAACGTGGTGCCGTCCACGATGGTCATCCACCAGGGGCGCGCCGGGTTGCGCCGTTTGTTCAAGCCGGCCACCCGCATGCCGCGCCAGCATGCAGGCCCCTTACTTTCCGGATTGCCCATGAAGCACTGGATGCTCCGCCTGTATGCCCCGCTGTTCCTGCTGGGTTTCGTTGCCGCCGCCATCGTCTGGGTCGGCCACTGCCACGGTAACCCGTTGTGGCTGCTGGCCCTGCTCGCGGTTGCCATCGCGGTTTCGTTCGCTGCCGAACGTGCCTGGCCGTATGACCCCACGTTCAACCACGACCAGGGCGACAGCCTGCGTGACACCCTGCATGCGCTGGTCAACGAAAGCCTGAACCTGCTGTCGATCGCTGCGGTTCCGCTGCTGGCAGCGCTCATTCCGTGGCAGCTGTGGCCGCTGCAGTGGCCGTTCGCGCTGCAGGTGCTGATGGCCATCGTCTGCGCCGACCTTGGCATCACTCTGGTGCACTACGCCAGCCATCGCATTGGCTGGCTGTGGCGGCTGCATGCGGTGCATCACAGCGTGACCCGCATGTATGGTTTCAACGGTCTGATGAAACACCCGCTGCACCAGGCGGCCGAAGCGGTGGGTGGTGTGCTGCCGCTGCTGGTGCTGGGCCTGCCGATGCCGGTAGCCGCGGTGCTGGCGTTCGCCATTGCCATCCAGCTGCTGCTGCAGCATTCCAACGTGGACATGCGTCCCGGCGTGCTGGGTCGGGTGATGGCATGGGCACCACTGCATCGCTTCCACCACATGCGCTACGGCACCGCCGGCGATGTCAATTTCGGTTTGTTCCTGACCGTGTGGGACCACGTGCTGGGGACCGCCTTCGATGCACCGGGCTATCGCCTGGGCCGGCCTGACCTGGGCATCGGCAGCCAGCCGGACTATCCGCACGATTATCCCGGGCAGCTGATGGCACCGTTCCGTGAACTGCCGCATGGCGAGGTGCCGGAGCTGCCGGAAGGCCTGCGCAGGCGTGGGTGATCGAGCGTGTCAGGTCGCGTGCAGCTGCAGGCCCTGAAGCTGCGCGGCACCGATGCCGAACATGCGGCGCAGGCTGCGTGACAGATGGGCGAGGTCGGCAAAACCGGCCGCATGCGCGCTGTCGGTCAGGTTGTGTCCGCGCAGATGATGCATGAGCGCGTTGCGCAGCCGTTGCCACAGTACCCAGCCGCGAAGGGTCACCGCCAGCTCGGACTGGAAACGCCGGTGCAGCTGGCTGGTCGACAGGTGCGCCGCTTCGGCGATATCAGCAGCCGGCACCGGGCCGGGCAGGTGCTCGGCGATACGGGACAGCGCGGCCTGCACGCGGCGGTCCAACGGCTGCGGGCGACTCAGCCTTGGCAGCCAGTCGTGCAGCTCCAGCGCGTTGCCCGGCAGCGCGAGCAGGTGCTGCCGGATCTGGTTGGGATCGGCATGCGCCGGTTCCAGGAACACCGTGCAGCCCGCTTCCGGCGCCGACAGGATTGCGTGCGGCTGGAATGACGGCAGCCACAGCCGTTGGCCCTGCTGCCGTACGCCGTCGATCTCGACCTGCCAGGGAGCGGCTTCGCTCAGCAACAGTTGATGGGCGTAGTGCGCGTGCGTATCGCTGCCACCAGCGTGGCCTTGCAGCACAGCCACGTGAGCATCCAGCAGCAGCGTGCCATTCCAGGGCAGGGCGGGAGAGGACATGGAGGGATTGTAGATCCACGTCATACGTGGATGAATCTCCATCGAAATCGAATATTCCGACAGTTGAACGAAGAGCAGCCGAGCATGGGCTCGGCTCTACAGCAGGCTGTGCAGGGAATTGTCGAAGGCGGGGTGGGTCCGGTTGCGGGGGCGTGAGCGCCATGGATGGCGCGACCGAGGCTACATGGACGTACTTGCGCCGTCCCCCGCAACCGGAC
>NZ_QFHO01000040.1 GCF_004920835.1 Stenotrophomonas maltophilia
GGGTCCGGTTGCGGGGGACGCTGCAAGTACGTCCATGTAAGCTCGGTCGCCGCATCCATGCGGCTCACGCCCCCGCAACCGGACCCACCCCGCCTTCGACAGATTTCTGCGATCTGCTGGACATGCCGATGGGGGTCAGATCCGTTTTCCAGAGGAAAACGGATCTGACCCCATTTTCTGATTTCGAAATCTGACAGACATTCATCCACGCGTGGCGTGGATCTACCAGATCGCAGAAATCTGTCAGAGGCGGGGCGGTGTCGGAGTGCGGGTGTCAGCCGCATGGATGCGGCTGCCAAGCCTACATGGACGTACTTGCGGCGTCCCCGCACTCCGACACCGCCCCGCCACCACACGGAAATCGCGCTTTGGCTGTTGCTGTTGCCGTTGCTTGAATGTTTCGGCGAGTGCAGGGCGCAGCCCTGCCGATACGCAACCTACTTGGCCGCCGCGATCTGCTTTTCGATGTCGGCGGCGGTCACCGGGCCAAGGAAGGTGTGGGCCAGCTTGCCCTGCGGATCCAGCAGATGCGTCAACGGCAGGCCTCGCGGCGTGGCGAAGTCCGCCGGCGGATCGAACGGATCCACGATCACGATCGGATAGGTCACCGGATGCTTGGTCAGGAACGACTGCATCTCCGGCACCTCGATGTCCTCGTAGGCCAGACCAACCACTTCGATGTTGCTGCGCATCGCATGCAACGCCGACAGCTCCGGCATCTCCTTGCGGCACGGTGCACACCAGGTCGCCCAGAAGTTCACCACCACCCACTTGCCACGATGCGCGGCCAGATCGTAATCACTGCCGTCCACCGCCTTCATCTTCAACGTCGGGAACTCGGCGGTGATGCGCTCGGCCGGGGTCTCATCCACTGGCGCCGGCGTGGTCGGCGTTGGTGCCTGTGCCGGCGGCTGGCTGCTGGCCGGGGTCGGCTCCTGCGCCGGCTTGCAGGCCGACAGCGCCAGCAGCAGGGCCAGCGGGAGCATCAGCGGCAACTCGGTCTTGCGGGTCATGGTGCGTCTCCAGAATCGGTGTAGATGTCGCTGACCTTGCGCTTGAGGCGCTCGCGCAGGGGCAGTCGCAGGTCGTCCAGGGCCGCCAGTGCGGCGCGGCCCAGGGTGTCGTCGCGGTACGGCAGGTGCTGCTCGGCCACTGGAATGCGCAGCTGGGTGCATTCGTACAGGTCAGACAGGCTGACCTGCTCCAGATCGCGCGCGAGCAGCCATTCACCGCGCTCATCACGGCGCAGCAGGCCGATTTCCTGCAGGTTGCAGGCCAGGTCCTGCAGCAGCGAATCGGTCAGCATCGGCTCCAGCCGCAGGATCTCGTCGTCGGCCAGGCCTTTGCCCTTCGCGCGTGCATGGTGGAAGCGTCCCAGCAGGCGCAGCAGGCCGTAGAACTCGTAGCCCTGCGGCAGGCGCAGCTCGACCGGCTGGTACCGGAACGCTGCCATCGACGAGGACAACGACGCGCCCAGCAGCACCGCCACCCAGCACAGATAGATCCACAGCAGCAGGATCGGTACGAAGGCCACCGTGCCATAGAGCTTCTGGTACGACTGGAAGCTGCCCAGGTAAGCACCAATGCCCCACTTCACCAGTTCCAGGATGACGGCGGCAAGGATCGCACCGGGCACCGCATGCCGCCATTTGACCGTGTGGTGCGGCACCACCCGGAACATCAGCGTGATGCAGACGAATTCGATCAGGATCGGCGCCAGCCGCAGCGCCAGGTCGGCCAGCCAGCGGCCCTCCTGGGTCCCGAACAATGGCATCGCAAAGACCCGCGCCGACACTGCCAGCGAGGCGGCGGCGAGCATCGCGCCCAAGGTCAGTACGGTCCAGTAGACCAGGAAGCGGGTCAGCTTGGGCCGGGTCGAGCCCACGCGCCAGATCTGGTTGAAGGTCTCCTCAACGCTGTTGAGGGTGATCAGCAGCGACACCACCAGCGCGATGAAGCCGGCGGCGGTGAGCTGGCCGGCACTGGCCGAGAACTGCCGCAGGTAGCCCTCGGCGGCGCGCGCGGCGTTGGGCACGAAGTTGGAGAAGACGTAATCGCTGAGCTGGTCGCTCCAGCGGTCGAAGACGGGGAAGGCCGAGAGCACGCCGAACACCACGATCGCCAGCGGCACCAGCGCGAACACCGTGGTGTAGGCCAGCGCCGCCGCTGCCTGGAACAGGCGGTCGTCGAGGAAGCGATGCCACAGGAAGCGGCCGAAGCTGATGGCGCGTGCGCGATCCCGCGCGCGCTCCATCCACAGGTTGAGCGTATCCAAAGGTTCCATCGGCGAAAGGGTACCCGATGCGGAATGGTCGCAGGATAGCCATACTGGTGGCCACACGACGAGGAGAAGCGGTCACGATGGGCGAGATTCTGGTGCTGTACTACAGCCGGGGCGGTTCAGTGGCACGGCTGGCGCGCCAGATCGCGCGGGGCATCGGCGAGGTTCCGGGCATGGCAGCGCGGCTGCGCACGGTGCCGCCGGTGGCCGCCGTCACCCAGACCGCGCAGCCGCCGGTACCCGACGATGGCGCCCCCTACGTGAGCGTGCAGGACCTGGTCGAATGCCAGGGCCTGCTGCTCGGCAGCCCGACCCGCTTCGGCAACATGGCCGCGCCGGTGAAGCACTTCCTGGATGGGCTGGGCGCCGAATGGGTCAATGGCACCCTGTCCGGCAAGCCGGCCGGCGTGTTCACCTCCACCGCCTCGATGCATGGTGGCCAGGAATCGACCCTGCTGTCGATGCAGGTGCCGCTGCTGCACCACGGCTGCGTGATCGTCGGCATCCCGTTCACCGAGCCGGCGTTGAGCCATACCACCAGTGGTGGCACGCCCTATGGCGCCAGCCATGTGGCCGGCGCGGCCGATGACCCGCAGCCGACCGACGACGAGGCCGTGCTGGCCCGCGCGCTGGGACGCCGCGTGGCCGACATCGCACAGCGGTTGGCCCGATGAACCGCCCGCCGCGCACGGTCCTGCTGCTGGCCCTGATGGGGCTGGCGGCGCTGTTCGCCGGCTGGTTCATCAATGACAAGCACTGGCTGGCCACCCAGCTGGTGTTCACCGCACCGCCGCTGGCACTGGCCGTGGCGCTGCGCCTGGGCTGGCGCAAGGCTGGCTTCTGGGCCTCGGTGCTGGCGCTGGGCTGGTTCAGCCATGGCGTGATGAGCGCCTGGAGCCACCCGCAGACGCGCTGGCTGGCGCTGATCGAGATCGCGCTGGCGCTGCTGGTGATCTTCAGCGCCAGCCTGCCCGGGCTGCGCGCCCGCTTCGGCAAGCGACGCTGACGCTGCGGCCGCCGGGCCGTATCATCTGTGTTCCTGGCCCCGCGCCGCTGTACCTGTCCTGGTTTCGCGCATGCACATGATGGAAGAGCTCCTGGTCGTCACCACCGGTGGCACGATCGACAAGATCTACTTCGACGACAAGTCGGACTACCAGATCGGCGACCCCCAGATCGGCATGATCCTGCGCGAGCTGGGCGTGACGTTCCGCTTCAACGTGATTCCGATCCTGCGCAAGGATTCGCTGCACATCAACGATGAGGACCGCGAGCTGATCCGCGCCACCATCGCCGCGCAGCCGACCCGCCACGTGCTGGTGACCCACGGCACCGATTCGATGGTGCAGACCGGCCAGGTGCTGGCGACGATTCCGGAGAAGACCATCGTGATGACCGGTGCGCTGAGCCCGGCACGTTTCCGCGGGTCGGATGCCGAGTTCAACATCGGCTGTGCGATCGGTGCAGTGCAGTCGCTGCCGACCGGCGTGTACATCGCGATGAACGGCCGGATCTTCGATCCGCAGCACGTGCGCAAGAACGTGGCCGCGAACCGCTTCGAATCGGTTTGAGGAACAGCGTGCCGACCAGGGTCGGCACCTACCCAAAGAGAAAACGCCCCGGCCGGAGCCGGGGCGTGCCCATGGAGAGGGGCTTGGGCTCAGTACTGGGCGTTGAGGGTCAGGCCCGAGAAGGTGCTGTAGGCCTTCACCCGCACATACCAGGTGCCGGCGGCCGGACTGTTGATGGTGCAGGTCTCGTTGTTGCCACTCAGGTACGGACGGCAGGTATACGCGGTATCGGTCGGGGCACTGCCCTGGCGCACGTACAGGTCGGCATCACCGCTGCCGCCACTGATCGCCACGCGCAGCTGGGTGCTGCCAGCCGGAACGTTGACCGTGTAGCTCAATGAGGCGCCACTGGCAGCGCCCAGGCCGGTGACCGGGACGTTGTTCTGCAGCACGTTGCCGCCCGGGTTCGGGCCACCGCCGTTGATCGCCGCAGCCACGGCCGCGTCGGCGTCGATGATGCCGGCGCCGCAACCACCCGAGCAGGCGCCCGGCAGCGGACGTGCAGTGCTCTTGATGATGCTCTCCACCTGCGCCGGGCTCAGCGGGCTCGGGGCAGCGGACTGCATCAGTGCGACCACGCCGGCAACGTGCGGTGCCGCCATCGAGGTGCCGTTGTACGAAGCGTAGCTGGCGCTGCCCGGGGTGGTGGTGCCGCTGTTGAGGGTGGACAGGATGCCCTGGCCCGGTGCCGAGATGTCGATGCCGTTGCCATAATTGGAGAAGCTGGCACGCGCACCGGCCGAGGTGGTGGCTGCCACCGCGATCACGTTCGGGCAGTTGGCCGGCACCGACGAGGACACGTTGGTGTTGCTGTTGCCGGCTGCGACCACCACGGTGGTGCCACGGCCGACAGCGCCATTGATCGCGTTCTGGTAGGTGGTCGAGCAGCTGCCGCCACCGCCGAGCGAGAGGTTGATCACTTCGGCCGGATTGGCATTGGCCGGCACGCCGCTGACGCTGCCGCCGGAAGCCCACACAATCGCGTCGGCGATGTCGGAGGTGTAGCCGCCGCACTTGCCGAGCACACGCACCGGCACGACCTTGGCGTTGAACGCGGTACCGGCCACGCCGGTGCTGTTGTTGGTCACCGCCGCCACCGTGCCGGCGACGTGGGTACCGTGCCAGCTGGAGTTGGAACCCGGATAGCCGGCCTGGCACTCGTTGTCGCCGTACCAGTCACCTTCATCGTTCGGGTTGTTGTCGCGGCCGTTGCCGTCGCGCGCCATCGCGGCGTCGCTGATGAAGTCATAGCCGGGCAGGATGTTGGCGTTGAGATCGGCATGGTTGGTGATGCCGGTATCGATCACCGCGACTACGACGCCGGTGCCGGTGGCCTTGTCCCAGGCCGGCCGGATGTTGATGCCGGCATTGGAGGTGCCGAAGCCCCATTGCTCGCTGAAGCGGGTGTCGTTCGGGGTCAGCGTGGCGCGCATGATCTGGTCGACTTCGACGTATTCCACGTTCGGGTCGGCGGCCAGCTTGCGCATCAGCTGCTCGGATTCGGCCTGGTCGAGCGGACGATCGGTCTTGACCAGGGTGGGGCCGACGGCCAACTTGCGGACCTGCTGCAGGCCCAGCGCGCGGCCCTGGCTGCTGGCCAGGCCGGCGGCGGCACTCTTCAGTGAAGAGGCCAGTGCGGTGGTATTGGCCACCGGGGCACTGCCGTCGCGGTACTTCACGATGAAACGCTGGTGGGTCTGCGCGGACTGCAGGCCGCTGAGCTGGACGTCACCGGCCAGCGCAGGCGTGGCCAGCAGCAGCGATGACAGAACGGACGCACCAAGGACCACCCACACTCGACGCACACGCGGTTGCGTTACCTGGGACATCGTATTTCCCTTTCTTGTGGTGTGAATGCCGGAATCGGCAGAAGCACCGGCCCGAACCATGGGCTGGCTTGCATTGGCGAGGTTCGAAGTCCGGCGAGTCAGCGGATCCCCCTAACGATCCGCCGTGCAGATGACGCTAATGACCAAAACCGGACACCACAAGATTTTCAGCGTCTTTTCAGCAAGATGAAATGTTCGTTCTGAGACTTTTCGGGTCGAGGGTTTGTGAAGGTGAAGGAACTTTCTCGTGCCCTGCACGCACCTGACTGGGTCATCACGTGTCCTGTGATGACTTTGCCGACATCGGCGTCCACGCCCCCCCGCAACGACCGCGCAGCATCCAGGCGGTGCCCCGGCCGGCCCTCGTCGGACGCGCTGACTACTTCGCCCGCGGAACGTCCGCTGGCCGGATGCGCTGCCCTTTGACCGGCTCGCCGCGTGCAACCGGCTGGCCATCGGCGATGTAATCGGAGAACTGTGCCGGCAACGCTTCGCCGACACCGAACACCGGCCCGGCCTGCAGCTGGTAGTGCAGGTGCGGTTCGGAGGAATTGCCGCTGTTGCCACAGTCACCGAGGTGCGCGCCGCTGCGGACAACCTGCCCCTGCGCGACGCGCACGCTGCCCTGGCGAAGGTGCGCCAGCACCGAGTACTCCTCGTTGCCGTGATCGAGAATGACGCGGTTGCCGGTGAGCTGGGCGGCATTCATCTGACCCGGCACGTTGTCGGCCACACCCTCGATCACGTCCACCACCGTACCGTCAGCCGGCGCAAGGATCGGGCGACCGAAGCAGTAGTAGTCATCATTGCGCAGGCCATCGCCACGGTGCGAGCGGCCATCGCGGACCACCAGCAGATCCAGCGCGAAGCGCTGACCGGCATGGGCCGCATGGTAGTTCTGTTCGACGTTACGCCCGCCCCAGAATACGAAGTACTCATCCTCGAACGGCAGTTGCAGCCGTGTGCGGGTCTGGTAGTCGAGGAACCCGCTCGCCGCGGCCTGTGGCGGCGTGGTCTGGAGCGGGCGGATGTAGAAGCCGCCGATCCGCCCGTCGGCATCGATGGCCCACAGCACCTGGATGATGGCCGGGCTCCTGGCGAAGCGCGCCTGTCGCAGATAGGTGTCGAATCCATCAACCTTCTCGACCTTCTCACTGACCAGCTCGGTTTCTGCGCCCCAACCCGCCAGCACCTGCTCGCGCAGCGTCACCAGGTTCTGCGCAGACTGCAGCCCCGCCCGCATCTGCGGCGTCATCCGTTCCCACAGGGCGTCGATGTGCCCTTCGTAGAACTGCGTGGTCAGCGCAGCTCCCTGTTGGCGCGGATCTGCGGCCGCGGCCACGCCTGTGAGGGCAGAAAAGGAAACAACCAGAACCGCAAACAGGCGCGGGAGCAATGTCATGTCAGGAGTCCTTTCGATCCGGATCGGGAATGCCGGCAACGATCGCCGCCAGCTGCGTGCGGTACTCGGCCAGGGCAGTGCGGCCCATCGGCGTCAACTGCAGGGTGGTCAGTGGGCGCTTGCCGCGGAACGACTTGTCGATGGCGACCAACCCTGCCGCTTCAAGCTTGCTCAGATGGCTGGAGAGGTTGCCCTTGCTCAACCCGCTGAGATGCTCGACAAATCCGAACTCGGCGGATTCAGCACCTGCCAGGATCGACAGGATCAGCAGGCGTGCCGGCTCATGGATCAAGCGATCGAGCTGGAGCAGCGCTCGGGAATCGGGCAGCTGGGTCATTCGACGTTCGTCCGCGCCGCCATGAACGCGCGCATCTCCACCTGCAGCCGCTGGAAGCGCTGGTGGTCACGCCAGCCGGCCACGATCAGTGCGATGGATGCCAGCGGGAACACGACGGTGCTCGCGCCGAAGCCATACGCCTGCCCGGTGAAGGCCAGCGCGGCCTGGCACAGCAGGAATACGCCCACAATGAACTCCAGCGGCGTACGCAGCCAGCGCCACACCACCCAGGGCAACAGTGCCACCACGACCAGGTAGCCCATCGCGCGCAGGTCCCAGGGGCGTTCGCCCATCGGCGCCAGCCGGGTCAGCACGCTGCCGATCACCAGCACGCTCACCAAGGCGGTGAAGGCGATGAAGAAGCGCTGGAAGTTGCGCTCGGCCGGCGTCACCTGCTCCTCGACCTGGCCCAGACGCTGGTAGTAGCGACGCGCCAGCCACTGCTTGCCGACGATCCACAGCACCGGTACGGCGATCAGCACGACGCGCAGCGTCAGGGTGGTCGGCAACAGCGCGCCCGCAAGGAAGGAGGCCAGACAGGCAACACCGCCCGCGATCGCCGACAGGCCACCGGCACTGCGCGAGTAACGCGAGTATTCACGGGTCAACGCCTGCAGGCGCGAGGAAGGATCAATGACGGACGGCTGCTGCATGACACGCTCCATCGGGGTCGCTTGAATTAAGTTTGCATCGCAAACTTATTTGCGTCAAGCGCCTATCTGCTGCGGTCGACGGGCGGGCCACAACGCAGAAAGCCCGTCACTGGGACGGGCTTTCAAGAAGAGCCGCCGGGCATGGCCCGGCGCTACAGGTTCAACGCGGGCGATCAGCCCAGCTTGACCAGCCAGTTGTGGCGGTCCGGCAGGCGGCCGTACTGGATATCCGTCAGTTCCTTGCGCAGCGACATGGTCACTTCGCCAGCCGGTGCATTGATGTCGCCCACCGAGAAGCCTTCGCCCTTGAGCTGGCCGATCGGGGTGACCACTGCGGCGGTACCGCAGGCGAACACCTCAGCGATGTCGCCGGAGGCCACGCCCTGCTTCCACTCGTCGATGCTGACCTTGCGCTCTTCGACCTTCATGCCGCGGTCGCGGGCCAGCTGCAGGATGCTCTCGCGGGTGATGCCTTCGAGGATGCTGCCGGACAGCTGTGGGGTGACCAGGGTGCCATCCTTGTAGACCAGGAACACGTTCATGCCACCCAGTTCTTCCAGGTACTTGCCCTCGACCGGGTCGAGGAACAGCACCTGCGAGCAGCCTTGCGCCTGCGCCTTCTGCTGCGGCAGCAGCGAGGCGGCGTAGTTGCCACCGCACTTGGCGGCACCGGTGCCGCCCTTGGCCGCACGTGCGTACTCGGTGGACAGCCAGATCGACACGGGCGCCACGCCCTTGGCGAAGTACGGGCCGGCCGGGCTGGCGATCACGTAGTAGCCGGCCTTGTGCGCGCCGCGCACGCCAAGGAAGGCTTCGTCGCCGATCATGAACGGACGGAAGTACAGGCTCGACTCATCGGCCGACGGCACCCAGGCGCTGTCGACGGCGATCAGCTGCTTCAGCGATTCAACGAAGATCTCCACCGGCAGTTCCGGCAGCGCTAGGCGCTGCGCCGAACGCTGCAGGCGGCGGCCGTTGGCATCCGGGCGGAAGGTCCAGATCGAACCGTCGGCATGGCGGTAGGCCTTGATGCCTTCGAAGATTTCCTGGCCGTAATGCAGCACCGCGGCGGCCGGGTCCAGCTGCAGCGGGCCGTAGGCACGCACGTTGGCGTTGTGCCAGCCAGTGTCCTTGTCCCAACGCACTTCCACCATGTGGTCGGTGAAGTGCAGGCCGAAGCCCGGCTTCTCCAGGATCTGGGCGCGCTCTTCAGCGCTGCGCGGGTGGTCCGAACGGGTGACGGCGAAGCTGGGAATGGACTGGGACACCGGAGATTTCCTGTTCTGGTTGCGGGTAGTACCGGGCCCGCGTCACTGCGGGCCGTGGGTCAAAGCATGCCGGTCTCGAGCCGGGCAGCCTCGGACATCATGTGCTGGTTCCACGGCGGGTCGAACACCAGCTCGACGTCGGCCTCGGCCACCGTCGGGATCATTTCAAGCTTGCTGCGTACGTCGTCGACCAGGATGTCGCCCATGCCGCAGGCCGGCGCGGTCAACGTCATCTTTACGTCGATCTCGCGCTGTCCTTCGTCCAGGTGCTTGATCTCGACCTCGTAGACCAGGCCCAGTTCGACGATGTTCACCGGAATTTCCGGATCGAAACAGGTACGCAGCTGCTGCCACACCAACTGCTCCACCTGCTCGTCGGTCGCATCGGCCGGCAGCTCCAGCGGAGCCGGCGCCTCCTTGCCGATGGCGTCACCGTCCTTGCCGGCGATACGGAACAGGTTGCCTTCCACGAACACCGAATAGCTGCCGCCCAGCGCTTGGGTGATGTACCCATAGCTGCCGGCGGGCAGGGTCACGGTGTCGCCCTGCGGGACCATCACGGCCTCGCAATCGCGTTCGAAGTGGACAGGTTCGCTGCTACGGGAATACATGGGGACCGATATGGGGCCGTGGCCAAGGCCACGCAAGACGGCATTCTAGCCCAGCCGCCCTACCCTCGCCGGTGCACTGCGGCAAACCACAGTATCCTGTGGATGACTTTCAGGGAGCTTCGATGTCCTCCAATGCCGCGCGTGCCAGGACCGTGACCTGGCTCTGGCCCCTCATGCTGCTGCTGGGCCTGCTTGTTGCTCCCCTTGCCTGGATGGTGCTGGCCCTGATGACCGGCCGGCAGGTCGGCTGGATGGCCGTGGTGACCGCACTGGAGCTGGTGTTCATGCTGCGCATGGGCACGCTGGGGCCGGGCCGGTTGCGCATCACCCTGGTGGTGCTGGGCACGTTGCTGGTGGCTGCGGTGGCCAACTGGACCATCGCCAGCGCCTGGATGGGTGGCTCGATCGGGCTGGACCTGTGGGATGCGACCACGCGGATGGGTCCGCACCTGGCCTGGACGCTGATCACCCTCGCCAATGGCGCGGTGGAATGGCTGTGGCTGGCCCTGGGTGTGGCTGTGGGCGCCTGGCTGGCACGCTGAGCGCGTAGATCCACACCATGCGTGGATGGCGGATGTTGGATGTGGGGTCAGAGCCCTTTCCTGCGGAAAGGGATCCGACCCCGTTCCCTCAATGCCCCCCGTCGAGCCCCTTCAGCTCACTGACCAGCGAGGCCGCGGCTTCTGCACCATCGCCGTACAGCATGCGGGTGTTGTCAGCGTAGAACAGCGCATTCTCGATGCCTGCAAAGCCAGTGCCCTTGCCGCGCTTGATCACCACCACGTTGCGGGCGTTGACCACATCCAGCACCGGCATGCCGTAAATGGGGCTGGCCGGGTCGGTACGCGCGACCGGATTGACCACATCGTTGGCGCCGATCACCAGCACCACGTCGGTGTTGGCGAATTCCGGGTTGATGTCATCCATGTCGGCGATCAGGTCGTAGGGCACGCCGGCCTCGGCCAGCAGCACGTTCATGTGCCCCGGCATGCGTCCGGCCACCGGGTGGATCGCGAACTTCACCTTCACCCCGCGTGCGATCAGCCGCTGTGCCAGCTCCCAGATCTTGTGCTGGGCCTGGGCGACGGCCATGCCGTAGCCGGGCACGATCACCACGCGTTCGGCGAAGGCCATCATCGCCGCCACGTCAGCTGCTTCGATCGGCTTCTGCGAACCGGAAATCGCCTGCGCCTCGCCCGCCGCAGCGCCGCCGAAGTTGGAGAACAGCACGTTGCGGATCGGCCGGTTCATCGCCTTGGCCATCAGCCGGGTCAGCAGGATGCCCGCCGCGCCGACCATCATGCCGGCGATGATCAACGCCTCGTTGCCCAGCACATAGCCTTCGAACGACACCGCCAGGCCGGTGAACGCGTTGTACAGCGAGATCACCACCGGCATGTCGGCACCACCGATCGGCAGCGTCATCAGCACGCCCAGCGCCAGCGCCAGCACGAAGAAGGCGACGATCGCCCAGGTGTTGAGCGTGCTGGCCGCGATGATCGCCAGCACCACCACCGCCAGTGCCACCACCAGGTTCATCACCTGCTGCCCGGGCCAGGTCACGCGCTTGTCGAGGCGACCGTCGAGCTTGGCCCAGGCAATCACCGAGCCGGACAGCGACACCGCACCGATGGCCGCGCCGACCACCGCCAGCAGCAGCACCATGCCCGAGGGTTGGCGGGCAGCGAGGTCGGCCAGCGCCTGTGCGCTCCAGTGGCTGGTATCGCGGTTGGCGAGGAAGGCGTAGCGCAACAGTTCCACTGCACCGATGGCCGCGGCCGAGCCGCCGCCCATGCCGTTGTACAGGGCCACCATCTGCGGCATGTCGGTGATGGCGACCTTGCCGGCCGACCACCACGCCAGGCCGGCGCCCAGCAGCAGCGCCACCAGGATCAGCGGCACGTTGTGCAGCTCGGGCAGGAAGAAGGTGGCCACGGTGGCCAGCAGCATGCCCAGCCCGGCCCAGCGGATGCCGCTGCGTGCAGTCAGCGGCGAGGCCATGCGTTGAAGGCCGAGCAGGAACAGCGTGGCGGCGACCAGGTAGCTGGTCTTGACCAGCCAATCGAGCAGTTCGATGGTGCTGATGTTCAAGCCTGCGGCTCCTTCGGTTCGTCCTTGTCGCGCTTGGGCGCACTCGGCTTGAACATTTCCAGCATGCGTGCGGTGACCACGTAGCCACCGGCGGCATTGCCGGCACCGAGCACCACGGCCAGGAAGCCCAGTGCCTTTTCCAGCGGCGTCTGCGCATGACCCAGCACCACCATCGCGCCGATCAGCACGATGCCGTGGATGAAGTTGGACCCCGACATCAGCGGGGTATGCAGGATCACCGGCACCCGCGAAATGATCACGTGGCCGGCAATGGCCGCCAGCATGAAGATGTACAGCGCTACGAACCCGTCACTCACTGGCAACGCTCCCGCTCTGTCTTCGTCGCCCCATCATAACCATGGGCTGAACCCGGCGCGCGCCCGGCGTCAACCAAAGCCGCGCTCACGCGTTGCCAATGGTGACCCCGAGCGAGGAACCGTACCCTGTGCTGGTGAGCAGCCCCCTCCCCCCGAGCGCCGAGACCGATGCCCTGCCGGCATCGCTGGAGGCGTTCCTGGCCAGCGTCGGCCCGCGTGCGTTCCGCTTCGCCGAGGCCGGCCTGCGCCAGCGCGAGGATGCGCTGGACGCGGTGCAGGATGCCCTGCTGCGCATGCTGGACTACGCCGACAAGCCGGCCGCCGAATGGGCACCACTGTTCTGGAGCATCCTGCGCCGGCGGGTGATCGACCTGCAGCGCCGGCGCCGCTTCCGCCTGCCGTTCTGGCGTGACAACCAGGACGCCGACGGCGGCGAGATCGACTGGGCCGACCCCGGCCCCGACCCGTCGCAGGCGCATGAGCAACACCAGCAGTACCAGCAGCTGGTGCAGGCACTGCGCACCCTGCCCGCCCGCCAGCGCGAGGCCTTCACCCTGCGCGTGCTGCAGGACCTGGACGGGGCCACCACCGCCCGCGCCATGGGCTGCAGCGAAGGCGCGGTAAAAACCCATCTGGCACGCGCCCGGCAAGCGCTGCAGGACTACCTGGAGACCCACCCGTGAACCGCCCCCTGCCTTCCGATGACACCCTGCGCAGCCTGCACGCGCAGTCGCTGCAGGCGTTGTCGCCGGCGACGCTGGCACGGCTGCGCCAGGCCCGCCATGGCGCCGGCGCGGCCCATCGCGGGCGCTGGCGCTGGTGGCTGGCCAGCGCCTGTTCGCTGGTGGTGGCACTGGGTATCGGCCTGCAGTTCACTGGCCATGGCACGCTGACGGGCCCTGCGCCAGCACCGGTGCTGGCGGCAGTGGAAGACAACAGCGCGCTGTACGACGAGAATCCTGATCTGTACCTGTGGCTGGGCGACAACGACCTGGCGATGGAGTGAACCCATGTCCCGACTGCATACCCTGCCACTCTTGCTGGCCCTGTCGCTGTTGCCGGCCGTCCCGGCGCTGGCACAGAGCGCCGCACCCGCCCCTGCCCCGCGTCCCGTGCCGACCGCACCGCTGCCGGCATGGGAACAACTGAGCGACGCCCAGCGCGAATCCCTGCTGGCGCCGCTGCGCGACCGCTGGAACAGCGCCGACGCTGGCCAGCGCCAACGCATGCTCTCGCATGGCCAGCGTTGGCAATCGATGAGTCCGGAGGAACGCGACAAGGCCCGCCGTGGGCTACGCCGCTTTGAACACATGAGCCCGGAGCAGCGCGAGCAGGCGCGTGCCCTGTTCGGCCAGATGCGTGATTTGCCACCGGCGCAGCGCGACGCCCTGCGCGAGCGCTGGTCACAGATGACGCCGGAACAGCGCAAGGACTGGGTGCGGGAAAATCCGCCGCCGGCGAAGCCGCGGTAACACGGTAGCGCCGGGCCATGCCCGGCGGATCCAGTGCCTTCCGCTGCGCTCGCCGGGCATGGCCCGGCGCTACCGGGTCACGCCTGCCAGCGCGTCTTCGCCAGCAGCTCGTCGTCCCAGTCGAACGCCAGCTGCCCCTCACGCACGAACAACGCGACGAAATTCAGCAGGTTGCGCGCGTACATCTCGCTGGCCTGGGTCGCGCCGCGACTGGCCAGCCCCAGCGGGCCATCGATGGTCACGCCCTGGTGCTCGATGCACTCACCCGGCCGGGTCAGCGCGCAGTTGCCGCCACTTTCGGCGGCCAGATCAACGATCACGCTGCCGGTGGCCATGCCTTCCACCATTGCGGCAGTCACGATCGTCGGCGCCGGTCGCCCCGGTACCGCTGCGGTGCAGATCACCACATCCACGCTACGCAGATGGTCGGCCAGCCGGCGCTGCTGTTCGGCGCGCTCTTCATCGGTCAGCGCACGCGCGTAACCGCCTTCGCCTGCCGCGCTGACGCCCAGGTCGAGGAAACGCGCCCCCAGCGACTGTATCTGCTCGCGGGTTTCCGGACGCACGTCGAAACCTTCCACCTGCGCACCCAACCGGCGCGCGGTGGCGATGGCCTGCAGGCCGGCCACGCCGGCACCGATTACCAGAACCTTGGCCGGACGCACGGTTCCGGCTGCCGTGGTCAGCATCGGGAAGAAGCGCGGTGCGCGCTCGGCCGCGATCAGCGCGGCCTTGTAACCGGCCATGCCGGCCTGCGAACTGAGTACGTCCATCGCCTGCGCGCGGGTGGTGCGTGGCAGCTGCTGCAGGGGGAACAGGTGCAGGCGGTCGTCAGCGGCCAATGCTGCAAGCGCCGGATCACTGGCCGGGGTCAGCAGTCCGACCACGCTGGCGGCGGGTTTGAGCTGCTCCAGCACCGCCGCCGGCGGCGCCTGCACGCACAGCAGGATGTCGATCTCGCCCCAACGGCTGGCGTCGAAGACCCGCGCGCCGGCATCGTCATAGGCAGCATCGGTGAAACCGGCAGCGAGGCCGGCACCGGCTTCGTACCAGACGCTGACGCCCAGCGCGCCGAGCTTGCGCGCGGTTTCCGGCGTCAGTGCCACGCGCCGTTCGCCCGGCGCGGTCTCCTTGATCCCCAGCAACGCCACGGCCATGCAGGTCCCCGCTGATCGGTGTGTTTTCCCGATCCTAGCAGGCCGTCACTGCTCAGTGCAGGGTGGCGTTGCCCGGGTCCAGCCGATCGATCACGCCCTGCATGGCGCTGTCGAAGGCGCCGTCGTCAACGTGGGCACGCAGGCGGCCCAACCGCACCATCACCGCCAGTTCCTCCGGCGAAGCCACGCAGAAGCGCACGCCACGGCGGTTGACGAACAACAGGCGCGAGGAAATCGGGCTGACCCAGGACAGCTTGCCGGCCTGGACCTTGCCGTCCTTGTCGACGAAGTCCAGCCAGTTACCGATCTCCATGCGACGGAAGCGATCGGCGTCGGCATTGTCGAAGTCATCGGCGTCGATCTGGCCGCTCAACTCCACTGCGGGCGACTCGGCCACCGGCGGCGCCGGCAATGCGACCTGCGGCAGCTCCGGCAGCGCGCGCTGCAGTTCCGGGCGCGACTCGGCGATGCCCTGCAACGTGTCATGCAAGGCGTCGATCGCCCCCGTAGCCGCATCGCCGTGCACGCCGACGCTGGCAAACACCTTGGCCAGCACCGGCTGCCAGGCCTGCAGCCACGGCTTGCCGACAATCTGCCGGCGTGCCTCGGCCACTTCCTCCAGGAGGCCGTCGCCGAGGCTCAATGCCTCGGCCACCGACGCGCCTTCTTCGCCCTCGCGCAGCAGCGCCAGGGTCAGGTGGTGCTGCCACGGCTGGCGCAGAAACTCGGCAATGGCCGGCGGCAGGGAGGCATCGCCGATGCGGCGGTCCAGTTCGGCGCCGGCACGGCTGCGAGCCATTTCCAGCTTTTCCTGGCCACGCTGCGTTTCGGCGGCGCGCCGCTCGGCAATTTCCACGCGGCGGCGATGCTGCACGAGGAATTCGCGGAACTCTTCTTCCAGGGTCAGGAAGATGGCCAGGTTCTCGTTGAACTCGGCCACCAGGCGCTCGATGATTTCCTCGACCTTGGCCATCAGCATGCGCTCTGCCTGGCTCTCGCCGGTGTTGCCTTCGCAGGCCTCGGCCAGCGAGTTGAGCAGCTTGCGCGCCGGGTGGGTCTTCTGCACGAACATGCGGCGATCAAGCATGGCGACCTTGACGAAGGGCACCACCAGACGGCCGATCAGTTCGCGCGAGCGGCCCTCCAGCTCGCGTTCGTCCAGCATCACGTCGAACAACATGCCGACCAGGTCGATCGCATCTTCGTCCTGCGGATCCAGCCGGCTCTGGCCGGGGTCGACGCCAAGCCGGGTGGCGCTGGACAGGACTTCGCTCTTCAGCCGCTGCGCCAGCGATTCGCCGTCCTCACCGATGGCTGCGCGCAGGGTCGCGCTGGGCGTGGCCTGCAGCAGCGACAACACCGACATCATCTCGCGCTGGCTCAACGGGCGATGCTGGCCAACTGCAACCTGTGCGGCCGACGTTGCATCCTCGCGCACATGGCGGGTCTGCTGCAGCAGTTCGTGCAGCGCTTCCAGCAGCATGCCCTGCTGGCCCACGTAGGCCTCGCCGGTTCCGCCGTCTTCGCCAGCCAGATGCTGCTGCATGTGGCCGCGGCGCTCGGACCAGCGTGCGGCGAAGCGCTGTGCCCACGCCGGTGCGGCCTGTTCGTCATCGCCGGATTCAGCATCGAAGCCCACGCCCTGACGCTGCTCGACCAGATCGTCCAGGCCTGAAGGCACGCGCGGCTCGGGCGCGGCTGACAACGGACGCTGCTGCGCCCCCATCTGCGACATCACCCCGGCAGCAGCCAGTTGTTCGTCCAGCTTCTCGTAGATGCGGCCCACCGGCGCGCGCAGGTCGCGCTCGCACAGCTTGATCAGCACCAGATGCACTTCCGGGGCCAGCTCGCAGCCGGCAAAGGCTTCGTGGATGGCCACGCCCAGGTGCTCGGGGCTGATCGGGTTGTGGTCGGCATCCAGTTCGGGTCCACCGATCAGCCGGCCCAGGCGGCGATCCAGCCGCGCCAGCACCGGCTTGAAGTCGCGCAGCAGCACGGTGGCGAAGTTGCGCACCGCCAGCCGCGATTCCAGTACGTGTTCATCCAGCAGGCTGAGGCTGTCCTCGGCCGGACCCGACAGGGTCGCCTCGGCCGACAGCGGCTCACCGTTGGCCAACGCATCCCAGGCCAGCTGCAGGTGGCTGGCGAAGGCGGCAGCAATGTCCTCGCGGCGGCGGCGCAGTTCGCGCATCGCATCAAGGAACAACAGCTGCGACGAGCCAGCATTGCCGGCACGGTCGAACAGGGCATCGTCGAAACGCGCCAGTGCGGCCCCGAAGGCCTGGCACAGGGCAGGCAGGACCACCTCCCGGGCACGCTGGAGCTGTGCCGGGTCACGGCCCGGCGATCCCATCGGTGTGGGCGCGCTCATCATTCGGGAAGGCTCCCCACCTTCTCTGGTTCGACAGACAGCATGGACATCGCGACGACCGGTACACCCCATTTACCGGTACGTCGATGGTAGGCCGGCCAGCCCATCACGGACAGTGAAACAGTCCTCACTTCAAACCTCATGACCGGCGGCCCGGCAAGATAGATATCGTAAGCCGTGCAAGGCCTGCGAGGCGAGGGGAAGCGGCCGTCCTTTTCCCGCCAGTGGCATGACGTTCATCACAGTTTGATATTCAAGGTCCGGACGCGACACAAACGGCGTCTTTGACCACCCCGACTATAATCAAACACCCGTGATGACCGGTTCAGACTCCATGCCCGACCCCGCCGCCCTGCTCGCCCTGGATGCCCGCCGCTCAGTACCCTCGCGGCAACTGGGCGAGCCTGGACCGGACCCGGCTACTCTGCAACGGATGCTGGTCTCCGCGGTGCGTGTGCCTGACCACGGCAAGCGCGTGCCGTTCCGCTTCCTGAAGATCGCTGGCGATGCACGTCACACTCTGGGCGACTTCCTGGCAGAGCGCAGCCGCCAGCGCGACCCGCACGCGGGCGACGCCGTGTTCGAGAAAGACCGCCAGCGTTTCAGCCATGCGCCGTTGGTGATCGTGGTGGTGACCAGCCCGCGCCCGGACCCGAAGGTGCCCGAGCAGGAACAGCTGATGACCGCCGGCTGCGTCTGCTTCGCCCTGCTGCAGGCCGCGCAGGCGCTGGGCTTCGGTGCGCAATGGCTGACCGCATGGATGGCCTTCGATCCAGCCGTGCATGCCCATCTGGGCTTGGCCGAGGGCGAGGGCATCGCCGGCTTCATCCACATCGGCACGCCGAAGGCCGAAGTGCCCGAGCGCGAGCGCCCCGACGCCGCCGCCCTGCTGCAGGACTGGACCGGGCAGTGAGCGCCGTAAGTGTTCCGCCGGTGCCGCCGCCGCTTTATCTGGTCGATGCCAGCATCTATGTGTTCCGCGCCTGGCATTCGCTGCCGGACGAGTTCCAGGACAGCCAGGGCTGGCCGACCAACGCCGTGCACGGCTTCGCCCGCTTCCTGCTGGACCTGCTCGAGCGCGAACGCCCCCGGCACATCGCCATCGCCTTCGACGAGGCGCTGGACAGTGGCTTCCGCCATCGCCTGTATGCGGCCTACAAGGCCAACCGCGACCCGGCGCCGGAAGCGCTGAAGCGCCAGTTCGTGCACTGCAAGGCCCTGTGTGCGGCGCTGGGCCTGGTGGTGCTGGCACACCACGATTACGAAGCCGACGACCTGATCGGCAGCGCGCTGCACCAGCACCGGCACAGCCATCGCGGCCTGATCATCTCCGCCGACAAGGACCTGTCGCAGCTGCTGCTGGACCACGATGAGCAGTGGGATTACGCACGCAACCAGCGCTGGAACGTAGCCGGGGTGAAGGCGCGGCACGGCGTGCATGCGCACCAGATCGCCGATTACCTCGCGCTGTGCGGCGATGCGGTGGACAACATTCCCGGCATCAGCGGCGTGGGCGCCAAGTCGGCGGCGGTACTGCTGGCCCATTTCGGCAGCCTGGACGCGTTGTACGAACGCCTGGACGAAGTGCCCTTCCTGCGCCTGCGCGGCGCCGCCCAGATGGCCGTCCGCCTGCGCGAACAGCGCGAGCACGCCCAGCTCTGGCGGCAGCTGACCACCATTGCCCTGGACGCGCCGCTGGAAGGCTGCCAGCCCGGCCTGCTGCGGCAGTCAGCCGACCCGGAACTACTGGGCGGCCTATGCCAGGCGCTGCGCTTCGGCCCGCTGACCCGCCGCCGCCTGTTCAACGCCGCAGGCGTGAACGATCCCGGCGCTGCCACCACAGCCGGCATGTCCGACCCTTTCCCCACTTCCAGCGAGCCCGCATGAGCCAGAGAAACACCGAAGCACCGCGCGTTGTTTACGAAGGCAAGTACCAGCGCATGGTCGTGCGTGGCACCTGGGAATACAGCGAACGCACCCACGCCGGTGGCCTGGCGGCGATCATCATCGCCGTTACCCCGGAGGACAAGGTGCTGTTCGTCGAACAGTTCCGCGTGCCGCTGCAGGCGCCCACCATCGAGATGCCGGCCGGCCTGGTCGGCGACGTCGATGCCGGCGAATCGATCGAGGTCTCGGCCGTACGCGAACTGGAAGAAGAAACCGGCTGGACCGCCGATCACGCCGAAGTGCTGATGATCGGCCCGACGTCCTCCGGCGCCAGCAGCGAGAAGATCGCCTTCGTCCGTGCCACCGGCCTGCGCCGGATCGGCGAAGGTGGAGGCGATGACAGCGAGGACATCACCGTGCACGAGATCCCGCGTGCACAGGCGGCGGCGTGGCTGGTGCAGAAGATGGGCGAAGGCTACGAGCTGGACGCCAAGCTCTGGGCCGGCCTGTGGATGATCGAGCATCACCTGGACGGGCGCCCACGTGGCTGACGCCGACCTGCACTCACTACCGGCGCTGCTGGGTGCCGGTGATCCTGCGATCTACACGATCCACCGGCCGCAGGGCGCTTCGCCGTTCCTGCTGCTGGCCGACCACGCCGGCCAGCAGGTGCCGCGCGCCCTCGCCGGCCTGGGCTTGCCGCAGGTCGAACTGGATCGCCACATCGGCTGGGACATCGGCATTGCCGGCACCACCCGCGCATTGGCCGAACGGCTGGATGCCTGGGCAATCGAACAGGCCTATTCGCGGCTGCTGATCGACTGCAACCGCCCGCTGGCCTCGCCGACGCTGATTCCGGAAGTGAGCGACCACACCGTGGTACCGGGCAACGCCGGGCTGTCGGCGGCGCAGCGGCAGCAGCGCATTGATGCTGTCCACGCGCCGTACCACGCACGCATCGACGCGGAACTGGACGCACGCCGCGATGCCGGTCGCCCCACCCTGCTGGTCATGATGCACAGCTTCACCCCGGCGATGAACGGCGCACAGCGACCGTGGCATGCCGGCGTGCTGTACCACCAGGACACGCGTTTTGCCCATGCCTTGCTGCAGGCACTGCGCGAGGAAGGCGATCTGGTGGTGGGTGACAACGAACCGTATTCGGTCAGCAGCACCAGCGACTACGCGGTACCTGTGCATGGCGAGGGCCGCGGTCTGGTGCATGTGGAACTTGAAATCCGCCAGGATCTGATCGCCGATGCCGCCGGGCAGCTGGCGTGGGCGCAGCGGCTGGCGCGGATCTTCAGCGCGTTGCAGCCGCAGTTGCTGGCATTGGGTTGAACGCGCGTGGATCCATCCCGGGTTGGTAGTGCCGGCCGCTGGCCGGCAACCTCAGGGTAGTTGGGTCATTGTGTTTGCCGGCCAGCGGCCGGCACTACCACTACTGTTGCCGGGCGCAGGCCCAGCGCGATGACCACGCCGAACGCGGCGAACAGCGCGGCGCCGTACTGTGCATTGACCATGCCCTGCAGCGCATCAGGGCTGGTTGCCGCCTGCATGCCGCGCGCGGCGTTGGCCACCATCACCAGTACCGCCAGTCCCAACGCGCCGCCGATCTGCTGTGCGGTGGCGGCCATGCCGGACGCCACACCCTGCTGCGGCCCCGGCACGCCGTGCCCGGCCACGATCCACATCGCCGTCCAGCTCATGCCCTGGCCCACGCTGAGCACCACGATGCCCGGCAGCAGCGGCCAGTAGCTGGCGCCATGCGGCATCGCCAGCGCCACCGCGGTGATGCCGATGGCACCGGCGGCGAAGCCCCGGGCCAGCACCTGCCGTGGCGAACGGCGCCGCAGCATGCGTTCGGCAATGCGGATGCCGAAGGTGCACACCAATGTCGGCAGCAGGAAGGCCATGCCGGCCTGCAGCGGGCTCCAGCCATAACCATCCTGGAAGTAGAGCGCCAGGAAGTAGTACTGCACGCCATAGCTGCTCATGAAGGCGAAGGTCAGACCGAGCGCCGCGCGCAGGCCGGGCAAGCGCAGCAGCGCGAACTGCATCAGCGGGTCACGGCTGCGCTTTTCGATCTGCACGAACACCGTCAACAGTACGGCTGACAGCAGCAGGCAGATGAGCGTGGCCGGCGCAGTCCAGCCCCATTCCGGGCCCTGCACCAAGGTGGTAACCAGCAGGCTGCCGCCGGCGGTGACGGTGAGGCAACCGGCCAGGTCGAAGGAACGGCCGTGCACGCGCGGGCCGTCGGCCGGCAGCCACGCACCGGCAGCAAGCGCGCAGGCGGTGGCCAGCGGCACGATCACCGCCAGCACTGCCGGCCAGCCGAACGCCTGGGTCAGCACGCCACCAAGCAGCGTGCCCAGCGCCAGACCAACTGCGCTGGCCATGCTCCAGATCGCCAGCGCACGATTGCGCACCGGGCCTTCGGCGTACAGCGTGTTGATCAGCGCCAGCGTGGCCGGGAACAGCAGCGCCGCCCCGACGCCTTGCGCGGCGCGTGCGATGATCAACAGCGTGGCATTCGGCGCCAGCGCGCCGAGCAGCGAGGCCAGCGCGAACAGCAGCATGCCCAGCCGGTAGAAGCGACGGCGGCCAATCAGGTCGGCGGCGCGCCCGCCCAGCAGCAGGCTGCCACCGAAGGCCACGGTGTAGGCACTGACCACCCATTGCAGCTGCTGCGCATTGATCTGCAGCGCGCGCCCCATGTCATGCAGGGCGACGAAAATGATGGTGGCATCCAGGGCGATGATCAGCTGGGCGGTGGCGAGCAGGGTCAGCGCCCAGCGCGGGTATTTGAGGGGAGGCATCGGCGGTCTGGCACGGTGGGGGAACGCAGTCTCATTGATGCAGCCCAATCAATAAACCCCTAGGCGGCCATATCTGTCATGATTTTCAGCATGAATGCAGCCTCGATGGACCTCAACGCAGTGCGCATGTTGGTGCAGGTGGCCGAAGCCCGCAGCTTCACCCTGGCCGCCGGCCAGCTCGGCCTGAGCCAATCCGGCCTGTCGCGCGCGATCGGGCGGCTGGAGGCCAGCCTGGGAGTGAAGCTGCTGCAGCGGAACACCCGCAACGTGGCACTGACTCCGGACGGCCGCCAATTCGTCGAACAGGTGTCGCCGCTGCTGGCCGGCCTCGACGATGCCGAGCGGCAGTTGGCCGACCGTCCGTGCACGCCCTCAGGCACGCTGAAGATCAGCGCGCCGTCGATGTTCGGGCGCAGGGTGCTGGTGCCTTTGCTTGGGCCGTTGCTGCAGCAGCATCCGCACCTGCTGGTGGAAGCGGTACTCAGCGACCGCCTGGTGGATCTGGTGGAGGAAGGCTTCGACGCCGCCCTGCGCACCGGCACCATCGCTGATCAGCGCATGGTGGCGCGTCCGTTGAAGCCACTGCGCTGGGTGACGGTGGCAAGCCCGGGTTACCTGGCCCGCTGCGGCGCGCCGGTCGATGTGGCGGCGCTACAGGATCACGCCTGCCTGGCGGTGCGCAACCTGCGCAGCGGCCGGCTGGTGGACTGGCAGTTCCTGCAGGACGGGCAGCTGCGCGAGGTCACGCCACCGGCGCGGATGGTGTTTGACTGCGGCGACCCGTTGGTGGAGGCAGCGATTGCGGGCATCGGCATCGTGCAGGTGATGGATTTCGCGGTGGCCGACGCGTTGGCCGATGGCCGCCTGCAGCGCGTGCTGCAGCCGTTTGAAGGCCGCAGCCGCGCGCTGTCGTTGATCTATCCGCCTTCGCGGCAGCATTCACCGAAACTGCAGGTGCTGGCCGACGCGTTGCTGGCCGGGGATTGGTAGATCCACGCCTTGCGTGGATGAGCGTTGGTAGCGCCGGGCCATGCCCGGCGAGCCGCATTGCGGCGGCGGAATGGAATGCCGCCGGGCATGGCCCGGCGCTACCGGTAAGGCGTTGCCGGCCAGCGGCCGGCACTACCTGCAATCAGGCGAAGCTGTCCGTCGCGCGCACCAGCGCGTCCACGTTCTCGGCTTCGAACGCCGAGTGACCCGACGCCGGGGTGATTTCCAGCTTCGCCTTCGGCCAGACCTTGGTGAGGTCCCAGGCGTTGGCCAGCGGGCAGACCACGTCGTAGCGGCCATGCACGATCACGCCCGGAATATCGGCGATGCGGTGCGCGTCGCGCAGCAGCTGGTCTTCCACTTCGAAGAAGCCACCGTTGACGAAGTAGTGGTTCTCGATGCGTGCGAAGGCCAGCGCGAAATGCGGGTCTTCGTGGCTGTTGATGAAGTCGTCGTCCACATGCAGGAAGCTGGTCGCGCCTTCCCACACCGCCCACGCCTTTGCCGCTTCCAGGCGGGTGGTTTCGTCTTCACTGGTCAGGCGGCGGTGGAAGGCCGAGATCAGGTCATGACGTTCCACCGACGGGATCGGCTTCAGGTAGTGCTCCCACGCATCCGGGAACAGGCGGTTGGCGCCTTCCTGGTAGAACCATTCCAGCTCCCAGCGACGCAGCATGAAGATGCCGCGCAGGACCAGTTCGGTCACTCGCTGCGGATGGGTTTCGGCGTAGGCCAGCGCCAGGGTCGAGCCCCAGCTGCCGCCGAACACCTGCCAGCGATCGACCTTCAGATGCTCGCGCAGCTTCTCGATATCGGCGACGAGGTCCCAGGTGGTGTTGTCCACCAGGTCGGCGTGCGGGATGGAACGACCGGCGCCGCGCTGGTCGAACAGGATGATGCGGTACTTGGACGGGTCGTGGAACTGGCGCATTTTGTCGCTGCAACCACCGCCCGGGCCACCGTGCAGCATCACCACCGGCTTGCCGTCCGGGTTGCCGCACTGTTCGAAGTACAGCGTGTGGCGGTCGTCGACCTTCAGGGTGCCGACGTCGTAGGGGGTGATGGCGGGGTACAGCGTACGCATGCTTGCAGCTCCAGGGTGATGCCCTGCCGGGGCAGGAGAACCTCCATTCTAGGCCGGACGCTGGCCCAGGGTGATCCGGTCGCGCTGCTCCAGGTCCTGCACTGTCTGCACATCGGTGAAACCCGCCGCCTCGAACAGCGCGCGGATCGCGGCGCCCTGGTCCCAACCGTGCTCGATCAGCAGCCAGCCGCCGGGCAGCAGGTGGGCCTGGCCACCATCGACGATGCGGCGGATGTCGTCCAGGCCATCCACGCCGGAAGACAGTGCGGTGGCCGGTTCAAAACGCAGGTCGCCCTGTTCCAGGTGCGGATCATCGCTGGCGATATACGGGGGATTGCTGGCGATCAGGTCGAAGCGCGCGCCCTGCAGCGGCGCATACCAGTCGTACCCGCCCTCGGCGAAGCGGACGTTGCGCAGCTCATGGCGGGCCGCATTGCGCGCAGCCACAGCCAGTGCACCCGGGCTGGCATCGGTGGCCAGCACCTGGGCCTGTGGCCGCTCGCTGGCCAGGGCCAGAGCGATGGCACCGCTGCCGGTACCGAGGTCGGCCAGCTGCAGCGTGCGTTCCGGCGGCAGGCGCTCCAGCGCCAGCTCGACCAGCAGTTCGGTCTCCGGTCGCGGAATCAGGGTGGCCGGGTCGACTTCCAGATCCAACGTCCAGAAACCGCGGCGACCGGTCAGATAGGCCACCGGCTCGCCGGCCACGCGGCGTGCCAGCAACGCTTCGAAGGCAGCCTGATCGGCGGTGGCCAGCGGATCGGTGGCATGCGCGAACAGCCAGCTGCGTGGGCGGTCCAGCACGTGCAGCAGCAGCAGTTCGGCCTCGTGGCGGGCCTCTACGCCGCCGAGGCGGGCACTGGCCTCGGCCACGACCTGGCGCAGGGAGGGTTCGGGTTGGAAAGGCATTCCGCAATTGTAGAGCCGAGCCCATGCTCGGCTGCTGTTCGCGGTAGACCCAGCCGAGCGTGGCTCGACGCTACAAAAACCTGCGATCCGTTCAGCTTCCGCCGGAGGGAATAAGGAGGGGCTATCGGCCCCTTTCCATGCCTTGGGAAGATTTCTCTTGTCACACAGGCAGTTGCAGGATGAGGGTGGCAAGGTTCAGTGTCAGCTCATGGCCTTTTGATAGACTGCACCTATCAAATAGATGCAATCAATGGATTGTTCTTATCGATAGCGAGCCGGTAACCTAGGTCCTGTCGATTCACCCACTCCCCTTCACCCAGAGGAAAAACGATGTCCCTGATCAACACCCAGATCCAGCCGTTCGAAGCCAATGCTTACCTGAATGGCGAGTTCATCAAGGTTTCCGACAGCACCCTGAAGGGCCAGTGGTCGGTCCTGATCTTCATGCCGGCCGCCTTCACCTTCAACTGCCCGACCGAGATCGAAGACGCCGCTGACCATTACGCCGAGTTCAAGAAGGCCGGCGCCGAGGTCTACATCGTCACCACCGACACCCACTTCTCGCACAAGGTGTGGCACGAAACCTCGCCGGCTGTCGGCAAGGCCCAGTTCCCGCTGGTCGGCGATCCGACCCACCAGCTGACCAACGCCTTCGGCGTGCACATTCCGGAAGAAGGCCTGGCCCTGCGCGGCACCTTCATCATCAACCCGGAAGGCGTGATCAAGACCCTGGAGATCCACTCCAACGAGATCGCCCGTGACGTCTCCGAGACCCTGCGCAAGCTGAAGGCTGCCCAGTTCACCGCCGCCAACCCGAACCAGGTGTGCCCGGCAAAGTGGAAGGAAGGCGAGAAGACCCTGACCCCGTCGCTGGACCTGGTCGGCAAGATCTAAAGCAGTACCGGCCTGCCGTGGCCCCACGCCACGGCGCGCCTTTCATCCCCGTGCCGGTCCCCCCGCCGGCGTGGGGGTGAACCCAAGACAGCCAACGCTCGCCCGCCTTGGCCAGCCAGCCCCTTCCACGGTCGCTGTCTTGGGTTCACCCCTACCCCCTGCTGGTCCGCTACCTTCTACAGCGGTGCCACGCCCCCTGTTTGCCTGAAGCCAGGAGATGACCCGATGTTGGACGCCAACCTGCAGTCGCAGCTGAAGACCTATCTGGAGCGCGTGACCCGCCCGATCCAGATCACCGCGCACGCCGATGACGGCGCCAAGTCGCAGGAAATGCTGGAACTGCTGCAGACCCTGGACAGCCTGTCGGACAAGATTTCGCTGCAGGTGCTGCGCGATGGCCAGGGCCGCGTGCCGTCCTTCGACCTCGGCACCCCGGGCCAGGACATCCACCTGACCTTCGCCGGCCTGCCGATGGGCCACGAGTTCACCTCGCTGGTGCTGGCCCTGCTGCAGGTCGGCGGCCATCCGTCCAAGGCCACCGCCGAGTTGATCGAGCAGGTGCAGAATCTGGAAGGCGACTACAGGTTCGAAACCTACTTCTCGCTGTCCTGCCAGAACTGCCCGGACGTGGTGCAGGCGTTGAACCTGGCCGCGGTGCTCAACCCGCGCATCCAGCACGTAGCCATTGACGGCGCCCTGTTCCAGGACGAAGTCGAGAAGCGCGAGATCATGTCGGTGCCGACCGTGTACCTCAACGGTGAAGTGTTCGACCAGGGCCGCATGACCCTGGAGCAGATCGTGGCCAAGCTGGACACCAACGCCGGCAAGCGCGATGCCGAGAAGATCGCCGCCAAGGACGCCTTCGACGTTCTGGTGGTGGGCGGTGGCCCGGCCGGCGCCGCAGCGGCGATCTACGCCGCGCGCAAGGGCATCCGTACCGGCATCGCCGCCGAGCGTTTCGGTGGCCAGGTGCTGGACACCATGGCGATCGAGAACTTCATTTCGGTGAAGGAGACCGAAGGCCCGAAGCTGGCCACGGCGCTGGAACAGCACGTGCGCGAGTACGAAGTGGACATCATGAACCTGCAGCGCGCCAGCGCGCTGGTGCCGGCCGGTGAAGACGGCCTGGTGCAGGTGCAGCTGGAAAACGGCGCGGTGCTGAAGTCGCGTTCGGTGATCCTGTCCACCGGCGCACGCTGGCGCCAGATGAACGTGCCGGGCGAAGACCAGTACCGCAACAAGGGCGTGGCCTACTGCCCGCACTGCGATGGCCCGTTGTTCAAGGGCAAGCGCGTGGCGGTGATCGGCGGCGGCAACTCCGGCGTGGAGGCAGCCATCGATCTGGCTGGCATCGTGTCGCATGTAACCCTGCTGGAATTCGATTCCAGCCTGCGCGCCGATGAAGTGCTGCAGAAGAAGCTGCGCAGCCTGGCCAATGTCACCGTGCTGACCAGCGCACAGACCACCGAAGTGCTGGGCGACGGCAGCCGCGTCACCGGCCTGGTCTACAAGGACCGCGTCGGCGGCGACGCCCACCGCGTCGAGCTGGAAGGCATCTTCGTGCAGATCGGCCTGCTGCCCAACACCGAGTGGCTGAAGGATGTGGTGGCGCTGTCGCCGCGTGGCGAGGTGGTCATCGATGATCGCGGCCAGACCAATCTGCCGGGCGTGTTCGCCGCTGGCGATTGCACGACGGTACCCTACAAGCAGATCATCATTGCCATGGGTGCCGGTTCGACCGCCGCATTGAGTGCGTTCGACCACCTGATCCGCTCGTCGGTGAGCAGCAGCAGTGGTGCTGTTGCTGAAGCTGCCTGATCCATCGTTCCCAGATCACCGGGAACATTGTCTGCCTGTCGGGTAACCATGCCGTCAGCCGGTCCGTTACCCCTGGGGTGTAAGGATGAACCTACGTGATCTGAAGTACCTGGTAGCCCTGGCCGACCACAAGCATTTCGGCCGGGCTGCCGCCTCCTGCTTCGTCAGCCAGCCGACGCTGTCCACGCAGATCCGCAAGCTGGAAGAAGAGCTGGGCCTGCCGCTGGTGGAACGCGCACCGCGCAAGGTGATGCTGACCCCGGCCGGCCAGGAAGCGGCGGCACGGGCACGCGTGATCGTGTCCGAGGTGGAACAACTGAAGGAAGCCGCACGTCGCAGCCGCGATCCGGAAGCCGGTACGGTGCGCCTGGGGATCTTCCCGACCCTCGGTCCGTACCTGCTGCCGCATGTGATTCCGCGCATCCGCGATCGCTTCCCGGAGCTGGAACTGCTGTTGGTCGAGGAAAAGAGCGATGTGCTGCTGGACCGCCTGCGCGAAGGCAAGCTCGACGCTGCGCTGCTGGCACTGCCGGTGATCGACGACCAGCTGCATGCCGAGTTCCTGTTCGAGGAACCGTTCCTGCTGGCTGTTTCCGGGCGCCACCCGCTGGCCCGCCGCGAACATCTGGACGTGCAGGAACTTGCCACGCAGAAGCTGCTGCTGCTGGAAGACGGGCATTGCCTGCGCGACCAGGCACTGGAAGTCTGCCGCCTGTTCGGTGCCAACGAGAAGTCCGAGTTCCGCGCCACCAGCCTGGAAACGCTGCGGCAGATGGTCGCTGCCGACGTCGGCATCACCCTGCTGCCGAGCCTGTCGGTGCAGCCGCCGGTGCCGCGCTCGAACAACATCCGCCTGCTCGACTTCACCGGCGAAGGCCGCCCCAGCCGCCGCATCGCCATGATCTGGCGCCGCAGCTCGGCCATGAACGACTTCCTGATGGAGCTGGCCGACCAGTTCAAGCGCCTGCCACAGGCGCTGTTCACCCTTGATGCGTTGAATGCCACCAGCGACGCGACCGCCTTGCCCGGCCCCGCGCTGAACGGCTGATCCCCCGCAGCACCGGCCCGGAATCGGTGGGAGTCGATTCCGGTCGCATTTGTCCCCACAATACAGACAGGCGGCGCCAGCAGGTGCCGCCTTTTGCATGGCTTTCAACCAAGGAGCTTCATCATGAACACCGCCAGCGGCCTGCCGCCGTCGATCACCGTTTCTACCTTCGACATGGACCGCCTGGACGCCATGCTCGAATCCCCTGCGCTGAGCCAGACGCCTGCCGCGCTCGCGCTTGCCGAAGAACTCAACCGTGCCACCGTGCTGGCACCGGACCAGATTCCCGAAGGCATCGTCATGATGCATTCGCGCGTGGAGTGCGAAGATGAAGTGTCGGGCGAGAAGCACGTCCTGACCCTGGTCTTCCCCCGCGAAGCCAACGTCGATGAAGGCAAGGTTTCCGTGCTGGCCCCGGTCGGCAGTGCCCTGCTTGGTCTGGCCATCGGCCAGAGCATCGACTGGAATGCGCCCGGCGGCCGCAAGCTGCGCCTGCGCGTGACTGCGGTCCACAACGACCGCCCCTGATTACCGCTGCGCACCGCGCGCGATTCGATCCCCCTGCACCAGGAGCCGTAATGAGTACCCCGTCCAAACTGTCCCAGCTGCGCGAACTGTCCGTGGTCGTTGCCGATACCGGTGACTACGAGGCAATCAAGCGCCTGCAGCCGGTGGACTGCACCACCAACCCGACCCTGGTGAAGAAGGCGCTGGACCTGCCGGTGTACGCCGAGCTGATCGAACGCGAACTGGCCTGGGGCCGCCAGCAGGGTGGCGACCGCGAAGCCGTGGTGCATGCCGTGGCCGACCGCCTGACCATCGGCGTCGGCGCGCTGCTGAGCACGCTGGTGCCGGGCCGCGTGTCCACCGAAGTGGACGCCGACCAGGCCCACGACACCGCTGCCACCGTGGCCAAGGCCCGCCAGTTCATCCAGATGTACGCCGATGCAGGCGTGCCGCGCGAGAAGATCCTGATCAAGATCGCCGCGACCTGGGAAGGCGTGGAAGCCGCGCGCATCCTGCAGGCCGAAGGCATCGACTGCAACCTGACCCTGATCTTCAATCCGACCCAGGCGCTGGCCTGCAGCGAAGCCGGCGCGTTCCTGATCTCGCCGTTCGTGGGCCGCATCCTGGACTGGTACGTGGCCAACGGCCAGACCCCGGCCAGCATCGATGAAGATCCGGGCGTCGTGTTCGTGCGCGGCGTGTACGCCGAATTCAAGCGCCGCGGTTCGCCGACGGTGGTGATGGGCGCCTCGTTCCGTTCGACTGCGCAGATCGAAGCGCTGGCCGGCTGCGACCGCCTGACGATTTCGCCGGACCTGCTGGAGAAGCTGGACGCCGACCACGGCGAGCTGCCGCGCAAGCTGGTGGCCGGTGCCGCTGAAGCGGTGCAGGTGACGCCGATCGACGCGGCAAAGTTCGCAGCCGACCTGGCCGCCGATCCGATGGCGACCGAGAAGCTGGCGACGGGTATCGATGCGTTTGCCAAGGATCTGCAGGCGCTGCGCGAGCGCATTCGCTCGGAACTGTGATTCCAGCCAACGGCTGAGCCCCTCGTGGCGGGGGGCTATGAGCAAAAGCCGCGCTTGGCCGGGCGGGTTGGGTTCGCGGGAGACGCCGTGAATCCGTCCCTGGAGGCTTGGCCGCCGCATCCATGCGGCGGACACTCCCGCGAACCCAACC
>NZ_QFHO01000041.1 GCF_004920835.1 Stenotrophomonas maltophilia
CCTTCCATGTCCGCTCCCGCTCCCGCCGCACCGCGTCGCTGGTTCGTCGCCGGCGACTTCAACGGCTTCTTCGGCCTGGTCGTCGACAACCTCTCCATCCTCGGCTTCATCGCCATGGCCCTGGTCGGGATCTTCCAGTTCCCCGCCGACGTAGTGTTCGGCCGCATGTTCCCCGGCACTGCCTTCGGCGTGCTGGTTGGCAACCTGCTGTACACCCTGATGGCGCGCCGCCTGGCCACGCGCACCGGCCGCGACGATGTCACCGCCATGCCGCTCGGCCTGGATGCACCGACCAGCATCGGCATGGCCCTGCTGGTGCTCGGCCCGGCTTTCATTGCGTTCAAGCAGCAGGGCATGGACCCGCATGCCGCGGGTATTGCGACCTGGCAGCTGGGCATGGCCGCGCTGGTCATCATGGGCGTGCTCAAGTTCGTGCTGTCATTCTTCGGTGAAGCGGTCACCCGCGCGCTGCCGCGTGCTGCGCTGCTGGGTTCCATCGCCGGCATCGCGCTGGTGCTGATGGGCCTGCTGCCGCTGCTGGAAACGCTGCGCTCGCCGCTGGTTGGTTTCACGACGCTGGGCCTGCTGCTGTACGTGCTGATCGCCAAGGGCAAGCTGCCGGTGCGTGGCCCGGGCGTGCTGTTGGCCTTCGTGTTCGGCACCGTGCTGTATTACGGCCTTGGCCTGGCCGGGCTCGGCGCACCGGGCTTCCACGTACCGGAGTGGGTGCCGCCGCAGGTGGTGCTGCCGCTGCCGACGCTGGGTTTCCTTGATGGCCTGCCCACCGCGATGACCTACCTGCCGCTGCTGCTGCCGTTCGGCCTGCTGATGGTGGTCGGTGGCATCAACGTCTCCGAAAGCGCACGCGCGGCCGGCGATGATTACCGCACCCGCGACATCCTGCTGGTGGAAGCGGTGGCCACGCTGGTGGCTGGCGTCTGCGGCGGCGTCGCGCAGACCACGCCGTACATCGGCCAGCCGGCCTACAAGCACATGGGTGCGCGCAGCGGCTACACGCTGCTGACCGGCCTGTTCGTCGGCATCGGCGGCATGCTTGGCATCATCTCCGGGCTGGTGCAGTGGCTGCCGCTGGCGGTGCTGGCGCCGATCATCGTGTACGTGGCCATCGACATCACCACCCAGGCCTTCCAGGCCACGCCGCGTCACCATACCGGCGCGATGGTGTTCGGTTTCCTGCCGTCGGTGGCCTACCTGCTGGCGATCAAGGCGCCGGGCTGGATCGCGCCGGACCAGCTGCCGCAGCTGCTGACCAAGCTCGACGGCCACGGCCTGCCGGAGCTGGCGGTGATCTTCACCCTCGGCAATGGCTTCATCATCACCTCGATGCTGTGGATCTCGGCGGTGGCGGCAATGGTCGATGGCCGTCTGCGCCGCGCCTGCGGTTTCCTGCTGGTGGCCGCCGTGCTGACCCTGTTCGGCCTGATCCACTCGGTGGACCCGCGCGGCGGCATCTACCTGCCGTGGGATCTGGACGGCCTGGCGCGGATCATCAGCTGGCAGTTCGCCGGCGCCTACGTGGCACTGGCAGTGCTGCTGGGCCTGCTGTCGCTGCAGAAGCAGGCGGTGAAGCCGCTGGGTGAAAACAGCTGACCCCAAGGTAGTGCCGGTCGCTGGCCGGCATCCTCATGGATCTCGGACGCAGTGTGCAGCTGCCGGCCAGCGGCCGGCACTACCGCTCCCCATCCAGCTCCGGGTAGTGGCGGAAGATGCCATTGGTGTTGAACGGCAAGCGCCGTTCCGAGGCCAGGTAGGCGGCAATGGCCGGCCGCTTCGCCACCCGCTCCTGCAGCGCACGCAGCAGGGGCAGGGTTGGGTCCAATGCCTGCATGCGGCGTGGGAACATGTAATCCAGCCCGCTCAGCAGCTGGAACAGCGACAGATCCACGTAGGAATGCTCGCGCAGCGTATGGCGGCCGCCATTGGCGGCCAGCACCTGCTCGAAGTAGCCGAGGAACTTCGGCAGCCGTTCGCTGCGCAGAGAGGCGGCGCGTGCCTTGGCTTCGATCTTCTGCTCTTCGTAGTACTTTGATACGGCGATCGGATGGTGGGTGTCATGCACCTCGGCCACCAGATCGGCGATGGTCAGCTGCAACTGCAGCGCCTGCATCCGCCGCGAGGCCGCCTGTGGCACCAGGTCCAACGTCGGGCCAAGGAAATCCAGGATCGCCGCGACCTGTGCGATGACCTGGCGGCCGGCCTTCAGGAATGGCGGCGCGAATGGCTGCGTCCCCTCGCTTTTCCCATCAAGGAAAGGTTGCATCACTGCATCGCCGTGTACCCGTGCCATGTCGATGTAGTCGGCGCCGGCATCTTCCAGCGCCAGCCGCACGAATTCACCGCGGCCCTGGATGCCGGTCCAGTAATACAGCGCGTATTGCATGGCAACGTCTCCACACGACAAGAGCAACAGCCTCGCGCGCGGCGTGCAAAGCAGGCGTGAGCATGGCTGCAGGTCCTGCCCAACCCAAACCGCAGCCGAACGAAGGGGGAACCCCCGCCGACAAGGGGGGTCACACCTTCTCCATGCGTGTGAAAACGAGGTGCTGCATCATGCAGAGTGGAAAGGCGGTATGGCCCTGGGTGCTGGGCGTGGTGGTGATCGGCGGTGCGGGCGGGTGGTTGTTCCGCGATCAGCTGAAGAGCCTGGCGGACGGCGTTTCGGTGCCGGTGCAATCCACTCCCGCCAGCAGCGCTGCACCTCCACAGCCAATGCCTGTGGAGCAACCGGTCCCGGGACCTCCACCGATCAGGCACCCGCTGGAGACAGAAGCGGCCGCTGATCCAGCACTGCCGAAACTGGCCGACAGCGATGCCGCTGCCTGGGGCGCGCTGAGCCAGCTGTTCCAGGGCGAGGGCCCGCTGACCCTGCTGTTGCGCGATCATCTGATCCAGCGCCTGGTCACCCAGGTCGACAACCTGGACAAGCCGAGCGTGCCGCCGACCGCACTGGCCGCGCGGCCGCTGCCGGGCAACCTGCAGGTCGAGGCGGGTGAGGGCGGCGAACGCATCGCCGCCAGCAACGCGACGCGCTATGCGCCCTACGTGCAGGCATTTACCGCGCTCGACCCGGCGGCAACGGCCACGGCCTACAAGCGCTTCTATCCGCTGATCCAGCAGGCCTACGTCGATCTTGGCCGGCCCGACGGCTATTTCAACGACCGTCTGGTGGCGGTGATCGACCACTTGCTGGACACCCCGGAGCTGGCCCAGCCGCCGTTGGTGGAACGCGACGAGCGTGGCCGCTACCGCTTCGTCGACGCCACCCTGCAGTCGCGCTCGATCGGGCAGAAAGCCCTGCTGCGCATGGATGTGGCGCAGGCAAGGGCCATCAAGCAGCAGCTGCGGGCGATCCGTACTGCCATCACCCGCGGCTGAGCCTGCAGGCATCAGAGGGCCTGCAGGAAGGCTTCGATGTCCTGCAGGTCCCGCCTGCTGAGCCCGCGCGGACGCAGCAACGGATCGGGTGCCGGGAAGGGGGCTGCGTCTGGCGGGAGACCCGCCGGAGCCCGCGGTCGGGCACCGCCCACGTTGTAGAACGCCAGCGCGCCAGACAATTTCGGGATCATGCCGTTGTGCATGTAGGGCGCTGTGGCGGCAACGCCACGCAGCGACGGTGTACGGAAACGGCCGCTGTCGGCGGGATCACCGGTGACCTCATAACGCCCCAGATCCTGCCGCGAACGCCCGTGGAAATGCAGGCCCAGATTGTGGAAGCCGTTGTCGGTCAGCGCCGCCCCGCTGTGGCAGTTCATGCAGCCGGCCTGCGTGCGGAACAGGTGCAGGCCACGCAGCTGGGCATCGTCCAGCGCACGCGCATTGCCAAGCAGGAAGCGATCAAAGCGACTGTTGCGTGGCGACAGGCTGCGTTCGAACGCGGCGATGGCCTGGCCGAGCTGCGCGGCATCGATGCGCGGCTGCGCGAACACCTCGTTGAACGCACGACGGTAGGACGCATCCCGGCGCAAGCGACGCACGGCGCCCTGCGTGGTGAAGCCCATTTCGACGGGATCGGCGATCGGATGCAGCGCCTGCGCCTCCAGCGTGGCGGCGCGCCCATCCCAGAATAGCGGCGCCACGTGCGCACTGGCCACCACGCTGGGTGCATTGCGGCGACCGGGCTGGCGGTCGTGGCCGAACGATACGCGGCGGCCATCGGCCCAGCCCAGGTCCGGGTCATGGCAACTGGCACAGGCCAATTGCCGCGACTTCGAAAGAACCGGATCGAAAAACAGCCGACGGCCCAAGGCGACTTTTGCGGGCGTTGATGGATGGCCGGGTGGATCGGCCGGGGCAGGTAGCGGGGCCAGCTCCTGCCAGGCGACGCCGGGTTCCACCTCTGGCGCTGGCCACTGCATGCTGGGGTTGCTGTAGAGCGCGCGCAGGCAGGCGCTGTCCGGACGCGCGGGAAGCACGTCGGGGCACGGGGTATGACGCGCAGGTGCAGGCATGCCCGCGCCGCCCAGCAACAGGGCGGCGACGGGCAGCAGCAGACGCAGGCTTGGATAGGCGCGCATGCATGACGCCGGTACGGCGTTCAACGGCACGATGCAGTCAGTAGCGGTAGCCCACTTCCAGCCAGAACTGCCGTCCGATGTCATACAGCGGTGCGTTGCCAACGGCGGAGGATGCGCCGTAGACATTGCGCCGGTTCAGTACATTGGTGATGTCCACATTCGCGTAGACCGTTCCGGCCTGGGCGGACAGCTCGCGTTCCCAACCCAGGCGGACGTTCCAGGTCAGCGACGGGGAGAACTGCCGCTCCTCCCATACGTCGATGCGCTCGCCCTGGTACATCTCGGTCAGCGAAGTCCTGGCGATCCGGCGGTAGCCGGCCGAGTAGGTCAGCATGTTGGTCACGGTCAGGTCCAGCGGTGCAATGCGGGTGATCGTGTTCACGCGCGCCGACCACGGGCGTGTGTAGTTGTCGGCGGGCTTCTGCTGGTAGCGCATGTAGCGGCCGTCGTAGCGGATCCATGGGTTCAGGTAGAACTGGTCGGCGCTGTCGTCGTAGAACGGCACCGCCTTGCGCACGTCGGTCCAGTCCAGAGAGAGCAGCGCCTGGGTATGCGTCGCCCCGGCTGTCCAGCCGCGCAGCGGCTGCGCGGTCAGGGAATAGATGTTGCTCAGGCCACTGCCGGTGCTGGACCAGGTGCTGTAATTGCCGGCCAATGTGGGGTCGTCGGGTGTGATGCCGGTGATGCGCCCGCTCACGTTGATGACCTGGTCGCGCAGCCGGCGGTTGACGGCCTTCAGGTTGAAGCGCCAACCCGCCCAATCCTGACGCCACGCGAGCATCAGCTCATCGGCATAGCCCACCTTGTCGATGTTGAAGTAGGTGTCATTTCCGGCCTGGGTGCCGGTGGTCCACGCCCCGTTCAGGCTGGTACGGCGTTCGTTGTTGTAGCGCAGCCGGTTGACACCATCGCGCAGCTTCCAGGTGGCCATGTTGCGGCCGTAGTAGCGGTTGGCGCCTGCGGTGAGCAGGGTGCCATCGCGCGGCTCCCAGCTCAGCGCGAAGCGGGGTGCGATGGTGGTCTGCCCGATGTAGCTGTCGCGCTCGATGCGCAGACCCGGACGGATCGAGACCGCGCCGTAGCGCATGTCGTCGTCGATGTGTGCGGCGAAGCTCTCCACGTCGAAGCCGATGTGGCCGGTGGCGTAGCGGGTACGGCGGGTGAAGTACTGGCCTGGCCAGCCTGCTGCCGCGGTCAGGCCCATGTCACAGGCGGTATCGATCTCGCCGGAGTTGAGGGTGCACGTCGTGGTGCGGGCCGGTGTGACATAGGTGCTGTTCTCGGTCAGGCGACGATAGTCGAACCTCTGCCGGGTCAGCTCCACGCCCGTGGTCAGCTGGTGGACCCCACCGCCAAGGTCGAAGGCGTGGGTCTGTGCCTGCGCGCTGTAGGTAAGACGTCGTTGCCGTTGTTCGATGTCACCGAACTCGCCTTCCAGCGTGGACGCGTTGGTGCCCCAGTCCTTGCTGGCCGAGCGCAGCCAGGTGAAATAGTCATCGCTCTGCGCATCACGCGACTGCTCGGTGCCGCTCCAGCTTAGGCGCTGGGTGATCGTGCCCCAGTCCGCCTGCCAGGTGGCTCCCAGGTTGATCATCGTGCCGCCGCTGTCGATGCGCACGCCGGCGCCGCGGATGTTGGACCGGAACAGCTGGTTCTCCGATGGCGCATGCGTGACGGACGCATCGACGGTCAGCCGGTCGCTGGCCTCCCAGACCGCCTTCAGCATCGCCTGGTCCGAGCGTTGGCGCTGTACTTCGCGTTCCGAGCCGTAGCTGTCCACCAGGTGTGCGGAATAGAAGTAGGTGGGAATCGAGGAGCGCTTGCGGGTGAAGTTGGCCAGTACGCCCAGCGTATCGGTCACCTTGCCTTCCAGCGTGGCGCGCCATGTTTCCTTGGTGAACTCGGGTTGACCATCGCCCCACGAAGAAGCATTGGCATAGTCCTCGCGCATGCTTTCATCCAGCAGGTAGCGGGTCCAGGACGAGCGCGTGGTCTGGTAGGACACGCTGCCGGAAAAGGCGTCCTTCGGCTTGCGCACGTTGGCCTCGATGACGCCACCGCTGAATCCGCCGTAGGCCGCCGGCACGTTGCTGTCCAGCACGGTCAGGTCGGCCAGCAGGTCGGTGTCCAGGGCGAAGGCCTGGCTGTTGCCGGGGGCGGTCGCCAGGCGGTAGGGCGATGGATCGCCACCGGGATCGATGTCGTTGTTGAAGTTCATGCCATCGACCACGAAGGCATTCTGGTAGAACGGCGCACCATTGATGCTTACATTGGCCGGCGAGATGTCGCCGGGGGTGAAGCTGCTCAACTGGGCGTTGTCGAACTGGACGGCGGGGTTGATCCTCAACAGGCGCCCGATGTCACCGTTGCCGGTGGCCTGGGCATGCATGTAGTCCTCGTCCAGGCGCAGGCCTTCGGCATAGCGGAACGGCTGCACTTCACCGCTCACGCGCAGTGGCAGGGTCTTTCGCGCTGCTGACACCGGTACAACGTTGCCTGCCGCCTGCAGCGTGTAGCTGCCGTCTGCGCCAGGCTGGATGCGCAGGCCGGTACCGGTCAGCAGGCGTGCAAAGCCCTGTTCGGTGCTGAAGGTACCCGACAGTGCCGGTGCCATGCGTCCGGCGGCCAGCGCGGGGTCGAAGGACAGGGCGATACCACGCTGGGCAGCGAAGGTGCTCAGGGCCAGGCCGAGCGGGCTGGCGGCCTGTTCGGTAGCGGCTACGGCCTGCAGCGATGCCACCTGGGCAAACACCGGCGTGGTCGCCAGAGCAATGGCCAGCAGGCTCAGCCGGAAGGGTCGGATCATGGAGGGCATGGAGGGCACGTAAGGAAGGGATTCACTCCCTCTGCCACCCGGACGCGGAAAAAGTGTCACTGCTGGCGATGCGGCCCGCTCACCGTGGCGTTCCTGCGCGCAGCCGCGTCCACAGTCCCGCTGGTCCGCGCTGGATCTCCAGTCCGTGGACGGCTGCCAGCATGGCTACGGCGCGGTCCAGGTCATCCACGGGGAATGCACCTGACACCCGCTGGGATGCGATCGCATCGTCGCAGCCCAGCCAGCCGGATTGATAGCGGCCCAGCTGTTCCAGCACGCGGCGCAGGGGCTGCGCATCGACCACCAGCATGCCGTGGCGCCAGGCGTCGACGGCCGGTGCGATGGCCTGCACCGACGCGAAGGCATCTGCGCGGAAGCTCAGCTGCCTTCCGGCATCGACGACACGCTGTTGCCCTGTTGCGGCCAACATGACCCGTACCGTTCCTTCGAGCACGGCCACTACGGTGGTCGCATCGGCATGCTGCACATTGAAGCGCGTGCCCAGGGCCTGCATGCGCCCTGCCGGACTGGCGAGCACGAAGGGACGCGCCGGTCGCCGGGAATCTGCGGCGGTTTCCACCAGCACCTGTCCGTGCCGCAGCCGCAGCAGGCGCTGCTGGTCATCAAAGGCGATGTCCATGGCGGTATCGGTGTCCAGGAGCAGCACGCTGCCGTCGTCCAGTACATGGCGCAGGCGCTCGCCCACGGCGGTGCGTGCGCTGGCATCCCATGCGGCCTCGTCGTACATGCGCCAGGCCAGCCAGCCACCCAGCGGGGCGACCAGCAGTGCGGCGACGCTGCGCAGCAGCGCACGCCGGCCCGGCGAGCGCGCGCGCTGCAGTGCGCTGTGGGCCAATGGCGGTGGAACCTGCCCGCTCAGCGCCAGCAAGCGTTCCGCGCGTTGCCACGCGCGTGCATGCTCAGGGTCGGCATCGTGCCAGCGCTGCCACTGCGCACGCTGCGCTACGCTGCCGTCCTCGTGCAGGCGCATCAGCCAGTCGGCGGCCTGCTCCAGCACACGTGGCGGTAGGGCCGGTGCGGTGGCGGTCTCAGCCGGCATGCGCAAGGCAGCCAAGCAGCGCCCGCTTCATGTGCCGCTTCACCGTGGACAACGACAACCCCAGCTGTTCGCTGATGGCCTCATAGCGAAGCCCATCGAACTGCGCCAGCAGGAACACCCGGCGCGCCATCGCCGGCAACCCGTCCAGCATCGCATCGATCTGCTGCAGGGCCTCACGTACCAGGGCCTGTTCTTCCAGCGAGGGCAACACCGGCTCTGGAAACTGGGCCAGGTATTCCAGGTAGGCGCGCTCCAGCGCCTGGCGGCGGAACCAGTTGGCGGCCAGCCCGCGCGCTACCGTGGTCAGGAAGGCACGGGGCTCACGCAGGGCAGCGAGATCGCGCCCCTGCAGCAGCCGCGCGAAGGTGTCCTGGGTTAGATCGTCAGCCACATCGCGATTGCCCACGCGCCCGCTCAGCCAGCCGTGCAGCCAGAGGCGATGGTCGCGGTACAGCATGCCCAGTTGTTCGTGTCGGGGGCCCATGAAAGGGGATGTGTGGCCTTGATCGAAATGAGAATGATTCGCAAGTATCGCATCCGCGATGCCCGGATTCCAGTGCTTGGCGCGCAGTGGCTTGCGCTGGATCAACGCGCCGACCACACCCGCTCCGGCATGCTGGCCGCAGGCTGACTGGCCTCGGGGTGCAGTCGCAGCCACCCTTGAAACCGGGTGGGGCAACCGCATCTTTCCAGCATCGCCGGCGCAGGCCGGCCCTGATGACCGATGAGGATTCGCAATGCGGATGGACAAGCTCACCTCGCGTTTCCAGCAGGCGCTGGCAGACGCACAGTCGCTGGCCGTGGGCCGCGACAACAGCATCATCGAACCGGTTCACCTGTTCAGCGCGCTGCTTGACCAGCAGGGCGGCAGCACGCGCCCGCTGCTGGCCCAGGCCGGGGTGAACGTGCCGGTACTGCGCGAGCGCCTGACCGAGGCGCTGGATGCGCTGCCCAAGGTGTCCGGCCAGGCCGGCAACGTTTCGATGGGCAATGACCTGGGGCGCCTGCTCAACCAGACCGACAAGCTGGCCCAGCAGAACGGCGATGCCTTCATTGCCAGCGAGTGGTTCGTGCTGGCCGCGCTGGACGACAGCGGCACGCTGGGCATGGCGCTGCGCGCCGCCGGTGCCGACAAGACCCGCCTGCAGGCCGCCATCGACAAGCTGCGCGGCGGCGAGAACGTGCAGTCGGAAAATGCTGAAGAACAGCGGCAGGCGCTGGAGAAGTACACCATTGACCTGACCGCACGTGCCGAGAGCGGCAAGCTCGATCCGGTGATCGGCCGCGATGAAGAAATCCGTCGCACCATCCAGGTGCTGCAGCGCCGGACCAAGAACAATCCGGTGCTGATCGGCGAACCCGGCGTGGGCAAGACCGCGATCGTCGAAGGCCTGGCCCAGCGCATCATCAACGACGAAGTGCCCGAGGGTCTGCGCGGCAAGCGCGTGCTGTCGCTGGACATGGGCGCGCTGATCGCCGGTGCCAAGTTCCGCGGTGAATTCGAAGAGCGCCTGAAGGGCGTGCTCAACGATCTGGCCAAGAGCGAAGGGCAGATCATCCTGTTCATCGACGAGCTGCACACCATGGTTGGCGCGGGCAAGGCCGACGGTGCGATGGATGCCGGCAACATGCTGAAGCCTGCGCTCGCACGCGGCGAGCTGCACTGCGTAGGTGCCACCACGCTGGACGAGTATCGCAAGTACATCGAAAAGGATGCCGCGCTGGAGCGTCGTTTCCAGAAGGTGTTCGTGGGCGAGCCGTCGGTGGAGGACACCATCGCCATCCTGCGCGGGCTGAAGGAAAAGTACGCGGTGCACCACGGCGTGGAAATCACCGATCCGGCCATCGTGGCGGCGGCGACCCTGTCCAACCGCTACATCACCGACCGCCAGCTGCCGGACAAGGCCATCGACCTGATGGACGAGGCTGCTTCGCGCCTGCGCATGGAGATCGACTCCAAGCCGGAGGAACTGGACCGCCTGGAACGCCGGGTGATCCAGCTGAAGATCCAGCGCGAGATGCTGAAGAAGGAAAAGGACGAGGCCTCGCGGCAGCGCCTGGCTGATCTGGAGAACGACATCGAGGCGCTGGAGCGCGAGTTCTCCGACCTCAATGAAATCTGGAAGTCGGAGAAGGCCGCGCTGCAGGGTGCAACCAAGATCAAGGAGCAGGTCGAGCAGGCCAAGCTGGAGCTGGAATCGGCGCAGCGCCGCCAGGATTTCGCCAAGATGAGCGAGATCCAGTACGGCCTGCTGCCGCAGCTGGAAAAGCAGTTGGCCGCCGCACAGGAAGCCGAGCACAAGGACTTCAAGCTGGTGCAGGACCGGGTCACCGACGAGGAGATCGCCGAGGTTGTCTCGCGCTGGACCGGCATTCCGGTCAACAAGATGCTCGAAGGCGAGCGCGACAAGCTGCTGCGGATGGAAGAGGTGCTGCACAACCGCGTGGTCGGCCAGGAGGAAGCGATCAAGGTCGTCTCCGACGCCGTGCGCCGCTCGCGTGCGGGCCTGTCCGATCCGAATCGTCCGGCCGGTTCGTTCCTGTTCCTCGGCCCGACCGGCGTTGGCAAGACCGAGCTGTGCAAGTCGCTGGCCGAGTTCCTGTTCGACAGTGCCGACGCGATGATCCGCATCGACATGAGCGAGTTCATGGAGAAGCACAGCGTCGCCCGCCTGATCGGTGCGCCCCCGGGCTACGTCGGTTACGAAGAGGGTGGCTACCTGACCGAGGCGGTGCGTCGCCGTCCGTACTCGCTGATCCTGCTGGACGAAGTGGAGAAGGCGCATCCGGATGTGTTCAACATCCTGCTGCAGGTGCTGGACGATGGCCGCCTGACCGATGGCCAGGGCCGCACTGTGGACTTCCGCAACACCGTCATCGTGATGACCTCCAACCTGGGCTCGCACCAGATCCAGGACATGAGCAGTGATGACAGCCCGGAGGCCTACATGCAGATGAAGGCGGCGGTGATGGGCGTGGTGCAGGCGCACTTCCGTCCGGAGTTCATCAACCGCCTGGACGACATCGTGGTGTTCCACCCGCTGGACAAGCAGCAGATCAAGCAGATCGCGCGCATCCAGATGCGTGGCCTGGAGAAGCGGCTGGCCGAGCGTGGGCTGAAGCTGGTGGTGTCCGATGCGGCGTTCGATCTGCTCGGCAACGTCGGCTTCGATCCGGTGTACGGCGCACGTCCGTTGAAGCGTGCGATCCAGGCGCAGCTGGAGAACCCGCTGGCGCAGAAGATCCTGTCCGGCGCCTTCGTCAACGGCGATACCATCGAAGTCGGCAACGACGGCGGCCACCTGGTGTTCGCCAAGGCGTGATTCACACGGGGCGCTGCCTGGTCGCAGCGCCCCGTTTCCTGCGTGTAGCACCGGGCCACACCCGGCGTCCCCTCAGAAGCGGTGCGTGTATCCGCTCATCAAGCCGAACTGATTCGGCTTCTGCACGATCGGGCTGTCGGCCGCATCGCCGAGCAGGCGCGTGCCTTCCGCCGAGATGTACCAGTTGCCATTGCGGCCCACGCGGTGGCTCCACTTCAGGCCAAGCCCGGCACTGACCAGGCCTGCTTTCGGCTTGTGCTGGGCAAATCCGGTGCGCGCTGCCTGTTCCGGACTCACGCCGTACCAGGTCTGCATGTAGCCGCGATTGCCGTACTCGGTGGCGACACTGCCACTGACCACACCACCGGCAAAATCGAACAGCGGCATCGACAGGCTCAGCTGCATCTGCTGGGTGGCCAGGCCGTTGTCACCCTTGTCTTCATCCTTGCGGGTGAACTGCCAGCTGCCGCTCAGCACGGCTTCGCCCAGCGTATAACCAGCCGAGAGGCCGACCAGGGGACGGGTACGGATATCACCCATGCCGCGCAGGAAGTCCGAACCGCCGAGCGCGGAGTCCTTGTCGCGGCGGCTGCCGCTGGCACCGATGTAGGCACGCAGGTGGGTGTGTTCGCCGATGGCCGTACCCCAGCCGAGGCCACTGGTGCCCAGAAACCAGCCACCGGGTGACATGGCATCGAAGGACAGCATGGGCGACGCCTGGTACTCCTTGCTGCCGCTGTAGCGCGGTGTCGCACCGGCACCGGCGGCGACTTCGAAGGTCCAGTGGTCATCCTTGGCGTGGGCGATCGGCGCGGCGAACAACGGCAGCAGGGCGAGGCAGAGCAGGGTGGGGGTACGGTGACGCTGGGACATGGGCACTCTCGACGAATTGGAGGAATGCAGCACGCGCATCCGGCGTGTGCTGCAGGGCTGCCAGCGTGGCGATATGCCGGCGACCGATCCCTCCGCAGTTGTGCGGGAGTTGTAATCAACTGTAATCGCGCCCGTGGGCGTTCAGCTGGCAGCCAGCGGCCAGTGCATTTCGACGCGTGCGCCGCCCATCGTGGCGCGGCTGATGTGCAGTTCCCCGCCATGGCGTGCCGCGATGCGGCTGACGATGGCCAGGCCCAGTCCGAAGCCACCGGTATCGCGGCTGCGACTGTCGTCCAGGCGGGTGAACGGGCGTGTCACCTTCTCGCGGTCGGCTTCGGCGATGCCTGGGCCGTCGTCATCCACGCGCAGGCAGGCGCGACCACCGACAGCCACCAGTGAGACTTCCACCTGCGAACGCGCATGGCGCAGCGCGTTGCCGACCAGGTTGCTCAGTGCCAGCTGCAGCAGGCGCGGCTCGGCGTCCACCCGCGGCAGTGCGCTGGGCTGCACGCGCAGCACCAGGCCGGCGCGTTCGGCATCGCGGCGCGCATCGGCCAGGCAGGCCTGCAACCAGTCATTGGCTTCGATGCGCTGCAGGGGCTCGGCTTCATTGGGATGTTCCAGGCGCTCGTAGGCCAGCAGTTCGCTGACCAGCCGGTTGAGCTCGGCCAGGTCACCATGCAGCCCCTGCGCCAAGCGCGCGCGTCGTGCCGGGTCGTCGCTGTCCCGCATCAGGTCCAGGCCGAAGGCCACGCGTGCGATCGGCGTGCGCAGTTCATGCGAGATCGCATGCGTGAGGTCACGCTGGCGCTGCACAAGCTCAGCCACGCGCGCGGCCATGCGGTTGGAATGATCGACAATGACCCGGATCTGCGAGCGTGGCGACACCTGCGCGCGGGCCTGCAGGTCGCCGGCACCGATGCGGTCGGCATGCATGCGCAGTGCCTCCAGGTCACGCCAGAGCAGGCGTACCCAGGCATACAGGCTGGCGCCGACCAGCAGCAGGATGCCGAGGTAGGCAGCGATGGTCATGTACGTTGTCATCGACACCGCACCGGGCAGGCGCAGGTGCAGCCAGCGGCCGTCCACGCCGTCGATGGGCAGCAGTACCTGCTGGTAGAGGTCGCGCACGATGAAGCCATCGGCCCGCACCGCCGCCTGTTCCTGCGGGTCGAGCGCGGGAGGCCTGTCGAGCAGGGTCAGGCCGATGCCGTAGTGCGGCTGCCACTGCTGCAGGCGCTCACGCTGCTGTTCTGCATCCAGGCCAGCCAGGCCACTGCGCAGGGCGTACACCTGCCCGCGCACCTGCTGAACGAACACGCGGTCCTGGACGGGCGTGTAGATGCCATCCAGGATGTGGTTGAGGAAGAACACCGAGACCAGGAAACAGGCACCGGTGACGAACCACAGCCACAGGAACAGGCGCTTCACGCCGACCAGGCCGAGGGGTTGAACTGGTAGCCCCGGCCCCACACGGTCTTGATCCGGCGCGGTTCGCGCGCGTCATCGCCCAGCTTGCGGCGCAGCTTGCCGATGCTGACGTCGACGCTGCGGTCCAGCCCATCGAAGCCGATGCCGCGCACCGCCTGCAGGATCTGGTCGCGCGAGAGGATCTGCCCCGGCTGGCTGGCCAGCAGCCACAGGATCTCGAATTCGGTGGTACCCAGTTCCACCGCGTGGCCATGCAGTTGAACGTCGCGCTGCATGCGGTCGATCAGCAGTCCGCCGTGCATCAGCCGGCAGGGCGAGCCGGTGCTGCCGCTGCCGTGGCGGCGGCGCAGCAGGGCGCGCAGGCGGGCCAGCAGCAGGCGCGGTTCGACCGGCTTGTGCACGTAGTCGTCGGCGCCGGACTCCAGGCCGAGCACCTGCTCGATGTCGTCCTCGCAGGCAGTCAGCATCAGGATCGGCACGTCGGAGAAGCTGCGGATCTGCCGGCACACGTCGATGCCGCCGAGGCCGGGCAGCATCAGGTCCAGCACCACCAGTTCCGGTGCGTGCTGGCGGCAGGCGGCGCCGGCCAGGTCGCCGCGGGCGATGTGCTGCACGGCGAAGCCATGTTCGTGCAGGTAGTCGCTGACCAGTTCGGCCAAGCGGCGGTCGTCCTCCACCAGCAGCACCGGGGTCGGTGTGCCGCTGGCGGCGGGTGTCCAGGGGGATGACTGCATGCGCTTGGGCCTCCGTGCCCGGGCAGGAGCGCCCGGCGGCGAAGCCTAGCAACGGCCCATGACGGCTGCCTGAATCGCGGCCAACCTGATAACCACCGGTACGGGCGTCATCGCCAGTGGCTCTCAGCGGTCACTGCCGGCTGGCCTATCGTGGCCGTTTCCCCGGATGGAGCCTGGTGCAATGAGCGACCCGCAGTGGAAACTGGAAACCCTGGCCGTGCATGGCGGCTATCGTCCCGATCCGACCACCCGCGCGGTGGCGGTGCCGATCTACCAGACCGTGGCATACGCCTTCGATGACACCCAGCATGGTGCCGACCTGTTCGACCTGAAAGTGGCCGGCAACATCTACACGCGCATCATGAATCCCACCACCGATGTGCTGGAGCAGCGCGTGGCGGCGCTGGAAGGCGGCATCGGTGCGCTGGCGCTGGCTTCGGGGCAGGCCGCGATCACCTACGCCATCCAGACCATCGCCGAGGCCGGCGACAACATCGTCGCCTCCAGCGCGCTGTATGGCGGTAGCCTTAATCTGCTGGCGCATACGTTGCCGCAGTACGGCATCCAGACCCGCTTCGCCGATCCGGCCGATCCATCCGCGTTCGCCGCGCTGATCGATGAACGCACCAAGGCGGTGTTCGTCGAGTCGATCGGCAATCCTCGCGGCAACGTCACCGACATCGCCGCCATCGCCGAGGTCGCCCATGCCGCCGGCGTGCCGCTGATCGTCGACAACACCGTGGCCACGCCATTCCTGCTGCGCCCGTTCGAGCATGGCGCCGACATCGTGGTGCATTCGCTGACCAAGTACCTGGGCGGCCACGGCACCAGCCTGGGGGGAGCGATCATCGACTCGGGGCGTTTTGACTGGGCCGCTCAGCCCAAGCGCTTCGCCCGCCTCAACCAGCCCGACCCGAGTTACCACGGCGTGGTCTATACCGAAGCACTCGGACCGGCCGCCTACATCGGCCGCGCGCGGGTGGTGCCGCTGCGCAATACCGGCGCGGCGCTGTCGCCGTTCAATGCGTTCCTGATCCTGCAGGGCATCGAAACCCTGGCCCTGCGCATGGAGCGCATCAACGCCAACGCGCTGGCGGTCGCACAGTTCCTGCAGGCGCACGCAAAGGTGGCCTGGGTGCGCTACGCCGGGCTGGCCGACGACCCCGAGCATGCCGCCGCACAGCGCTATCTGGGTGGGCACGGCTCGGGCGTACTGACCTTCGGCCTGCCTGGCGGGCGCGAGGCAGGTGCACGTTTCCTCGATGCCCTGAAACTGTTCACCCGGCTGGTCAATCTGGGTGATGCGAAGTCGTTGGCTACCCACCCGGCCTCGACCACCCACCGCCAGCTGGACGCCGTCGAGTTGGCCAAGGCCGGTGTCAGCGAAGACACCGTGCGGCTGTCGATCGGCATCGAGCACATCGGCGACCTGCGTGCCGACCTGGAGCAGGCTTTGGCTGGCGCCTGATAGCCACGCGCTTGGTCGTCATCGCCACAGGCGATCACCATCGGCCGTGCAATGCGCTACGGTTGAACTGCCTCTCCAAGGCAATGGCAACGTGGCGATCCAGATCCCCGGTCGATGCGGGTCGACCGGGGATTTTTTGTTTCCGGGGTCAGATCCGTTTTCCTGCGGGAAACGGATCTGACCCCATGCGACGCCGTGTCGACCAAGGTCGACACCTACCAACAGCCGCAGGAAGCCCGCTTTTGTTGTTGCTCTGGCTTTTGCTGTCGCCTCTGCGGGTGCAGGCCGCCGCCCTGCCGCAGAACCCTCACACCACCGGAATGCTGTGCTGGCCCAGGTTGCGATACGGCGGCGTGGCCATCACCATCTCGGCCAGCGAATAGGCCAGCTCGCGCTCGGCCATCACCGTCCCGTCGGCACCATGCTCCAGCAGGTGCTTCACCTCGGCATCGCTGTGTGCTCGCGCCAGCAGGGTCAGATTCGGGTTCAGGGCACGCAGTTTGGCCAGGGTCTCGCCGGCTTCCAACGGCTGTGGGATTGCCAGCACGGCGATCTTGGCGCGCTCGGGATGGGCTTCGGCCAGCACCTTGTCCGAGGCCGCACTGCCGCGGATGCCGGGCAGTCCCGCCGCATGCGCTTCGGCGACATGCTCCTTGTTGTCGTCGATGATCATCACCGGCACGCCACGGTCGCGCAGAACCTGCGCCAGCGCACTGCCGACCCGACCGTAGCCGATGACGATGGCGTGGTCGTGCAGGTCCAGCGACGGCCCAGGTGGCAACTCGGTTTCCACCGCGGCCGGCGTGGTTTCCTGGTGCTTCAGCAGCCAGCGGTCGAGCAGGCCGAACACCAGCGGGTTGAGCATGATCGAGATCAGCGCGCCGGCCAGCACCAGAGCCTGCCCGGTGGGCGGCAGGATCTTCAGGGTCACGCCGAGGCCGGCGATGATGAAGGCGAACTCACCGATCTGCGCCAGGCTGGCGGAGATGGTCAGTGCGGTACCGGTGGGATGGCCGAACGCTCGCACGATGAAGAACGCGGCGGCGGACTTGCCGAACATGATGATCGCGGCGGTGGCCAGCACCTGCCACGGGTGCTCGATCAGGATGCTGGGATTGAACAGCATGCCCACCGAGACGAAGAACAGCACCGCGAACGCATCGCGCAGCGGCAGCGAATCGCTGGCCGCCTTGTGGCTCAGTTCGGATTCGTTGAGCAGCATGCCGGCAAAGAATGCGCCCAGCGCAAAGGACACGCCGAACAGCATCGCCGACCCGAACGCCACGCCCAGCGCGATCGCCAGCACCGACAGTGTGAACAGCTCGCGCGAACCGGTACCGGCAATGCGTTCGAGGATCCATGGAATGACCCGGCGGCCGACCACCAGCATCACCGCCACGAACAGGCCCAGCTGCACGAAGGTCCAGCCGATGCTTGCGAGCACGCTGCCGAGGGTGTGCTGCTCGTTGGCCGCATCGGGACCGAACACGCCGGCCATCACCGGCATCATCACCAGCGCCAGCACACAGGCCAGGTCTTCCACGATCAGCCAGCCGACCGCGATCTTGCCGCGCTGGGTTTCCAGCAGGCGCCGCTCTTCCATCGCCCGCAGCAGCACCACGGTACTGGCGGTGGCCAGCGCGAAACCGAACACGATGCCGTGGATGACCGGCCAACCCATCAAGGCTGCCAGGCCCCAGCCGAGCAGGGTGGCGACCAGGATCTGGCCGATCGCACCGGGAATGGCGATGGCCTTGACCGCCATCAGGTCCTTCAGCGAGAAGTGCAGGCCGACGCCGAACATCAGCAGCATCACCCCCAGTTCGGCCAGCTGGTTGGCCAGCGCCTGGTCGGCGACGAAGCCGGGGGTGAACGGACCTACACAGATGCCAGCAACCAGGTAACCGACCAGCGGAGACAAACGCAGCTTGTTGGCCAGCGCGCCAAAGATGAAGGCGAGCCCGAGACCAACGGCAACGATGTTGATCAGGTCGGTGTCATGGTGCATCGGCTCTCGCAGGAAACAGGGGGGTACCCCGATTTTCACCGATACGGCCAGATACGGCAAACCCGGCCAGCGTATCGGATCGTTGCGTGGGCGGAGCCATCAGTGGTCGGCGTCCGACCTGGCGTGTGCGGGGCGATCGAGGATGGCTCTGTCGGGATCGGACCTGTTTGGGGTGGCCAGTTGCTCTGGATCGTGAACCGGAGCCAGACCAATGCCACCCGAGACAGGCCCGGGAAGGGTAATGGGTTCGATACGCAGCTGTGCCATCGCAGGGCCCTTTGCCACTGTGCGCCAAGGCTTTTCAGTCGATCCATTGACATACGAGGGCGGGAGGTAATTCTGGTGGCGCGCATTCTGGGCAAGACGCCTGCGGTCTGGCCGAAGTTTTCCCGGGCCGCGCACGCGTCACCATGTGCTCATTGCCCCTTTTGCTTGCCAACCAGGCTTGGCCTGCTCTTTTCAGACCGCATGGGTGAACAACCACATGAAGCTTCCCGACATTGAATTAGTGATTCAGGCGATAGGTCAGGACACCAGCTCGGTGTTCCTGTCCCGGTTACTCCAGGAACTTGAAATCGACGAGGCCGACGTCAGCCACAATCCGTTGAAATTGACTGGAAGGCGGATCTGGACAGGCGAGGAAGGCGCGCTGCAGTTGAATTTCGAGGATATCGGGATGCTGGCGGATATTCCGTACCACGACGTGGACGATGGGCCCTGGGTACTCACGACGGCAGTGTTCTGGGCATCTGGGAAAAACAAACATGCCTACTCTGGCCCGTTGCCCCATGGGCTGGATTTCTCAATGTCGCGTCACCATGTGAGGGAGCGATTTTCAGCCCTGAGTGCGGGGAATCCCACCGTAGCGGGTGTCTCGGGCAATGTGGATATATGGGGCATTGGCGGCTTGGAGTTCAAAGTTAACTTCTGTGGTCCCGGAGACTCGCTTCGCTGTGTATCCGTTGGCATTCCCGTCGATCGTAGTAAACAGCAACTGTAGGTTCTCCGCAGCCCTCCTCCACAAAAGTAACAGCGAAGGATCAACATGAATCATCCAACAGTCGAAGAGTTCATCGCTGCGCTTGGCAGGGATTCAGAGTCACAGGAGCTTGGAATCGTCTTTTCCAAGATCGGAATACAGGTTCAGAACCTTGATGATTATCGCCTGGGTGTCAGTGGTCACCGGATCTGGGCAGATGATGCTGCGGGACTGCAACTCGAATTCAAGGATGTCGGCCTGCTTTCAGAGATGCCATATCACGACATCTATGATGGGCCGTGGGCGCTCACCGACGTTATCTTCTGGGGATGGCGGAAGGACACTGGTACCGAGTATGCGGGGCCACTTCCTTGCGGCTTGAACTTCCTGATGTCCAGGGATCAGGTCAGGTCAGAACTACCTGCCGATCTGGGCGCGCCAACAGTGTTTGGCTTCTCTGGCAACGTCGACGAATGGATGCTGGGAAAGCTGAATCTCGATGTTGACTACGACGGGGAAAAAGGACTTCGCTGTATCAGTCTAGGGCTGCCGGAAGAGAACTGAATGAAATGGACCTACAGGCGATAACGACCCTCTTTGGCGAAAGCGCTGCGGATCCGGCCGTCACCACGATGCTCCAGGCGCTTGGCATCAGACGCAGGCCAGAGCTGACCCGTCCCGCCAAAAGCCCTTATGAGGCAGTCCTGCGTGCAAGTGGTAAGGGCATGCTTTTTTCTTTCAGTGAGCGCAACTACTGGAATGGGCGATCCGTTGCTTCGCACGGCAAGAGCGGGGAGCTGATTTTCACCAATGTTGCGGTAACGGCAGGCATTCCGGATGTGACACGCAGGTACGAAGGCGATCTGCCGTTTGGCCTGCAATGGGAGGACGACAGGACGAAAGCACGCGAACGGCTCGTTACGGCGGGGTTCGGGGACAGCTTGCACGCCGGCAGGCGCGACGCGTGGTGGCTGCCTGACTACCGCATCCGTCTGACGTATCAGTCTCAATGCATCAAGCAGGCAGGAGCGTGTGGGATCTTTGATATCAGCTTGGGAATTCCCATGCGCCCATTGGCTCGCACACCGGCAACGCGCGAGTACCCCTCAGCGGAGCAGGTAGTTGCTGCCCTCGGCAGATCGACCGACGATGCTCATTTTCAGGCCGTGTTCCGGGAATTTGGGCTTGCAAGTCTGATTGCGGAGGCGAGCAGGGAGATCGTTGACAGGGCCGACGAGCATGGCTTCATTCTCTACTTCGACAGCAAGCGGCGCACGCTCGGTGGGCGTCCGGTATGCACCGGTATCAGTTTCATCCACGATCGACTGGGAAACTCAAGAGCGTGGGCTGGATCGTTGCCATTCGGTCTTCAGTTCGATGATCCGCCTTCCATTCTCGAAGAACGCATTGGCCAAAGAGCCAGTCGTTGGCACGATGAACGGACATTTGGCAGCGCTAGCTGGATGCGCCCTAGTCTTCAAGTGAACGTGAATTTTGACAGTCTGGATAACTGTCTTGAGTCTGTCCGTGTGATTACTGATGGACGTCACACGTCCAACTGCCAGCCGCACGGCTGATCTTGCCCGCAGCACAAACTTGCCCGCAGCACAAAACAAAACACCCGCCGGATCATTCCGACGGGTGTGAAAGATGCGGGGAGGGAATGCCGGCCAGCGGCCGGCATTACCGCTTACCAGTTGTACTTGATCCGCCCGTACACATACGCGCCATTGAAGCCGAACGGCGAGTAGTTGCTGTACGGCAGCATGCCGAAGGTCGAGTTCTGCAGGTCTTCGGTGCGGTCCGGGTACTTGTCCAGCAGGTTGTCGGCGCCCACGGTCAGGGTCCAGTTGCTGCTCGGCTTGTAGCTGGCCGAGGCATCCACCACCCAGGCGTCGCCGTAGGTCTGGTCGCGCAGCGCGGTGGCCGAGTTGCGCACGGTGAACTTGCCGTAACGGGTCGCCGCCAGGCCCAGTTCCCAGTGATCCGAACGCCAGGTGCCGCTCAGGATCGCCTTGTCGCGCGGGAAGCTGTCCTCGATGCGGCCGATTTCATCGCGGCCGATCAGCGACTGGTTCAGGCCCAGCGTGCCGAACACCGCCGGGGTGCCTCCAACGCGGCGCACTTCGGTGTCGTTGTAGCTGTAGGCGGCGGTCAGTTCCAGGCTGCTGGCGCTGAACGGCACGGTGTAGCTGGAGACGAAGTCGACGCCACGGGTACGCGTATCCAGGCCATTGGTGAAGTACGAGAACGCGGTCACCTGCGGCAGGCCCAGGGTGCCCAGCAGCGCGCTGGTTGCCGCATTGGTGGTGATGCTGGAGGACAGTGCGATACGGTCATCGATGTCGATCTGGTAGGCATCGACGGTGATGTACAGGCGGTCGACCGGCTGCAGCACCAGGCCCACGCTGTAGGAGGTGGAGGTCTCGGCCTTCAGCGGCGAAGCGCCCAGCGCCTGCGCGGCCTGGCTGGTGGTGGGGAACGTGCCGCGTTCGACGAACACGCCGTTGGTGAACTGGCTGGTCACCGCCTGGTAGCCCTGCTGGGCCAGCGACGGTGCACGGAAGCCACTGGAGGCGGTGGCACGCAGCGCGACCTTGTCGGTGAACGCATAACGCGCCGACAGCTTGCCGGAGAAGCGGTCGCCGAAGTCCGAGTAGTCCTCGTAGCGGCCGGTGACGCCGGCCGAGAATTTCTCGGTCAGGTCCGCTTCCAGACCTGCATAGACCGCGTAGTTGTGGCGGTCGGCATGCACTTCATTGGTCGGGGTGAAGCCGCCGAAGCCCTGCGCGCCGCTGCCGGTGTACGAGTTCAGCTCGCCCGGCTTCTGGTCCCACTTTTCCTTGCGGTACTCACCGCCGAAGGACAGCGTGACCGGGTAGGCCAGGCCCCAGTCCAGCGACTTGGTCAGGTCGGCATTGAAGATGTCCTGCTGGTACTTCAGCGTGCCGTCGTAGAACGAGCGCGGGCTGGTCGCACCCAGGCTGTAGTTGATGCTGTTGCGGGTGTGGAAGTCGAGGGTGTTCTCGCCGTGGTTCAGGCTCAGGTCCCAGGTCCAGCCGCTGTCGGTGTTGCCCTTGACCCCGGCCACCAGCGAGCGGTCCTTGGAATACTGGTTGATCTCCGGCACGAAGCCGTCCGGGTAGGTCTGCGCCAGCAGTGCGCCCTGGCTGTTGTGGTTGCGCGAGCGGTAGAACGCGAACGAGGTGATGTCGCGGTTGCTGAGCAGCGCGCTGGCGTAGCCGGTCACGTGGTCGCTGAAATCGAAGCTGGCGTTGACCGAGGCGGCGGTGGCGTCCACGCGCGGGTCGCCGACGATGAAGGTGGTCTGGCCGATGCTGGGGAAGTTGCCGGTGTTCGGCGTGGTGCCACGGTACGGGCCGGCGCGGTTGCTCTCGTCCTGCTGGCTGATCTGGCCGGCGACGTGCACGCGGCCACGGCCGTTGCCGAACTCGACGCCGGTATCGCCGGAGAGCTGGTACTTGTTGCCGTCGCCGGCCGAGTACTGGCCGTAGTCCACCGCCAGGCTGCCACCACTGCCGCTGCCCTTGAGCACGATGTTGATGACGCCGGCGATGGCGTCAGAGCCGTACTGCGCCGACGCACCGTCGCGCAGCACTTCCACGCGCTCGATCGCAGCGATCGGGATCGCATTGATGTCCACGGCCGACGAGCCACGGCCGATGCTGCCGTTGACGTTGATCATCGCCGAGGTGTGGCGGCGCTTGCCGTCGACCAGCACCAGTACCTGGTCCGGCGACAGGCCGCGCAGCTGCGCCGGGCGCACGCCGCTGGTGCCATCGGTCAGGGCAGGGCGGGGGAAGTTCAGCGAGGGCAGGGCGCGCGACAGTGCGGTGGCCAGCTCGCTGGTGCCGGTGGACTGCAGGGCTTCGGGGGTGATGATGTCGATCGGTGACTGTGACTCGGCCACCGTGCGGTCGGCCACGCGGGTACCGGTGACGATCACCGTGTCCAGGGTGTTGGCGGCGGTGCCGGCCTGCTGGGCAGCGGCAACGAACGGAGAACCACCGAGTGCGACAGCGACGGCGGCGGCGATCAGGCTGGTCTTGCGGGTCATCGGGATGGGGCTCCGGTTGGCGGGGGCGGCACCGGAATCGACATCACGGGGGTGAGGCGGACGGCGGTTGTTGCGGTGCGCAATACAGGAATTAACGGGATATTCAGCGCCTGTCAAATGCCGGTCATCAGAAAAAACGTTGCAGCAGCAACCATTTAGCCCGGATCGGCACTGACGGGGGAGGGGACCCGGGAGGCGCGCGGCGAGAACGTGGGAGAGAGGAACGTCGGCCGCTGCGCATCCCGGGGCCCGTCAAGTATTCGTTAACGTTAGAATTGCGTCGCAGGAACAGTGCTCACCAGCACATTCCATTCGGTTATATGGACCCCTCCCCCGATGATCTCCCTTCGTAATTTCGCCTTGCGCCGCGGCGAGCGGCTGCTGTTGTCCAATGTCGATCTGACCCTGCATGCCGGTTACCGGGTGGGTGTGGTCGGCCGCAACGGTGCCGGCAAGTCCAGCCTGTTCGCGGCAGTGAAGGGTGAGCTGGAGGCGGACAAGGGCGACGTCGATCTGCCCGGCAAGGTGCGCATCGCCAGCGTTGCCCAGGAAACCCCATCGCTGCCGGACCCGGCGCTGAGCTTCGTGCTGGGCGGTGATACCGAAGTGGCTGCCGTGCTGGCCGCCGAGGCCGATGCCACCGCCCGCGAAGACTGGGAAGCGGTGGCCGAAGCGCATACGAAGATGGCCGAGCTCAATGCCTACGACGCCGAAGCGCGCGCCGGCAAGCTGCTGCACGGCCTCGGTTTCCCGGCCGAGACCCATCACCGCGCGGTGTCCTCGTTCTCCGGCGGCTGGCGCGTGCGCCTGAACCTGGCCCGCGCGCTGATGATGCCCAGCGACCTGCTGCTGCTGGACGAGCCGACCAACCACCTGGATCTGGACGCGGTGTACTGGCTGGAACAGTGGCTGCTGAAGTACCCGGGCACGCTGCTGCTGATCTCGCATGACCGCGAGTTCCTCGACAACGTGGCCACCCACACCCTGCACCTGCACGGTGGTGGCGCCAAGCTCTACCCGGGCGGCTACACCGACTTCGAGCGCCAGCGCGCCGAACAGCTGCGCCAGCAGCAGATCGCGCACGACAAGGAACAGGCCGAGCGCGCCCACCTGCAGAGCTTCATTGACCGCTTCAAGGCGCAGGCCAGCAAGGCCGCGCAGGCGCAGAGCCGCATGAAGCGCCTGGCCAAGCTGGCTGGCACCGAGGCGGTACGCGCCGAACGCGAGTTCCGCATCGAGTTCGCGCCGCCGGCCAAGCTGCCGTTCTCGCTGATCCGCCTGAACCACGTCGAGGCCGGCTACGGCAAGGACGCGGTGATCCTGCACAACGTCGGCTTCGGCCTGGAAGCGGGCCAGCGCATCGGCCTGCTCGGCCCGAACGGCGCCGGTAAGACCACCCTGGTGAAGACCCTGGTGGGCGAGCTGGCACCAATCGTCGGCGAGCGCATGGCGCACCCTGACCTGAAAATCGGCTACTTCGCCCAGCACACGGTGGAGTCGCTGCACGAAGGCCAGTCGCCGATGGAGCATTTCCGCGAGATCGCCCCGGACGCACCGAACCAGTCGTTCCGCGATTTCCTCGGCAAGTGGAACTTCCCGGGCGACCGTGCGTTCGAGCCGGTCGATGGTTTCTCCGGCGGCGAGCGCGCGCGCCTGGCGCTGGCGCTGATCGCCTGGCAGCAGCCGAACGTGCTGCTGCTGGACGAACCGACCAACCACCTTGACCTGGAAATGCGCGAGGCGCTGGCTGAGGCACTGGCCACCTTCGAAGGCGCGATCGTGATGGTCTCGCATGACCGCCATCTGATCGGCCTGGTCTGCGATACCTACTGGCGCGTGGCCGATGGCGTGGTCGAGCCGTTCGACGGCGACCTTGACGCCTACGCCGCATGGCTGCGCACTCGTCCGCAGGCGCAGGGCACCAAGGCGCGCATGGAGCAGGTGGAAGAGCCGGTGGTGGTCAAGACCGCGCCGGTGGCGCAGGTGGTGCAGAAGAAGCCGGTGAATCCGCACAAGCTGGCCGCGGCCGAATCCAAGGTGGCCGAGCTGGAAGGCGTCCTGGCCGAGCTGGACCGCCAGCTGGCTGACCCGGCCAACTACGCCGATGCCACCCGCATGGCGGTGATCGGCCGCGACCGCGAAACCACCGCCGCGCAGCTGGAGAAGGCCGAAGCGGCGTGGATGGAGCTGCTGGAGTCCTGATCACGCAGAAAAGGGGACGGAGGGGATTAAGTCGTTTGTGACACAAACGACTTAATCCCCTCCGTCCCCTTTTTGTTATGTGCCCTGCGCCTGCAGCCATTCGCGGAACCGCTTCGCTGGCTCGCGTTCGGTACGTGAGCGCAGCCGGGTCAACCAGTAGCGGCCAAGATCCAGCGTGGTGCTGAATGGCTGCAGCAACCGGCCTTCAGCCAGTTCCTGCTCGAACATGCGCAAGGGCAGCAGTGCCACGCCAGCGCCACCGACTGCGGCCATCGCCACGGTCAACGACGAATCGAACACCGGCCCGCGTGCTTCCACGCCACTGACTCCGGCGGCCTGCAGCCAACGCGGCCATTCGTCGCTGCGGTAGGAGCGCAGCAGCGGCAGCATGCCCAGGTCGCGTGGCTGCTTCAGCCGCCGCGCCAATGCCGGCGCGCACAGCGGTGCGAACGGCGCATCGAGGATCGCCGTGCAGGCCTGGCCCTGCCAGTCGCCGTTGCCGAAACGGATCGCCAGATCCAGGCCTTCGCCGGCCAGGTCGATGCGGTTGTTGTGGGTCTGCAGGCGCAGCTCGATATCCGGATGCGCGGCCTCGAATGCGGCCAACCGTGGCAGCAGCCAGCCGGTGGCGAAGGTACCGACCACGCCCAGGGTCAGCACCTCGCGCGCGGGGCCGCCGGTGTAGCGCGCGATGCTGGCCGAGATGCGCTCGAACGATTCATTGAGCACCGGATACAGCGCCGCGCCCTCGTCGGTGAGCGCCACGCCACGCGGCAGGCGATGGAACAGGCGGATGCCGAGGCGGTCTTCCAGCCCGCGGATCTGGTGGCTGAGTGCGGCCTGGCTGACGCACAGTTCCAGCGCGGCGCGGGTGAAGTTCTGGTGGCGTGCGGCCGCCTCGAAGGCACGCAGGGCGTTCAGCGGCAGGGTTGGGTGCAGCATCAAGGGAGTCGTGAGTCAGGGTGATGGCTGATCCTACCTGCTCGACAAATATTTCAGGAAAATTAATGGGTTGATTGCGACAGTCATGAACTGCGCTAATGTCTTCCGCTGATTTTTCGCGCTGGTCGCCTGCGTGCGAGGCTTCAATAATCGAACGGTCCCCCCAGGAGAACCCCGCATGCTCGCCCGTCGCCGATTCCTGCAGTTCAGTGGTGCTGCCGTGGCTTCCTCGCTTGCTCTTCCGTTGCTGGCACGCGCGACGGGCAAGACCACCGCCAACGCGCCGGCCGAAGCTGCGATCACCGCGGCCACCGACTTCGCGACGCTGGAAAAGGCCTGTGCGGGACGCCTTGGCGTAACCCTGCTAGATACCGCCAGCGGCCGCCGCATCGGCCATCGCCAGGACGAGCGTTTCCCGATGTGCAGCACTTTCAAAAGCGTGCTGGCCGCCACCGTGCTCAGCCAGGCTGAGCGCACTCCCGCGCTGCTGGACACGCGCGTCCCGGTGCGCGATGCCGACCTGCTCTCGCATGCGCCGGTCACCCGTCGCCACGCCGGCAAGGACATGACCGTGCGTGACCTGTGCCGGGCGACGCTGATCACCAGCGACAACACCGCCGCCAATCTGCTGTTCGGCGTGGTCGGTGGCCCGCCCGCGGTGACCGCCTTCCTGCGCGCCAGTGGCGATGCGCTCAGCCGCAGCGACCGGCTCGAGCCTGAGCTGAACAGCTTTGCCAAGGGTGACCCGCGCGATACCACCACGCCCGCGGCGATGGCCGCGACCCTGCAACGGGTGGTGCTGGGCGAAGTGCTGCAACCGGGCTCGCGGCAGCAGCTGGCCGACTGGCTGATCGACAACGAAACCGGCGATGCCTGCCTGCGCGCGGGCCTGGGCAAGCGCTGGCGGGTCGGCGACAAGACCGGCAGCAATGGCGAAGACGCGCGCAACGATATCGCCGTGCTGTGGCCGGTAGCCGGCGGCGCACCGTGGGTGCTGACCGCCTATCTGCAGGCGGGTGCAATCAGTTATGAACAACGTGCCACGGTGCTGGCGCAGGTGGGGCGGATCGCCGATCGCCTGATCGGTTGAGGTAACCGGGGTCATTCAAAAGTCGCTTGCCGGATCGGTCGGGCGCGCGCATCCTGCGCGCCTTCGAACTACATGGATGTCCCCCATGAGCCATGAGCTGATCTACCTGCTGCTGATCTTCGCGTTGCTGGTGATCCCGCGCGCGCTGCAGCGTTTCAGCCTGCCGGCGCCGCTGACCTGCCTGCTGTTCGGCATCATCGGCATGCTCTGGCTGGGCGACCAGGCGCACGACGCAGTGATCGGCCTGCTGGCCACGCTGGGCATTTCCTCGTTGTTCCTGTTTGCTGGCCTGGAAGTGGACCTGCAGGCACTGCGCCGCGGCATGTGGCCGTTGCTGGCGCACCTGGTGATCCGCAGTGCGACCCTGTTCGGGGTGGGCTGGCTGGCCTGGCGCTACGCGGGGCTGCCGTGGCAGGCCGCCGGCCTGCTGGCGCTGGCGCTGCTGACCCCCTCCACCGGTTTCATCATGGATTCGCTGTCGCGGCTGGGCCTGAGCGAGGACGAGCGGTTCTGGGTCACCAGCAAGGCCATTGCCGGTGAACTGCTGGCACTGGCGGCCTTGTTCATCGTGCTGCAGGCCGGCGATCCGGGGCATATGGCGCTGTCCAGCCTGGCCCTGCTGGCGATGATGATCGGCCTGCCGCTGCTGTTCATTGCGTTGGGGCGCTGGGTGGCACCGCACGCGCCGGGCTCGGAGTTCTCGCTGCTGGTGATGGTGGGCATGGTCGCGGCCTATATCACCTACCTGCTGGGCGTGTACTACCTGGTCGGCGCGTTCATCGCCGGCCTGGTCGCGCGCCTGCTGCACCAGCGCATGCCGCTGCTGGCCTCGCACGAGAACCTGCACGCGCTGCGCCTGTTCGCCTCGTTCTTCGTGCCGTTCTACTTTTTCAATGCCGGCACCAAGGTGCCCAGCGAAGCGCTGAGCTTCGAGGCACTGGGGCTGGGTATCGTGATCACCCTGGTGGTGCTGCCGTTGCGCATCGGCGTGGTCTGGCTGCAGCGCCGGGTGATGTTCGGCGAAAGCTTCCGCAGCAGCCTGCGGGTTTCGCTGGCGCTGGCCCCGACGTTGATCTTCACCCTGGTGCTGGCGGCGATCATGCGCGAGCGTTTCCAGATTCCGGCGGTGTTGTTCGGTGCGCTGCTGCTGTATGCGGCACTGACCACGCTGCTGCCGTCGCTGGTGTTCCGCACCCCGTTCGATGTCGATCCGGTTGAACAGGAGCCGGCGGGCGAGGGCGAGGCGGCACCGGTGGCCGCCACCGAAACGCTGCCGGTGGCGCAGACGCCTGAACGTTGATCGGGGAGCGTGCGCGGTTTGCGCCCACCGGCCATGGCCGTTAGGGTTGGGGCATGAAACTGCCCGCCGCCGTCACCGCATCCGCCCTCCTGCTCAGCCTCGCTGCGTGTACGCAGCGCTCCGACACGGTCGCCCATGATCTGGCGACCGCACCGGCCGACGCCTTCATGGCCGCCGTGGCCGCACATTGCGGCCAGGCCTACGCGGGCAAGGTGGTGGAGGACACCCCGGCACCCACTGGCAAGGACCCGTTCGCTGGCCAGCGCCTGGTCATGCACGTTCGTGGTTGCGCCGACCCGGCGCATGAGCTGCGTATCCCGTTCCATGTTGGCGATGACCACTCGCGTACCTGGGTGCTGACCCGTACCGCGACCGGCCTGCGCCTGAAGCACGATCATCGTCATGCAGACGGCAGCCCCGATGCGATCACGCTGTATGGCGGCGACAGCACGCCGCCGGGGACCGCCGAGCGCCAGCAGTTCCCGGCCGATACGGATTCGGTGGCGATGTTCCGCCGCGCCGACATGCTGGCGTCGACCCACAACACCTGGGCGATGGAGATCGATCCCGACCAGACCTTCGTCTACGAACTGACCCGACCCGACGGCCGTCGCTTCCGCGTTCAGTTCGATCTGAGCAAGCCAGTGGACCTGCCGCCAGCGCCGTGGGGCGACCAGAAGGCACCCGCGCCGTGACCCAGGGGTCGGATCCCTCCTGCGGAGGGCCCCGACCCCGATGCTGAATCCAAGGGTCAGCGCCCTGGCCGTCGGCCAGGGATCCGACCCTGCACTCAACGCGTGCCGAATCGCGCCCGGCAACCGTTGCTTACCCACACCTGGCCACGCGAGTAACCCCAGCTGCGGCCTTCCTGGCAGGCGCTGCCGGACAGTTGCTGCTGCAGCACCGGCCGGCCCTGGCGCTCATCCCAGTCGCAGGTCTGCGAGCGGTTGTTGTTGCTGCTGCAGGTAACCGAGTAGTTGCGATCACCGCCGCCACCCCAGCC
>NZ_QFHO01000042.1 GCF_004920835.1 Stenotrophomonas maltophilia
AGCTTACAGGGGTGAAGGCGCTTTGCTTGCGAAGCACTGCTTCGCAAGCGCCTGAACGCACAGCCGCCAGCGGCTGGGCCGGGCCCCGGAGGGGGACTTGCGGCGTCCCCCGCGAACCCAACCCGCCCGACCAACCCCATGACAGCTCTACGCGACCAACCCACGAGGGGCTGTGCCGTTGGCCGGAAATCACGCCAGCGCGCGAAACACCAACGCCAGGATCGCCGGCAGCGCCTGGATCATGAAAATACGGCGGTTCACGCTGTAGGCGCCATAGCACCCCGCTACCACCACACAGGCCAGCGAGAACGTCACCAGCACCGGCTGGTCGATCAACAGCCCCACCACGATGCCTGCAGCCAGGAAGCCGTTGTAGAGGCCCTGGTTGGCCGCCAGCACGCGCGTGGTCTCTGCCTTCTCGGGCGTGTTGCGGAACGTCTTCAGGCCCAGTGGGCGCGTCCACAGGAACATCTCCAGCACCAGGAAATAGACGTGCAGCAGGGCGACCAGCAGGGTCAAGGCAAGTGCGATCCAGTACATGGGCGTTTCCTTGGATAAATGGATGGGGTGATGGGGTCAGAGCCCTCTCCGTGGGAGAGGGATCCGACCCCGCGCGGCTCAGCGGTCGCGCGGCAGCTTCTTTTCTTCGCGCAGCACGCCGAATGCGGCAGCGGTCATGCACGCGGCAACCACCACGCCGCCGATGAACACCACGTGCGAACCAAACAGGGACAGGCCCTTGTGCACCCAGGTGAAGCTCAGGTCCGCGCCGCGGTAGACCACCGTATCGATGGCCGCGCCGGCCTTGTAGCGCCACTGGCGGTCGACGCGGGTATAGATGGTTTCGCGTGCCGGCTTGGCCAATGCGAACTCACTGGCGCGGGTCATCACCTGCACCACGGCCACCATCAGCGGCATCGGCGAGGCAGCCAGCACCGAGAAGCCGATCAGGATCGCGAAGCCCGGGATCAACAGCGCCGGAGCAATGCCGTGGCGTGACAGCAACCAACGGGTCAGGCCGAGCTGCATCAGCAGTGCCAGCGCGTTCACCGCTAGGTCAATGCGCGAGAAGAAGGCAGTGGCAGCGCCTGCATCATTGAACGCCGCACGCACGATAGTGGCCTGCTGGTTGTACAGCAGGGTGCCCACGCCAACGCCGAACACCACCATGACCGCCAGCCAGCGCAGCAGCGGCTCACGCACGATCAGCTTCAGGCCATCCAGCACGCTGCCACCCATCGGCTGCTCGCCCGACACCAGCTGCTGCTCACGCTCGCGCAGCACAGCCCAGTGCCGCAACCGCCAGATGCAGAACATGCAGACGGTCAAAAAACCGGCCGAAACCAGCATCAGATTGGCGATGCCCACGCGCTGCACCAGTGCGCTGGTGATGATGGGGCCGAGGAAGGCACCGATGGTGCCAGCCGCACCGATGTAGCCGTAGTAGGCACGCGCCTGCACGTTGGAGAACACATCGGCCATGAAGCTCCAGAACACCGCCACCGCGAACAGGTTGAACACCATCACCCAGAGGAAGAAGGCCATGCCCCGCCCCGGCACGTTGCTATCGAACAGTGCGTAGAAGCCCAGCAGGGTGGCGATGAAGAACCCATACACCGCCGGCAGGAACACCCGGCGCGGGAAGCGGCTGACCAGCCAGCCGTAGGCCGGCTGCAGCACCAGCATGATCACGAACACGCAGGAGAACAGGAACTGCAGGACGAAGTCCTTCAGCGCGATGCCATGGCTGGCGAACCAGGCGATCAGCATCGGCGGGAACACGGTCTCCAGGTCGGCCGAAGCGGCCATCGCCTCACGCACCGGGCGCAGCACGTAGTAGCCGCTCAGCAGGCAGAAGAAGTACAGGAACGACCACCACAGCGCCGGCGACTCACGCAGTGCCGCCGTCAACCCACGCAACGGCCCCTTGCCCTGCACCGCGCTCACGCGGCGTCCCTCGCCAGAAGACGGCGGTTGGACAGCGGCATGGCAGGCTCCGGGGCGATGAAGCGCGTACGTTAGCCAATGCACTGCAACATCGCCAGCAGCAGCCCCGCAGAAGGCTGAAACGCAGTGTCACGGCCCCACCCGGACGACACGTTCCGATACACGCTTCCGGAGCGTCAAAATTCCAACTTTTTCAACGAGATGCGCATTCATCTTCGCTTTGTTTGTGCACAAGGGAAAAGCGGCGCTAGAATCGCCATCAGCAGTCGCGCACGGGTCTCCACGATGAAAAAGAACAGCCTGCGTCGTCCGATCCGTTCGGCGGCCACCGGTTTGCTGGGCATGTTGATGCCCGTTGCCTTGTCCACCACTGCGCAGACCCCGCCGCCATTGCCGCCGATGCCGGCCAACATCGAATCCGCTGCCGGCGCTGCTGTCGCCCACACGCAGCCGGCGGCCTACCGTACCGGCCTGGTGCCGCAGGTGCAGCTGCCGGCGGCCGGCTTCAACGTGGCCAACATCGAATCGATGGCGCAGCAGCTGACCTATGGTGAGCGCGTACCGGGCATGGCCGTGGCCATCGTGCAGGGTGGCCGTGTGCTCAGCGCGCGCGGCTATGGCGTCACCGACGTCAACAACCCGCTGCCGGTCGATGCGCATACCGTGTTCCGCCTGGCGTCGCTGTCCAAGGCCTTCGCCGGCACCATGGCCGGCCTGCTGGTCAACGATGGCACCCTGCGCTGGGACAGCAAGGTCACCGACTACGTGCCGGGCTTCCGCCTGAACTCGCCGGAAGCAACCGACCGCCTGACCGTGGCCGACGTACTCAGCCACCGCGTCGGCCTGCCGTACAACGCCTACGACCGCGACATCGAAGGCAATGCCGAGTACTACTCGCTGACCCAGAAACTGGCCAACACCAGCCTGAAGTGCCTGCCGGGCGACTGCTACGCCTACCAGAACGTGGCCTTCAGCCTGATCGGTGACGTGGTCTATGCCGCCTCGGGCAGCTTCTACGAGCAGTCGGTCGAGCGCCGCATCTTCAAGCCGCTGGGCATGAACGATGCCAGCCTCGGCCTGGCCGGCATCCAGGCCAGCTCACGCTGGGCGCGCCCGCACGTGCGCAGCCGTAATGGCTGGGTGTCGCTGACGCCGAAGCCGACCTATTACCGCGTCGCCCCGGCCGCCGGCGTCAACGCCAGCGCCAGCGACATGGCGCAATGGCTGCTGGCCCACACCGGCCACCGTCCGGACGTGCTGCCGGCGCCGCTGCTGGCCACCCTGCATTCCAGCCTGATCAACACCCCGGGCGAGATGCGTTCGGGCTGGCGCCGCGAGCGCCTGCACTCGGCCGGCTACGCACTGGGCTGGCGCACCTTCGACTATGCCGGTCACGACGTGGTGTTCCATGCCGGCGCCGTGCAGGGCTACCGCGGCCTGGTCGCGCTGGTGCCGGAACGCGACCTTGGCATCGCCATCATGTGGAACGGCGAAAGCGGCCTGCCCAGCGGCCTGCTGCCGACCGTGCTCGACGCCGCCCTCGGCCTGCCGACCCAGCGCTGGCTGGACGTGGACACCGACTTCGGCAGCGACAACCTGATGGCCGAAGGCGCGAGCCCTGCGCAGCAGGACAAGCGCAAGGGCAAGGGTGCTTCCAGCAACCGTGCCGTCGCCTCGCCGCGCTGATCTGGCGGGCTCGACGGTGAGTACGAAGGGCGGCCCGCGGGTCGCCCTTTTTGTTGGCTGTCGTGGAGTCGAGCCTTGCTCGACTGTCCGTGCAAAGCAGTCGAGCACGGCTCGACTCTACAAATGCGTGAAGCAGCCGAGCAGGGCTCGGCTCTACAGTTCCGGAGGGCTAATGCGCGAAGTAGTGCATTCCGCCGTCCACCGGAATCACGGCACCGGTGATGTAGCCGGCCAGCGGCGAGGCCAGGAACGCCACCAGCGGCGCCACTTCCTCCGGTTCGCCGAAGCGCCCGATCGGGATGTTGCGGGCGATGAATTCGCGCCGGCTTTCCTCGGTGGGATGCAGGCGGTCCCGGATCTGCGCGCTATTGATCCGTCCCGGCGCGATTGCATTGACCGTGATGCCCTGTGTGGCCAGCGCCGACGACAGCCCCTTGCTCCACAGATGCAGCGCTGCCTTTGCTGCCGTGGCGGCGTTCACGGCACGCGGCTCCATCGAACCACTGAAGTTGATCACTCGTCCCCACCCCTGCGCCTGCATCGCCGGCAGCAATGCCTGGGTCAGCCGTCGCGCCGCAGAGAAATTCAGTGCGATCGCCTCCTCCCAGACATCGTCGCCCGCATCCACCGTGGCCGGCCGCCCTCCTCCAGCCGCGTTGACCAGGATGTCCACCCGCTGCAGCGCTGCCAGCGAGGCATCGGCGATGCGGCGCACATCATCGGCATCGGTGACATCACCGAGCACGATGACCGGCGCGGGCGCGCCACCGCTTTCGATTTCCGCCGCCAGGGCCTGCAGCGGCTCCGCGCGCCGTGCACTGATCACAACACGCACACCCTGCGCCGCCAGCAACCTGGCAACACCGGCACCGATGCCACTGCCCGCACCGGTGACCAGCGCGGTGCGTCCCTCGAGGTTCAAATCCATGGTGTTCTCCTGTGAGCATGGCCGGCACATCCGGCCCGTGCAGCGCATGCTCTTTGATCACCACTGATTGATAAACTCCGCGCAGGTTTCAGCATTCAACACCCGGGGTGTCAGATGAACCTGCTGGAGAGCATGCGGGTCTACGTGCTGATCGTGGACAAGGGCAGCCTCAGCGCTGCGGCAGCGGCGATGGATATTTCCGCGACGATGGCCGGCAAGCACCTGCGCTCGCTCGAGGCCCGGCTCGGCATGCAGCTGCTCAGCCGCACCACCCGGCGCCAGCACCTGACCCCCTTCGGCGAGGACTACTACGCGCGATGCAAGGAGATCCTGCGCCTGGTGGACGAGACCGATGCGCAGGCCCAGCACCAGCAGCTGGCACCCGCAGGAACGCTACGCATCAGCGCTCCGGTAATCTTCGGCACCCATGCACTGGTGCCGGCGCTGGCCGAGTACATGGCCCGCTACCCGGACGTCCGTGTCGAGGCGACGCTGACCGACCGCGTGGTCGACCTGGCCGAGGAAGGTTTCGAAGCAGCGCTGCGCATCGGCACCCTGGCCGGCAGCAGCGAACTGATAGCACGGCCGCTCGCCCCGTATCGCTTGATGATGTGCGCCTCGCCGGCCTACCTCGCGCGCCACGGCACCCCGGACACGTTGCCAGCGCTCGCCTCGCATCAATGCCTGTCCTTCGAACCCAGCGCGCTCGCGCAGTGGCTGCAGGCCGGCGCTGGCGAGCTCGACCACGCGCCCGATGGCCGGCTGCAGATCAACAACGGCGAAGCACTGCGTTCGGCCGCACTGCATGGGCTGGGCATCGTGCTGCAATCGACCCTGCTGCTGGCCGCAGATGTCGACGCCGGGCGCCTGGTGCAGCTGTTCCCCGAGCACGGTCAGGCCGGTCGGCCGATGCACGTGGTCTACGCCCACGACCGCTACCGCTCAACCCGCCTGCGCAGCTTCCTCGACTTCCTGGTCGAGCGTTTCCCGCCCTTGCCGACCACGTTCGCAACCGACATCCGAGCATAAAAAAACCCCCTCCCTGCTGGGCAACAGGGAAGGGGTTTCAGGATGCGGCTATCGGGAAGTACTTAGATCAGCGGCGCCGGGGTTGCCGGCAGAGCGACCGGAGCAGCCTTCTTCTTGCGGGCGGCCGGCTTGCGCTTGGCAACCTTCTTCGCTGCCTTCTTCGGGGCAGCCTTCTTGGTGGCCTTCTTCGCGGTCTTCTTCACTGCCTTCTTGGCGGTCTTCTTCACCGCCTTCTTTGCAGTCTTCTTTACTGCCTTCTTGGCGACCTTCTTGGCCGGCTTGCGGGCAGTAGCCTTCTTGGCAGTCTTCTTGGCAGTCTTCTTGGTGGCCTTCTTGGCTACCTTCTTGACGGCCTTCTTCGCGGTCTTCTTGACGGCCTTCTTGGCAGTGGACTTCTTGGCTACCTTCTTTGCCGCCTTCTTCACTGCCTTCTTCGCAGTGGTCTTCTTGGCGACCTTCTTCGCAGCCTTCTTCACTGCCTTCTTGGCGGTCGCCTTCTTCGCGACCTTCTTCACTGCCTTCTTGGCAGCGGCCTTCTTAGCGACCTTCTTCACCGCTTTCTTGGCGGCGGGCTTTTTCTTCGCAGCTTTCTTGGTTGCCATGGGATGGCTCCTCGTCAGTGATAGGGAGTTGAAACGCCCAGGTGGATCAAACCCGCGGATGCTGCGTGCGGGGACCGCCGGCGCGTCAGGCGCGCCGTTACGGATGCGGCAATGCCCGCCTCGATCGGCGGAGCGGGCATCGGAACGGGAGGTACCTTGCATTTCTCCGGGGGAAGCGGGGCCATGTCCACCGTCATCAGGGTCGCGGTGGTCTTGAAGGGGCTGCTTCGCATCGGACGATTGATTCTGCGCACTCGGTTGGGCAGGCAAGGTCTGCTGAGGCGAAACCTAATCACGGTTTTTTTTACTGTCAACAACCCCCGCGAAAAATTTTCACATCCGCGCCGTCCGCGGCGGCGTCTGCACGGTCGCCACGTCGCGCCTGCAGCGACCGCCGAAGCGCCGCGCACGCACGTTGTCTGCAACAACGCAGACGCAATCGTTGAACAAAAAGCACTTGAAATAAGCACTCTACGCAGAAGCGTGCATGTCCGTCGCCACAGCATGCATGCATTGCAAACAACCATCACCGCTGCCGCCAACGCCAGCACAACGGCGCCGCAACGGGGCATCAAAAGTTTTCACATCCGGACACGCCAACGCGGGGTGGAAACGCGGATTTGCGCAAAACTGCGCATGCCCTTCCGTGCCGTTCGTCTGCCCGCTGATGCCATGCCGAGGGTCGGCAACGAACCCGTCGTCATGAGTCGGGCACCATCGCCAAAACAAAAACGGCCACCCGAAGGTGGCCGTGTCCGAACCCGGAAGTGACGACTCAGTGGTCTTCGTCTTCCAGGGCTTCGGCGTACGCGTCCGGATCCAGCAGCTCGTTGAGCTCATCGGCGTTGGACAGTTCGACCACGTACATCCAGCCGTCGCCGTAGGCATCTTCGTTGATGGTTTCCGGCTTGTCCGACAGCGCCGAGTTGACCTCGACGATGGTGCCGCTGACCGGGCTGTAGACGTCGGAGGCGGCCTTCACCGACTCGACGACCGCGATCTGCTCGTTGGCCTTGGCGGTCGCGCCGACTTCGGGCAGCTCGACGTAGACCAGGTCACCCAGCAGGCCCTGGGCGTGGTCGGAAATACCGACGGTCACGCGGCCATTGCCTTCGACACGGGCCCACTCATGGGACTTGAGGAACTTGAGGTCGCCGGGGATCTCGCTCATGGGACTGCTCCAGAGATATGCAGGGGTGGAAAAAACGGGGCTAGTGTAACCAACCGGCCGCCACTGCTGTCAGTGACGACCGGCATGTTTGGATCAGGCGTCGCCAAGCACGCCGGGCTGGGCCTGGCCTTCGCGCACGAACGGGAACTTGACCACGCGCACCGGCACCTGCCGGCCGCGGATGTCGACGGTGACCTCGCCCACTTCACCGGCCGGCACGCGCGCGAAGGCGATGCCCTTGGCCAGGGTCGGCGAGAAGGTGCCGGACAGGATCTCGCCCTGGCCACCGGCGGTGGTCACCGCCTGACCATGACGCAGCACACCCTTCTCGTCCATCACCAGGCCGATCATCTGGCGTGCGGTGCCAGCGGCCTTCTGCGCTTCCAGCACGTCGCGGCCGATGAAGTCGCGACCTTCGTCCAGCGACACGGTCCAGGCCAGCGCCGCTTCGTACGGGCTGATCGCTTCGTCCATGTCCTGGCCATACAGGTTCATGCCGGCTTCCAGGCGCAGGGTGTCGCGCGCACCGAGTCCGGCCGGCTTCACGCCCGCCGCCAGCAGGCGGTTCCAGAACGCGACCACGGCATCCTGCGGCAGCAGGATCTCGAAACCATCTTCACCGGTGTAGCCGGTGCGGGCGACGAACAGCTCGACGCCATCGTCGGACTGCGCCTGCAGCGCAGCAAAGCGGCCAAGCTTGGTCAGCGCTGCACGGTCGGCTTCGCGGGCCAGGCCGATGACGATGTCGCGCGCCTGCGGGCCCTGCACGGCAAGGATGGCCAGGTCCGGACGCTGCTCGACGCTGACGCCGAACGGCGCGGCCTGCTCACGCAGCCAGGCCAGGTCCTTCTCACGGGTGGATGCGTTGACGACCATGCGGAAGAAGTCATCGCCCAGGTAGTAGACGATCAGATCATCGATGACGCCGCCGCGCGGATTCAGCATGCACGAGTACAGGGCCTTGCCGGTCACCTTCAACTTGTCCACGGAATTGGCCAGCAGGCGGCGCAGGAACGGCTTGACCTGGTCACCGCGCAGGTCGACCACGGTCATGTGGCTGACGTCGAACACACCGGACTCGCGACGCACCAGGTGGTGTTCGTCCAGCTGCGAGCCGTAGTGGATGGGCATGTCCCAACCCCCGAAATCGACCATCTTGGCGCCAAGGGCGCGGTGGGTATCGTTGAGCAGCGTCTTCTGGGTCATGACCGGGTCCGGCAGCAGAGGAAACAAGAATCCCCATTATCCCAGATCGGTCGCCCGCAGGTGTGCCGCAGCGCAGCGCCGGAGCTGTAGAGCCGAGCCCATGCTCGGCTGCTCTTCGTGTGGAAGCCGAGCGTGGGTTCGGCGCTACAGGGGGCGGCCTGCGTCCTCGACCACCAGCACCGTGCCCTGCACGCTGAGCACCTTCACCCATGCGCCTGCAGGCAGCTCCGGACCACTCACCTGCCAGGACGCATCGTCAATGCTGACCCGTCCCTGGCCACCGACGATGCCCTGCTGCAGTACCACCTCCCGACCGACCAGCTGCTCGGCGCGGCGGTTGAGCAGCGGCGCATCGCTGGGCCGGGCGCGGGGCCGCCCCCAGCGCCGGTAGCATTGGATCGAGACAACACTCAACAGCACGAAGGCAACCACCTGCCACAGCAGCGGGATATCGCCGAACACCGCCACCAGCACGAACACCGCCGCCGCGCCGATGCCGATCCACAGCATGAACGCCCCCGGTGCCAGCGCTTCGGCCGCGAACAGCAGCAGTGCCAACGCGCCCCAGCCTACGACTTCCCAGCGCATGTCAGCCTCCGATCGGTGGTGGCCGCTTGCTGGCGGCCTTGCTGTCCTGGTCGGCCAGCGCCTGCTTGGCCAGCTCAGCCACGCCGGCAATCGAACCAATCACCCCGCTGGCCTCCATCGGCATCAGCACCAGCTTCTGGTTCGGCGAACTGGCCAGTTCCTTGAAGGCTTCCACGTACTTCTGGGCGACGAAGTAGTTGATCGCCTGCACGTCACCCTCGGCAATCGCAACCGACACCACCCTGGTCGCCATGGCCTCGGCCTCGGCCAGGCGCTCGCGGGCCTCGGCATCGCGGAACGCCGCCTCACGGCGGCCTTCGGCCTCCAGCACCGTGGCTTGCTTCTCGCCTTCGGCGCGCAGGATCTCCGACTGCCTTGAACCCTCTGCCTCAAGGATCTGCGCGCGCTTCTCGCGCTCGGCCTTCATCTGCCGCGCCATCGCATCCAGCAGGTCGCGCGGCGGCTGGATGTCGCGGATCTCGATGCGGTTGACCTTCACGCCCCACGGGTTGGTGGCATGGTCGACCACGCTCAGCAGCTGCGCATTGATCACTTCGCGCTGGCTCAGTGATTCATCCAGGTCCATCGAACCGATCACGGTACGAATATTGGTCTGCACCAGGGCGATCATCGCCACTTCCAGATTGGCCACTTCATAGGCGGCCTTGGCCGCATCGAGTACCTGGAAGAACACGACGCCGTCCACGCGCACGGCGGCGTTGTCCTTGGTGATCACTTCCTGGCTGGGCACATCCAGCACCTGCTCCATCATGTTCACCTTGCGCCCCACCCCGTACACGATCGGAATCAGGAAATGCAGGCCTGGGGTCATGGTGTGCGTGTAGCGCCCGAAGCGCTCGACGGTCCACTCGTATCCCTGGGGCACCATCCGTACCGCCTTGAACAGGATCACCACGGCCACGAAGGCCAGTACCACGGTAAAGAACATGGTCGGGAACATCTTGCTTTCCTTATCTATGACGTCCAGGCCCCAGCATAGCGCGTGAAGGCGACATTCACAGCCGGGGCTACCAGCGCACGCGCCCGCGCAGGATGTCGGCGAACATCACCCAGTCGCCCATGAACGAGTACAGCGGATGCTGGAAGGTGGCAGGGCGGTTCTTCTCGAAGAAGAAATGGCCGACCCAGGCGAATCCATAACCGCAGAACAGGGCGCCGAGAAGGAGCAGCGGCTGGCCGCGCAGGATCGCGGCTGCGACCAGCAGCAGGACTCCGCAACTACCGATGAAATGCAGCCGGCGCGACACCGGGTGGCGGTGCTCGCTGAGGTAGAACGGATAGAACTCACGGAAGCTGGCGAAGCGGGACATGCGCATGCTCCGGGCTGTTACTGGCTGCATCATGCACCTTCCGGGGAGGCAGCGCTGCGCGAGCATCCTTGCCCTTGTAGAGCCGAGCCATGCTCGGCTGCCTCGGCTCGACGGATCCTGGCAGAAGCAGTCGAGCATGCCTCGACTCTACACCGAAGGCGCGCGCGGTCCGAACATGATCACCGCCATGCCGGCCAGGCACAGGGCTGCACCGAGCAGGTCCCAGCGGCTGGGACGGATGCCATCGACCAGCCACAGCCAGAACAGCGCAGTGCCGATATAGACGCCACCGTAAGCGGCATAGACGCGGCCACTGGCGGTTGGATGCAGGGTCAACAGCCACGCGAACAGGGCCAGACTGGCTGCCGCCGGCAGCAGCAACCAGATGCTGCCGCCCTTGCGCAGCCACAACCACGGCAGGTAGCAGCCAACGATTTCGGCCAGCGCGGTCAGCAGGAACAGCGCGAGCGTCTTCACGCCTTCTCCGCCGCCTTGGCGTGCTGCCACAGTGCTTCCTGCGCATCCAGGTCCAGCGCGGACAGCGCTTCCCCCTGCACTTCGGCCTGTGCCTCCATCGCACGGAAGCGACGTTCGAACTTGTGGTTGGCCCCGCGCAGTGCCGCGCCCAGATCGATATCGGCATGGCGTGCCAGGTTGGCGCAGACGAACAGCAGGTCGCCCAGCTCTTCCTGCAGGCGCGCCTTGTTGCCGGCGATATCGCCGCGCTCGAACTCCTCGCGCAGTTCCTGCAGTTCCTCGGCTGCCTTGTCCAGCACCGGCAGCGGGCCCGGCCAGTCGAAACCGACCTTGGCCGCACGCGACTGCAGCTTCACCGCCCGCTGCCATTCGGGCAGGCCACGTGAGATGCCGGCCAATGCGGAGGTGTCCTGCTCGCCCTTGGCGACTCGCTCGGCACGCTTGATCGCATCCCAGTTGCGCGTCACCCCGTCGGCGTCATCGACGCTGACATCGGCGAACACGTGCGGGTGGCGGCGCTGCATCTTGTCGCTGATCGCGCGTGCGACCTCAGCGAAGGCGAAGGCACCCTGCTCCTCGGCCATGCGCGCATGGAACACCACCTGCAGCAGAAGGTCGCCCAGCTCATCGCAGAGATCATCGAGGTCGCCCCGATCGATGGCATCGGCCACCTCGTAGGCTTCCTCGATGGTGTACGGGGCGATGGTCGCGAAGTTCTGCTCCAGGTCCCAGGGGCAGCCATCCTGCGGATCGCGCAGGCGCGCCATGATCGACAGCAGGCGTTCCAATTCGTTGCTGGCGGCACTGTCGGTGGTGGGGGTGTCGTGCGCGCTCATGCGGTCTCCAGGGTCAATCGGACAACCAGTCGCGCCAGGGCAGGCTGGTGTCACCAAGGGCAATGAAATCGCCGTTCAACAGGGTCTCGCGGCGGTTGTAGCGGAACGGCTTGCCGGTCGCCGCCGACAGCACCGCGCCACCGGCAGCGTGCAGCACGCACTGGCCGGCGGCGGTGTCCCATTCGGAGGTCGGGCCCAGCCGAGGGTAGACATCCAGGCCGCCTTCGGCGATCCGGCAGAACTTCAGCGATGAGCCCTGAGCGATGGTTTCGATGCGACCCATCCGCGCCAGCAGCGCTTCGGTTTCCGGCGAGCGGTGGGAGCGGCTGGCGGCCACCCGCAGCGGTGCGGTGGCCGGCGTGCGGGTACGCAGCACAGTGTCATGCAGGCCCTGGCGACGGTACGCCAGCTCACCACGCATGGCATGCCAGACGATGCCGGTGACCGGCGCCAGCACCACGCCGAAGGCCGGCGCGCCCTGGTAGATCAATGCGATGTTGACGCTGAACTCGCCATTGCGCTTGACGAACTCGCGGGTGCCGTCGAGCGGGTCGACCAGCCAGTAGGCACCCCAGTGGCGGCGCTGCTCCCAGCCCACCTGCGCCGACTCCTCGGACAGGATCGGCAGATCCGGGGTCAGCTGCTGCAGGCCCTGCTCGATGACCTGGTTGGCCGCCAGGTCGGCACTGGTGACCGGGCTGTCGTCGTCCTTGAGCTGCACGTCGAAGCCATCGGCATACACCTGCATGATGGCCTGTCCGGCTTCCTGGGCGATGGCGATGGCGGTCTCGCGCAGGTCCGTGGTCAGTTTGATCATCGCGTTCCCTGCAGCCACTGCCGGGCGATGAACAGCGCCGCCAGCGAGCGCCCCTCGGAGAAGTCCTCGCGCAGCATCAGCTGGTCCAGCTCGGCCAGCTTCCACGGCACCACTTCCAGCTCTTCCGGCTCATCGCCGGCCAGCTTTTCCGGGTACAGGTCGCGCGCCACCACCAGCCACGACTGATGGCTCATGTAGGTCGGGGCCAGGGTCATCGCGCGCAGCACGTCTACCCGGCGCGCACCATAACCGGCCTCTTCCTTCAGTTCACGGTCCGCGGCCTGCTCGGGGGTCTCGCCGGCATCGATCCGGCCCTTGACCAGCCCCAGTTCGTAGCGGTGCATGCCGGCAGCGTATTCACGTACCAGCAGCACGGTCTCGTCATCAAGCATCGGCACCACCACCACCGCGCCGTGGCCCCGGCTGACCAGGCGCTCGAAGCGGCGGCGTTCACCGTTGGAGAACTCCAGGTCCAGGTGCTGGCGCTGGAAGGGACCGTTCTCTTCATCGGTGATCCGATGGATGATCGGCAAGCGACGGCCGCCACGGTCATCGTTCATGCGGAATCTCCGCGGCGGCCGGCGTCTGCGCCGGGGCCGATAGAATGTGCAGGCAGCAACATGTTCATGAGCCCGAAATGCTAGCAGACCCAACCCCCTCCCCGCTGGTCGAGCACTGGCGGCAACGCGACCTGAAGGTGCTGTGGCACCCGTGCACGCAGATGCGCGAGCATCCGCACACCCTGCCACTGGTCCCGATCGCACGCGGCCAGGGCGCCTGGTTGTTCGACCACGACGGCAACCGCTACCTGGACGCGGTCAGCAGCTGGTGGACCAACCTGTTCGGCCATGCCGAGCCGCGCATCGGCGGCGCCATCGCCGCCCAAGCCGGGCAGCTGGAACAGGTGATGCTGGCCGGCTTCGGCCACGAGCCGGCGATCACCTTGGCTGAACGCCTGCTGGCGCTGGCACCACGGCAGCCCGGCCGCGAACCGCTGGCCAAGGTGTTCTATGCCGATAACGGTTCAGCTGGCGTGGAAGTGGCGCTGAAGATGGCGTTCCAGTATTTCCAGAACCGCGGAGAGCCGCGCCGCACGCGCTTCATCGCGCTGGAGAACGGCTACCACGGCGAGACCCTGGGCGCGCTGGCGCTGGGCGACATCCCGCTGTACCGCCGTGTCTATGCGCCGCTGCTGGCCGAAGGCCTGTTCGCGCCCTCGCCCGACGCCTACCTGGCCGAGCCTGGCCAGAGTGCGGCAGATCGCGCGCGGCAGGCGGCGGATGGACTGGCCACGCTGTTCGACCAGCACCCGGGCGAGATCTGCGCGGTGATCCTGGAACCGCGCCTGCAGTGCGCAGGAGGCATGCGGATGCACGACCCGGTGTACCTGCAGCGCGTGCGCGAACTGTGCGATGCGCACGGTGCGTTCATGATCGCCGACGAAATCGCCGCAGGCTTTGGCCGCACCGGCACGATGTTCGCCTGCGAACAGGCCGGGGTGATGCCGGACCTGATGTGCCTGTCCAAGGGACTGACCGGCGGCTTCCTGCCACTGGCCGCCGTGCTCGCCACGCAGGCACTGTACGACGCGTTCCTCGATGACTCCCGCGAGCGCGCGTTCCTGCATTCGCACAGCTACACCGGCAATCCGCTGGCCTGCGCGGCGGCGTTGGCGACGCTGGACATCTTCCGCGACGACGATGTGGTCGCACGCAACCGCGGCATCGCTTCGGTGATGGGGACCCTCGCCGCGCCGTTCGCCGACCATCCGCACGTGGCCGATGTACGCCAGGCCGGCATGGTGGTGGCCTTCGAGTTGTCGCGCGACGGCAACAGGCGCACACCGTTCGACCCGTCACTGCGGCTGGGCCTGCACGCCTACAAGGCCGCGCTCAAACGCGGCGTGGTACTGCGCCCGCTGGGCGATGTGCTGTATTGGATGCCACCGTACTGCGTGGACGATGAACAACTGGAACTGCTGGCACATACCACGCTGGCAGCCATCGACGAGGCAATTGCATGCGCGTGACCCGCTGCCCCATCGATCTGGCGCTGCACAGCGGCCAGACCGTGACCCTGCCGGAAGAGACGGCCAACCACCTGGTACGGGTGATGCGCCTGCGCGAAGGTGATACCTGCGTGCTGTTCAACGGCGATGGCCACGACTACAGCGCGACGCTGACCGTGGCCGGCAAGCGCGAGGTGCAGGTCCGCATCGACGCCGTGCAGGCCATCAACAATGAGTCGCCGCTGGCGATCACCCTGCTGCAGGGCATTGCCCGTGGCGAGAAGATGGACCTGATCCTGCAGAAGGCCACTGAGCTGGGCGTGGCGGCGATCATTCCGGTCAATGCCGAACGTACCGAGGTGAAGCTCGACGCCGCACGCGCCGAGAAGCGCGTGGCGCACTGGAACAACGTGGTGGCCTCGGCCTGCGGCCAGTCCGGGCGCGCGCGCATTCCACAGGTGGGTTCACCGTTGTCGCTTGCGCGGGCGGCAGCGGCACTGCCGGTGGATACGCTTCGGTTGACCCTGGATCCGCAGGGTGCGCACCGGCTGTCGACGATGGACGCCGCACCTGCCGGGGGCATCGTGATTGCAATCGGTCCGGAAGGAGGGTGGTCGCCACGCGACCGGGACCAACTGGCGGCCGCTGGCTTCCAGGGCCTGCAGCTGGGTCCGCGCATCCTGCGCACCGAGACCGCCGGGCTGGCCGCGATCGCGGCGCTGCAGGCGCGGTTGGGCGATCTGGGGTAAGGCTGATTCGTGGTAGTGGCGGCCGCTGGCCGGCATCCACCGGATCATGAGGTTGCCGGCCAGCGGCCGGCACTACCAGGAATTCGAAATGCCCGGCGGATTCCCGATCAAACGGCCAGCGAATCCAGCGCGGCTTCCAGCGCGTCCAGGTTCGGCAGCAGCGCGCTCTGCTCGCCCAGCAGCACGCGCATGTGCACGATGTCCGGCAGGGTTTCCTCCGAGGCATCGGCCAGCAGGCCGTCGCGCGGCACCGAGATCAGCTGCGGGAAGTTCTGCGTCAGCAGCGCGTAGTACGGACGCTGCGCGTTGCCGCTGAGGGCCTTCAGCACCACCACTTTGTTGTGGCCGCCCACGGCTTCTTCGCCCAGTCCCGAAAGACGTGCGAACGACACCAGCGGCACCTGCCAGCCATGCCAGCCGATCTCGCCGACCAGCCAGCGGGGCGCATCGGAGACCGGCTGCACCGGCACGCGCGACATCATTTCAGCCACGGTGGCATTGGGCAGCAATACGCGCGCGTTGCCTGCCTGGATCAGGACGCCGCGGATCTCGTCATTGCTGGCGTAGCTCATGGTGCCTCTCCGTTGTCGTCATCCACGCCCCAGCGTGCGGCAATCGCCTGTGCCAGTTCCTGCGGCTCCCCCGCCACCATGCCGGCGGCAACCACAGCGGTGGCTGCGGCCGGGTCATAGCAGCCCTCGCCCACCTGCCCGGCCACCCAGGCGCCGGCGGCAGCCAGGTCCAGCGCCGGTCCGACGTGGCCCAGGTCGGCCCCGCTGAGCAGCACCAGTGCCGTGTGTTCCGCCGGTAGCGCGGCAATCGAAATGCCCTGTGCGTCGCTGATGAAATGCAGGCCATCAGCGGCCACCTGCACGCCGATGTCATCGGCCAGCACATGCACTTCGCCCGCTGCCGCACGTTGGCCGGCTTCGGCCAGCTGCACCGGCAACGGCGACACCCGTGCCATCTGCTTGACCAGGTTGCCGTAACGGCCACCATCCAGGCGCATGTGCACCAGCACCGGCACGGCCAGCGACGCCGGCAGCGCACCGAGCAGGCGTCGCAGCGCATCCGGGCCGCCAATGCCGGCCAGCACCAGCAGGGATCCGGCCTGCGCGCCAACCGGCGCTGCAGCGTCCAGATCGACCAGGCTCAGGTGATCGGTATCGAACGAGGGAGGTGCCGCCTCGACCGCAGCGATGCCGACGGCAGCCGGTGCATCCACCACGTCATCGACCAGCGACCACGCGGTGTGGTCGAAGGACACCGGCGGTGCGGCTGCGGCAGGCTCTGCCATCGCTGGCGGCAACGGCGGTGCCTCCAGTGGCTCCGGCACGACCGGCTGCAGCGCGGCCAGTGCCTGCTCCAGCGCGATCGGTTCATGCAGGTGAGCCGGGGGCGAATACAGGCCGTCGGCCGGGACGTCGTCGGCCCAGCTCAACGCCTGGTCCAGGTGCGGCTGAAGTGCTTCTTCACGTGGCGCGGGCGGCGGTGCCGGATGGCCCGGCTCCAGCTGCAGGCTGGGTTCATCCTCGGCACCCGGCGGCAACACCTGCTGGTGGCCGTGCAGCTTCGCAGCCAGATGTCGGCCCCAGCGCTGGGCTTCCCAGCCATCGCGGCGCGCGGCCAGTTCGGCCTCGTCGAACACCAGGGTCAGGCCCGGTGCGGACAGCACGGCGTCCAGCCGTTCCAGCGCGTCCTCGATGGCCGCCTCCAGAGCAATCACCACGAACTGCGGCCGCGCCTGCTGCAGGACCTGCGGCTCCAGGCTGTTCGGGTCGTCTTCCAGCACCAGCTGCACATCGGCGTGCGACAACGCCTCACGCAGGCGCTCACGCGCCGCGCCGGGGCGGGCCAGCAGGGCCACGGCCGGAGCCGCTTGGGTTTCACTCACGGACACGGGCGATCCCCAGCAGGTCGTACACGTTACGCATCAGGTCCAGTTCCTGGTACGGCTTGCCCAGGTAACGCTGGACACCGATCTCGAAGGCGCGCTGGCGGTGCTTGTCACCACTGCGCGAAGTGATCATCACGATCGGCACGTCCTTGTAGCGCGGGTCGGCACGCATCGCGGTGGCCAGCTCGTAGCCATCCATGCGCGGCATCTCGATATCCAACAGCATCAGGTCCGGCACGCGCTCTTCCAGGCGCTCCAGCGCTTCCACGCCATCGCGGGCGACGCTGACCTCGAAGTTGTGGCGCTCGAGGATGCGGCCGGTGACCTTGCGCATGGTCAGCGAGTCGTCGACCACCATCACCAGCGGCACCTGGCGCTCCTGCCGTGGCGCATTGGCCAGTACCGGCAGCGTCGGATTGGCGAGGAAGCGGCGCACCAGCGGCGCCACGTCCAGGATCACCACCACGCGGCCATCGCCGGTAATGGTGGCACCGTAGATACCGGGCACCGAGGCGATCTGCAGGCCGACCGGCTTGACCACGATTTCGCGGTTGCCCAGTACCTGGTCGATCGCCACGGCGGCGCGCAGGTCGCCGGCGCGGACCAGCAGCAACGGCACCTGGTGCTGGCCATCGGCACGCGCCGGGGCCTGTCCGACCAGGCTGCCGAGATCGTACAGCGGGTAGTCTTCGCCGCTGTAGCGGTAGCTGCTGTCGGCGGCTTCGAAACGCTCACGCGACAGGCGGCCGATACCACTGACCGAGGCCACCGGTACCGCGAAAGTGGTTTCGCCGATCTGCACGAACACTGCCTGGGTGACCGCCAGTGTCTGCGGCAGGCGAAGGGTGAAGCGCACGCCCTGGCCACGCACCGACTGGATGTCGACCGAGCCGCCCAGCTGGCGCACTTCGTTGCGCACCACGTCCATGCCCACGCCGCGGCCAGCCAACTGGCTGACCTGGTCGGCAGTGGTGAAACCGGAAGCGAAGATCAGGTTGTCCAGCTCCTGCTCGCTCGGCTGCGCATCGGCAGCCAGCAGGCCACGGTCGAGGGCACGGCGGCGGATCGCTTCGCGGTCCAGGCCAGCGCCGTCATCGGCCACGTCCAGCACGATTTCCGAGCCTTCGCGGTGCAGGCGGATGGCGATCTCGCCCTCCTCCGGCTTGCCGGCGGCGCGGCGCTGCTCCGGCGCCTCCAGGCCATGGGCCACGGAATTGCGCAGCATGTGTTCCAGCGGCGCGACCATGCGGTCGAGCACGTTGCGATCGAGTTCGCCGTGGGTACCTTCCAGGGTCAGATGGACCTGCTTGCCGGTATCCATGCCGGCCTGGCGGACCACACGGCGCAGGCGCGGCACCAGGCCATCGAACGGCACCATGCGCGCGCGCATCAGACCGTCCTGAAGTTCCGAACTAACGCGCGACTGCTGCTGCAGCAGCGAATCGTACTGGCGTGACAGATCGTCGAGCACGCCCTGCAGGCCGCCAAGGTCGGCCGCCGATTCGTTCAACGCGCGGCTGAGCTGCTGCAGAGTGGAGAAGCGGTCCAGCTCCAGCGGGTCGAACTTCTGGTCGGCCTGGTCCTGCTCGCGCTGGTAGCGGGCGACGATCTGCGCCTCGGTTTCCAGATCGAGGCGGCGCAGCTGATCGCGAAGACGCGCATTGGTGCGCTCCAGTTCGCCCATCGCGCCTCGGAAAGCACCCAGCTGCTGCTCCAGCCGCGAGCGGTAGATCGCCACTTCACCGGCGTGGTTGACCAGGCGGTCGAGCAGGTCGGCGCGCACGCGCACCTGTTCCTGCTGCGGACGCGCCAGCGGATCTTCGTCGACCACGCCTTCGGCCGGCAACGGTGCCGACAACGGCGCATCGAGCAGTGCCGGAGCCGGACTGGCGACCGGTGCCGAAGCGGTTTCTGCGACGCTCGCCACGTTGGTTGCCGCTGCCGCTGCAATATCGGTGGTGGTACGCACTTCGAACGCATCTACCAGGTCCTGCGCCGGTTCCACCACGCGATGATCACCGGTGCGGGTCAGCAGCTGGTGCAGGCGGTCGAAGCCACGCTCCAGCAGCTGCACATCGCGGCGCTCGATCTCGGTGCGGCCTGCGGCGACAGCTTCCAGCAGCGATTCGATGCTGTGACCAAGGTCGCCGATGGCATTGATGCCGGCCATGCGTGCGCCACCCTTGAGGGTGTGCAGGTCGCGCTGCAGGCCGGACAGCGCCTCGCGGTCCTGTGGTGCATCGCGCAGTTCGCTGATCAGGCCATCGCAGTGATCGAGCAGGTCCTTGCCTTCCTCGACGAAGATGTCGACCAGCTCGCGGTCGTACACGCTGAAGTCGAGTGTGTCTGCACTGTCTTCGGCTTCTTCTTCGGCTGCAGCGGCCGGCATTGCGTCGATGGCCGGGGAGCTGGCTTCGGCGACTTCGGCGACTTCGGCGGCTTCGGCATGCAACGTCCCTTGACCCGGTGCATCTTCGAGTTCGAAGAAGCGCACCGGCTCATCGGTGGCCTGCGGTGCTTCTGCAGTGGTCTCCTCATTCACCGTCGCCGGGGACGGCTGATCGGCGCTCTCTCCTTCACCGACCGCCGCCTCCCCGCCGACGTCCGCATCCTCGGCAAAGGCTTCCGCCTCGCCCGGCGCGAGTTCGCTGGCCTGGAGGCCGAGCACGGGCCATTGCCCGTCGTCGTCCAAGGTCTGCTCTTCGTCGATCACGTGCAGGCCGGCCTCGAGCGCGGCTGCCAGCGTGACCGGTTCTGCAAAACCCGGCGCAGCCATTTCATCCTGCAGGCTCGACAGCTCGCTGTCGAGTGGCAGTGCAGCAGCATCATCGAAGCCGTTGCCGTCGGCGGCGTCCAGATCGGAGGACTGCAGCGTATTCAGGTCGATTACGTCATCTTCTGCAGCCGCAGGCAGTTCATCCGCGTCGCGGTCATCGACCGGCAGCGCGCTGGCATCGAGGTACGGCGACAGATCATCTGCCACGGTCAGATCAGCGCCGTCGGCCAGGGACGATGCCGGTTCCGCGTCCGCTTCCTCCGCGGCAGGGAGTGGCGCGGTCGCGTCCACCTGGACCGATTCAAGTCCTTCCTGTGCGACCACGGCGGGCTCACCTTCGCCCGGCACCGACGGCCATCCCGCATCGAAGTAGCGCGAAAGATCGTCGCTGGCGGTCAGCTCCGCAACGTCCAGCCCGCTGTCGGCGGTGTCGAGGGCCGCCGCCGTTTCTACATCGTCCGGAACCGGTTCCAGCACCTGCGCGGGTGGCGCTTCGAGAGCTGCCGGCACTTCGGCGTCATCTTCTGCGGCCAGCGCCAGCTGCGGTGCCTCGGCCCGGGGCTCCAATTCGGTGTCCAGCGCGAGGTCATCGTCGTCGTCCTCCAGCCCGGCCATCGGCCAGCGTGCTTCCGGCAGCTCGCCGGCGAGCGCCTGCAAACGCTGCACCAGCGCGTCCTGCGATGCGATGCGCGGCTGTTCGGCCTGCAGCGCGTCCATGGTCGCAGTGATCGCCTGCGCGGTCGCATCCAGTGCGGCCAGGCCTTCTTCACCTGGCACCACGTCCGCGGCCAGTGCACGCTTGATGTAGGACTCAGCGCCGCCGGTGACGGCGGTGATCTCCGGCACCTCGGTCATCGCGAAGGCACCGTTCATGGTGTGCACCGCGCGCAGCAGTGCATCGCTGACCGGCTGCGGTGCCTGCTGCGCCGAGCGCAGCCAGTCCTGCAGGGTCGCCTGGTGGACTTCCACCTCGGCCTCGAGGATCTCGCGCAGCACGCTGTCGATGTTGGCCGGCGTGCCGTCCGCTTCAACCACCGTGCCAGCGTCGGCCTGCGTCGATGCGACCGCTTCAGCCTCAAGGATGCGGCTGATCTCGTCTTCGCCTTCGGCCGCAGGCTGCGGCACTGCCGGTGCAGCGGCGACCGGCAGAGGTACGTAGAAGGTTTCCTCGCCGGCGCCAACGCGGTCGGCGATGGCCTGCATCGCCTGCAGGTCGACACTGATCCGCTGGCCGTTGCGCAGCGCCGCGTTCAGCTGTGGCAGCGCGGCGTGGGCGTTGTCGACCATCGCCAGCACCGCCGGCGAGGCCGCGCGGCTACCGTCCAGCACGCGATTGAGCATGCCCTCGATCTTCCACGCGAATTCACCCAGCGTGCGCGCACCGACCAGGCGACCACTGCCCTTCAGGGTGTGGAAGATGCGCCGAATCGGCCGCAACCGGTCCATGTTGTCCAGTTGCATACGCCATGCCGGCAGCAACGTACCGAGGTTGGCCAGTTCGTCGTCGAACTCTTCCAGGAACACCTCGCGGATGTCCTCGTCGATGTTCTCCGCGTCGTCATCGAAGCCGGCCTCGAAGCCGGCGTCGGCAGCGACCACGACCGGCGTTTCCGCAGCGGCGGGAGTGGCTGCCGCCTGCGGATTGAAATCGGCGGCGGCTGCGCTCAGTTCAGCGAAGAACTGCGCATCGGCCTCGCTGAAATCGATTGGCGCGATGGTATCGATGTCGATCACCGACACCGCAGGAGCCGGTGACTCCGCCGCAGCGACCGTGTCATCGGCACGCAAGGCCGGCACGTCATCGGCAACGGCATCACCATCGGCGGCATCCAGGCTGTCGGCAGCCGGGATCGGCAGGCCGGCATCGACAATCTCCAGCGACGGCAGCGGGTCGGCATCGTCGTCCAGCGACAATGTCTCCATCGCGTGCAGCGAAAGCACGTCGTCGGCATTGTCCAGCGCATCGGCATCGAAGCGGAACACCACATCATCGGCCGGCAAGGCCCCGGGCTCGTGCTCGGCTGCGACCGGGTCGAACACCGGCGCAGCATCGAAACCGGTGTCGATCGATACCGCGACATCGCCACCGTCATCAGCGGTCAGCGTCGTGGCATCAGCCAGGTCATGCGACGGCGCCCCGGACCACGCCCACTGCGGCGCAGCGAACTGCCCGGCATCGGCCTGTTCGAAGCCGACCGGATCGAAGCTGGCGAAGGTCGGGCTGCGTTCGTCATCGGCGGCCGCCAGCGGATCGGCATCCGGATGGAACGGCGCCAGGTCCCACTGCGGAACCTCGGGTGCCGGTGCACTGGAGGCCGCGAACACCAGCGGTGCATCCTCCCCGTCATGAAGCGACAAGGGCGTCGCGCCGGCGCTGCCGACGTTGACCGCAGCCGTGACTGCTGCAGAGCCCAGCTCGCCAAACATCAGGCTGTTGTCGGCAACTTCCTGCGGCGCCATCGGCGTCGGATCGAAGGTGAAGTCCGGCAGCGGCACCGGCACGTTGCCAGCGGCGGGCGCGGCCGGCTGCACCGGGATCTCGATCGGTTCCGGCTGCAGCGAGCCGGGCTCCACCGCGACTTGCTCGCGCTCGACCAGCAGCGATGCGAACACCACCGGCTCGCCTGCGGCAGGCGCCGCTGCATTGCGGTCCGGCAGCGGCCAGTAGCGCAGCGCTTCCAGGCTGCTGCGGGTGATCTCGAGAATGTCCTCGCGGCCGGGGCGACGGTCGCGCAGCGCCTCCAGGTAATACTCGAGGCTGGCCATGGCATCGGCCAGGGTATCCAGCTGGCGACCACTGGGCACGCGCTGGCGACCGATCAGCTCGGCTTCGATGTACTGCTGTACGCCGCGCAGGTAGTCGGCGGCGGTGCCCAGGTCGAGCATGCGCAGCGCACCGGAGACATCACCCAGCAGGCGCGGAACGTCCTGCAGCTCGGCGTGGTTCCAGCTGGTTTCGATGAAGGCGACGAAATGCTCACGGGCCGCCGCGAAGTTGGCGATGGCCTCATGCGCCAGCACCTCCACCGTGCGCCGGTTCTCGACCGCGCTCGGGTCATCTTCGCCACTGCCGCCGGCGCCCAGATGGGCGACCTGGTCGTCCAGCGACGCGTCCACGTACAGCAGTGCGCCAGCGATATCCAACAGCAGGTTCTCGTCGATCTGCTGGCGACCCTCGACTACCCCACGCAGCGCATCGCGCTGCTGCACGACCACGCCACGGGCCACGCCCAGGCCCATCATGCCCAGCGTATCGGCCACCGCGCCGAGCTCGTTGGCCTGGGTCTGCAGCTGTTCCGGCGCACCACCGGTACGCAGGTGCAGGTCGAGCGCATCCTTGATGCGCAGCAGTTCTTCCTTCACCGCACTGCCCACCGTATCCAGCAGCTCGCGATTGCGCCCGCTCACGCTGCCACGGGCATGGTCCAGCTCGGCCTCTGTGGCGCTGACGCTGTCCGGCGCGAATGCCAGCAGCACGCTGTCATGCACGCCTTCTTCGCCACGCGCGGAACGGATTTCGTTGAGCAGCGGCATCAGCACGATCGGAATATCGCGATGACCGTTCTGCAGGCGCTCCAGGTAATCGGGCAGCAGCACGCTGCCGCGCATCAGGGTTGCACAGGACTCATCACGATCGGCCACACGGCCCATACCGATGGCATTGGCCAGCTGTTCCAGCTCCTCGGCCACCATCGCCGGGGCATACAGCTCGACCATGCGCAGGGTGCCCTGCACCTGGTGCAGGTAGCCCGCGCAGATCCGCATGCGGCTGGCATCGCTGGGATCTTCCGCGTAGTACTCGACCTCGTTGCGCACCTGGCGCAGGGTCTCGTCCAGCTCCGGCTTGACCCAGCCCAGCGCTGCGTGGCTCATCGCATCGCGCAGACTGCTCATGGACGCGCTCCGTTCGCCGCCGCGCGTTGGCCGCGCGAGTTCTGGCTTGGGGAATGGAAATGCTTCATCGACTGGTTCCTTGCTCGCCGCCCTGCCCGCGTCACGCCGGCAGCTTGAAGTCGGCGACCGAACGACGCAGGTCGGCCGCCAGCTGCGCGAGGTGGCCGATCGATTCGGCGGTCTGTCCGGCACCCTGCGAGGTCTGGCCGGTGATCTGGCGGATCACGCCCATCGTGCGGGTGATGTCCGACGCCGCCGACGACTGCTGCTGGGCGGCGATGGAGATGTTCTTGATGAGGGTGTTGAGCGCGTTGGACACGCGCTCGATCTCGGTCAATGCGGTGCCGGCGTCTTCGGCCAGGCGCGCACCGGACACCACTTCGGCGGTGGTCTGTTCCATCGAGGTGACCGCTTCGTTGGTATCGGCCTGAATCGCCTGCACCAGGTTTTCGATGCGTCGGGTCGCACCCGAAGTGCGTTCTGCCAGGCGCTGCACTTCGTCGGCCACCACGGCAAAACCGCGGCCGGCTTCACCTGCAGAGGCCGCCTGCACGGCCGCATTCAGCGCCAGGATGTTGGTCTGCTCGGAGATGTCGTTGATCAGTTCCACGATCGAACCGATCTCCTGCGAGGATTCACCCAGGCGCTTGATGCGCTTGGAGGTTTCCTGGATCTGGTCACGGATCTGGTCCATGCCCTGGATGGTCTCGCGGACCACGCCGGCACCCTCGGCAGCGATCACCACCGAGCGCTGTGCCACGTCGGCCGATTCGGCCGAGTTGCGCGACACCTGCTCGATGCTCGCCGCGATTTCGCCGATGCGGTCCGATGCCGAGGTGATCTGGTTGGCCTGGTGGCCGGCCGCTTCGGCCAGCTGCATCGCGGTGGCCTGCGTTTCCTGGGTCGACAGCGCAACCTTGGCCGAGGTGTCGTTGATGGTGGTCACCAGGTGGCGCAGCTCGTCGACCGCGTAATTGATTGCGTCGGCGATGGCGCCGGTCATGTCCTCGGTCACCGAGGCCTTCACCGTCAGGTCGCCCTCACCGAGCGAGGAGATTTCGTCCAGCAGCCGCATGATCGCCTGCTGGTTGCGGCTGTTGAACTCCACCTGGGTCTGGTAGCGCAGTTCCTGCTCGCGCGAGCGGCTGCGCACGTTGGTGGAGACGAAGCCGATGATCGCGATCAGCGACAGCGCACCGGACACCACGCCGATCCAGAAATTGGGGAACAGGCGGGTATCGGACACCGAGCCGAATGAGGAGAACGCTTCGAACAGCTTGCGGCTGTCGTCCAGCATGTGTGCCGAGCCCTGCCCCAGCGCAGTGGCGGCGGACTGTGCGGCGAACAGCTGGCGCGAGCTGGCCAGGATCGCATCGGCGTCCTGCTTCATCGCTTCCCACTTCTGCTGGGACTGCTCCAGCGCAGCGACGGCGGCAGCGCCACGCACGGCGGTGATGCCCAGTTCCTCGTTGCCATTGCGCAGGCCATCGAGCACCTGCGAGAACACAGTGATGTCACGTGCCAGCGCATCGCCCGCAGTAGCCGCACCATTGCCACCGGCCCGCATTTCGGTCACGCGGCGGGCCATCGAACCGGCCACCACCACCTGCTGCAGCGCGCTGTACACCTGCGCCGACGGCGCGCCGGAGGCGGACATCGCACGCACCAGTTCATTCAGCTGGGCCTGCAGGCCCGGTACCGCGCCGCTGAAGTTGTTGGCGTTGCCGGCCAGGGCCAGCACCGCCGGCTCACTGGCGACCAGCTGCCCGGCCTGCTTGCCCAGCGGCGCCCAGGTTTCACCCAGCGTGGAGATCGCGCCGGACACGCCCGGCTCCTTGCCGTAGCGCCCCTGCAGGGTCGATACGTTCTGTTCGATCGCGTTGCGGGTAGCCTTGAAGGCGGTGAACGCCTGCGCGTTGCCGCCCACCGCATCACGGCCCTGGTTGGCCAGCTGCTGCGACAGTACCTGCAGGTCGGCGGCCTTGGAGCCTGCATCGGCCAGGCGGCTGCCCTGCCAGGTGGCGACGCCGGTGTTGACACCGAACAGGATCATCGATGCCAGCAACAGGAACAGCCAGAGGTTGCTGCCGCCCAGCCGCAGCTTGCCGGTCTTGGTGGCGTCCGAAGCAGTACTCATCGTTCAACCTCGTTCTTCAATGCAGGGGGCAACGCCCGGCCTCAGGCCGCGGCTTGCCGGAATTCAGGGGTGCGCGACAGCAGCGAGAGCGAGAACACGCCCCAGTCCTGGCCGTCGGCATGGAAGGCGCGGTCAACAAAATGGCCATAACGCCCATCAGCCAGTGCACCGGCCTCGATCTGCTGGGCCAGTTCAAAGCTGCGCTGGCCGAACAATTCATCGATGGTCAGCGCGACGTCGCCGCCGGCCTGGCGCATGATCAGCACGCGTTGGCCTTCCTGCTGCACGGTGCGCGTGCCTTCCAGGAAATACTTCAGGTCGACCACCGGGAACAGGTTGCCGCGCAGATTGCCTACGCCCAGCAACCACGGTTGCGCGCACGGCACCGGGGTCACCGGCGGCATCGGCACGATTTCCACCACTTCGCGGAAATCGGACACCAGCCGGCGCTGGCCGACGCGATAGCCCACGCCGCGCCACAGGTCCTGGGCGAACTGCCGTTCGGGCAGCTGCACCGCGTGGGCCAGGCTGCGCCGTTCGTAGGCTTCAAGAATGTCGAAGGGCGAGCGCATCAGGCCACCAGTTCATTGATCCGCGCGATCAGTTCATCCTCGCGCGGCGGCTTGACGATGTAATCGGCCGCGCCCTGGCGCAGGCCCCAGGCCTTGTCGGTTTCCATCGCCTTGGTGCTGACGATGATCACCGGGATGTGCTTGATCGCGGCGTCGCGGGCCATCGCCCGGGTCGCCTGGAAACCGCTCATGCCGGGCAGCACCACGTCCATCAGCACCAGTTGCGGCGATTGGTCGCGGACCAGCTGCAGTCCATCCTCGGCGTTGTCCGCTTCCAGCACTTCGTGGCCGGCACGGCGCAGCCACTGGGTGAACACCGCGCGGTCGGTCGGTGAATCCTCGATCAGGACGATACGAGCCATTGTGCCTTTCCCCCCTGGTCAGGCGTTGACGTATGTGCGGATGGCACCCAGCAGTTCTTCACGTGTAAAGGGCTTGGTCAGGTATTGCTCCGAGCCGACAATGCGCCCCCGCGCCTTGTCGAACAGCCCATCCTTGGACGACAGCATGATGACCGGGGTCGCCTTGAACAGCTGGTTTCCCTTGATCAGCGCACAGGTCTGGTAGCCATCCAGGCGCGGCATCATGATGTCGACGAAGATGATCTGCGGTTGCTGGTCTGCGATCTTGGCAAGCGCTTCGAAACCGTCGGTGGCCGTGACCACCTCGCAGCCTTCGCGCTTGAGCAGCGTTTCCGCAGTCCTGCGGATGGTCTTCGAATCATCGATGACCATCACCCGGAGTCCTGCGAGTTCCCCGCCCGCAGTCGTGTTTTCAGTCATTGCCTATCCCCAAGCGCACGGCCCGATCTCTGGCGGGGGCCGCTACGAAAGCGTATCTATATCGCACTTCCCGCGCCCGCTTCAAGGCCAGCCCACCACGCGGGGCGCGACGCCCTGCTGAACGTGACCGGTTTCGCAATGACTGCGCCGCCGGACGGACGCTGCGTTGCAGTACGGCGGGGAGGCGCGCGGCCGGCGTTGCCGCTACCATCAACGTCTTGCCTGACAGGTGCGACCATGCCGTTGAACGTCATCGTGGTGATGGACCCCATCGCCCACATCAAGATCGCCAAGGACACCACCTTCGCCATGCTGCTGGAAGCCCAGCGACGCGGCCATGCCCTGCACTACGTGCGCCCGGGCGGCCTGGCGCTGGAAGGCGGCGTGGCGGTTGCCCAGACCGCGCCGCTGCAGGTGCGCGACGACCCGGCCGGCTGGTACGAGCTGGGCGCGTTCAGCCGTACCGAATTCGGCCCGGGCCAGATCGTACTGATGCGCAAGGACCCGCCGGTCGACGCCGAGTACATCTACGACACCCAGGTGCTGGACGTGGCTGCAGCTGCTGGCGCCTGCGTCGTCAACAACCCGCAGGGCCTGCGCGACTACAACGAGAAGCTGGCCGCCCTGCTGTTCCCGCAGTGCTGCCCGCCGACCCTGGTCAGCCGCGACGCCAAGGCGCTGAAGGCGTTTGCCCTGGAACACGGCCAGGCCGTGCTGAAGCCGCTGGACGGCATGGGCGGCCGCTCGATCTTCCGCAGCGGCCAGGGCGATCCGAACCTGAACGTGATCCTGGAAACGCTGACCGACGGTGGCCACAGGATGGCGCTGGCGCAGAAGTTCATCCCTGACATCACCGCCGGCGACAAGCGCATCCTGCTGGTCGATGGCGAGCCGGTGGACTACTGCCTGGCGCGCATCCCGCAGGGGGATGAGTTCCGCGGCAACCTGGCCGCTGGCGGCCGCGGCGAAGGCCGCCCGCTGAGCGAGCGCGACCGTTGGATCGCCGCGCAGGTCGGCCCGGAGATGAAGCGTCGTGGCATGCGTTTCGTCGGCCTGGACGTGATCGGCGATTACCTGACCGAGGTCAATGTGACCAGCCCGACCTGCGTACGCGAACTCGACGCGCAGTACGGCCTGAACATCGCCGGCACCCTGTTCGACGCGCTCGAGGCCGGCCTGCGCTGATGCCCCCCGCACCTGCCGTTCTGCCCCCGCCCCCGCGCGAAGCGCAACGGCTGGGGGCGACCATCGCGCTGTCGGTGCTGGTCCACGCCCTGCTGATCCTGGGCGTGGGCTTTGCCGTGAAGGGCGATGCGCCGCTGGTGCCGACGCTGGAAGTGATCTTCAGCCAGACCCGCACCGCACTCACGCCCAAGCAGGCCGATTTCCTTGCCGCGGCCAGCCAGGAGGGCGGCGGCGAACACGACCGCGCACAGCGCCCGCGCGACAACCAGGCCGGCATCGTGCCGCAGGCCCAATCCGGGTTGAGCCCTGTGCCGCAACAGCAGCAATCGGCCGCGCCCGTGCCACCGCCGCAGGCGCGGGTGGTCAGCAGCCGCAATGGCGAGGACACGGTGGTACAGGCGCAATCCCGCCCCACCCCGCTGGAGCCGACGCCGGATGCACCGATGACCGCGCGCGAACAGCGTGATGCGGAAATGGCGCGCCTGGCAGCGGAAGTGCACCTGCGTTCTGCGCAATACGCCAAGCGCCCGAACCGCAAATTCGTCTCCGCCAGTACGCACGAATATGCCTATGCCAATTACCTTCGCGCGTGGGTCGACCGCGCCGAGCAGGTGGGCAACCTGAACTATCCGGACGAGGCGCGGCAGCGCCGGCTGGGCGGCCAGGTGGTGATCAGCGTTGGCGTTCGCCGCGATGGCAGCGTGGAAAGCAGCCGCGTCCTGCGTTCGAGCGGGACGCCATTGCTGGATGAGGCAGCGCTGCGGGTGGTGCAGCTGGCACAGCCGTTCCCGCCGCTGCCGAAGACCGAGGACGAGATCGACATCCTGCAGGTCACGCGTACGTGGGTGTTCCTGCCGGGCGGCGCCCTGCGCGACGATCGGTAGGGGTTTGTTGCCCAGGCCTGCGGCCCGGGACCCGCTGGAAGCAACGTCAACATCAACGGCAACAGCAGCGGTCAGGATGCTGGGCTTGGCGGGGCATCATCGCTGTTGGTAGGTGTCGACCTTGGTCGACACGGTAGATCCACGCCATGCGTGGATGCGAGCGAAGCGACCCGCTTTTGACTTTGATTTTCTTTTTTGATTTTCCGTGGCGGCCGCACACGGGAACTATCCGTGGCCGGGCGGGTGGGCTGCGCAGGGGCGTGAGCCGCATG
>NZ_QFHO01000043.1 GCF_004920835.1 Stenotrophomonas maltophilia
GCGGATCAGGGAGAAACCGGCGCGGAGATCCTTGCTACAGAGCGATCGAGAAGACCTAGAGCCGAACGGTCGCCCGCGCCGGGCTCTCGGCACCTAAGGTGCCAGAGTCGCAAGAGATAAGAGCCGAGCCATGCTCGGCTGCATTCATGGGTAGCACGCGAACCGCAGCCGAGCATGGCTCGGCTCCACCAAAGCGGGGTGGGTTACAGGACTTCCAGCACCGTTTCCGGTGGGCGGCACAGCCGGGTGCCCTTGGGCGTGCGCACCACGGGGCGGTTGATCAGCCGCGGGTGCTCGGCCATCGCCGCCAGCAGGCTGGCATCGTCAGCATCTTGCAGACCGAGTTCGGCGAACTGCGCTTCCTTGCTGCGCACCAGGTCACGCGCGCTCAATCCGGATTCGGCCAGCACCTGACGCAGCGTGGCCACGTCAGGTGGGTCGCCCAGGTACTCGATCACTTCCGGCTCGAAGCCGGCATCGCGGATCAGCTTCAGTGCGCCGCGCGAATTGCTGCAGGCCGGGTTGTGCCAGATCGTCACGACCATCAGAACCACTCCAGCAGGGACACGCCCACGCCCACGTAGGTGGCCTTGTGGTTGTAGTCGATCAGGCTCTCGCCATAGCCATCGAAGACCTGCACATGGCCGCGCAGCAGATTGCTGATCGGGAAGCCGTAATCCAGCTGCAGGGCGCCGTGCGAACGGCTGCCGGTGCGCAGCGAATGGCGCGCCATCAGCGAGACTTCATGGCCGTTGCGGTTCCAGGTCAGGGTCGCGTCGCCGCGGCCCATGTAGTCCTCGATGTCCGGGTTGTTGTCGTCGCTGCGGGTCTCGGGAATGCGGTACCACGGCCGCAGCACCAGCGCCCAGTTCTCGCGGTCCAGGCCGATGTTGAGCATCACCCGGTTCCAGCTGCGCGACAGCGGGTCGGCACGACCGTTGGACTGGTGGTTCAGCGCGATGCCGGTCATGCGCCCACGCCAGCCACCGATCGAGTAACCGTTGCGGAACACCATCATCACTTCCGGCTCGTAATTGGTTTCGCGGAACGGGCGCGAATCCTCGCCGTTGTAGGCCTGCCAACGCGAGCTCTGGGTGTAGCCGGCCCAGATGTCGCCGTTGTCGCCGAACAGGTTCTCGGCGATCTTGGTCTTGAAGCTGATCTGGAACTTCAGCTCGGCACTGTCCAGTACCTGCGGCGTGGTGACCGTGTTGGCCGGGTTTGGCGAATGCGGCGTGGTGTTGCGGTCGCTTGTCCAGAACGCGGGCAGCAGGTACACCGGCTTGTACGCACGCAGCTGGAACGGCCCCAGCTTGGAGTCTTCGGCCAGTTCCCAGCGGCTGTCCAGCAGCGAACCTCGGCCGGCATTGGCCAGCGCGCTGTCCGGCGCAGAGGGGCGGAACAGGTCGCTGACCCGTTCGCGCAGCTTCTCTTCGCCCTGGCTTACGCGTGCGGTCTGGCGCTCTTCGCGACGGGCCTGCGCGGCCGCCTCGGCAGCGGCGTCGGCAGCGGCCGTGGCCTGCGGGGTGTGCGCGAACAGGCGGTCATAACAGGCCAGGCGCGCAGCGTCGGTGGTAATGGCGGCGCAAGCCGCCGGCGAGGTATCGGTGCCGGGAACGAATTCCTGCGCGGCCAGCGGAGCACTGGCCAGGGCCAGCGCCAACGGCGCAAGGCGGGGAAGCAGCGGGGGGAGGGTCATTCCAGCAGGCCCTTCGGTGAATACGGGGATCGCACAGTGTGGCGGCTGCACCGGATCACGGCCAGCCCCCGCTGTTTATGCACGGCCACGACGTGCGCAGGGCGTGAAGACGGAGGTGTCACAGGAACCAGGCGAAGGCGAACAGGCCCAGCATGGCGATCACCACGGCCAGTTTCAGCGCCAGGCCGAGCAGGATGCCGAGCCAGGTGGCCAGCCCGACCTTGGTTGAGCGGCCCAGTTCGCGGGTGTGCCAGTACTCGCCCAGCAGGGCGCCGATCAACGGCCCGGCGAACAGGCCGATCGGCATGAAGAACAGGCCGACGATGCTGCCGACGAAGGTGCCCCACAACGCCTTGCGGCTGGCGCCCACCCGCTGCGCGCCGACCACAGTGGCCAGCACGTCGGCCAGCAGCGACAGCACGGTCAGTACGCCCAGTGCGACGAGCGTGGGCCAGCCGACGTGCGCGAAGCCGTCGGCCCAGGCCGCCAGCAGCAGTCCGATGAAGACCAGCGGGATCCCGGGGAGGGCCGGAAGGATGATCCCGGCGATGCCGACGAGGACAAAAATGACCGCTAGCAGATATAAGATGAATGAGAGTCCCATGCTGTCCCGTATGGTCGCCGTTTTGGGGTTGACAGTGAAAGATTTTGCCAGTTGCTTTTTCGTTTTGGGCGGGTTAAGTTGCAGTCGCTGAGCTTGGCAAGGTCACCGTGGATCGTGGCCTGATGAAGCAAGATCTTTCCGATCCGCTGCATCGATGCACCTCGCTTCCCCCTTGCTTGTCAGCCGCCCACCAGGCGTTTCCAACAACAAGAGAGAGTCAAAGGGAGTTAGTGAGATGGCTGATCGCGAGACCGGTACCGTAAAGTGGTTCAATGATGCGAAGGGCTTCGGCTTCATCAGCCGACAGAATGGCGAGGACGTGTTCGTGCACTTCCGTGCCATCGAGACCCAGGGCTTCAAGAGCCTCAAGGAAGGCCAGGCCGTTACCTTCGAAGTCGTGCAGGGCCAGAAGGGCCTGCAGGCTGACAAGGTCCAGCCGGCGTAATACCTGCCGCACTCCGGCATGAAAAAGGCCCGCGCAAGCGGGCCTTTTTCTTTGCTGTCGGCCCGCCGCAGGTCAGCGCAGAATGACCCGCCCATTGACCACGCGCACGTAGGTGTTTTCGCGGATGCCGCCGAGGTCGCGCTGGTTGACCACGATGGTGCGGCCATCGTCCATGCGCACGCTGATGTCGTAGGTATCGCTGGTCACGTTCTTCTGGATCTGGTTGCCGGCCAGGGCGCCACCGACCGCGCCTGCAGCGGCAGCGATGTTCTTGTTGCCGCGGCTGCCGCCGGTGTGGTCGGAGATCTCGTGGCCGGCCACGGCGCCGACGATGCCGCCGAGGATCGCGCCGGTGGCGCTGGGCGCCGTGCGGCCGGACTGCACGGTGTTGATGCGGGTGACGATGCCGCAGTCGGCGCAGCGGCCCTGGTTGTAACCACCATTGTTGCCGTAGCCGCCATTGTTGTAGCCGTTGTTGTAACCACCGCCACCGTAGCCGCCGGGGGTGGCACAGCCGGCCAGGGCGAGGGTTGCGATGGCGCTGGCAGCGATGAGCTGGATCTTCATGGGGCTTCTCCTGGCCGTGAAGGCGGGTGCGTTGGGTGGTACTGCGTCATGCAGCAGAGTGGACGAATCCTCTCCTTTCGAACGTGAACAACGCGCCAACCATGCGTGTCCTGGCCGGCTGCAGGATGAATGCGTGTCAGCGGTAGTCCTGGTGGCAGGCACGGCAGTCCGCCTGCAGTGTTTCCACCACTTTGGCCAAGGTGGTGCAGTCGCTGGGCGGCGCAGCCAGCGCGCTGTTGAGGTTGCCGCGCAATTGGCTGGCATGCTGCTGGAACTGCGCACTGTCCTTCAGCCCGGGAAAGGCCAGGTCCAGATCGTTGGACAACAGGCGGATGGCCTGCAGCCGCGGAACGCCGTCGACAAGGCTGCAGCGGTTCTGCTGCTGGGCCTGCTGCAACATCTGCGACTGCCGTTGCATCACCTGCATGAGGCTGTCCGGGAACGGGTCACGGCGGGCCTGCAGGGCACGTCCCACCATCACCGTGGCAATCAGCCCGATCAGCAGGCCCAGGCACAGCACGAACAGGTAGCGATAGGCAGTGGACGGGCGGCGGTGGGACGGGCTGGCGTTCATGGCGGGCTCTCCGGGCGTGCAACGGTGGGTTCGATGCCAGCGCGCTGTAGGCACCGGCGCCTGCACGTTAAAATAGCCCGATGAACGAACAGGTCAAACAACGCTTTGCCGGCATCGAACGGCTGTATGGCGTGGGCGCGCTCGAGCGCCTGCAGGGCAGCCGCGTGGCAGTGGTGGGGATGGGCGGGGTCGGCTCGTGGGTGGTGGAGGCGCTGGCGCGTTCAGCGGTCGGCCACCTGACCCTGATCGACGCCGATGATATCTGCGTGTCCAACACCAACCGGCAGCTGCCGGCGATGGAAGGCAACTATGGGCGCAACAAGGCCGAGGCGATGGCCGAGCGTTGCCGCGCGATCAATCCGGAGATCGAGGTCGATGCGGTGCAGGCGTTCCTGACCGTGTCCAACATGGCCGAACTGCTGGACCGTGGTTTCGATCTGGTGATCGATGCCTGCGACAGCTTCCGGGTCAAGGTCGAGACGATCGCCTGGTGCCGCCGCCGCAAGCTGCCGCTGTTGACTGTCGGTGCCGCCGGTGGCCGTACTGATCCGACCCTGGTGCGCATCCGCGACGTCTCGCGCACCGAGCACGACGCCATGCTGGCGCTGATCCGCAAGAAGCTGCGCAGCGAGTTCAACTTCCCGAAGAATGCCAAGCGCTACTTCGGCGTGCCGGCGGTGTACTCGCTGGAGAACGTGAAGTACCCGCAGGCCGACGGCAGTGTCTGTGGCCTCCGCCCGAACCTGGGGGCCGATGCGGCACTGAAGCTCGATTGCGGCGCCGGCCTGGGCGCAGCCACCCATATCACCGGCGCGTTCGCCTTCGCCGCTGTCGGCAAGGCGTTGGAGATGCTGCTGGAGCCGAAGAAGGTGAAGGCTGAAGTGGTCGAGGATCACGCTGACGCGTGATCGGTAGCGCCGGGCCATGCCCGGCGTAGGGTCCACCGCGGTCGTTACAGCGTGCCGACCAAGGTTGGCACCTACCGTCACATCGTGGGCAGGTTGAACAACCGCCGCGCATTTTCCGTCGTGGCCTGCGTCAGCGCATCCAGCTCGATTCCGCGCAACGCCGCCACATGGCGGGCGATGATTGCCAGTCGTGCGGGTTCGTTGCGCTGGCCGCGGATGCCGGCGTCGGGCTGGTCCGGGGCGTCGGTCTCCAGCAGCAGTTGTTCCAGCGGCATCTCCCGCACCAGTCGCTGCAGTCGCTGCGCGCGCTCGTAGGTCAGCGGTCCGCCCAGGCCCAGCAGGAATCCATGCCTGTGCAGCTGTGCGGCCTGTTCGGGGCTGCCGGAGAAGCTGTGCACCACGCCGCGCAGGCCGCCGATGCGACGGATCGCGGCGATCACCGCATCCACCGCGCGCCGCGCATGCACGATCACCGGCAGCTCGAACTCACGGGCAAGTTCCAGCTGGCCGATGAAGTACGCCTGCTGCGTCTCTGCATCCAGGCCTTCGACAAAGAAATCCAGGCCGCATTCGCCGATCGCGCAGGGGCGTTCCCGCTCGATCCACTCGCGCAGCTCGGACAGGTGCCCGGGGCGGTGCTCGGCCAGGAACATCGGATGCAGGCCGTAGGCCGGATACAGCCCCGGGGCCAGCTGGCAGACCTCGCGCAGCTTCGGCCAGCTGGCCGCGGTCACCGCCGGCACCACCTGCTGGTGCACGCCAGCTGCCTGTGCGCGCTCGACCACGGCGGCGCGGTCGCGGTCGAACTCGCTGGCGTCCAGGTGGCAGTGGCTGTCGACCAGCAGGCTCAACGCTGTTCCAGCGACGGGGGCGCCGTGGAGGCGTTGCGGCTCTTCCAGTTGGCCAGCAGCAGGGTGCCGAAGCCCAGTACCAGCTCATCGATGAACGGAATCGGGTCCGGAACGAACAGGGTCAGCACGAACAACCCGGCGGTCAGCTTGAACAGGGTGGGGTAGCGCAGCCGGCGCCCCCATTGCAGTACCGGCAGCAGCATCGGGTTGGCCATGGCGGGGTCCTTGTGGGGAATATGCAAACGCTACCACGGGCCCAGCATTTCCCGATGCTGAATGGGTTACGGGAATGAGCAGGAAATGTGGAGATTCCGTTCAGGCAGCGCATGCTGCAATCTGGCCTGAGAACGTTGCGGACGGTCCGCAAGGAGCAGGTCATGAAAAGCACAACTACAACTGTCCTGGTCGCAGCGGGCGCGCTGCTGGTCGGTGGTATCGCAACCGCCGCCTTCATGAAGAGTGGCGACAAGTCGCCTGAGCAGCTCAGCGCCGGAAACCCGAGTGAATCGCGCTTGGTCGATGGCAACGCCGCTGACGATGGCGCGCGTGCTGACACGCTCGACCCGTCCGCGCCGCGCGGCCTGGAGTACGCCGACGTGCTGAAGGTCGACCCGATCACCGAGAAGCAGAAGGCCTATGCCACTGTGATTGGTACCGATGCGGTGCGTGAGACCTCCACCACACAGACCCCGCATGAAGTCTGCCAGGACGTGACGGTGCAGGAGCGCCTGCCGGAGCGTGATGGCAACGTCGGTGGCACCGTGGTCGGCGCCGTGGTCGGTGGCCTGCTCGGCAACCAGGTTGGTGGTGGCAACGGCAAGAAGGCCGCGACCGCTGCCGGCGCGGTGGCCGGTGGCTTCATCGGCAACCAGATCGACAAGCGCCACGTGGGTGGCCGCGTGGTCAACCGCACCGAGCGCCAGTGCCACACCGAGACCGCAACGTCCGAGTCGAGCCGCGTCACCGGCTACAACGTGACCTACCGCAACGAGGACGGCACCACCGGCACCATGCGCATGGCCAGCAAGCCGGGCAACCGCATCGCCATGGGCACCAACGATGTGGTCAAGGGTTACAACGTGACCTATCGCTATGACGGTGCCGAGAAGACCGTGCGCCTGGACAACAAGCCGGCCAGCGATCGCCTGCCGGTGGTCGATGGCCAGCTGGTCACGCAGACCGCGGCTGCCGGCGCTACCGCCGCGACCCGCCAGTAATCCATCCGCACCACGCAGTACCTGACGGGCCGGCATATGCCGGCCCGTTTCGTTGGGGACGCCGATGTTCATCCGCGCTGGATGTGGGTCTACCATCATGGGCCTTCCCATCACTGCGATATGGAATCGGCATGAGCATCTTCGACCTGCGCCTGGAAACCGAGCGCCTGATCCTGCGTCCACCGCAGCGTGACGACTATGAGCAGTACCTGGCCTTCTGCGCCGACGAAGAGGTGATGCGCACGCTCGGAGGTGTGCAGCCGCCCTCGGTCGCGTGGCGGGGCTTCTGCAGCCTGGCGGGTGCCTGGCAGCTGTTCGGTTTCTCGATGTTCAGCGTGATCGAAAAGTCCAGCGGCGAGTGGGTCGGCCGGATGGGACCGTGGCAGCCGCAGGACTGGCCGGGCACCGAGGTCGGCTGGAGCATCCGTCGTGCCAGCTGGGGCAAGGGCTATGCCCCGGAAGCTGCCACCGCCGCGATCGACTGGGCCTTCGACACGCTGGGTTGGGATGAGGTGGTCCACACCATTGCCGAGGACAACGAGAACTCCCGCGTGGTCGCGCGCAAGCTGGGCAGCACGCTGCTGCGCATGGGCGAGCTGCCGCCGCCGTACAACGACAAGCCGATGCAGATCTGGGGGCAGTCGCGCGAGCAGTGGCGGCAGCGGGCACGCTGAGCGTTGCCCGGTAGTGCCGGCCGCTGGCCGGCAACCTCTTGGCAGGATTCGTGCGATTGTCGGCCAGCGGCACTACAAGGGTGCCATGCTGCACCCGCGCTTGGCATTCACCGGTGCGCTTGCCAGACTGCCGGCAGCCGGCCGCCGGCCGGATTCGATGGAGCAGGCAATGCTGGAAGAGCGCATCCCGCTGACGGTGCATGGCATGTCGGTCTCGGGTAACTGCCACAAGGTCCGCCTGCTGCTGGAGCAGCTCGGCAGCCGTTACCGCTGGGTGGAAGTGGACAGCGCCCATGGCCAGACCCACACCGCTGAATTCCTCGCGCTGAATCCGAATGCCAAGGTGCCGCTGATCGTCCGCGACGACGGCCGCGTGCTGACTGAATCCAATGCGATCCTGTTCTGGCTGGCCGAAGGCACGCCGTACCTGCCCAGCGACGGCTGGGAGCGTGCGCAGGCGTTGAGCTGGATGTTCTTCGAGCAGTACACGCACGAGCCCTGCGTGGCAGTGGCGCGCTTCATCCGTGGCTGGACCGCACCGGATTCACCGCGGCGCGCTGAACTGCCGCGCCTGCACGAGCGCGCCGCCAACGCGTTGGCGGTGATGGAGCAGCACCTGCGGCAGGCGCAGTGGTTCACCGGCAGCGGATACGGCATTGCCGACATCGCCCTGTTCGCCTACACCGATGTGGCGGGCGAGGGTGGCATTGCGCTGGATCTCTTCCCGGAGGTGCGCGGCTGGCTGCAGCGCGTGCGCGCGCAACCGCGCTTCCTGCCGATGCCGGCAGTGACCGCCGAGGTCCGTGCGCGCTTCGAGGCCGCGTGACTCTCACCAAGGTGACCCCCACAGGGTAGCGCCGGGCCGTGCCCGGCGGAATGCAACAACGACACGGAGGGTGTTCGATGTTCGCTGTGGTTCCAGATCCGATTCCCGCACGCATGCGCGTGCTCAACCGCGCCGAAGTGTGCGATGTCAATTTCCTCGATGCAGTGCGGGGCTGGCGCGGGACTCCACGCCCGCGACCGGCCCCGGACGCGCCGATCCTGCCGGGCAGCACGCTTACCGCCGCTGCCTTCGACGACCTGTTCGATTCGCAGCTGGCCAGTCGCCAGCTGGACCTGATGGCGCGCGTGCTGCGCGTGCAGAACAAGGTCTTCTACACCATCGGCTCTTCCGGTCACGAGGGCAATGCGCTGCTGGCGCGGGCCTGCCGGCATACCGATCCAGCGTTCCTGCACTACCGCTCCGGCGCGTTCATGGCCGAGCGTTCGCGCCAGGTTCCGGGCATCGACCCGCTGCGCGACGCTGCGCTGTCGTTCGCTGCCAGTGCCGATGATCCGGCCAGCGGGGGGCGCCACAAGGTGTGGGGCAGCAAGCCGTTGTGGGTGCTGCCGCAGACCTCGACGATTGCGTCGCACCTGCCGAAGGCGCTGGGTACCGCGCTGGCCATCGAGAGTGGCAAGCGGCTGGGGCAGGCGCTGCCGATTCCCACCGACAGCATCGTGCTGTGCTCGTTCGGCGATGCCTCGTCCAACCATGCCACCGCGCAGACCGCTTTCAATACCGCAATGTGGTCGGCCTACCAGAAACTGCCGGCACCAATCCTGTTCGTCTGCGAGGACAACGGCCTGGGCATCTCGGTAAAGACGCCCGAAGGGTGGATCGCCGAGCGTTTCAGCCGTCAGCCGGGGTTGGACTATTTCTTCGCCGATGGCCTGGATCTGGCGGTTGGCCACGCCCAGGTACAGGCCGCAGTGGAGCACTGCCGGCGCACGCGGCGGCCTACCTTCCTGCACCTGCGCACCACGCGCCTGATGGGTCATGCCGGTACCGACTTCGAAGTGGAATGGCGCGCGTTGCCGGAGCTGTGTGCGGCCGAGGCGCAGGATCCCTTGCTGCGCTCGGCGCAGATCGCACTGGAATCAGGCTGGATGGATGCGGCGGCGATCGAGGTTGCCTACGAGACGATGCGCGCGCGCTGCATGGCCGCTGCTGCAGAGACTGAAGGCCGCCCGACGCTGCAGTCGCTGCAGGAAGTGATGGCGCCGCTGGCGCCGTACACGCCAGCGGCGGTGCAGGCCGAAGCACGGCGCGAGGTGCCCGCCGAGACGCGCGAAGCGCTGTATGGCGGTGCGGAGGCCCTGCCTGAGCGGCAGGCACCACGGCACCTCGCCATCCAGATCAACCACGGCCTGCAGGAACTGCTGGCGAAGTATCCGCAGAGCCTGTTGTTCGGCGAGGACGTCGCGCAGAAGGGCGGTGTCTACACCGTCACCAAGGATCTGCTGCGCCGCTTCGGCCCACGCCGGGTGTTCAACACCCTGCTGGACGAAACCATGATCCTGGGCATGGCGCAGGGCCTGGCCAACATGGGCATGCTGCCGATTCCGGAAATCCAGTACCTGGCGTACCTGCACAACGCCATCGACCAGCTGCGTGGTGAAGCCTGTTCGCTGCAGTTCTTCTCCAATGACCAGTACCGCAATCCGATGCTGGTGCGCGTGGCCGGGCTGGGCTACCAGAGGGGCTTCGGCGGCCACTTCCACAACGACAATTCGATCACTGCGCTGCGCGACATCCCTGGCCTGGTGGTCGGCTGCCCCTCGCGTGGCGACGATGCGGTGATGATGCTGCGTACGCTGGCAGCGCTGGCGCGGGTGGATGGCCGGGTGGCGGTATTCCTGGAGCCGATCGCTCTGTACATGAGCAAGGATCTGCACGAACCGGGCGATGGCCAGTGGCTGTTCGACTACCCCGCGCCCGGCCAGGCGCTGGTGCCGGGCGAGGGCCGGGTCTACGCGCCGGACGCCGGCGACCTGGTGGTCTACACCTATGGCAACGGCGTGCCGATGGCGCTGCGTGCGGCACGGGCAATCGAGCAGCAGCTGGGTTGGCAGGTGCGGGTGGTCGACCTGCGCTGGCTGGTGCCGCTGGATGCCGGCTTCATCGCCGCACAGGCCACCAGCGCCCGGCGCGTGCTGGTGCTGGACGAGGGCCGCCACAGCGGCGGGGTGGGCGAGGGCGTGGTCACCGCACTGGTCGAGGCCGGCTTCGGCCACCTGCCGCTGCGCCGGGTCTGCGGTGCCGATACCTATACGCCGCTGGCGGGGGCAGCAATGTTCGGGCTTCCAAGCGACAATGCAGTGATTGGCGCCGCCCTTGAACTGGCGCAGGAACCCTGATGCATGTGTGGATTGGCGGGAATGTTGTTGCCGGCGCCGGTGGCGTCGGCCGAGGTGCTGCAGGCGCAGGTCCTGGCCATGGGCGAGGCGCTGCACCACCGCGGGCCGGATGATGGTGGCTGCTGGGTCGATGCCGGGGCCGGCATCGCGCTGGCGCACCGCCGCCTGAGCATCCTCGACCTGTCCCCGCTGGGCCATCAGCCGATGGCCTCGGCTGATGGTCGCTATGTGATGGCCTACAACGGCGAGGTCTACAACTTCGCCGCGCTGCGCGCCGAGCTGGAACCGCTGGGGCACCAGTTCCGCGGCCATTCCGATACCGAGGTGCTGCTGGCAGCGATCCTGCAATGGGGCATGGAAGACACCCTGCAGCGCTGCAACGGCATGTTTGCCATCGCCCTGTGGGACCGCCAGGAGCAGTGCTTGTGGCTGGCCCGCGACCGTGTCGGCAAGAAGCCGCTGTACTACGGTTGGGCCGGTGACACGCTGGTGTTCGGTTCCGAGTTGAAGGCGCTGTGGCAGCACCCGGCCTTCGACAACGACATCGACCGCGACGCACTGACCCTGCTGTTGCGGCTGGACTACATCCCGGCGCCGCACAGCATCCATCAGCGCTGCTACAAGCTGATGCCGGGCCGCGTGCTGCGCCTGGATGCGGCCACCGTGGCCGCCGGTGCGGCCGCGCATCGCCCGGAGCAGGCGCAGCGCCCATTCTGGGATGCGCGTGCACGCATGCAGGCAGCGCTTGCCGCTCCGTTCCAGGGCCGCATCGAAGAGGCCGAGGAACAGCTGGACGCGCTGCTGCGCGATGCAGTTGCGCTGCGCATGGTGGCCGATGTGCCAGTGGGCGTGTTCCTGTCCGGCGGCACCGATTCCTCGCTGGTGGCAGCACTCATGCAGGCACAGAGCGGGCAGCCGGTGCACAGCTTCAGCATCGGCTTCACCGGCTCCGGCCACGACGAGGCGCCGTTGGCCAAGGAGCTGGCTGCGCATCTGGGCTGCGACCACACCGAACTCTACGTCAGTGGCGCCGATGCACTGGCGGTGGTGCCGCAGCTGCCGTCGATGTTCGATGAACCCTTCGCTGATGCTTCGCAGGTGCCGACCGCGCTGGTCGCCCGGTTGGCACGGCAGGGCGTGACCGTGGCGTTGTCCGGTGATGGTGGCGACGAATTGTTCTTCGGCTACACCCGCTACGTGCGTGCGCTGCGCAACTGGCAGATGCTGGGCCGTGTGCCGGGCCCGCTGCGGCGCTGGATGGGCGCACGCGCGCAGCAGCAGGGCGAGGCCTCGCGTACCGGTGGCCTGGCCGCGCTGCTGGCCGAGTCCGGCGCGCGTGGCATTGGCGATGTGTACCGCAACCGTATTTCGCGCTGGCGTGACCCGGCCGCTGCAGTACCGGGTGCGCAGGCGGCAGGCAGTTTCTACGATCTGGCCGACCCGCTGCATGGCGCCGGCACCCCGGCCGACGCGATGATGCTGGCCGATTATGTGACCTACCTTCCAGACGATCTGCTGTGCAAGGTCGACCGCACCTCGATGGCGGTCAGCCTGGAGGCGCGCGCGCCGCTGCTGGACTGGCGCGTGGCCGAGTTCGCCTGGTCATTGCCGCTGGGCTTCAAGCGCAGTGAAACCACCAGCAAGGTGCTGCTCAAGCGCGTGCTGGGCCGTTACGTGCCGCAGTCGATGGTGCACCGGCCCAAGCGCGGCTTCGGCGCACCGGTCAGCGACTGGTTGAAGGGCGACCTGCGGCCGTGGGCAGAGGATCTGTTGCAGCCGGCGCGGCTGGAGCGCGAGGGCGTGCTGTTGGCGGCGGCCGTGCAGCCCCTGTGGCAGCAGTTCCTCGGGGGCCAGCGCAAGTGGCATACCCACCTGTGGAACGTGCTGATGTTCCAGGCGTGGCAGGCGCATTGGCGGCAGGTGCGCGCGACCGTCACCGGCAGCTGATCTTCACCGGCCTGCACGGGCCCGGCGACTAGGCTGGGCCTCCCGCACCGTGAGGAGTCTGTCCCGATGTCCGTCCCCACCATCGCCGTGTTCGTTGGCAGCCTGCGCAAGGATTCCTGCAACCGCAAGCTGGCCCATGCGTTGGAGAAGATCGCCGGCGACCGCGCGCGCTTCCAGTACGTGCAGATCGGCGATCTGCCTCTGTACGACCAGGATTTTGATGCGCACTACCCGGCGCAGGGCACGCGCCTGAAAGACCAGGTGCGCGCCGCCACGGCAGTGCTGTTCGTGACCCCTGAATACAACCGCTCGGTCCCGGGCGTGTTGAAGAACGCCATCGACATCGGCTCCCGCCCGTATGGTGACAGCGCATTTGCTGGCAAGCCGGCGGCGGTGATCGGCGCGTCCATCGGCCAGATCGGTACCGCTGTGGCCCAGCAGCACCTGCGCAACAGCCTGGCGTTCCTGGACATGCACGTGCTCGGCCAGCCCGAGGCGTTCATCCATTTCAAGGAAGGCCTGATCGATGCCGACGGCACGATCCACAACGAGGGCACGCAGAAATTCCTGCAGGGCTACGTGGACCGCTTTCTGACGCTGATCGCGGTGCATACCAAGGGCGATTGAGACCGAGGGGGTCAGAGCCCTCTGCTTTGCAGAGGGATCCGACCCCACGTCCAGCTGGGCGGGCCGGAGCCCGCATGTTGCACGGGATCCGACCCCGGGGCGTGGATCTGCGATAATGCACGGCTCGGGCGCCGCAACGGCGTTCATCGCAGGCAGTGCGACGCCCCCATGCCAGTCTGGCCAGGCACCGGCGGATATCCCCCGTTTTTCCACGGCTTATCCACAAGTTTGTCCATGGCCGCCGGGGTCGGTGCATGCCTACACTCGTCTGGCCACTTTCGTAGGAAACACCGCAGCATGTCCGCCCGTTCCGGCTTCCGTTCCAACCGCAGAGAGCGCGGTGATGGCTTTGATCGTGATCGCGACGAGTCGCGCATCGATCAGTTGCGTGTGCCGCCGCATTCGGTGGAAGCCGAGCAGGCGGTGCTGGGTGGGCTGATGCTGGCGCCGGAGGCCTATGACCGGGTCAACGACCAGCTGACCGAGGTCGATTTCTATCGCCGCGACCACCAGATGATCTACCGTGCGATCCGCGAGCTGTCCGAACGTGAACGTCCGTTCGATGCGGTGACCCTGGGTGAGTGGTTCGAATCGCAGGGCAAGCTGGAACTGGTCGGCGATGGTGCCTATCTGATCGAGCTGGCCAGCACCACGCCGTCGGCGGCCAACATCGTGGCCTACGCCGAAATCGTGCGTGACAAGGCAGTGCTGCGGCAGCTGATCCAGGTCGGCACCGACATCGTCAACGATGGCTTCCAGCCCGAAGGTCGCGACAGCAGTGAGCTGCTGGCCTCGGCGGAAAAGAGCGTGTTCGCCATCGCCGAGCAGGGTGCGCGGGGCCGTACCGACTTCGTGGCCATGCCTGGCGCACTGAAGGATGCCTTCGAGGAACTGCGCAACCGCTTCGAGAACGGCGGCAACATCACCGGCCTGCCGACCGGTTACAACGACTTCGACGCGATGACCGCCGGCCTGCAGCCGACCGACCTGATCATCCTCGCTGCGCGCCCGGCCATGGGCAAGACCACCTTCGCGCTGAACATCGCCGAGTATGCGGCGATCAAGTCGAAGAAGGGCGTGGCCGTGTTCTCGATGGAAATGTCGGCCTCGCAGCTGGCGATGCGCCTGATTTCCTCCAACGGCCGCATCAACGCGCAGCGCCTGCGTACCGGCCAGCTGGAAGACGAAGACTGGAGCCGCGTCACCAGCGCGATCAAGATGCTGAAGGAAACCAAGATCTTCATCGATGACACGCCGGGCGTGTCGCCGGAAGTGCTGCGTTCCAAGTGCCGCCGCCTCAAGCGCGAACACGATCTGGGACTGATCGTGATCGACTACCTGCAGCTGATGAGCGTGCCGGGCAACAGCGAGAACCGCGCGACCGAAATCTCGGAAATCTCGCGTTCGCTGAAGGGCCTGGCCAAGGAGCTGCACGTACCGGTGATCGCGTTGTCCCAGCTCAACCGCTCGCTGGAAACGCGTACCGACAAGCGCCCGGTGATGGCCGACCTTCGCGAATCGGGCGCTATCGAGCAGGACGCGGACATGATCGTGTTCATCTACCGCGACGATTACTACAACAAGGAAAATTCGCCGGACAAGGGCCTGGCCGAGATCATCATCGGCAAGCACCGTGGTGGCCCGACCGGCTCGTGCAAGCTGAAGTTCTTCGGCGAGTACACCCGTTTCGACAACCTGGCCCACGATTCGGTCGGTTCGTTCGAGTAACGGACGTTCGCTGGGGCACGGATACAGGCCGGCCCCAGCACCATTCGGAACATCAACGTTCCGTATGTGGCGTGTAAATGACATGTAACGCGACGCTTCTACGATTCCGCCGCTGCTGCCCTTCGACGCCGCCCTTCGGCGTCCAGCGTGCCCAAGGAATCCGCCTCCATGCCGTCCCACGCTCCGCTCCGCCGCAATCTGCTGGCCCTGCTGGTCTGTGCTTCGCTCCCGTCTCTGGCCGCCGCTGAAACCGCCCCCGCCGCCGACGCGCAGTCGGCCACCACCCTCGATTCGGTCTCGGTGATCGGCCGCGGCGAAGCACGCCAGGTTCAGCGCGTCACTGCCGAAGACATGAAGGTGTTGCCGCCCGGTGCCAACCCGCTGAAGCTGCTGGCAACCAAGCCGGGCGTGCATTTCGAGTCGGCCGATGCCACCGGCGCCTACGAATGGTCGACCACCATCAGCCTGCGCGGCTTCAACCAGAACCGCCTCGGCTACACCCTCGATGGCATCCCGCTGGGCAACATGGCCTACGGCAACAGCAACGGCCTGCATATCAGCCGCGCGGTGATCAGCGAGAACCTGGGCGGTGCCGAGGTCTCCACCGGCATCGGTGCGCTGGGCACGCCGTCCACCAGTAACCTCGGCGGCGTGTTCCAGTTCTATTCGATCGATCCGTCCACCGAGTACGGGGTGGTGCTGGCACAGAGCTTCGGCAGCGACAGTGCGCGCCGCAGCTATGCGCGGCTGGATACCGGCGACCATCAAGGCTTTGCTGCCTACCTGTCAGGCGTCTATTCCGAAGGCGACAAGTGGAAGGGCAAGGGCTCGCAGGAGCTGAAGCAGTTCAACGGCAAGGCCACGTACAACTTCGGCGTGGACAGCAGGATCACCGCGCTGTTCAATGCGTCGCGCCGCGTCGAGGCCGACTACCAGGATCTGTCGCTGGAGATGATCGACCGCCTCGGCTGGGACTGGGACAACTACGCGCCGGACTGGGATCGCGCAGTCGCCGCCGCACGCGGCAAATTCAGCGGCGGCGTCAACAGCCCATGGGATGCGTACTACTCCGGCCACGGCCTGCGCAACGATGACCTGTCCAGCATTGCCGGCGATTTCGGCCTGAACGAGTCGATGCGGTTGAAGGTCAATGTCTACAACCACAGCAACCGTGGCCAGGGCCACTGGTTCAGCCCGTCCAATCCGTCCAACCCGGGCACCGGCCGCGAGATTCCAATCTCGATCCGCACCACCGAGTATGCGATCGATCGCACCGGCGTGACCTCGGCGTTCACCTGGAACGTCGGTGGCCACGAACTGGAGGCTGGCCTCTGGTACGAGGACAACGGCCACAGCGTGCAGCGCAACTTCTACTACATCGACGGCCCGATCACCGACGACTTCTTCCTGCGCAACCCGGACCAGCGCGTGTGGCACCAGCGCTACACCACCATCACCCGCCAGTTCTACGTGCAGGACCGCTTCCGCCTGTTCGATGATCGCCTGACCATCGACATCGGTGCGAAGTCGCCGCACACCCGTACCAGTGTGCGCACGCCACTGGGCAGCTACGCCAACAACAGCAGCCTGACCTCGAAGAAGGGGCTGCTGCCGCAGGCCGGCTTCAACTTCAAGCTCAACGAAGGCAATGAGATCTTCGGCTCGTTCGCCAAGAACATCGCCGCCTATGCACTGGGTGTCGGCAGTCCGTTCAACGTGCCGCAGGCGGCATTCGACAGCAGCGCGAAGAACCTGAAGCCGGAACAGTCGCGCACGATCGAGCTGGGTTGGCGTGGCTACGGCCGCGGCTATGAAGCCTCGGTGGCGGTGTACGACGTCAAGTTCGACAACCGTCTGCTGGCCATCGCGCAGTGCGTGGGCATCCTCGGTTGCCCGGCACTGTTCTCCAACGTCGGTTCGGTGACCAGCCGCGGCGCCGAGGCGACCCTGCAGCTGAAGCCGATGCAGGACCTCACCTGGTCCAACGCGCTGTCCTGGAATGACAGCACCTACGATAACGACTACGTGAACAACGGCGTGGTGCCGACCCGTGGCAAGAAGACCGTCGATACCCCGGAATGGATGTTCGCCAGCACTCTGGCCTGGACCCCGGGCCCGTGGGACATGCGCCTGGCCGCCAACCACGTCGGCAAGCGCTACGTGACCTACACCAATGACGTGTCGGTGCCGAGCTACTGGCTGGTGAACGCTTCGGTGGCCTATGACTTCGGCAAGCTGGGCCCGGCGCAGAACCTGACCGTGGCGCTGAACCTGACCAACCTGACCGACAAGCGTTATCTGTCCTCGATCAACACCAATGGCACCTACGCCGCTGACCCGACCCGCAGCCTGGCGACCATGCAGGTCGGCGCGCCGCGGCAGGTGATGGCCACCGCCACCGTGCATTTCTGATGCGCGGGCCTGTCGATCCGGAAAGCCGCCGTCGCCTGCTGCGCATGGCGTGGCAGGGCACGGGGGCGGCGATCGCGCTGGCGGCGATGCCGGGGCTGGCCACGGCCGGCCCTCGGCCGCGGCTGGGACGCGATCCGTTCACCCTGGGCGTCGCCGCCGGCGATCCGGATCCGCAGGGCGCGGTGCTGTGGACGCGGCTGGCCCCGGACCCGCTCAACGGTGGTGGCATGCCATCGCGGGCGGTGCCGGTGCGCTGGTTCGTGGCCGAAGACCCGGGCATGCGCCGGCTGGTGCAGCGGGGCGTTGCCGCGGCAGTGCCCGAGCTGGCCCATTCGGTGCACGTGGAGGTCAACGGCCTGCGCCCGGGCCGCGACTACTACTACCGCTTTGCCTGCGACGGCAACGAGGAAAGCGCGGTCGGCCACTTCCGCACCGCGCCGCCGCTGGACACGCCATTGCAGCAGCTGCGGCTGGCCCTGTGCACCTGCCAGGCCTGGAACAGCGGCTACTATCCGGTGCTGCGCGATATCGCCCAGAGCGATCTCGACCTGGTGCTGCATGCCGGTGACTACCTGTACGAGTACAGCCCGCTGCAGAACGCGCGCGGCCGCACGCTGGACGCCGAGCGTTTCAGTGGCGAGACGGTCAGCCTGGAGCGCTACCGCGACCAGTACGCGTTGTACAAGCTTGATCCGGATCTGCAGGCTGCGCACGCCGCGCATGCGTTCGCGGTGATCTGGGATGACCACGAGGTACAGAACGATTATTCCGGCATCCATCCGGAGAAGCCCGGGGTATCGACCGAAGACTTCATCGTGCGTCGTGCGGCCGCCTATCGCGCGTTCTACGAGCACCTGCCGATGCGCAGCACGCCTGCGGGCAATGGCGGCCTGCGCGTACATCGGCGGCTGCGCTACGGCGATCTGGCACAGCTGACCCTGCTCGATTGCCGCCAGTTCCGCCCGGCCAATCCCTGTGGCGTGGGCGAGTCGCCGCGCTGTGATGCTGCACTGGATCCGCGCATGAGCATGCTCGGCACGGGCCAGGAGGCGTGGTTCGCGCAGTCGATGGCCGCCGCGCAGGGCATGCGCTGGAACGTGGTGGTGCAGCAGCTGCTGATGGCACAGCTGCGGCTGGACGGTGGCACCCCGCGCGAGCGCTTCTGGAACGACGCCTGGGATGGCTATCCCGCCGCACGCAACCGGCTGCTGCAGGCGATGCAGGCAGGCGGGCAGGGCAATGCCATCGTGCTTGGCGGCGACTGGCATTCCACCTTCGTCAACGACCTGAAGCTGGATTTCGACGCGGCCAGTGCGCCGGTCGTCGCCACCGAATTCATCGCCCCGGCGATCAGCAGTGGCGGCGACGGCACACCGTATGGACCGTATTACGGGCCGTCGATACCGCAGAACCCGCATATCCGCTATTTCGACGGGGACCGCCGTGGCTGGTGGAAGCTGCAGCTGAACCGGCAGACCGTGGACGCCGAACTGCGCTTCGCCGACAGCGTGCTGCGCGCGGATGCGGCGGTACGCACAGCTGTGCGTTTCCAGGTGGCCCATGGCCGCCCGGGTGCAGTGCCAGTGTGATTCCGTTCGGTAGTGCCGGCCGCTGGCCGGCAACCTCATGAATCTCCGGTTTCCCCACCACTGCTTTCATCGCCCCCAGCCCGGGTTTCGTCGCAAACCGTTTGCACGCGGCCAGAGCAGGGCGCCAAGGTGTCCGCAGGCGGCAAGGTGCCGCCACAAGGAGACCGTGATGAAGACTCTGTTCGCGCTCGGTGTGTGGTGCCTGCTGTTCGTGCTGTGCTGGCCGCTGGCGATCCTCGCCCTGATCGCTTGGCCGTTCGTCTGGCTGCTGAGTCTGCCGTTCCGCCTGGTCGGCATCACCTTCTCGGCGCTGTTCGCGTTCCTGCGCGCGCTGTTCATGCTGCCGGCGCGCCTGCTCGGTGGCGGTCCGGTGGCCGCATGAGGACAGTGCTGCTGGTCGGTCTGGCCCTGTTGGCGGCCCCGGTACTGGCCGCACCTCCAGTGCCGCCCTCGGTGTGGCTGGAACGTCAGCAGACCGCCGCTGCCGATGAGGCGGATGCTGCGGCGGCCAAGGCGGTCAAACCCAAGGAGCACTGCCGGGTGGTGAAGGAATGGAAGGCGGGTGAAACCGTGGCCCAGCACCGGATCTGTGACGATCCGCCGAAGAAGCCGGCTGGAAAGGTGTAGCGCCGAGCCGATGCTCGGCTCTTTTCCCGGGATAGCCGAGCGTAGGCTTGGCTCTACATCATCAGCGCCAAGAAAAAACCCCGCCGAGGCGGGGTTTTTTCTTGGCTGGAGTGTGCCGAACAACGGTCGGCACCCAACTGGATGCAGATCAGTTCGCCTTGTGGATGGCGCGCTTGCTGACCGCCATCGCTGCGTCGTGGATCACTTCCGACAGCGACGGGTGGGCGTGGCAGATGCGGGCCAGGTCATCGGCCGAGCCGCTGAACTCCATGGTCAGCACGCCTTCGTGCACCAGCTCGGAGACGTTGGCGCCGACCAGGTGCATGCCGAGGATGCGATCGGTTTCGGCATGGGCCAGGATCTTCACGAAACCTGCCGGCTCGATCATCGCCACGGCACGGCCGTTGGCGGCGAACGGGAAGCTGCCGGCCTTGTACGGAATGCCTTCGGCCTTCAGCTGGGCTTCGGTCTTGCCGACCCATGCCAGTTCCGGCTCGGTGTAGATGACCCACGGGATGGTGTCGAAGTTGACGTGGCCCGGCAGGCCGGCGATCAGCTCAGCCACCGCGATGCCTTCCTCGAAGCCCTTGTGCGCCAGCATCGGGCCGCGCACGCAGTCACCCACTGCCCACACGCCGTTGACGCCGGTGTGGCAATGCGCATCGACTTCGATCTGGCCACGCTCGTTTACCTTGACGCCGGTGCCTTCGGCCAGCAGGCCCTTGGTGGCGGCGCGACGGCCGACGGCCACCAGCAGCTTGTCCACGGTCAGGGTCTTTTCGCCTTCGCTGTCGGTGTAGGTGACAACGACTTCCTTCTTCTTGCCCTTGCCGGTGATCTCGGTCTTGGAGACCTTGGCACCGAGGCGGATGTCCAGGCCCTGCTTCTTGAATTCCTTGGCAGCGGTCTTGGCCACTTCGGCGTCGGCCACGGCCAGGAACTCCGGCAGTGCTTCGAGGATGGTGACTTCAGCGCCCAGGCGCTTCCACACGCTGCCCAGTTCCAGGCCGATCACGCCGGCGCCGATTACGGCCAGGCGGTTCGGCACTTCGGTGAAGTCCAGGCCGCCGACGTTGTCGACGATGGTATCGCCGTCGAACTTGGCGAACGGCAGTTCGATCGAATCCGAACCGGCGGCGATGATGACGTTGGTGCCCTTCAGCTCGACTTCCGAGCCGTCGTGCTGCTTCACCTTGACCACGTTGCCCGGCTGCAGTTCACCGAAGCCGTAGTAGGTGGCGACCTTGTTGGCCTTGAACAGCATGGCGATGCCGCCGGTGAACTGCTTGACGATCTTGTCCTTGCGGCCAACCATCGCTTCGACGTCCATCTTGGCATCCTTGAAGCTGATGCCGTGGTCGCCAAAGATGTGGCCCATGTTCCAGAACTGGCGCGAGGAATCCAGCAGCGCCTTGGACGGGATGCAGCCCACGCGCAGGCAGGTGCCGCCCAGGGCCGGCTTGCCGTCCTTGCCCAGCGCTGCGTCGATGCAGGCGGTCTTCAGGCCCAGCTGTGCGGCGCGGATGGCAGCGTGGTAACCGGCCGGGCCGGCACCGATGACGACGACGTCGAATTGTTCAGCCATTGAATTATTCCTTGATGCATTACCAGAACCCCTCCGCGCAGGCGCGGAGGGGCGGGAGGTTTCTTACAGGCCGAACAGCATGCGGCCCGGGTTTTCCAGCTGGTTCTTGATGTCCACCAGGAACTGCACCGAGTCCTTGCCGTCGATGATGCGGTGATCGTAGGACATCGCCAGGTACATCATCGGCGCGATCACGACCTGGCCGTTCTGGGCGATCGGACGCTCCTTGATGGCATGCATGCCCAGGATGGCGCTCTGCGGCGGGTTGATGATCGGGGTCGACAGCAGCGAACCGAAGGTGCCGCCGTTGGTCACGGTGAAGGTGCCGCCCTGCAGTTCTTCCAGGCTCAGCTTGCCGTCACGGGCCTTCTTGGCGTAGTCGGCGATGGTGCGTTCGATGTCGGCGAACGACATGCGCTCGACATTGCGCAGCACCGGCGTGACCAGGCCCTTCTCGGTCGACACGGCGATCGAGATGTCCGAGTAGCCGTGGTAGATGATGTCGTCGCCGTCGATGGAGGCATTGACCAGCGGGAAACGCTGCAGCGCGTTGGCGGCGGCCTTCACGAAGAAGCTCATGAAGCCGAGCTTGATGCCGTGTGCCTTGACGAACTCGTCCTGCAGTTCCTTGCGCGCCGCCGACACCTTGGACAGGTCGACTTCGTTGAAGGTGGTCAGCATGGCGGTGGAGTTCTTCGACTCCATCAGGCGCTCGGCGATGCGCTTGCGGATGCGGGTCATCGGCACGCGTTCTTCCGGACGTGCGCCACCGGCCTTGCCGGCGCCGCCGTTGCGGGCGAAGTTGACGATGTCTTCCTTGGTCACCGCGCCGCGACGGCCGGTGCCATCGACGTCGGCCGGATTCACGCCTTCAGTGATGGCAGTGAAGCGGGCGCCCGGCGGCAGCGCGTCGGCGGCCGACTTGGCAGCCGGGGCCGGAGCAGCGGCGGCAGCCGGAGCAGCAGCGGCCGGAGCGGCGGCAGCAGCCGGAGCGGCTTCAGCGGCCGGCGCCGGAGCAGCGGCCACGGCGCCTTCTTCGATGATCGCCACGACCTGGCTGGAGGTCACGGTCGCGCCTTCGGCGAACTTGATTTCCTTGATCACACCATCGACCGGCGACGGCACTTCCAGGACGACCTTGTCGGTTTCCAGGTCAAGCAGGTTTTCGTCGCGCTTGACGGCGTCGCCCACCTTCTTGTGCCAGGTGGCGATGGTGCCGTCGGCGACGGATTCGGGCAGTACCGGGGCTTTGACTTCGGTGGCCATGCGGGAGCTTCCTGGTTTGTCTTCTAAATAGGGGGAGAGTTATTCAGCGAACGAGTCGTTGAACGGGTTGACCAGTGCATCGGCGACCAGCTGCTGCTGTTCGCGGACGTGGTCAGCCATGTGACCGGCAGCCGGCGAAGCCGAACGTGCGCGACCGGCGTAGTGCAGGTTCTGGCCATCGGCCAGGCAGAACTGCAGGTGGTGGCGGATCTGGTACCACGCACCCTGGTTCTGCGGTTCTTCCTGCGTCCACACCACGTCGGTGGCCTTGCCGTACTTCTTCAGTTCGGCAGCCAGCAGCGCACGCGGGAACGGATACAGCTGCTCCACGCGGATGATCGCCACGTCGTCCTGGCCACGCTTGGTCTGGTCTTCCAGCAGGTCGTAGTAGACCTTGCCCGAGCACAGCACCACGCGCTTGACCTTCTTGGCATCGGCATTGGCATCGCCGATCAGGTGCTGGAACTCGCCATTGGCCAGCTCGTCCAGGGTCGACACGGCCAGCTTGTGGCGCAGCAGCGACTTGGGCGACATCACCACCAGCGGCTTGCGGGTGGTCAGGTGCTGCTGGCGACGCAGCATGTGGAAGGCCTGCGCCGGGGTCGACGGCACCACCACCAGCATGTTCTCCAGCGCGCAGAGCTGCAGGAAGCGCTCCAGGCGCGCCGAGCTGTGTTCCGGGCCTTGCCCTTCATAGCCATGCGGCAGCAGCAGGGTCAGGCCGGAAATGCGGCCCCACTTGGCTTCACCGGCGGCGATGAACTGGTCGATCACCACCTGGGCGCCGTTGGCGAAGTCGCCGAACTGGCCTTCCCAGATGCACAGAGTGTTCGGATCGGTGGTCGAGAAGCCGTATTCGTAGGCCATCACCGCTTCTTCGCTGAGCAGCGAATCGATGATGGTGGCCTTCTCCGGCGAATCCACCAGCTGCCGCAGCGGCAGGTAGTAGTTGTCGGTCTTCTGGTCGTGCAGGATCGCGTGGCGGTGGGTGAACGTACCGCGGCCGACGTCCTGGCCGACCAGGCGCAGTGCATTGCCTTCGTCCAGCAGGGTGGCGTAGGCCAGGTTCTCGGCAAAGCCCCAGTCGCCCGGGATCTCGCCAGCGGCCATCTTTCGGCGGTCGTCGTAGACCTTGGACACGCGCGAGTGCAGCTGCACTTCTTCCGGCACGGTGTTGATCAGCTTGGCCAGTTCGACCAGCTTGTTCTTCTCGACCTTGGTCGACACCGGATCGGACAGCTTGCCTTCCAGCAGCTTCGGCCAATCAACGAACAGCGGGCTGGTCGGCGGGGTCTTTTCGACCTTGGCCAGCTCGGTGGTCACTTCACCGGCATCGAGCTTCTCGCGGTACGCATCGACCATCGCCTTGCCGGCGCCGGCGGCGATCACGCCTGCCTTTTCCAGCTGCTCGGCGTACATCTCGCGGGTGGTGGCGTGCTTGCGGATCACCTGGTACATCAGCGGCTGGGTGATCGCCGGCTCGTCGGCCTCGTTGTGGCCCCAACGGCGGTAGCACATCAGGTCGATGACCACGTCCTTGGCGAACTTCTGGCGGAACTCGAACGCCAGCTGCGCGGCGAACACCACCGCTTCGGGATCATCGCCGTTCACGTGCAGCACCGGGGCGGCAATCATCTTCGCCACGTCGGTGGCATAGCGCGTGGAGCGCGTGTCCTGCGGATTGGAGGTGGTGAAGCCGACCTGGTTGTTGACCACGATGTGCACGGTGCCGCCAACGGCGAAGCCGCGGGCCTGCGACATCTGGAACAGCTCCATGACCACGCCCTGGCCGGAGAAGGCCGCGTCGCCGTGGATCAGGATCGGCATCACCTGCTTGCGTGCGGTGTCCTTGCGGCGTTCCTGGCGCGAACGCACCGAGCCGGCAACCACCGGGTCGGCGATTTCCAGGTGCGACGGGTTGAACGCCAGGGCCAGATGCACCGGGCCACCCTCGGTGGCCACGTCGGCGGAGAAGCCCATGTGGTACTTCACATCGCCGGCCGAAGCGTGCTCGTCGTGCTCGAACTTGCCTTCGAATTCGTCGAACAGCTTGCGCGGGTTCTTGCCGAGGGTGTTGACCAGCACGTTCAGGCGGCCGCGGTGGGCCATGCCGATCACCACGTCCTTGACGCCATCCTTGCCGGCGCTGCGGATGATGGTGTCCATCATCGGGATCAGCGAGTCGCCGCCTTCCAGCGAGAAGCGCTTCTGGCCGACGTACTTGGTGTGCAGGTAGCGCTCGAGGCCTTCGGCGGCGGTCAGGCGCTCCAGCGTGCGGCGCTGGGTGTCAGCGTCCAGCTGGTAGTTGCCACCGGCCAGTTCCAGCTTCTTGTAGATCCACTGGCGCTGCTCGACCTCGGAGATGTGCATGAACTCCGCACCGATCGAACCGGTGTAGGTCGCCTTCAGGCGCGCCAGCAGGTCACGCAGCTTCATGCGCGGCTGGCCACCCACGCCGCCGGTGCTGAACTCGCTGTTGAGGTCACCATCGGACAGGTTGTGGAAGGGCAGACCCAGGTCCGGGGTGTTGACCGGAGCAGCCAGGCCCAGCGGATCCAGGCGGGCGTCCAGGTGACCGCGCGAACGGTAGGCGGTGATCAGGCGACCGACATTGCGCTCACGCTCGTCGCCTGCACCGGTACCGGTGCCAGCTTTCAGCGCATCCTTGGCCGCGTCCGCGATGTGGGAGATGACAGCCGAGTGGGGAATGTCACCTGCTTCGCGGCCCTTGAAGCCGTCGAAGTAGGTTTTCCATTTGGGATCGACACTATCCGGGGAGACCAGGTACTGCTCGTACAGGTCCTCGACATAGGAGGCGTTGCCGCCGGCGAGTTGCGAAGATTGCGCAAACTGCTTCAGTTGATTGTCCACGATGGAGGGTGCTGATTCGCTTTGTGGGGTATGGCTTCAGAAGGACCCGGCACGAAGATGAATAGCCATGCACGGGCGCGTTCAAACAGCCAAATTGTACCCCCAACCGGACACGAAGGGGCACCACCAAGGGCATCGCGCGTCCCCGGTGCCGCTTCCAGACAGGTTGGATCAGCTGCGCCGGCTCAGATGCCGAGCGCGCGCAGTTCGCTGCAATCGCGCGAACGGTCCCAGACGCGCTGCAATTGCTGCTCGAACGGCTGCGAACGTGCCGGTAGCGCGATGCCGGCCTCGCCGTCGAGCTGGTGCCCGATCAGACGAAAGTAGAAGTCGCCGGCATCGTTGAGCAGGCAGGCCGAGGCCAGCGCACGGTCGACCGGGTCGGTGACCTCGCGGAACTGGATCACGCTTGGCAGGCGCTGGGCCAGCGCCAGCAGCGGCGCGCCGGCCGAGGCGATAGCGGCCGCATCGTGCACGATCACCCGCAGCTGCTTGTCGTGGCGGGCGGTGACGAAGCGACGCAGGGCCGCCTGCACCGGCGGCGCATCCAGCAGGCCCGGATCCAGCTGGCGGCTGTGCAGCCACAGCTGCCGGCGGGCGCGATGGACGATGGCGGTGGTGATGGCCAGCGCCTCGGCGCGGCTGTCGATGGCGCTGGCGGCACTCAGCCGGCGGCGCATCTGCTGGTGGCCGATGCCGGCCTCCTCGAACACCTCGCCCTCGGGCAGGAAGCCCTGGCGCGCATAGAAATCGCGGGCGGGCAGCTGGGCGTGCAGGTGCAGCTCGGCCAGGCCGAGCCGCCGCCCGGCCTCGACCAGCGCCTCCAGCAGAGCCTCGCCCACCCCGTGGCTGCGATGGCTGGCCAGTACCGCCATACGGCCGATGCGGCCGTCCGGGGCCAGTCGGCCGGTGCCGACCGGCTGCCCGTCGCCATCCAGCGCCAGCACATGGGCGCTGACCGGGTCCAGCGCGTCGCGCTCCAGTTCGGCGGCGATGCCCTGTTCCTGCACGAACACGCGCTGGCGCACGTCGTGGAGAGCGGCATGGGCATCGGCGTGGCTGACCTGCTGGACCCGGATCACGGTCATGGCTCAGCCGCGGCCGTCGTCGCTGTCGTCTTCCTCGTCGTCCTCAAAGTTGACGATGACCTCGATGCCGTCGTCGTGCACGGTCACGGAGTGGACATCGTCGGACACCGCGTCGGCGTCGATCACATCCACGCGGTCACGGCCTTCGACGACTTCGCCGAGCACCACGGCATCCTCATCGTCATCCTCGTCTTCGGCCTCATACATCTCGTTCGGGTCGATCAGCTGGAACACACCGCCGACCAGCAGCTGCTGGACCGCAGCGCGGCCCTTGTCGGACAGGCCGCGGTAAGCGGTGGCATCCAGCTGTTCGGCACCGGCAAGGCGCTGGGCGTCCTTGACCGGCAGCGCGAAGTCCTGGCCGCTGACATACAGGCTGGCGCCACGCTTGGCCCGCCGCCAGGCCAGGCGGGCCCACGGGTGGCGCTGCAGCAACAGTCCGGAGGCCAGCGCCTCGACCACTTCCTCCGGGGCCGGAGCAGCCTGGTGGGGCATCACTTCGCCGGCGGCACGGTAGGTGGTGATGAAGCGGCCGAACCAGTCGCCCAGCTTGTCCGGGTCGTTCATGCGGATGGCGTTGAGCGCGGTGATCACCCGTGCCATCGCCACGGTATCGATTTCGTTCGGGTCGGCCGGCACCTTCAGATCGGCATCCTGGTAACGGATGTTCTCGTCGGCATCGGCGATCAGGGTGTCGAGGTAGTCGCTGATCAGCTCGGCCGAGGACGGCGCGCGCATGCCGAACGAGAAGGTCAGGCAGGGGTCTTCGGCGACGCCATGGTGCGGCACGTTCGGCGGCAGGTACAGCATGTCGCCCGGCGCCAGCACCCAATCGTGGGTCGGCTTGAACACCTTCAGCAGCTTCAGCTCCACGTCGGGGCGGAAGCCCAGCGGCGGCTGCTTGCCCTTGATCGATTCATTGGCATCGATCTGCCAGCGACGGTGGCCCTGGGCCTGCAGCAGGAACACGTCGTACTGGTCGACGTGGGCGCCGACCGAGCCACCGGTGGCGGCGAAGCTGATCATCACATCATCCATGCGCCAGCGCGGCAGGAAGCTGAAGTGTTCGATCAGCGCGCGCACGTCCTTGTCCCACTTGTCCACGTCCTGCACCAGCAGGGTCCAGTCGCGGTCGGGCAGGGCGGGGAAGATCTCTTCCTGGAACGGGCCGGTACGCACGCGCCAGCCGTCCTGGGTCTTGTCATGCTCGATCAGGCGCGCTAGCACGCCTTCTTCGCAGGCCAGTCCGGCCAGGTCTTCCGGCTGCACCGGGGTCTGGAAATCCGGGAAGGCGTTGCGGATCAGCAGCGGGCGTTTCTGCCAGAAGTCACGCAGGAAGGTGGCCGGCGCCATGCCCAGCGGCTGGCCGGGGCGGGCGGTGACTTCGATCAGGGGGGCGG
>NZ_QFHO01000044.1 GCF_004920835.1 Stenotrophomonas maltophilia
AGCTTACATCGACGTACTTGCAGCGCCCCCGCAACCGGACCCACCCCGCCATCCCACGGATAGCCCGCCGTTGCCGTTGATTCGGCAGGTGCAGGACGCAGCCCTGCCGCCCCCTCCTCTTCCAAAATGTGAAGGCCGTGCGGTGACGAGCACACCGCCCCTTCGGCTAACATTCGTCCATGCCGCATACCACCACGACTCCGCCCGCATTGCAGGATGGCGACCTGCTGGCCGCCATCGACCTTGGCTCCAATAGTTTCCACATGGTCATCGCGCGCTACACGCTCGGCCAGCTGCGGGTGATCGACCGCCTGCGCGAAACGGTGCGCATGGCCGATGGCCTGGATGGCAAGGGTGGACTTTCCGCCGCCGCGCGGCAGCGCGCGCTGGAGTGCCTGGCCCGTTTCGGCCAACGCATCCGCAATGTGCCGCCACACCAGGTACGCGCGCTGGCCACCAATACCGTGCGCCAGCTGCGCTCGCCGCAATCGTTCCTGGTTCCGGCCGAGACCGCGCTCGGGCATGCGATCGAAGTGGTCAGCGGCCGAGAAGAGGCGCGCCTGATCTATCTTGGCGTGGCCCACGCGCAGCCACCCAAGCCCGGCCAGCGCCGGCTGGTGATCGACATCGGCGGCGGCTCCACCGAGTTCATCATCGGCATGGGCATGCAGACCCTGGAGCGCGAAAGCCTGCAGGCCGGCTGCATCGCCAGCACCCGTCGTTTCTTCCCGGGCGGCAAGCTCAGCAAGAAGCGCTGGAAAGATGCGCTGGCCGAGATCGGCCGCGAGTTCCAGCCCTTCGCCAGCAAGTACCGCGCCCTGGGCTGGCAGGAAGCATTGGGCTCATCGGGTACGCACAAGGCAATCAGCGAAATCTGCGCGACGATGAAGCTGAGCAAGGGCGCGATCACCGCCGAAGCCCTGCCGCAGCTGCGCGACGAACTGCTGAAAGCCAAGAAGATCGACGACATCGAGCTCCCGGGCCTGTCCAGCGATCGCCGCCCGATCATCGCCGGCGGCATCCTGGTGCTGGAGGCTGCCTTCCAGGCGCTGGGCCTGCAGAAGCTGCTGGTCAGCAAGGCGGCGATGCGCGAAGGCATCCTCTACGACATCGTCGGCCGCGCCGGCGAGAACGACCTGCGCGACGAATCGGTCACCGCGCTGACCCAGCGCTATGGCATCGACACGGTGCAGGCCGACCGTGTGCAGGACACCGCGCTGTCGCTGCTGGAGCAGGTACAGGAGCGCTGGAAGCTCGACGCCGACGATGCGCGCATGCTTGGCTGGGCCGCGCGCCTGCACGAGCTGGGGCTGATGATCGCCCACAGCGGTTACCACGTGCATGGCAGCTACGTGCTGGAGAACTCGGATATCGCCGGCTTCTCGCGGCAGGAACAGCAGATGCTGGCCGCGCTGGTGCGCAGCCACCGTCGCAGCGTGACCAAGACCGCCTTCGATGCCCTGCCCGAGCGACTGCTGCTGACCGCACGCCGGCTGGCCGCGCTGCTGCGCCTGGCGGTGCTGCTCAACCGTGCCCACGAAGACGACCCTATGCCGGTGCTGGAGCTGACCGCCGACGACAACCGGCTGTCGCTGATCGTGCCGCAGGCATTCATCGATGCGCGCCCGCTGCTGCGCGCCGACCTGATCGGCGAAACCGACGGCATCGCCGGCCTGGGCATCCAGTTCCGTCCGTTCGTGGCTTGATCGAGGGGGGTTGGCCTCGGGTCTATGTGGACCGTGCTCGGGGCCGAATCCGTCACACTTTGCGCAATCTGGCCTCTTTTTTTGTTGCGATGCAGCGACCTCGAACGACTGCGCGTCAGGCCCGCTTCGCGTAAGTCGATGCTTTTGTTCATTTTTTGTGAAAAGAAGCGGCGTATCGCGAAATAATTGGATACGAAATCTTTACAGATCATTAACCAACGAGACTACTATCAGGTCACCGGCTCAGTCCTTGGACCCGCCGGCTTCTTCGACGCCCACTTTGGCGTCTTTTGCACGACCTGAGAGAGAGAGCTCGCCATGACTTCACGCACCACCGCACTGGGGCAGGCCATCCGCTATGCCCTGGCAACCACCGCAGCGCTGGCTTCGCTGCCTGCGTTCGCCCAGGACGGCAGCGGCGCCACTCCCACCAACCTCGACCGCATCGAGATCACCGGTTCGCGCATCCGCCAGGTGGACGTGGAAACCGCCCAGCCGGTGTTCGCGATCACCCGTTCGGCCATCGAGCAGCAGGGCTTCAGCTCGGTCGCCGACATCCTGCAGAACGTCACCGCGATGGGCAGCCCGGCGATCAGCCGCGCCAACGCGCTGACTGCCGGTGAGAACGCGGGTGGTTCGTACATCGACATGCGCAACCTGGGCACCCAGCGCACGCTGGTGCTGATCAACGGCAAGCGCCTGGGCATCAGCACCTCGGGCTACCAGGACATCTCCACGATTCCGGTCTCTGCCGTGGAGCGCATCGAAGTACTGAAGGATGGCGCGTCGGCCATCTACGGTTCCGATGCCATGTCCGGCGTGGTCAACATCATCACCCGTTCCAATGTCACCGGTGTGACCGCCAACGTCTACCACGGCCAGTACAGCCAGGGCGACGGCGCGCGCGACCGCTTCGACGTGGTGGCCGGCTGGAGCAATGACCGCATCTCGCTGACCCTGGCCGCTGAACACTCCGAAGAAAAGTCGGTATGGGCCAAGGACCGCTGGTTCAGCGAGTACGGCATCACCGACCGCCATGCCGAGAACCTGACCAACTGGACCACCATCAGCCAGTGGGGCCAGTTCACCGGCCTGAAGGGCGGCCCGGGCTGCACCAACGCAAAGGACGGCTGCAACTACTCGCTCAACCGCGGCGCCGACCCGACCAACCCGGCCAACTACCACATCACCGATCCGTCTGCGTTCACCGGCGACGTCAGCAACGCCAACCAGCAGATGCACGTGAACTACCCGCTGAAGCGCGACTCGGTGTACTTCGACGGTCGCTTCAAGATCACCGACAACGTCAACTTCCGCGCCGAGCTGGGCTACAACAAGCGCGAGGCAACCCGCCAGATCGCCGGCTACCCGCTGCAGTCGAGCACTGCCGGCGTTGGCTCGATGTCGGTTGACAGCTATTTCAACCCGTTCGGCAACCAGCACGGCTACGCCAACCCGACCGCCGTGGCCTGGAACCGCCGTACCTGGGAAGTGCCGCGCGTGACCACCAGCGAGTTGAAGACCTACCGCGCGGTAGCTTCGTTCGACGGTTCGTTCGAGATTGGTGAGCGCTTCTTCGACTGGGAAGTGGGCTACCAGTACAATCGCAACGAGTTGGAATCGACCGCCACCGGCAACCTGCACAAGGGCCGCGTCGCCGCCGGCGTAGGCCCGTCGTACTACAACGCCGCCACCGGCAAGGTCGAGTGTGGCCGCCCGGGCGCGCCGATCGCCAACTGCATGCCGTGGAACCCGCTGGTGCCGTACGGCAAGATCGATCCGAACGGCATCGATGGCAATGCGGCTCTGCAGCAGTGGCTGTTCCCGCCGGAGGTCACCACCGGCAAGACCACCAGCAAGAACTTCTTCGCCAACATCGCCGGTTCCATCGTGACCCTGCCGGCCGGCGACCTGGGCTTCGCGTTCGGTGTCGAAAGCCGCAAGGAATCGGGCCAGTACCGCCCGGATCCGCTGGCGCAGACCGGTGCCACCACCAACCTGGCCGCTGGCCCGACCGGTGGCGACTACAAGGTCAGTGAGGCGTACCTGGAAATCAACGTGCCGGTGCTGGCCGACCTGCCGGGTGCGAAGGAACTGACCTTCAACGGCGCGACCCGCTTCTCCGATTACGACACCTTCGGCAACACGCTCAACAGCAAGTTCGGCTTCAAGTGGAAGCCGTTTGATTCGCTGCTGGTCCGTGGCACCTGGGCCGAGGGCTTCCGCGCCCCGACCATCAACGACCTGTACGGCGGTGGTTCGGAAACCTTCGCCCAGTTCAGCGATCCCTGCGACGTCCAGTTCGGTTCGTCCAAGACCAGTGCCGAAGTGCGTGCCCGCTGTGCGCGTGACATCGCCAATGCCGACACTTTCCGCCAGCTGAAGCAGGGCAACCAGGCTGTCACCACCGCCACCGACGCCACGCCGGTGCCGTTCGTGTCCGGCTCGGATCCGAAGCTGACCCCGGAAACCTCGACCAGCAAGACGCTGGGCCTGGTCTGGAGCCCGAGCTTCATCAAGAACTTCAACGCCTCGCTGGACTGGTGGAAGATCCGTATCGACAACACGATCGTGTCCGATACCCCGACCCAGATCCTGATCGACTGCTATGAGCAGGGCGTTGCTGCTCGCTGCGCCCGCTTTACCCGTGACACCTCGACGGGTCCGACCGCCGGCATCGTCAACAAGCTGACCTTCGGTAGCCGCAACTCCGGCTTCATGGAGACCGAAGGTTACGACCTGGACCTGAACTACCGCCTGGATACCAGCGTCGGCAAGTTCAACGCCGGCTGGGCCACGACCTATGTCAGCAAGAGCATCTACCGCTCGACCAACGACACCACGGTGGTGCCGACTGTTTCCAACGGCATCGGCAGCAACTTCCGCGTCCGTTCGAACCTGGTGCTGGGCTGGGACCTGGGCAACTTCGGCGTGAGCTGGACCGCGCGCTACTACTCCGGCGTGAAGGAACAGTGCGTGGACATCCGTTCGTACCCGGGTGAATGCTCGGATCCGAACGTCTACGCCCCGTGGTACAAGGGTGCACGCAACTACAACGAGCGTGGCTCGGTCACCTTCCACGATGTGCAGTTCCGCTACTCGCTGCCGTGGGATGCAACCGTCTCGGTCGGTGCCAACAACGTGTTCGAGAAGTACGGCCCGGTCATGTACAGCAAGCCGAACTCGGCCTTCTCGTACTACGGCGGTTACGACATCGGTCGCTTCGTCTACATGAAGTACCAGCAGCGCTTCTGATCCATCGCGCGGCAATGCACCACGACCACGGCCCTTCGGGGCCGTGGTTTTTTTGTTTCTGCGCAGGTTGACGTGTTTGACAGGCTCGGCCTCCTTCGCTGCGTCTCCATCGCGGCAATCCCGGAATGGCGGTGACGCGTCATCGAACAGCGCAGCCACCTGATTCGCATCGACTTTGTGCAGATGCGTCAGCCTCGCCGATTGCAGATTCGTACCTTTCCCATACCTCTCTCATCGGGCCTTCACTAGCGTCGAGTCTCCACCGTCTGCGGTGGTATTTGCGCCGTCCGCTTTGGCAGCGCACCGAAGACCTAGAAGAGAGAGAGACCCATGACCATCCGTACTCCCGAACTGGGGTTGGCGATCCGTCGCGCGCTTGCGATGACCGCAGCCACTGCGCTCGCCGTTCCTGCATTCGCCCAGCACGCGCCGGACGCCACCACGCTCGATCGCATCGAGATCACCGGCTCGCGCATCCGCCAGGTCGACCTGGAAACCGCGCAACCGGTGCTGACCATCAGCCGTGCCGACATCGAGCGGCAGGGCTTCAATTCCGTCGCCGACATCCTGCAGAACCTGACCGCGACCGGCAGCCCTGCCCTCAGCCGTGCCAGCCCGCTCAGCGCGGGCGAGGCCTCTGGTGGCAGCTACGTGGACATGCGCGGCCTCGGCCCGCAGCGCACCCTGGTGCTGGTCAATGGCAAGCGCCTGGGCATGACCACCTCCGGCTACCAGGACATCTCCAGCATTCCTGCCGCTGCCGTGGAGCGCATGGAAGTCCTCAAGGATGGCGCCTCGGCCATCTACGGTTCCGATGCGATGGCCGGCGTGGTCAACATCATCACCCGCCGCAACGTCGAGGGCGTGACCGCCAGCGTCTACCACGGCCAGTACAGCGAGGGCGACGGCGCCCGCACCCAGTACGACGTGGTGGCCGGCTGGTCCAATGACCGCGCCTCGATCAGCGTCGCCGCCGAGCATGTCGAAGAAAAGGGCGTGTGGGCAAAGGACCGTGGCTTCAGTGCCTACACCTACACTGATCGCCATCCGGACGACGGCTGGACCACGGTCGGCCAGTGGGGCCGCATCACCGGCTTCAAGGGCCCGGGCTGCAGCAACAGCCGTGGCTGCAGCTATTCGCTCGACCGTGGCAGCCAGCCGGGCGGTCCGGACAGCTTCCATCTCAGCGACAACACGCCGTTCACCGGCGACGTCAGCAACAGCAACGAGCAGATGCACGTGCAGACGCCGATCAAGCGCGACTCGATCTTCGTCGACGCACGCATGGATCTCAATGACCAGGTCCGCTTCAACACCCAGCTGGCCTACAACCGGCGCACCACCACCCGCCAGATCGCGGGCTATCCGTTCCAGTCCGCTGCCGCCGGCATCACGCCGATGTCCGCCGACAGCTGGTTCAATCCGTTCGGCAGCCACCATGGCTATGAAAGCCCCAGCGACGTGCACTGGAACCGCCGCACCTGGGAGATTCCACGCGTCAGCACCAGCGAACTGACCACCTGGCAGGGCGTTGCAGCATTTGAAGGCAACTTCGCGTTCGGCGGTCGCGAATTCGACTGGGAAGCAGGCTACCAGTACAACCGCAGTGAACTGAGCCAGCGCGCCACCGGCAACCTGCACAAGCAGCGCGTTGCCGATGCCACCGGCCCCTCGTTCTACAACCCGGCAACCGGCAAGGTCGAATGCGGTACGCCGGAGGCGCCGATTGCCGGCTGCAAGCCCTGGAACCCGCTGGTTCCGTATGGCCAGGATGATCCCTATGGCCTGACCGGCAATCCGGAACTGCAGGACTGGCTGTTCCCGGAAGAACTCACCCGTGGCCGTACCACCACCCGCAACCTGTTCGCCAGCCTCAGCGGCAGCCTCGCCACGTTGCCGGCCGGTGAGCTGGGCTTCGCCGTCGGTGCCGAGAGCCGTCGCGAAGATGGACGTTTCATCCCCGATGCACTGGCACAGACCGGCGCCACCACCAACCTGGCCTCAGGTCCTACCGGCGGCGGCTATCGTGTCGACGAGGCGTACCTGGAGCTGAGCGTGCCGGTGCTGCGTGACCTGGCCGGTGCACGTGAGCTGAGCCTGAGCGCTGCGACTCGCTACTCGGACTACACCACCTTCGGCGGTACCCTCAACAGCAAGTTCGGCTTCACCTGGAAGCCGATCGACCAGTTGCTGGTCCGCGGCACCTGGGCCCAGGGCTTCCGCGCACCGACCATTTCCAACCTGTACGGCGGTGGCTCGGAGACCTTCACCACCGGCTTCCGTGACCCCTGCGACACCGTCTACGGCGCTGCGGCCAGCAGTCCGGAAGTGCGTGCACGCTGCGCCGCCGACATTGCCAATGCGGACAGCTACCGCCAGCTCGGCCAGGGCAATGAACCGATCACCGGCAGCAGTGGGCAGACTCCCCTGCCCTTCACCAACGGCTCCAATCCCAACCTGAAGCCCGAGACCTCGACCAGCCGTACGCTGGGCCTGGTCTGGAGCCCGACGTTCGCCGAAGGGCTGAACATCGCCCTGGACTGGTGGAAGATCCGCATCGACAACACCATCGTCGCCGACCACCCCAACGACATCCTTCGCGACTGCTACGAGCTGGGCATTGCCGAGCGCTGCGGCAGCTTCACCCGCGATCCGGAGCTGGGCATCGTCAACAAGCTCAACTATGGCAGCCGCAACAGCGGCTTCCGCCAGGCCGAAGGCTATGACCTGGAGGTCGGCCACAAGATCGAAACGTCCTGGGGCACGCTGAGCGCCGACTGGAAAACCACCTATGTGGTTGCTGCGGAAGAACGGACCACCAACGAGGTCGATGTACCGCCGATTCCCAGCAATGGCATCGCCACCAATGGGGGCATCGGCTTCCGCGTGCGTTCCAACGCGTCATTGGGCTGGGAGCGTGGCGACTTCGGCCTCACATGGAGCCTGCGCTATTTCTCCGCAGTGAAGGAACGCTGCCTGGGCCTGGCGGACTATCCGAACGAGTGCTCGCACCCGAACCAGCGCGCACCGTGGTTCAGTGGCACGCGCGACTACAACCGCCGCGGATCGGTCACCTTCCACGACGTGCAGGCCCGCTACAACCTGCCATGGGACGCCACTGTTTCAATCGGCGCCAACAACGTGTTCGGCCGCCAGGGCCCGGTCATGTACAGCCAGCCGAGTTCCAATTTCTCCTACTACGGTGGTTTTGACATCGGCCGTTTCATCTACATGAAATACCAGCAGCGCTTCTGATCCACCACACGGCGTGAGCTGTTACGCCACGGCCCTTCGGGGCCGTGGCGTCGCGCGTCCAGGCCTGCGTCATCTGGCGGTCGCAAAGCGGTCATATCGGCTACATCGCCAGGACCGAGCATGCCGGAAACCCGGAGGCCCGCCATGCGCTATGCCATCGTCACCGAGACCTATCCGCCGGAAGTGAATGGCGTTGCCCTCACCGTGCAGGGCCTGGAACAGGGGCTACGCGCATCGGGGCATGACATCGACCTGATCCGGCCACGCCAGGCCAGCGAAGCGCTGGATTCAGCACCCGGCACCCTGCTGGTCCCGGGTGCAGCGCTGCCGCGCTACCCCGGCCTGCGCTTCGGCCTGCCCGCACCGATCCGGCTCGGCCGCCACTGGCAGCAGCAACGCCCGGATGCAGTGTACGTCGCCACTGAAGGCCCGCTGGGCTGGTCGGCACTGCGCACCGCGCGCCGCCTCGGCATCCCGGTCGCCAGTGGCTTCCACACCCGCTTTGACGAGTACCTGCCCGACTACGGCGTGGCCTGGCTGCAGGCAGCGGCAATGCGCTGGATGCGTCGCTTCCACAACCAGGCCGATGCGACCCTGGTGCCAACCCGCGAGCTGCAGCAGTTCCTCGGCGAACAGGGCTTCGAACGCGTGCGCCTGCTGGCGCGCGCAGTCGACAGCCAGCAGTTCGATCCGAGCCGTCGTGACCCTGCGCTGCGCGAGGAATGGGGTGTGGACGGCAACGGCCTGGTAGCGATCTACGTCGGGCGTATCGCCGCAGAAAAGAACCTCGGCCTGGCGGTGAAGGCGTTCCGCAGGCTGCAGCAGATCCGGCCGAAGGCACGCTTCGTGTGGGTCGGCGATGGCCCGGCCCGCGAGAAGCTCGCGCATGAAAACCCCGACTTCATTTTCTGTGGCATCCAGCGCGGAGATGCCCTGGCACGGCACTTCGCCAGCGGCGATCTGTTTCTGTTTCCCAGCCGCAGCGAGACTTTTGGCAACGTGACCCTGGAAAGCATGGCCAGCGGCCTGGCAACCGTGGCCTTCGACTACGGTGCCGCCCGCGAGTACCTGCGCAACGGCGAGAACGGCGCAGCGGTGGATAACGACGAGCAGTTCATTGAAGCGGCCGTGCAACTGGCCGCTGATGATGCGCAGCGCCACGCACTGGGCAGCAATGCCGCGCAGGCGATGAAACGCCTGCATCCACAGCAGGTGGTGGCCGAGTTCGATGCCCTGCTGGCCGAGCTGGCCCAGTCGCGGAGGAGCGGCCATGCGCACCACGCCGCTTGAACTGCTGGCCGGCCGCGAAGCACGGCTGTGCCGGCGGGCCAACCACTACTGCCGGCGCCGCCGCGTGCGCCGCCTGTTCTCGGTCATCAGCCGGCTCGGCGATGGCGTGTTCTGGTATGTACTGATGGGCGCGCTGGTGCTGCTCGATGGCTTCGATGGCCTGCGCGCCTCGGTGCACATGGCAGCCACCGGCCTGGCCGCGCTGCTGCTGTACAAGAGCCTCAAGCGCTGGACCCGGCGCCCGCGCCCGTACGCCGCCGACCTCCGCATTCGCGCCTGGGTGGCACCGCTGGACGAATTCAGCTTCCCCTCCGGACACACCCTGCACGCAGTGTCGTTCACCATCGTCGCACTGGCCTACTATCCGTGGCTGGCACCGCTGCTGGTGCCGTTCACCGTCGGTGTGGCGCTGTCGCGCGTGGTGCTGGGCCTGCACTACCCCAGCGATGTCCTCGCTGCCACCGGCATCGCCGCGTTGCTGGCCGCGGCCAGCCTGGCTTGGTTGCCGCTGCCGGTGTGACGTGCTTTCCGCCGGGCATGGCCCGGCGCCACCGGTCAGCACGCGATTCCCGGGCAACGCCGCGCCAGGCCCAGCGAGCGCAGCAGCCCCTTGGTAGCGCCGGGCCGTGTCCGGCGAGCGCAGCGGCATCCCCGGCGGGCGGATGCCCTAGAATGCAGGCATGACCACGCTGTTCATTTCCGACCTGCACCTGGACCCCAGCCGTCCGGAGATCACCGACCTGTTCCTGCGCTTCCTGCGCGAGCAGGCGCCCACCGCCGATGCGCTTTACATCCTCGGCGACCTGTTCGAAGCCTGGATCGGCGACGACACCCCCTCGCCCGCCGCCGATGCGGTGGCCGATGCGTTGAAGGTGCTGACCGACAGCGGCGTGCCCGCATACTTCATCCGTGGCAACCGCGATTTCCTGCTCGGCGAGGACTACGCACGCCGCGCCGGCCTGCGCATCCTGCCCGACCCGTGCGTGATCGAGCTGTACGGCCGCCCGGTGCTGCTGCAGCACGGTGACCTGCTGTGCACCGATGACATCCCCTACCAGCAGTTCCGCGCACAGACGCGCGACCCCGCATTCCAGGCGCAGTTCCTGTCACAGCCGCTGGCCGCGCGCATCGCGTTCGCACAGAAGGCACGCGACGCCAGCCAGGCCCGCCAGTCGGAAATGAAGCAGGGCGATCGTGCGCAGTTCGAGACCGTGACCGACGTGGCCCCGGCCGAAGTCGATGCCACCTTCGTGCGCCATGGGGTGGACACCATGATCCACGGCCATACTCATCGCCCGGCCATCCATGCACTGCAGGTCGGTGGCCGTGCCTGCACCCGCATCGTGCTGGGCGACTGGTACGAACAGGGTTCGGTGCTGCGCGTGGACGCCAATGGCTGGACCCTGGACACGCTCAGCCGCGAATGATGGATCGCAGGGTGCCAACCAAGGTTGGCATCTACCAGAGCAGGTGCACGCGCCCTGGTAGACGCCGACCTTGGCCGGCGCCTGGACTCAGCGGAAGGCCGCGATGGTGGCCTTGGTGTTGACCAGCACACGCTGGTTGTCGGCACTGCTGGCGATGCCCATCGGCACACCGTTGTAGCTGATGTTCGGATTGGACCAGTAGTTCAGCCGCGGGCAGCCGGCCGAGCAGTCATAGGCCATGATCGTGCGCCAGCGCGATCCGCTCGCCGGCTCATAACGATAGCCGTGGCCATAGGCGTACGGTGACGTGCTCGGATCACTGGCGATGTCGTGCCGTGCGCTCTGCAGGTGGCCGATTTCATGAGCGAACGAGTAGTAGCCCGTGGCGCAATCCCAGTACACCGCGGCAAACGCGGTCGATGCGGTGGAACCGATACCCGAAGCCAACCCGCAGTAGCTGGTGTTGTTGATCAGCAGTACACCGACGTCGGCAGCGGTGTTGTTGCGGCTGGTATGGATGCTGTCCATGTAGCCGTCGCTGGTGTTGCGGAAGCGGGTCAGGTCGGTGGTGAAGTTGCCGGACTCGGTGTAGCTGGTGGTCTCGTAGCCGGCCAGCTGCATGGTGATGCCCACGTTGCTGTTGACGTAGCCCTGGTTGGATTCAGCTACCGCCAGTTGCACCAGCGACTGCATGTTGCCGCCATAGGCTGCGACGGCGGCATTGGTCGCCACCACCAGCACGCGGATGGTCGCCGGCGTACCGGACGAAGCCTGCGCGATGCCGATGCGATCGTTGTCGCCCATCGGAATCTTCGGCAGCTGGTTGTAGTCGGCCGGATGGTCGGCCGGCATGCGCGACTCGTCCACTTCCACCAGCACATGGCGGTTACCCAGCGGACGCAGCCGGTAGAGCTTGCCGTCCTTGCGGATTGAACCGGTGATGGTGTTGCCCGAACGCACCAGGATCACTGAATTGCCAGGATCATCCTGGCCGTTCGAAGTGGCAGCGGTCAGCCGGTCGGAGGGCGAGCGGAACTGCCCATACCAGATGCTGCCGCCATCGGGCAGCGACTCGACCTTGCTGCGTAGTGCCTGTACGCGCTGGCCGAGCAGTTCGAACTCCAGCTGCGGCTGCGCGGTGGCAGCAGCATCGACACGCACTTCCTGTACCGTCGCTGTGGACGGGGTGGCGAGCAGCTTGCCCAGCGCGGGCTCACTGTTTGCCGATGCCCGGCTGATGACCGTCACCGGCTCGAACAACGGTGCGGCGTGCGCGGCCGCCGCCACCGACAAACCCAACACCAGGCCACCTGCCGCTTTGCCAATCGATCTGGACAACATTGCGTCGCTCCTTGAATGATGTGAACAGCGTTGATGCAGCACGCCCGGGTTTGCCGGGTCTGGCCATCTGGCCTGCGTGGGTCGTGTGAATTCAATAGAAGATGGGAATGAAAATCAGGAAGTGTGATCGACCGCATCTGCGTTCAGTCAGGTCAAAAGCGTCACTACACTTCGCCAACACATCGCTTTCGCGCTACCGTGATGCAGCCACGACGGGGAATGCACATGGCACCATCGCAGGACACGGACGAAGATGTCGGCTTGCTGCGGATCGGCCTGTTCTTCGATGGCACCCGCAACAACGCACACAATCTGGAACGCGGCCGCCCGCAGCTGCCACAGCCGCGCCCGGCCCAGCTCCGCGCCGATGACGATTCGACCTACCAGAGCCGGCTGACCAGCAGCTACGACAACGGCCTGACCAACATCGCCCGCCTGCAGCAGCTGTACCCGGATAGTCGCCGCGATACGCTGGCGACTGCATCGCTGTCGATCTATGTGGAAGGCGTCGGCACCCGCGATGATGCAGACGACGACCTGATCGGCCTGGCCTTCGGTATCGGCGCCAGCGGCGTGCGGGCCAAAGTGCAACGCGCGCTGCAGGTGCTGCTGCCGGCCGCGCTGGGCGAACTGGCCACACGCTGGCAGCAGCCGCTGCGCCGCGTGCAGCTCGACCTGTTCGGCTATTCGCGCGGTGCCGCCGCTGCACGTGATCTTGCCAACCAATTGCAGGCCTGGGACAACGCTCGCTGGCGGCAACTGCTGCAATCGTCCGGCCTGGCCTGTACCGGTGACTTCGCTGCCGCAACACCGGCACTGCGCTTCATCGGCCTGTTCGACACCGTGGTTGCAGTCAATGGCGGCCGCGCCGACGAACAGCCACGGCTCGCACTGCGTACCGGCATTGCCGGCCAGGTGCTGCAGTTGAGCGCACGCGACGAACATCGCCAGCACTACCCGCTCACCAGCGTGGCCCCTCCCTTCACTGAAATCGCACTGCCGGGGGTGCACGCCAACATCGGCGGTGGCTACAACCAGATCGAAGAAGGCCCCAAGCTGCTCAGTCGTCCGCGCCGGCAGCAGCTGCGTCGCACGGCCGTTGCCGATTACCAGATACCGCCCCTGACAGTCCTGCAGGCAACCACGGCCTATGCCGAAGCACAGGCCGATGCCGAGCGCTGGCGACAGCAACTGGGCGCGGACCAGAAGGAAGTGTGGGTCGATGTCTGGCACCAGTGGCAGCAGCAGCGTCGTGCCGGCAGCCGTAGCGTGGTGCTGTCACCGGTGCTGTACGTGACTGCTGCCGTCGTGCTGCGCCGGCGCATCGACTGGCGGTACCAGCTGATTGCGCTGCAGGTGATGCAGCAGCACGCACGCGATGCCGGCGTGCAGTGGCGTGCCGATGCAGCCGATGTTCCAGGCTGGGCGCTCCCCTCCGCGCTGCTGCCGATTGCACGGCGACTGGTCGCCGGGCAGACGCTGACCCCGACCCAGGAGTCGCTGCTGAGGCGGCGCTATCTGATGCAGTCTGCGCACTGGAATTTCGATGCACTGGGCGATACCGCACTGACCTATGCCGCCGATGCCGGGGTGAGCGAACTGCCCTACCGGCCAGGGCCCGGCCTGTTCTATATCAACCGGCCGACGGTGGATGGCAGGCGCGTGGTGTTGCCGAACGGGTGAAGCAAAAAAAGGGACGGAGGGGATCAGGTCGTTTGTGCCTCAAACGACCTGATCCCCTCCGTCCCTTTTTTCAGCCGGCCTGCTCGACCAGGTTGGCCAGTTCGTCGGCATCGAAGCCGGCCAGCAGTCGCGCCTCCAGGTTGAAGGGGCCATACAGATAGCCGCCAGCGTATTCGACCAGCAGCTCCTTGAAGCGTGCGCGCGGCTCGATACCGGCACGGTCGCAATACCAGCGGAACCAGCGCGAACCCGCAGCGACGTGCGCCACTTCCTCACGCAGGATCACCTCCAGCACGTCGGCGGTTTCAGCGTCACCGACATTGCGCAGTTTCTCGATCATGCCCGGAGTCACGTCCAGGCCACGTGCTTCCAGTACCCGCGGCACCAATGCCATGCGTGCCAGGCCGTCATGCGCAGTCTTTTCGCACATCTCCCACAAGCCGTTGTGCGCGGGGAAATCGGCGTAATCATGGCCGTGGGCCTGCAGGCGTTCGCGCAGCAGCATGAAGTGCCGGGATTCGTCGTCGGCACAACTCACCCAATCGGCAAGGAACGCCGGCGGCAGGCCACGGAAGCGATACACCGCATCCCAGGCCAGGTCGATCGCGTTGAGTTCGATGTGGGCGATGGCATGGATGAAGGCAGCCCGCCCTTCCACGCCGCCCAGTCCACGTCGAGGCACTTCGCGCGGATGCACCAGTACCAGCTGCGCCGGCCGGCCCGGCATGCGGATCGGCTCGGGCGGCGGCGCATCGGCCGCCACCTTCAGGCGGCCAGCACGGAACGCGGCCGCATAAGCCTGGGTCAGCGCAACCTTGCGCACCGCGTCGGCTTCCGCCAGGCACTGCTGCGCGGCACGCAGCAGATCGCCACCGACGTCGGGCACGTCAATCACGCCTGGACCTCAGGCGCGGCGCTTGTGCTTGGCGTCATCCGAACGCAGTTGCTGGATGCGCTCGAAGTAGCCCGGCTCGATGCCGGTCGGGTAATGGCCATTGAAGCAGGACGAATCGAAGTTGCGCAGCGCCGGGTTGCCCTCGCTCACTGCCGCTTCCATGTCTTCCAGGTCCTGGTAGATCAGCCAGTCACAGCCCAGGTGGGCTTCGATCTCTTCCACGGTACGGTTATGCGCGACCAGCTCTTCGGCCGCCGGCATGTCGATGCCGTAGATGTTCGGGTAACGCACCGGCGGTGCCGCACTGGCCAGGTAGACCTTGCGTGCGCCCGCATCACGGGCCATCTGCACGATCTGCTGGCTGGTGGTGCCACGCACGATCGAGTCGTCCACCAGCAGCACCACGCGGTTGCGGAACTCCAGGTGGATCGGGTTGAGTTTGCGGCGCACCGACTTCACCCGCTCACCCTGGCCCGGCATGATGAAGGTGCGGCCGATGTAGCGGTTCTTGATGAAGCCTTCGCGGTACTTCACCCCAAGCACGTTGGAGATCTCCAGCGCGGCATCGCGCGAGGTATCCGGGATCGGGATGATGGTGTCGATGTCGTGGTCCGGGCGCAGGCGCAGGATCTTCTCGCCCAGCTTGATGCCCATGCGCATGCGCGCCTTGTGCACCGAGACGTTGTCGATCATCGAATCCGGGCGCGCGAAGTACACGTATTCGAAGATGCACGGGGTGTGCTCGGCCGGCTCGGCACAGATCTCCGAGAACAGCTCGCCACGCGCGGTGATCACCAGCGCTTCGCCCGGCTGCACATCGCGCACGCGCTGGAAGCCCAGCACGTCCAGCGCAGCCGATTCGGAAGCGACGATGTACTCGTCACCCTCGGCGTGGCTGCGCTTGCCCAGCACCAGCGGACGGATGCCATGCGGATCGCGGAAGGCGACCAGGCCCAGGCCCAGCACCACGCTGACCACCGCATAACCGCCCTTGCAGCGACGGTGCACGCCGGCCACCGCGCGGATCGCGGCTTCCGGGCTGAGCTGGCGCTGCTGCTCCAGTTCGTAGGCGAACACGTTCAGCAGCACTTCGCTGTCCGAATCGGTGTTGACGTTGCGGCGGTCCTGCTCGAACACCTGCTGGCGCAGCGCCTCGGTGTTGATCAGGTTGCCGTTGTGGGCCAGCGCGATGCCGTAGGGCGAATTCACATAGAACGGCTGTGCCTCGTCCATGCCTTCCGAGCCGGCGGTCGGGTAACGCACATGGGCGATGCCGACGCTGCCTTCCAGGGTGGACATCGTGCGTGCATCGAACACATCGCGGACCAGGCCCGTGGCCTTCTGCACCCGCAGGCGGCTGCCATTGACGGTGGCGATGCCCGCCGCATCCTGGCCGCGATGCTGGAGAACGGTCAAGCCGTCATACAACTGCCCGGCGACGTTCTGGTTGCCGACGATTCCGACGATGCCACACATGGTGCGAGGTCTCCGCTGGGCTGTGCCCAGTTACAAGGAAGGTGGCCGTACCTGGCCGCGGTGGTCGCCGCGCGCGCGGTCGACATTGGCCGGATCGCCCGGCTCGATACTGTCCGGCAGTGCTGGGGCGTCCGGACGCACTTCGGCCGGATCGTAGGAATCGCCCTGTTCCGCTTTCGCAGGCCGCAGCCATCCGCTGCCTGCCACTACCTGATTGAGGATGCCATTATCGCCTGCCGCGCCCGGCTTTCCCAACCCGGCGCCTGCGTTCTTGCCCAACTCCATCAATGCAGATGGGGACAGCGCGTCGGTCGGCAAGGCCTTGGGCAGCAGATCGGCCCCGGGAACCTCCCAGTGCGGCAGCTTGCTGTTCATCCAGGCCACGGTGGGGTTCAGCAGTGGGCGCACCGCCGAACGCTGCCAGGAGGGCTCGGCGGTCAGCGGAGTGAAACTGCCCAGCAGCAGCAGGATCGCGGCGATCAGGCCGCCACGGACAACGCCCAGCACGCCGCCCAGCAGGCGGTCCAGGCTGGTCAGCATGCTGCGATGGACCATGGCCTTGATGACCATGCCGATCACCGCGACCACGATCATCACGCCGATGCCGACGCCCAGGTAGCCACCGACGAAGTGCTCGCCGCCCGGTGCGGCCGGTGCGGCCCACCAGTGGGCCGCGTCATTGCCGAAGGCGAAGGCGGCCCACGCGGCCAACAGCCACGACAGGGTGCCGATGACGATGCCGACGAAGCCGCGCAGCATCCCCAGCAGGGCCGAGGCGGCGATCACGATCAGCAGCACCACGTCGATCATGGCGCCCCGCTCCTTCGGCGGCGCTGGCAACGGGGCTGCGCGTGGGTCATGGGTGCGGTCGCACCATGCCGGCCACGCCGACCTTGGCGGCGACCTGCGCCTTCAGCTGTTCGGCGTCGGCGCGGTTGGCCACCGGTCCGACGCGGACACGATGCAGGGTGCCCTTGTCGGTACGCACCTGCTCGACGAAGGCGCTGAAGCCAGCGGCGCGGACCTTGTCGCGCAGGGCATTGGCATCGTTGGCCTGGCCGAAAGCGCCCAGCTGCACCGCGAAGCCGACGCCACTGGCGGCCGGGGCTGCAGGCGTGGCCGGCGCCGTCGTCGGCTTGCTGGCCGCGGTTTCCGGCTTGGGCTCAGGCTTGGCTTCCGGCTTCGGTGCCGGCTTCGGCGGCTCCGGCTTGGCCACCGGGGTGGTGGTGGCAGTCGGCGTGCTCGGCGGCAGGCTTTCGCTGCGCACCGGATTGCCATTGGCCGAGGGTGCGGTGGCTGCCGCCGGGGTGCTCGCACTCGCCGGCGCAGGCGCCGGAGTGGCGGCAACTGCGGCGTTGCCGCCCGTCGCCGCATCCAGAGCAATAACCTCAGCCTTCACATCCGCACGGATCTTCACCGCCTGCAGCCGGGCCGCCTCGGCCTGGGCACGGTCGGCATACGGCCCGACCCGCACGCGCCATGCCTGGCGGCCGTTGATGGTGGCGCTCTCAGCGAAGCCCGGCAGCTGCGAACGCTTCAGGTAGGCAATCACCGCATCGGCGTCGGCCTTGCTGCCGTAGGCACCGAAGGTGACCGCGTAGTTGCCGGCGGCCACCGCAGGCGAGGTGTCCACGGTCGGCGGCGTGGCCGGTGCGGCAGCATCCGGCAGCGGCTTGGTCTGGCCGGTCTGCAGGCCGGTGGCACCGCCCGCCGGCGCAACCAGCGGCAGTTCGCGGGTTTCGAACTGGCCATCGGCTGGCGCATCCGGCGCGGCGATCGGCACATTGGCCACGCCACTGTCCGGGGCCGGCCCCTTGACCAGCATCGGCAGGAAAATCACGGCCAGCGCTACCAGCACGATGGCACCAATCAGACGCTGTTTCAGAGGCGTATCCACGTGAGGCAGGCAACTGTCCGGGGGTTGCGGTCGATTATACGGGTGCCGGACCGGACGGCGTCGGCGTTGGCTGAACGTGGATCAGGCCGGGTCCTGCAGCCACTGCAGGGCCGCGGCGGCGGTGTGGAACGAGCCGAACACCAGCACCCGGTCACCGCGCTTGGCCTGGGCCAGCACCTGCGCCAGCGCTTGTTCGACGCTGTCGGACAGCTGTGCGGCAGCGGCAGCGGTATCGGCCAGGCGCGCCTGCAGCTGCGCCGCGCTCTGCCCACGCGGGCCGTCCAGGCCGGCCAGGGTCCACTCGCCCACCACGTCCTGCAGTGCCTGCACCACGCCCAGCGCGTCCTTGTCCTGCAGCGCGGCGTACACCGCCAGGGTGCGCCCAGGTACCGCCTCGGCCTTCAGCGCGCGCGCCAGCTGGCCGGCGGCCTGCGGGTTGTGGCCCACGTCCACGCGGATCTGCACGCCGTCACGCTCGAACGCCTGCAGGCGGCCGGCGATGCGGGCGGCGGCCACGCCTTCGGCCCACGCGGCGCGCGGCACCGGCTTGTCCAGCGCACGCAGTGCAGCGATCGCAGCACCGGCATTGGCCAGCTGGATCGGCCCGGCCAGCGCCGGGGTCGGCAGCTCCAGACGGGTACCGACATCGCGCCAGCGCCAGCGCTGGGCATCGATCGGCTCGTAGAAGTAGTCGCTGCCGCCGCGGATCGCGTTGGCACCCACCAGGTAGGCACGCGCCAGCACGCTTGATGGCGGATCGGTCTCACCCAGGATCACCGGCTTCCAGCCGCGGATGATGCCGGCCTTCTCGGTACCGATGGCTTCGCGGTCATCGCCCAGCCATTCGGCGTGATCGATGTCCACGGTGGTGATCACCGATACATCGGCGTCGACGATGTTGACCGCGTCCAGGCGGCCACCGAGGCCCACTTCCAGCACGGCCAGATCCAGCCCGGCGTCGGCAAACAGCTGCAGCGCAGCGAGCGTGCCGTACTCGAAATAGGTCAGCGTGGTGTCACCGCGCGCCGCTTCGACGGCATTGAACGCAGCAACCAGCGCCGCATCGTCGACATCCTGGCCATCGATGCGTACACGTTCGTTGTAGCGCAGCAGGTGCGGCGAGGTGTAGGCGCCGACCTTCCAGCCGGCAGCACGCGCGATGGACTCGATGAAGGCCACGGTGGACCCCTTGCCGTTGGTGCCACCGACCACGATGGTGCGCCCGGCCGGTGCACCCAGGCCCATCGCGGTGGCAACGGTGCGCACGCGCTCCAGTCCCATGTCAATGCTCGCCGGGTGCTGGCGTTCAATGTAATCCAGCCAATCGGCCAGGGTGGTCGGGGTGTTCGTCACGGCAGTGCTTCCAGCAGGTACAGGTGGTTCGGTGTGGCGGGTCAGAGTGCGCGGTGCTTGGCTTCGCCGAAGAACGGCGTGTGGTGGGCGCAGTCGTTCAGGCGCACCACTTCCAGGCTGTCCAGATCGGCGCCTTCGAGCAGGTTGAGCGTGGTCGGCGCCTGGCGGAAGGTCCACAGGCGGGAAATCGGCAGGCCCAGCACCTTGCACAGGATCACGCGGTTGACCGCGTCATGGGCAACCACCAGCAGCGTGTCGTGCTCGCCGAGACCTTCGGTGGCACGGGCCAGGCCACGCCAGCTGCGTTCCAGCACCAGGCGCAGCGATTCGCCGCCGGGCATCAGCACGGTATCGGGCTCCTCGCGCCAGGCCTGCAGGCGCGACGGGTCCTTCTCGTTGATCTCGCTGGCGAGCAGGCCTTCCCACTCACCGTGCGCGATTTCCTGCAGCTCCGGCTCGGTCAGCAGCATGTCGGCACGCGCGGCGCCAAGCGCCAGCTGCGCGGTGCGCTGGGCGCGCGACAGCGGCGAGGCCACCGCACGGGTGATGTCGACCGAAGCCAGGCGGGCACCGAGGGCCTGGGCCTGAGCTTCGCCGATCGGCGAAAGCGGAATATCGATCTGGCCCTGGTAGCGGCCTTCGGCGTTCCACGGCGTTTCACCGTGGCGGGCAAGCAGGATGCGCATGCGTGCAAGGGGTCCTGGGGGGGAGGAGGTTTCCGCGTTTCGTTCACATCCTGTGAAGTCCACGGAACAGGGATGATACCTGTTCGGCGGACCCGGCCGGGCCGGGCACGAAAAAACCCCGCGACGTAGGTCGCGGGGTTTCGGAAACTCCGGCCATCTGGTCGAGGTTGCCGGCCAGCGGCCGGCACTACCGCAACCGGTTTATTTCGCCAGGTTCAGTTCCTTCAGCAGCTGCGGCGCCGGCGCCACTTCCTGCATGATCCACTGCATGTAGCGGCTGTCCACGGCGATCATGCGGGTCATCACCGGGTCGAACACCCAGTTGGAGCTGACCGATTCCCAGTTGCCGTCGAAGGCCAGGCCCACCAGCTTGCCGTTGGCATCCAGCACCGGCGAACCCGAGTTGCCGCCGGTAATGTCCAGGTTGGACAGGAAGTTCACCGGCACCGAACCAATGCGCTTGTCTTCCAGGCCGCCGTAACGCTTGGCCTTGACCGCATCGAGCAGCGCCTTCGGCGAATCAAACGGATCTTCACCGGTTTCCTTCGCCGCCACGCCTTCCAGGGTGGTGAACGGGGTGTACTTCACGCCGTCCTTGCCGTACCCCATGACGTTGCCGAAGGTGATGCGCAGCGACAGGTTGGCATCCGGATAGACGAACTCGCCCTGGCTCTTCTTGTAATCGGCCACCGCCTGCAGGTACAGCGGACGTGCGGTCAGCGATTCGCCTTCGCGGATCTTCTTCTGCTCTTCCTGCTTCAGCAGCGCCGGCATGACCGCAACGGCGTACTGGATGGCCGGATCGTTGCTGGCTTCGAACGCAGCGCGGTCGGCCTTGAACCACTTCAGGCGGGTGTCCAGGCTGCCCAGCTCGGTGCCGCCCAGCTTGGCCACCAGCGACTTCACCGCAGCGGCATCGCTGCCGGCAAGCCACTTGTTCAGCACTTCGTTGTCGCGCTGCGCGGCCGGCAGAGCCACGTACTGGTCCAGCCAGTAGGCCTGCAACTGCTGGTCCATCTTCGCCACGTAGCGGCGATCCATCTGCTTCAGACCGCCTTCGATGGTGGTCAGGTCGCGTTCCTGGTAACCAGCTTCGCGTTCGGCATCCGGCTTGCTGCGCTCGATCGACAGGCGGTACAGGGTGATCGCCGCGCCGACGGCCGAGGTGTTGTTGAACTGACCGACGAACAGGTCGCGTTCGCGGGTGGACTTGCTGGTATCCAGATGCTTGAGCAGCTGCGCGTGTGCGGCCAGGGCCGGCTTGCCGGGAGCACCCTGCTTCTTCAGCCAGGCCAGCACGGCGGCTTCTTCAGCCTGCTTCTGGCCGGCGGCGTCGATGCGCTTGAAGCCTTCCAGCTGGCCCAGGTAGTTCTTGGCCACGTTGTTCATGCTGGCGGCAGTGGCGGCGTACTTCACCTTGACGTCGGCGTCGGCCTTGCCGGCATCGGCGATCATCTTCAGCACTGCGTTGTAGTGCTTGGCGATGGTCGGGTAGGTGAAGCTGGCGGTTTCGTTGAACTCGCCGGCCAGTGCGTAGCGGTTGGTGCGGCCCGGGTAGCCGGCCACCATCACGAAGTCGTCGGCACCCAGCGGCTGGTCGGCGAACTTCAGGAAGTGCTTGGGCTGGTACGGCACGTTGTCGGCGGCGAAGGCGGCCGGCTTGCCATCCTTGCCTACATAGGCGCGGTAGAACGAGAAATCACCGGTGTGGCGCGGCCACATCCAGTTGTCGACGTCGCCACCGAACTTGCCGACGCTGCCCGGGGGCGCGTAGACCAGACGCACGTCCTTGATTTCCATGTTGCGGAACAGGCGGTAGGTGTTGCCACCGGAGAAACTGTACAGGCGGCAGCGGAAGCCGGCGTCGGCTTCACAGGCGGCGACCTGTGCCTTGTCGAAGGCGTCCAACGCGCGGCTGCGGGCCAGCGGGTCGTTGCCGGCGGCAGCGATGGCGGCCTTGGCCTGGGTGGTGACGTCGGTGATCTGGTCGAGCACGAACACGCGGGCGTTCGGGCCGGCGCTCAGTTCATCCTTCAGGGTCGGCGCGTTGAAGCCGTCCTTGATCAGGTTCTTCTGCGCAGTCGAATTCAGCTGGATGGCGCCATAAGCGCAGTGGTGGTTGGTGACCACCAGGCCCTGCGGCGAGACGAAGCTGGCGGTGCAGCCGCCGAGGGCGACGACGGCGCCCATCGGGTCGCCGGTCAGGTTGGACAGCTGTTCCGGGGACAGCTTCAGGCCGGCCTTCTGCAGCGGGCCGGCGATTTCCGGCAGCTGCTGCGGCACCCACATGCCTTCAGCGGCATGGGCGACCTGGGCCAGCCCGAGGCTGGCGACGATGGAGAATGCAAGCAGGTTCGAGCGCATGGAGCGGCCCCTGGTAGTGGAACCTTCGATTGTAGCCCGCCGCCCTGCCCCGCCCCGAACCCCGGAAGTCATGGACCTACTTCTCGCTCTGCCACGCGCACGTCGGCCGCGCACACGGAAATCGTCCAGAGGGGGCGTGGTCACCCAGGACGGGACCGTTGGCGCCATGGGCCGGGCGCATGCGACTGGCGGGTTGGGCAGGACGCCCAACCCCGGTCTTGCCGTGTGCGCAGGACAGCGCGCACGAGCAAGGCGCCATCGAGCACCATGGAGGGGCTTTTGCGTGTCCCGGCCAGGGTGACCACGCCCCCTTTCCCGGATCAGGGAGGCGCCGTTGTTCGCAGCACGTTCGAAACGCCCGCCAGCACACGCCTTTCGTTCCGCCACTGCACCCGCAGCGCAACATGGGAATTCCGCGCGGGCCTCTATAATCCGCGTTTTCCCCCTGATGAGTTCCACCCCGATGGCGCAGCAAACGATGAAGGCCCTGGTCAAGCGCGAAGCAGCCAAGGGCATCTGGATGGAAGAGGTTCCGGTGCCGACTCCGGGCCCCAACCAGGTCCTGATCAAGCTGGAAAAGACCGCGATCTGCGGTACCGACCTGCACATCTACCTGTGGGACGAATGGAGCCAGCGCACGATCAAGCCGGGCCTGACCATCGGCCATGAGTTCGTCGGCCGCATCGCCGAGATCGGCCCGGGCGTGACCGGCTACGAGATCGGCCAGCGCGTCTCGGCCGAAGGCCACATCGTCTGCGGCCATTGCCGCAACTGCCGTGGCGGCCGCCCGCACCTGTGCCCGAACACCGTCGGCATCGGCGTCAACGTCAACGGCGCGTTCGCCGAATACATGGTGATGCCGGCCAGCAACCTGTGGCCGATCCCGGACCAGATTCCGTCCGAGCTGGCCGCGTTCTTCGATCCGTACGGCAACGCCGCGCACTGCGCGCTGGAGTTCAACGTGATCGGTGAAGACGTGCTGATCACTGGCGCTGGCCCGATTGGCATCATCGCCGCAGGCATCTGCAAGCACATCGGCGCACGCAACGTGGTGGTCACCGACGTCAACGATTTCCGCCTGAAGCTGGCCGCCGACATGGGCGCCACCCGCGTGGTCAACGTCGCCAACACCTCGTTGAAGGACGTGATGAAGGAACTGCACATGGAAGGCTTCGACGTGGGCCTGGAAATGAGCGGCAACCCGCGTGCGTTCAACGACATGCTCGACTGCATGTACCACGGCGGCAAGATCGCCATGCTCGGCATCATGCCCAAGGGCGCCGGCTGCGACTGGGACAAGATCATCTTCAAGGGCCTGACCGTGCAGGGCATCTACGGCCGCAAGATGTACGAGACCTGGTACAAGATGACCCAGCTGGTGCTGTCCGGCTTCCCGCTCGGCAAGGTGATGACCCACCAGCTGCCGATCGACGACTTCCAGAAGGGCTTCGACCTGATGGAAGAAGGCAAGGCCGGCAAGGTTGTTTTGAGCTGGAATTGACCCTTCGCCGCGCGCGATGAGTGGGTGCCGAGCTTGCTCGGCACACCTTGAAATTGAAATTGAAAAAGGCGCCCGATGGGCGCCTTTTTCGTAAAGCGTGCCAGGCAAGCCTGGCACCTACCGTAACGCCTGCGGCGTTACTTACCGATGGCCACGCTCAGCATCACGCGGCTGTGGGCCAGCTTGCCGGAGTTGTCGCGGCCGTTGCCGTCGGTGCCGTAGTAGCCCAGGCCGACCTTGGCCATCCCGAACTGGCGCTCAACGCCGACATTCCAGTCGGTGTAATCCTTGGCGATGCCGTCTTCAAACGTGCTGCGGCCGACATTGGCATTCAGGGTGAAGTCCTTCGGCAGGCCCCAGCTGCCACCCAGGCCGAAGTACCAGCCATCGGTGCTGCTGTTCCATACATCGTTGGTGTAGGCCACCGTCAGCTTGTAGGTGTCATCCAGCGTGGTGGTGGTGATCAGCTCGTTGTAGTTCTGGTGGCTGGACTTCAGGTAGGTGTAGCGGTTCAGCAGCACGTCGAAGTTGACGCGCTCGGTGACATCCACGCCGTAGCCGATCAGGTAGTCGACCTCGGTCTTCGGATCACCTGCACCGAAGTCCACGCCCGAGCCCCATACGCCGGCATACAGGCCGACCGGGCTGGTGTAGGTGAAGCCAGCCTGCAGGGTCGGATCCTCATCGGTCTGCGACACACCACGGAACAGGTAATCGGAAACAGCGGTGACGTTCCAGCTGTACGGCGATTCGTTTTCCTGGGCGCTGGCGGCGAACGGGGCGGCCAGGGTCAGGGCAGCGGCAATGGCGAGGCAGGCACGGGCGTGCGTCATGAGCGTCTCCGGTGGGGGCGGTGGCGTGGAAGGCAGGAGCGGGCGTAGCGGCCGGAGCCCGACAGCTCCGGTTCACGAATTCTTAACCAGTTTGCTATTGCGATGCAACATGTGCCGGCCGTGGCGATGCCCCACCAAGGCCGGTTGGCGAGCGGCGATGCCCGGTAGAATCAGTGGTTTCCCCGTTCAGAGCCGTGCCCACGCCATGACCGACGCCTCCTCCGCCCTGACCCGCCACTATGCCGAGGAACTGGACGCCATCCGCGCCCAGGGCCTGTTCAAGTCCGAGCGGATCATCACCAGCCCGCAGTCGGCCGAGATCACCCTCGACGACGGCCGCACGGTGCTGAACTTCTGCGCCAACAACTACCTGGGCCTGGCCGATCATCCGGACCTGATCCAGGCGGCCAAGGACGCACTGGACAGCCATGGCTTCGGCATGGCCTCGGTACGTTTCATCTGCGGCACCCAGGACCTGCACAAGCAGCTGGAAGCCCAGATCGCCAGCTTCTTCGGCAAGCAGGACACCATCCTGTACGCGGCCTGCTTCGACGCCAACGGCGGCCTGTTCGAGCCGCTGCTCGGTGAGAACGACGCGATCATTTCCGACGCGCTGAACCATGCCTCGATCATCGACGGCGTGCGCCTGTGCAAGGCCAAGCGCTTCCGCTATGCCAACTGCGACATGGCCGACCTGGAAGCGCAGCTGCAGGCCGCGGATGCCGCCGGCTGCAAGACCAAGCTGATCACCACCGACGGCGTGTTCTCGATGGACGGCTTCATCGCCCCGCTGGACGAGATCACCGCGCTGGCGAAGAAGTACAACGCGCTGGTGCACATCGACGAGTGCCATGCCACTGGCTTCCTCGGCGCCACCGGCCGCGGTTCGGCCGAGGTGAAAGGCGTGCTGGAAAAGATCGACATCATCACCGGCACCCTGGGCAAGGCCATGGGCGGTGCGCTGGGCGGTTTCACCTGCGCCAGCGCCGAAGTGATCGAACTGCTGCGCCAGCGCTCGCGTCCCTACCTGTTCTCCAACTCGCTGCCGCCGCACGTGGTTGCTGCCGGCATCAAGGCATTCGAGATGCTGGCCGCCGCCGATGACCTGCGCGGCGCCCTGGCCGAGAACACCGCTTACTTCCGCGAAAAGATGACCGCCGCCGGATTCGACGTGAAGCCGGGCGTGCACCCGATCAGCCCGGTGATGCTGTACGACGCACCGCTTGCACAGAAGTTCGCCGAGCGCCTGCTCGAGGAAGGCATCTATGCGATCGGCTTCTTCTTCCCGGTGGTGCCCAAGGGCCAGGCCCGCATCCGTACCCAGATCAGCGCCGCGCATACGCGTGCCCACCTGGATCGCGCCATCGATGCGTTCACCCGCATCGGCGTCGAGCTGGGCGTGATCAAGGGTTGATCATGGCCGGGGTCGGATCCCTTTCCCGCGGAAAGGGCTCTGACCCCATCGGTCAAGGCGTGTCGACCAAGGTCGACACCCACAGGCGTCATTTCTTTTTCTTCTTGCCCTTCGGCTCGTCCTTGCTGGCCACCACCACCGGCTTGGCAGCGGCATCCTGGCCGTTGCCCTTGGCAACGCGGATGCCGTTGGCCTTCATCCAGGCATCGAATTCGTCGGCGGTCATCTTCTTGTCGCCGTTGCTCATCAGGAAGCGGTAGCTGCCGCGACCGTCCAGTTCCGGGGTCTTCACTTCCACCACCGGGGTTTCGGCAGGCGTTTCCGCCTTGGCCACTTTCTTGTGGCCGCCACAGGCCGTGAGCAGCACCATCGGCAGCAGCAGGCCTGCGCAGCGCAGGGTTTGGTTGAGGGTCGGGTGGTACATGGTGGGCAGGCTCCGTTCGGGAAATTCAACAACCAGGCGCCCCCTACGCCTGGAACGGTGACCGGCAGTTGCCGGCCGCAGGCGATGATCAGCCTGTTGCAGCGGCCCCCAGCCGCTGCTGGTCGCTGACCTCAAGCACCCGCCACTGGCCCTTGCCGAGATCGCCGAGCGTGAGCTCTCCGATCGCAACCCGGACCAGGCGCAGCACCTGCAGGTCGAAGGCCGCCAACAGGCGACGGATATGGCGGTTGCGACCCTCGTCGAGGACCACCTCCAGCCACGCGGTCTTGTCGCCGCTGCGCAGCACGCGCACGGCCAGGGCGACCAGGAATTCGCCCTCGTCTTCGACACCGGCGCGCAGCGCGGCCAGGGTGTCCTGGTCGGGCAGGCGGTCCACCTGCACGTGATAGGTCTTCTGCGGCCCGGTCTCCGGATCGGTCAGATGCGCCGCCCACTGCGGATCATTGCTGAACAACAGCAGGCCTTCACTGGCCTTGTCGAGGCGCCCGACCGGTGCGATCCACGGCAGGCCGGCACCATCGAAACAACGGTAGACCGTGTCACGTCCACGCTCGTCCTGTGCGGTAGTGACCACGCCCCGTGGCTTGTTGAGCATCAGGTACAGGCGCTGCGGCGCAGCCATCGGCTGGCCGTCGACCTCGATCAGCGGTGCCGGGCTGGCAATTGGAAATTCAGGATCACGGACGATGCGGCCAGAGACGCGTACCCGCCCTTCGGCGATCCAGCGCGCGGCCTCGCTGCGCGAGCACACGCCGGCCTTGGACAGCACGCGCGCCAGGCCATGGCGCACACCACTGGAGGCGTTCGGGTTCGCACGCCCACGCGGGGCGTGGGAG
>NZ_QFHO01000045.1 GCF_004920835.1 Stenotrophomonas maltophilia
AATGATTCTGGCAACGTATCGCTTGCTTTAAAACAATTAATAGTTGCTTGATCAAACGTCTGCAAGATGGACAATCATCCTTCCTGCAGGCGCCTTCACAAGATACCTGCGCATACTTTCAAAGATCCTGGGAAGTGGCCTCAGCGCCGTTCCCGTGTGCTGCGAAGTTTCCTTCGTAGCGAGCCGCCCATTATGCCAGACTTTTTCAGTCCGTCAACACCTTCGTTCGATCATCTCGTTCGGCGGTGGTGGGCGCCCTGTTGTCGCTGAAGCCCCTTGGTGGCGACCCCTGCGACGGGGGAGGAGAAGTATGTCCCCATTCGCATCATTTGTGAAGGGGGTGTGGCGATTTTTTTCAACGAATGCTGCATCCGTTCATCCATCGCGCTGCGGGAGGATTCCGCGAAGAGCAGCCGAGCGCGGCTATGCCGGGCGTCCTCGCCCGGCCCCCTGCGGGCCGTCGCAAGCGACGTTGGCAACGGCTCCTGCCGTTGCCTTCGGCTCTACAAGAGCACAAGGAAGGGCCGGCTGGCGCCGGCCCTTCCTTGTATCAGGCAGCGACCAGGCGTACGCGGGCGAAGGTGCGCTTGCCGACCTGCAGCAGACCCTCGAAGCCCGGCTGCAGCACCTGCTGGCCGTCTTCCACCACTTCACCGTCCACCTTGACCGCGCGCTCCTTGAGCTTGCGGTTGGCTTCGGAGTTGCTCGGAGTCAGGCCCGCCGCGGTCAGCAGCGCGGCGATACGCAGGCCTTCGGCCGGGATCGCCACGTCCTGCAGCGGCAGCTGGGTGATGTCGCCCTGCCCGGTCACCGCCGCTTCCCAACCGGCAACCGCCTGTTCGGCCGCTGCGGCGTCATGGAAGCGGGTCGCCAGCTCACGGGCCAGGCGCAGCTTGACCACGCGCGGGTTCAGGCCGCCATTGGCCACCTGCTCGCGCAGCTGCACGGCTTCGGCCTGGCTGATGTCGAAGGACAGCAGTTCGATCCAGCGCCACATCAGGGTGTCGTCCACCTTCATGGTCTTGGTGACGATGTCGATGGCCGGCTCGCTGATACCAATGTAGTTGCCCAGCGACTTGGACATCTTGTTGACGCCGTCCAGGCCTTCCAGCAGCGGCATGGTCAGCACCACCTGCGGCTTCTGGCCGTGGTGCTCCTGCAGGCCGCGGCCCATCAGCAGGTTGAACTTCTGGTCGGTGCCGCCGAGCTCGACGTCGGCTTCCAGGGCCACCGAGTCGTAGCCCTGCACCAGCGGGTACAGGAACTCGTGGATGGCGATGGACTGCTGGGCGGCGTAGCGCTTGGCGAAATCGTCGCGCTCGAGCATGCGCGCCACGGTGTGCTGGCCGGCCAGGCGGATCATGTCGGCCGCGCCCATCTTGCCGAACCACTCCGAGTTGAAGCGGACTTCGGTACGGCTGCGGTCCAGCACCTTGAACACCTGCTCTTCATAGGTACGGGCATTGGCCAGCACGTCGTCCTTGCTGAGCGGCTTGCGGGTCAGGCTCTTGCCGGACGGGTCACCGATCATGCCGGTGAAATCGCCGATCAGGAAAATGACCTGATGGCCGAGGTCCTGGAACTGGCGCATCTTGTTCAGCAGCACCGTATGGCCCAGGTGCAGGTCGGGCGCGGTGGGGTCGAAGCCGGCCTTGATCCGTAGCGGGCGACCTTCCTGCAGGCGCGCACGCAGATCCTCGAGCTTGAGGATCTCGTCGGCACCGCGGCCGATCAGGGCAAGGGCTTCTTCAATCGAGGACACGTGACTACTCCCGGCAACGCCGATTCTTGTGTGGGGTGTTAAAGCAAAGTTAACCCGATTGGCTTCACAAAAGCCAATGGGCACAAGGGTTTGACGCCGTTTTCTCAGGTGTCTATGGTAACCGGCGATCAGGCCCGCGCTCCCGGGCTGCCAGGAAAGAACCGCCGATGCACAATTCCGAACAAGGGCGCGCACGCAAGCAGCGCTTCCAGGAACGCCTCCACGTCCTGCACGACAACGCCCTGCATCGGAAGCTCAGGCAACATCTTCCCGCCGCCTTCAATGAGCGCTGGACCCGCCGCCATTGGATGCATGCCAGCCTGTTCGCGACCATCGGCGCCCTGGTGGCGACGATCGTTCCCGGCTTCTCGCACACCATCGATGCGCCCTTCGCCGACAGCCATACCAGCCTGGCGCTGCCGTTGCCGCCGCTGACCATGGCCCGACAGCAGCAGGTGCCCGGTGACAGCTGGCAGGTGCTGCGCGTGCAGCGCGGCCAGACCCTGAGCGACCTGTTCGACAAGGCCGGCATCCCGGCTACCACCCTGCACCGGGTGCTGGACCATCCGGGTGCGCGCGAGGCGCTGACCAAGCTGCGCCCGGGTGCCGAGATCGCCTTCGACATGCCGCTGTCCGGCGACCTGCGCAGCATCCGCTTCGACCGCGATGCCGACAACCGGGTCGAGCTGAGCCTGTCCGGCGACGACATCAAGGAGAAGGTGACCAAACGCGAGACCTCCACCCGCACCGTGGTCACCAGCGGCGAGATCACCAGCTCGCTGTACGCTGCGGCCCGCCGGGCCGGGCTGTCGCCGTCGGCGATCGCGACGATGACCGACGACATCTTCAAGTACGACATCGACTTCTCGAAGGACCTGCAGCCGGGCGACCGCTTCAGCGTGGTGATGGATGAAACCTGGCGCGAAGGCGAGAAGGTGGACACCAGCAAGATCCTCGCGGCCACCTTCACCACCGGTGGCAAGACCTATTCCGGCTTCCGCTTCGACCGCAACGGCAAGTCCGAGTACTACGACATCAACGGCCGCTCGCTGAAGAAGAGCTTCATCCGCATGCCGATCCCGTTCGCGCGGCTGAGCTCGACCTTCGGTGCGCGCAAGCACCCGGTGCTGGGCAAGATGCGCATGCACAAGGGCGTGGACTACGCCGCGCGCACCGGCACCCCGATCATGGCCGCCGGCGACGCCCGTGTGCAGTTCGCCGGCGTGCAGCGCGGTTACGGCAACGTGGTGATCCTCGACCACGGCCGTGGCCACACCACCCTGTACGGCCACATGTCGCGCTTTGCGAGCATCCGGACCGGCCAGCGCGTGGCGCAGGGCACGGTGATCGGCTATGTCGGCTCGACCGGCCTGGCGACCGGCCCGCACCTGCACTACGAATTCCGCGTGAACGGCGAGCATCGCAATCCGCTGACCGTGACCATGCCGCCGCCGGAGCCGCTGAAGGGTGCCGAGCTGGTCGCCTTCCGTGCGCAGACCGCGCCGGCGATGGCCCGCATCCAGGGCATGGAGAAGCTGATCTACGCCGACGCCAGCCCGACGCCGACCGGCCGCGACGAGGCCGCCCCCGAGGTGGCCAGCGCCAAGGACAAGCAGACGACCGGCCGCAAGCGCGGCTGAGCCCATGCGTTGACGAAGAAGGACGCGGCAGCCCAAGCTTGCCGCGTCCTTTTTTTATGCCTGCCATGAACACGACTGCCGACAGCGACGCCCCCCTGTACCTTGGCCTGATGTCGGGCACCAGCGCCGACGGCATCGATGCCGCACTGGTGCAGTTCCCCGCCAGTGGTGGCTGCCGCTTCGTGCATGGGCTGACCGCCCGCTGGGAGCCGGTGCTGCGCGCGCGGCTGGTGGCGCTGGGCGAAGGCGGACCGCTGGATTCGCTGGAAGAGCTCGGCGAACTGGACGCGCGGATTGCGATCCGTTTTGCCGAGGCGGCCAACCAGCTGCTGGCCGAGGCCGGCGTGGACCACAGCCAGGTGCGCGCGATCGGCTCGCATGGGCAGACCGTGCGCCACCGGCCACTGGCCGACCCGGCGTTCACCGTGCAGCTGGGCGACGGCAACCGCATCGCCGAGCTGACCGGGATCACCACGGTGTGTGATTTCCGTCGCCGCGACGTGGCAGCCGGAGGCCATGGTGCGCCGCTGATGCCGGCATTCCATCTGGGCATGCTGGGCACTGCCGATGAAGACCGCGCAGTGCTGAATCTGGGCGGCATCGCCAACCTGACCCTGATCCCGCGCGAGGGCGCGGTGCGTGGCTACGATACCGGCCCGGCCAACGCGCTGATGGATGCCTGGTGCCAGCGCCACACCGGCCGCACCTTCGATGCCGACGGCGCGTACGCGGCCAGTGGCGCGGTGGACGAGGGCCTGCTGGCGGGTTGGCGCTCGGACCCGTGGTTCGCACTGCCGCCGCCGAAGAGTACCGGCCGCGAGCAGTTCCACCTGGCCTGGGCCGAGGCGCACATGGGCGAAGGCCAGTACACCGCCGCCGACATACAGGCGACGTTGCTGGAGCTGACCGTGGCGACGGTGGTCGATGCACTGCTGGCACAGCAGCCGCAGACACGACGCCTGCTGGTGTGTGGCGGCGGCGTGCGCAATACCCAGCTGATGCGGCGACTGACGGCGCGGCTGCCGGGGGTGCAGGTGGAGTCCAGTGCGGTGCACGGTCTGGACCCGGAGTACGTGGAAGCGATGGGCTTTGCGTGGCTGGCACAGCGGACGATGGACGGGCTGGCCGGCAACCTGCCGAGTGTGACCGGGGCGAAGGGCCCGCGGATCCTGGGCGCGATCCACCTGGCCTGAGCGGGGCTACATCCGCCGGGCATGGCCCGGCGCTACCCCGTCGGCAGCATCCCGGCAGCGCCGGGCCATGCCCGGCGGGCAGGTATCACCGCGACCAGGTGTCAGGTCAGTCGAAGCCCTGCCCTGCGGGCAACGCCTGCAGGGCGGCGATGGCATCGGAAAGGGCGTCCACTTCGGGATCACCGAAGCCGGAGCGGACTTCCAGTTCACTGCTGAACAAGCCCTGCTCCAGCAAGGCCTCGCAGGTCTGTTCATGGGTCCAGCCGCGAGCGACCGCGACCCGTCGGATGCGTTCCAGCAACAGCGGGTCCAGGTCCCGCAGCACAACGTCGGCCATGCTCACTTCCCCGTTCGCAAGGCACCGCCCCCTCGGCGCGTCGGGGGCGATGATCCCGCAGACCGGGCGGGCAGGCAATCAGGCGACCGGTGGCGGCCCGCGGTCGGCGATGCGCGGCCACAGCCAGACCAGCAGCAGCAGGGTCGGTACCACCGTTACCGAGCTGAGGATGAAGAACGTGCTGTAGGACGTGGCCTCGACAATGTAGCCGGACACGCCGCCGACGAACTTGCCCGGCAGGTTAGCCAGCGAGACCAGCAGCGCATACTGGGTGGCGGTGAAATTGCGGTCGGTCAGCGACGACATGAAGGCCACCAGCACGGTGCCGGCAAAGCCCTGGAACAGGTTGTCGGCACTGAGCGCGGCATAGAACGCCCACAGCTTGCCTGGATTGTGCGCCATCAGCAGGAAGGCCAGGTTGGACAAGGCCACCCCCAGCGCCGCCACCAGCAACATGCGCCGGAAGCCGAACGCCGCCACCGCGATGCCACCCAGGAAGGCGCCGGCAATCCCCATCCACACGCCGAACAGCTTGGAGACCGTGGCGATGTCCGCCTTGTCGAATCCGGAGTCGAGGTAGAACGGCCCCGCCATCACACCAATGACCTGGTCGGGGAACTTGAAGAAGCCGACAAAGGCCAGCAACGCAAACGCCAACGCCACGCCGTTGCGGGTGAAGAAGCTGCTGATCGGCTGGACGAAAGCCTCGGCAACATCGATGCGACGCTGCACGGCCGTGGCCGGACGCTCTGGTTCGGTACACAGCAGGGTGGTGATGATCGGCAGCAGCATCAGCGCCGCCATGGCCAGATAGGCGATGATCCAGCCTTCGAACTGGGCCAGGTACAACGCGCCTGCACCTGCCAGGATCAGGCCGATCCGATAGCCCAGCGTGTAGGTGGCCGCAAGCGCCGCCTGGGCCGCCTGTGGCGCGATCTCGATGCGGTAGGCATCAACTGCCGAGTCCTGGGTGGCACCGGCAAATGACGCCACCAGCACCCACATCACCAGCGGCCAGACCCCCTGCTCGGGCCGTACGAAGGCCAGCGCGACCAGACCGACCAGCACCATCACCTGCGATACCAGCAACCATGAGCGGCGGCGGCCAAGCCTGCCCAGCAACGGGAAGGCGTAGCGGTCCAGCAGCGGCGCCCACAGGAACTTGAGCAGGTAGAAGAAACTGGCCAGGCTGATCAGGCCAATGCTGCCCAGATCCAGGCCAACGTCACGCAGGCGCGTGGACAGGGTCTGCGAGGCGATCAGCAGGAACGGCAGGCCACTGCCGAAGCCCAGCATGGCCATGGTCAGCGCCGACGGTGTGCCGAAGGCGCGCTTGATTCCTGCCCAACCCTTGTAGCTGACCGGCTTGGCAGCCTCGGTCACAGGTCGTAGTCCACGATGAACGGAGCGTGGTCGGAGAAGCGCTCATCACGATAGATCGAGCAGCTGCGCAGGCGGTCACGCAGGCCCGGGGTGATGAACTGGTAGTCGATTCGCCAACCGACATTGTTGGCTCGGGCGGCGCCACGGTTGCTCCACCAGGTGTAGTCCTCGCCGGTGGGATTGAGCAGGCGGTAGGCGTCGGCCCAGCCGCGGCCGGTGGCGACATCGGTGGTCTGGCCGTGGTCGGCGCACAGGGCGTTGAGCCAGTCGCGCTCTTCCGGCAGGCAGCCGGAGTTCTTCTGGTTGGACTTCCAGTTCTTGATGTCCAGCGCCGAACGCACGATGTTCCAGTCGCCACACAGCACGTAGTCGCGGCCGCTGCGCGCCCACTCCTCGAGGATCGGCCGCAGCCATTCCATCACTTCGAACTTGAAGCCCTGGCGCAGGTCGCCCGAGCTGCCGGACGGGATATAGAAGGAGACCACGCTGAGGTTGCCGTAGCGCGCCTCGATGTAGCGGCCTTCGTCGTCGAACGGGGCCCAGCCCAGCGAGGTGATGACCTGGTCCGGCTCGCGCTTGCTGTAGATCGCCACGCCGCTGTAGCCCTTCTTGGTGATGGCGTCGCGGTAGAAGCAGTGGTGGCCGTCCGGGCGGAACATCGGGTCGGTCAGCTGGTCTTCCTGGGCCTTGGTCTCCTGGATGCACAGGACGTCGGCGTCCTGGGCACGGAACCAGTCGAGGAAGCCCTTGGTCGCGGCGGAACGGATGCCATTGGCGTTGAAACTGATGATGCGCATGCGGGGGACCTGCGGCGGGAAACCGGGCAAGCATACCGGTTGCCTGCCGGGCTGCGCAGTCCGCCGGGCACCGCCCGGGCACCCTTCACAAGGCGCTGGACGAGCGCGGAACGCCCAGCTGGATTAGGATTTGTGCTCCAAATGAAGATGAATCGAGTTTTGATGAGCGACCACCGTCACCGTTTCCTGCAGCTGGCTTTGACCGCCGATGCCCTGCGCTTCGGCCAGTTCACCCTCAAGTCCGGCCGGCTGAGCCCCTATTTCTTCAACGCCGGTCGCTTCGACTCCGGCTCCCTGCTGTCGCAGCTGGGCGCGTGCTATTCCGACGCCATCGACGCCACCGGGATCAAGTACGACGTGGTGTTCGGCCCGGCCTACAAGGGCATTCCGCTGGCCACCGCGATGGCCTGCGAGCTGGCCCAGCGTGGCCGCGACCTGCCGCTGTCGTTCAACCGCAAGGAAGCCAAGGCCCATGGCGAAGGCGGCCAGCTGATCGGCGCCGACATGAATGGCAAGCGCGTGCTGATCGTCGATGACGTGATCACCGCCGGCACTGCGATCCGCGAAGCGCTGGGCATCATCCGCGACGCCGGTGGCATCCCGGCCGGCATCGTGGTCGCGCTGGACCGCCAGGAGATCGCCTCGGACACCGACCATCGCTCCGCCGCACAGGCCGTGGCCGAAGAGGCCGGCATTCCGGTGATCGCCGTGGCGACGCTGGCCGACCTGCTTGATTTCGCCTCCGGCAACCCGGAACTTGTCGGTTACCGGCAGCCGCTGGAAGCCTACCGGGCCCAGTACGGCGTCCGTTCGATCCGCTGACCGACCCAGGGGAAAGGTCATGTCCCGAGTTCCTGCTGTTCTCTTCGCCGGCCTGCTGCTGGCCCTGCCGTTCACCGTGCCGGCGCAGTCGCGCGACAGCGGCAAGGCGGAAAAGAAGCTGTACTGCTGGAACGAGGGCAAGGAGCGGATCTGCAGTGATTCGCTGCCGGCCGATGCGGTCAACCATGCCCGCGAGGAGTTCAACGCGAAGAGTGGCCTGCGCAATGCGCAGGTCCAGCGCGCGTTGACCGACGAGGAGCGCGCTGCCGCCAGCACCGTAGCGCAGCAGCAACAGCTGGACTTGATGGCCACGCAGACCCGCCAGCGTACCGAGCAGGCGATGCTGTCCACCTATGGCAGCGAGGACGACCTGCGCCGGGTGTTCACCGAGCGCCAGGAAGTGCTGGACAACAACCTGAAGACTGCCGAGTACAACGTCACCAGCCTGCGCGAATCGCTGGTGGCGCTGCTGTCGGCCGCCGGTGACCGTGAGCTGGCCGGCGGCAAGGTGGCCGACAAGCAGGCCGAGGCGATCCGCCAACGGCATGTGCAGCTGCAGGCGCAGCAGCGCCTGCAGGCCGGATTCCTGCAGCAGCAGCAGGCATTGAAGGCCGAGATCGACAGCAGCCTGCAGCGCTATCGCGAGCTGAAGGGGCTGGTGCCAGCAGATCAGGCCCCCTGATTCCCCTGTAGCGCCCAGCCCATGCCCGGCTCCGCGTGACCTCGGCAAAGAGCAGCCGAGCATGGGCTCGGCTCTGCAGCAGGTGCGGCTGGTTACGGTTTGGCCGGCGGAATTTATGCACTCTTTACGCGTCGGCCCGGTCCGGCGCGTAGTGCGTTTATGGGGGGCAGGACGACGATGACGGCCTGAGGTGGAGGGGTTCCACCAGGACGCTAATGCAATGTCCCCCTGGCTGTCGTTGTTGTGTGGCGTCGTGGTGCTGGTCGCCGCCGCCTATCTTCTTTATGTCGTGCTGCGGCCCGAGTCGTTCTGAGCGGAGACTGCCATGACTGAGATTATTGTCATTCTTGCCGCCAGCCTGCTGCTGGCCTGGCCGTTGGGCCTGTATCTGGCGCGCGTGATGCGTGGCGCGCCGATGAAGGTCGACGTGTTGTTCCACTGGATCGAGAAACCGCTGTACAGGGTGTTCGGCGTCGACCCGTCGCGCTCGATGTCCTGGCGCGGCTACGTGCTGGCCTTCGTGCTGAGCAACGTGGTGGTGGCGGTGCTGACCCAGGCGGTGTTCATGACCCAGGCCTGGCTGCCGCTGAATCCGGACCAGATCCCGAACATGCGCTGGGACACCGCGCTGCACACGATGATCTCGTTCCTGACCAACACCAACCAGCAGCACTATTCGGGCCAGGCGCAGCTGTCCTACCTCTCGCAGATGACCGGCATCACCGGCCTGCAGGTGGTGACGCCGATGATGGGCCTGGCGCTGGCGGTGGCCACGCTGCGCGCGTTGTTCTCGCGTTCGCCGCAGGCCGCAGCGGCCAGTGGTACCGGTGATGACCGCCAGGTGGCGGTGGGCAACTACTACGTGGACGTGGTGCGCCTGTGCGTGCGCTTCCTGCTGCCGCTGTGCCTGGTGTGGACGCTGGTGCTGACCAGCCAGGGCGTGCCGTCGACGATGGCCGGTGGGCCACAGGCGACGCCTATCGATGCCAGCGCTGGCATGGCCGAACAGAAACTGCCGCTGGGCCCGGTGGCGGCGATGGTCGCGGCCAAGCAGCTCGGTGCCAACGGCGGCGGCTGGTACGGCCCGAACAGCAGCTTCCCGCTGGAGAACCCGACGCCGGTTTCGAATGCGCTGGAAATCGTTGGCATCCTGCTGGTGCCGATGGCAGTGATCTTCATGATCGGCGCGTTCACCGGCCGACGCCGCTTCGGCGTCCTGGTGTTCAGCTGCATGCTCGGCATGTCGCTGCTGTCCACCGGCGCCATGGTGTGGAGCGAGGGGCATAGTGCCAGCGCCGCCACGCCGCTGCTGATGGAAGGCAAGGAGGTACGCTTTGGCGCCGATGGCACCGCGCTGTGGGCGGCGGTGACCACCCAGGTCTCCAACGGTTCGGTGAACGGCATGCACGATTCGCTGGCACCACTGAGTGGCGGCATCGCGATGGTCAACATGCTGGTCAGCGCGATCTGGGGCGGTATCGGCTGCGGCCTGCAGCAGTTCATCGTGTACCTGCTGCTGGGCGTGTTCCTGGCCGGGTTGATGACCGGGCGTACGCCGGAACTGTTCGGCCGCAAGCTGGAGACGCCACAGGTACGCCTGCTGGCCCTGCTGGTGCTGCTGCAGCCGATCACCCTGCTGGTGTTCACCGCGATAACCCTGGCCGTGCCCGGCCTGGCCGGCACCTCCAACCCCGGTTTCCATGGCATCAGCCAGGTCTTCTACGAGTACGTATCGGCCTATGCCAACAACGGTTCCGGCTTCGAAGGACTGGGTGACGCCACGCTCTGGTGGAACCTCAGTTGCTCGCTGGTGCTGCTGCTGGGCCGCTTCCCGCTGCTGATCATCCCGCTGGTGGTGGCCGCACAGCTGGCCGCCAAGCGCCAGGCACCGGAATCGGCCGGCAGCCTGCAGATCGAAACCCCGACCTTCGCCCTGACCCTGGTCTCGGTGATCGTCATCCTGACCGTGCTGCAGTTCATGCCGGCGCTGGTACTCGGCCCGATCGCCGACCACCTGAGCCTGGGACTGCACTAAGGACACCCTGATGAGTACCCAAGCAAGTTCAACCCGTAGTACCCATGCACCGCGCCCTGCCCTGCTTGATGGCGCCGGCCTGCGCCGTGCGCTGATCGAAGCGGTTCTCAAGCTGTCGCCGATGCATCTGGTGCGCAGCCCGGTGATGGCGGTGGTGATGGCCGGCACGATCGTCGCCGCAATCGTCACCCTGACCGGCAACGCGCCGCTCGGCTTTGGCCTGGCAGTGACCGCGATCCTGCTGGTGACCGTGCTGTTCGGCAACTTCGCCGAAGCCGTGGCCGAAGCACGTGGCCGTGGCCAGGCCGCGTCGCTGCGGCGTGCCCGCCAGGACCTGGTGGCACGCCGGCTGGCCGCGCCGCAACCGGGTGCCGTCGAAACCCAGGTGCCGGCCGCCGAACTGCGCCCGGGCGACCACGTGATCGTCAGCGCCGGTGAGCTGGTGCCGGCCGATGGCGAGATCGTGCAGGGCCTGGCCACCATCAACGAAGCCGCGGTGACCGGCGAATCGGCGCCGGTGCTGCGCGAGGCCGGTACCGACCGCTCCGGCGTGATCGGCGGCACCAAGGTGCTGTCCGACCAGATCATCGTGCGGGTGACCGCCGAACCGGGCCACAGCTTCCTGGACCGGATGATCGCGCTGGTGGAAGGCGCCAACCGCCAGAAGACTCCGAACGAGATCGCGCTGACCCTGTTGCTGGCGGCGATGACGCTGACCTTCCTGGTGGTGGTGGCAACGCTGCCGGCCATTGGTGCCTCGGTCGGCGTCAAGGTCGACCCGCTGCTGCTGATCGCGCTGCTGGTGTGCCTGATCCCGACCACCATCGGCGGCCTGCTGCCGGCGATTGGCATCGCCGGCATGAACCGTGCGCTGGCTGCCAACGTGCTGGCCAAGTCGGGCAAGGCGGTGGAAGTGGCCGGCGACGTCGACGTGCTGCTGCTGGACAAGACCGGCACCATCACCTACGGCGACCGCCAGGCCAGCCATTTCCACCCGCTGGCCGGCATCGACGCCAGCCAGCTGCGCGAAGCGGCGCTGCTTTCTTCGCTGGCCGACCCGACCCCGGAAGGCAAGTCGATCGTGCGCCTGGCGCGCGAACAGGGCTGCGCCACCGCCGAACCGGAGCAGGCCGAGTACCTGGCGTTCAGTGCGCAGACCCGCATGTCCGGCGTGGATCTGGAACATGGGCGGCAGATCCGCAAGGGCGCCGCCGATGCGATCCGCATCCACGTGCAGGCGCTGGGCGGCAATGTGCCGGCTGAACTGGCCGGTCGCGTCGAGCAGGTTGCACGCAATGGGGCCACCCCGTTGGTGGTGGCCGAGGGCCGCCACGTGCTGGGCGTGATCGAGCTGTCGGACGTGGTCAAGCACGGCATGCGCGAGAAGTTCGCGCAGCTGCGGGCGATGGGCATCCGCACGGTGATGATCACCGGCGACAATCCGCTGACCGCCGCCGCCATCGCCGCCGAAGCCGGCGTCGACGACTACATCGCCGAGGCGCGCCCGGAAGACAAGCTGGCACGCATCCGCCAGGAACAGGCCGGTGGCCGCCTGGTGGCGATGGTCGGCGACGGCACCAACGACGCACCGGCGCTCGCCCAGGCCGACATCGGCCTGGCAATGAACTCCGGCACGCAGGCGGCAAAGGAGGCCGGCAACATGGTCGACCTCGATTCGGATCCAGCCAAGCTGCTGGCAGTGGTGGAAGTGGGCAAGCAACAGCTGATCACCCGCGGTGCGCTGACCACCTTCTCGCTGGCCAACGACGTCTCCAAGTACTTCGCGATCCTGCCGGCCCTGTTCGCCGCCGCCGTGCCGACCATGGCCGCATTGAACGTGATGCAGCTGTCGAGCCCGCGCAATGCGGTGCTGGCGGCGCTGATCTTCAACGCCCTGGTGATTCCCGCCCTGATCCCGCTCGCCCTGCGTGGCGTGCGCTTCCGCCCGGCCACTGCAACCGCGCTGCTGCGCCGGAACATGCTGGTCTACGGCCTCGGCGGCGTGCTGCTGCCGTTCGCAGCGATCAAGGCGATCGACCTCCTTCTTGTCCTGGTATTCGGCGCATGAACCGTACTGCTTCCACTTCATCTTCCCTTCCGCGCGAACAGAAGGCCGAGGCCCGCGTGGCCAGCCTGCAGGATGGTGCCAGCTGGCGCCCGGCGATCGGCCTGGGCCTGGCCACACTGCTGCTGGCGGGTGCGGTCTACGCCGGCATCGCCACCGGTTTTGCCGGCCTGGCGTACCCGACCCAGGCCGAGGGCAGCCTGCTGCGCGATGGCAACGGCCAGGTTCGCGGCTCGGCGTGGCTGTCGCAGCCGTTCACGGGTGACGGCTATTTCCAGGCGCGTCCGTCGGCGGCCAACTATGACCCGATGGCCGCTGCCGGTTCCAACATCGCCCGCAGCAACCCGGCCCTGGCCGAACGTGTTGCCGCCAGCACTGCTGCGGTCGCCGCGCGCGAAGGCGTCACCCCGGCGCAGGTACCGGCGGACCTGGTCACACAGTCCGCGGGTGGCCTGGATCCGCAGCTGTCGCCGGCCGCGGCGCAGCTGCAGGTGGCACGCGTGGCGCGCGCCCGTGGCCTGCCGGTGGAGCGCGTGCAGGCCCTGGTGCAGGCGCATACCGAGGGACGCCAGTGGGGCCTGTTCGGGCAGCCACGGGTGAACGTGGTGACGCTGAACTTCGCACTGGACCACGCGGCCAAGGCACCGTGATGCCGGCCTGCACCGGCTGCGCGCACAATGGCGGCCATGACAGCGGCACCCATGACTGATGCGCGTACCCGCCAGGCCGATGCCCTGGTCGAAGGCCTGCAACGCGAAGCCGGCGGCAAGCTGACCGTGTTCCTCGGTGCGGCGCCGGGCGTGGGCAAGACCTACACGATGCTGACCCGCGCGCAGGAACAGCTGCGCCGCGGTGTCGACCTGGTGGTGGGCCTGGTGGAAACCCATGGCCGTGCCGATACCCAGGCATTGCTGGAAGGCCTGCCGCAGCTGCCGCTGAAGGACGTGGATTACCACGGCCACACCCTGCAGGAGATGGATCTGGATGCCGTGCTCGCACGGCATCCGGCGCTGGTGCTGGTGGACGAACTGGCGCACCGCAATGCGCCGGGCAGCCGCCACGAGCGGCGCTGGCAGGATGTGATGGAGCTGCTGGACGCCGGCATCGACGTTTGGACCACGGTCAACATCCAGCATCTGGAAAGCCTCAACGATGTGGTGATGCGCATCACCGGCGTCCGGGTCAGCGAGACTGTGCCGGACGGTGTGCTCGACCGCCTGCATGACATCGTGCTGGTCGACCTGCCGCCACGCGAACTGATCGCGCGCCTGCAGCAGGGCAAGGTCTATGTGCCCGAACAGGCCGCGCAGGCCCTGCAGGCATTCTTCTCGCCAGCCAACCTGACCGCGTTGCGCGAACTTGCGATGCAGGAGGCCGCCGACCGCGTCGACAGCAGCCTGCGCGAAGCACGGGCGGCACGCGGCGAGAGCAACCTGCCGCTGCGGCGTGGCGTGTTGGTGGCCATTGATGGCGGCGGCCAGAGCGAATACCTGGTGCGGGTGGCGCGGCGCATCGCCGAACGCCGCGACGCGCCGTGGACGGTGGTGACCGTGCAGGGCCGGCGCCAGGACGAGGCGACCCGGCGCGAAATCGATGCGGCCTTTGCACTGGCACGTCGGCTGGGCGGCGACGCCGAACTGCTGCATGGTTCGAGCATCGCCGATGCCCTGCTCGACCATGCCGCGCACAACGGCGTGTCGACCCTGGTGCTGGGCCGGACCCGCGAACGTCCGCTGGCGCGGATGTTCAACCGCACCCTGACCCAGCAGCTGATCCAGCGCGGCGCGCACTACGAGATCACCATCATCAGCACCCCGCAGGCGCGGGCGCGCTCGCGCCGCGAGGGCCTGCTGCCGCCGGTGCGCGGCATCAGCTACGAGCCAGCGCAGGCGCTGATCGCTACCGCAATGGCCTGCGCAGTGGCGTGGCTGGCCGAGCGCTGGGTCGGCATGGCCGACCTGTCGATGGTGTTCATCGTGGCGGTGGTAGTGGTGGCCGCGCGCACGCGCGCCAGCGTGGCGGTGATGGCGGCGATCCTGTGTTTCCTCGCCTACAACTTCCTGTTCATCGCGCCGCGCTTCACCTTCGCCATCGGTGCACGCCAGGGCGTGATCACCGTGTTCCTGTTCCTGGCCGCCGCCTTGGTGGCCGGACGGCTGGCCTCGCGCTTGCGCATGCAGGTGATCGCGCTGCGTGCAGCCAACCGCCATGCGCGTGCGCGCCAGCAGCTGGGCCGGCAGCTGGCCAGTGCGGCCGGCAATGGCGAGGTCGCACAGGCCGGCAGGCTGGCACTGGAACAGGCAATGGACGTTCCGGCGTGGCTGCGCATTGGAACAGACACCGCGGCCGGTGGTCGCAGCCAGCCGGGGGACACCGATCTGGCCGCCGCCGACTGGGCGCTGCGCCATGGCCAGCCCAGCGGCCGCTTCACCGATACCCTGGCCGGTGCGCAGTGGTGGTTCCTGCCACTGCTGGATGGCGAGGACCGCGCCATTGGCGTGGCCGGCCTGTACCTGCCCGGCGCGCAGGCGCGCCTGCTGCCCGAGCAACGGCAGCTGGCCGAGGCAATGGTCGATGACATCGCCCAGGCCGCGCTTCGCACACGGCTGGTGGCCGAACTGGAACAGGCGCACGTCAGCAACGAGACCGAGCGGTTGCGCTCGGCCCTGCTCTCTTCGGTGTCGCACGACCTACGCTCGCCACTGGCGGCGATGATCGGTTCGGCAGACAGCCTGGCCAGCTACGGTGCGGCGATGGATACGGCTGATCGCCGCGCCCTGCTGGACACCATCCTGGTCGAGGGCGAACGGCTGGACCGCTACATCCAGAACCTGCTGGACATGACCCGCCTCGGCCATGAAGGGCTGAAGATCAACCGCGACTGGATCGGCGTGGACGAACTGATCGGCTCGGCGGCGCGACGCCTGCAGCGCTATCAGCCGAAGGTGCGGCTGGAGCTCGACATTCCTTCCACGCTGGCGCCGATCTGGGTGCATCCGGCGCTGGTCGAACAAGCCGTGTTCAACGTGATGGAGAACGCGGCCAAGTTCTCGCCGCCCGACGCCGCCGTACAGGTACAAGCGCGCGAGCTGGACGGCCAGCTGCGCATCGACGTGATCGATGCCGGCCCCGGCATTCCCGATGACGAGCGCGCGCGCATCTTCGACATGTTCTACAGCGTCGAACGCGGCGACCGCGGCCGCCACGGCACCGGTCTTGGCCTGACCATCTGCCAGGGCATGATCGGTGCGCATGGTGGCAGCGTGCAGGCGCTGCCCGGGCGCGACGGTCGCGGTACCCTGATCCGCATCACCCTGCCCCTGCTCAAGCCAGCCTCCCACGATGAGCCCGACCCCGATTGATGCCAGCGTCCCGGCCCCGCGCGTGCTGGTGATCGATGATGAAACCCAGATCCGCCGGTTCCTGGACATCAGCCTGCGTGCGCAGGGTTACCAGGTGCGGCAGGCCGCCACCGGCCAGGAAGGCCTGCAGCTGGCCGCCAGCGAGGACATGGATCTGGTGATCCTGGATATCGGCCTGCCGGACATGGAAGGCCACGAGGTACTGGAACAGCTGCGGCAGTGGAGCCAGGTGCCGGTGATCATGTTGACCGTGCGTGCCGGCGAAACCGAGAAGGTGCGCGCGCTGGATACGGGCGCGAACGACTACGTGACCAAGCCATTCGGCACGCAGGAACTGATGGCGCGGGTGCGGGCGCTGCTGCGCACGCGCAGCGTACCCAGCGACGGCACGCCGCCGGTGTTCGACGACGGCCACCTGCACGTGGACCTGGTGCGCCGCGAAGTGGCACTCGATGGCGAGCCGGTGGCATTGACCCGCAAGGAATACGCGTTGCTGTCACTACTGCTGCGCAACGCCGGGCGGGTGGTGACCCAGCCGCAGATCCTGCAGGAGATCTGGGGACCGACCCACCAGCACGACACTCATTACCTGCGCATCCTGGTCGGCAAGCTGCGGCACAAGCTGGGCGATTCAGCGCTGGATTCGCGCTACCTGTTCACCGAGCCAGGCGTGGGTTTGCGGTTCAAGGGTTGAGGCGTGTCGACCAAGGTCGACACCTACCAGAGCCAACCCTGGTCGGCACCTGGGGGCAGAGCCCGTGCCGTTCCGACAGCTCGCGGGAAACTGTCGAAGGCGGGGTGGGTCCGGTTGCGGGGGTGTCCGCGGCATGGATGCCGCGGCCAAGCCCCCAGGGACGGGTTTACGGCGTCCCCCGCAACCGGACCCACCCCGCCATCCCACGGATAGCCCGCTTTTGACGTTGATGTTGCTGTTGCTGTTGCTTCGGCGGGTGCCGGGCGCGGCCCGGCTCCTCCTCAGAACCCCAGCGGGGTGTCGCCCAGCACCGGCTGCAGCTGGCTGCGGAACAGCGCCTGGATGCGTTCCAGTGCCGCCTCGTCGTTGCCTTCGAAACGCAGCACCAGCACCGGCGTGGTGTTGGAGGCGCGCACCAGGCCCCAGCCATCGGGGAAGTCCACGCGCAGGCCATCGATAGTCGACAGCCGACCGCCCACATACGGGTTGTCCGGCGACTGCGCCGCCGCCACCAGCATCGCCACCAGCGCATGCGGCGTGCCTTCGGCCACCGGCACCTTCAGTTCCGGCGTGGCCACCATCTCCGGCAGCTCGGCCAACACCTCATCCGGCGTTTCCTCGCGCTGGGCCAGGATCTCCAGCAGGCGCGCGGCCGCATACAGGCCGTCATCGAAACCGAACCAGCGCTCCTTGAAGAAGAAGTGGCCGCTCATCTCGCCGGCCAGTTCGGCATCGGTCTCGCGCATCTTCGCCTTCATCAGCGAATGCCCGGTCTTCCACATCAGCGGGCTGCCACCATTGCGCAGCACGTGGTCGGACAGCTTGCCGGTGCACTTCACGTCGTAGATCACCATCGCGCCCGGGTTGCGCATCAGCACATCGGCCGCGAACAACATCAGCAGGCGGTCGGCATAGATGATCTTGCCTTCGCCGGTGACCACGCCCAACCGGTCTCCGTCGCCATCGAAGGCGACGCCGAGGTCGGCGCCGAAACGCTTGACCGTCTGCACCAGGTCTTCCAGGTTGGCCGGTTCGCTCGGGTCCGGATGATGGTTGGGGAAGCTGCCGTCGACATCGCAGTACAGCGGAATGACCTCAGCGCCGATCGCTTCCAGCAGCTGGGGTGCGAGCGCGCCGGCGACACCGTTGCCGGCATCGGCCACGACCTTCAACGGGCGGTCCAGCTGCACGTCGTCGGCGATGCGCTGGATGTAGTCGGCCGCAACGTCGCGCTGCTGGTAGTCACCCGGTTCGGCGGCCTGCACCAGCTGGCCCTCGACGATGCGCTGGTAGAGATCGGTGATCGCATCGCCGGACAGCGTTTCACCTCCGATGACCACCTTGAAGCCGTTGTACTCCGGCGGATTGTGGCTGCCGGTCACGGCCACGCAGGTCCCCGTGCGCAGATGGAAGGCGGCGTAGTACACCAGCGGGGTCGGCGCCAGGCCGATGTCGATCACCGCGCAACCGGCGCGCCTCAGGCCTTCGGCCAGGCCGGCGGCCAGTTCCGGGCCGGACAGGCGGCCATCGCGGCCAATCACCACCTCGCGCAGGCCCTGCTCCAGTGCCACGGTGCCGATGGCCTGGCCTATCAATGCCGCGGTCTTCGGCGTCAGTTCGCTGCCGACCACGCCACGGATGTCGTAGGCACGGAAGATGCCGGCGGCCAGCGCCTCGGCCGGCACCGGTGGTGGCGGCGGTGGCGTGGCATCGCCACTGCTGGTCACGGCGGCCGCCGCTGGCGGAGCCTGCTGCAGGCTTTCACTCAGGGTAGGGCCATGGTCGGCAACCGCCGCAGCGGCGCGACGCGGCAGTGGCAGCGTCTTCGGCAGGCGGCCACGGCCGACCACCAGCAGCACGGCAATGAACGCCAGCAGCAGTGCGACGATGGCGCTGGCCAGCGCGCCCAGGCCCAGTGGCCCGGCTTCGACATTGGGGACCGCGGCCACCAGGCGCAGCGGAGTGCCGTTGACCGGCCGTGCCAGTGCCTCGGCGCTCTCGGCGAGGCTGGCATCGCCCTGGGTGACCAGATCATGCATACCCTGGCGCAGACCCAGGAAACCCGTAGTCGGTGCACTGACCTGATCCAGCGGCGCGGTCAGCCGCAGCAACGGCTGGCGCACGTAGAGCACCGCCGGTCCCAGGCTGCCCAGCTGCACCGGCGCGGCCAGGCCCAGGCGGTTGCCACCGCCATCGCGGACCACGCGCAGGCTGGGCTTGCCTTCGGCCAATGCCGCTTCCAGCAGCGCCAATCGGGCATAGCCAAAGGCGGCCGGGGCAGCGTAGGCGTTGGCCAGATCGGCGGTCAGCACTTCCGCCTGTTCCACGCCGGTCCAGCTCTCGCGCACGGCCAGTGCCGCTGCCGCGGCATCACCGGCCTGCAGCGCCTGCTGCACGCGTTCGTTCTTCAGCTGCTGCTGCAGCTGCTTCAGCTGGCCGGCTGCAGCGTCCTGCAGGCCCTGCACGGCCTGGTCACGCGCTTCTTCCAGCGCCTGCCCATTGGCTTCCTGCCGCCATTGCTGCACCGCGCTCCATCCGAACCAACCGGCCAGCAGGACCAGCAGCACCCCCAGTAGTGGCGCGCTGCGTCCCAACGACCGTCCCCGCTGTCCTTCCCCGATGCCGCTCATCGATGTCCCCCGTCAACGCACCCCGGTATGGCCGAATCCACCCGTTCCCCGCACGCTGTCGGTGAAAGTATCCACCACCTGCAGGCTGACGCGGGCAATCGGCACCACCACCAGCTGCGCGATGCGATCGCCCGGCTCGATGGTGAAGGCCTCACGGCCACGGTTCCAGACGCTGATCAACAGCGGACCCTGGTAGTCGGCGTCGATCAGGCCGGTACCGTTGCCGAGCACAATGCCGTGGCGATGGCCCAGCCCCGAACGCGGCAGGATCACCGCGCACAGGTGCGGATCGGCGATATGGATGGCCAGGCCGCTGGGCACCAGCGCGGTATCGCCCGGCTGCAGGGTCAGCGCGGTATCCAGCGCCGCGCGCAGGTCCATGCCGGCGCTGGCTTCGGTGGCATAGGCCGGCAGCGGCCAGCTGTCGCCGAAGCGCGGATCGAGCAGCTTGACCTGCAGCGGTTGGGAAGTGGATGCCTGGGTCATGCCTGGAGTCTCCGCGCGATCAGCGCCAGCAGTTGTTCGGCCAGCTCGCGCTTGGAGGTGGCCGGGAATACCTGTTCACCATCCTGCCAGAAGGCAGTGGCGGCATTGTTGTCGCTCTCGAAACCGCCGCCGCTGATGCCGACCTGATTGGCGATCACCAGGTCCAGGCGCTTGTCGACCAGCTTGCCCCGCGCATATTTCTCCACGTCGTGGGTCTCGGCGGCAAAGCCGACCACCAGCTTCAGCGACTGCGTCTGCGCGGCCACCTCGGCCAGGATGTCCGGCGTGCGCACCAGCTCGATCACCAGCGACTGACTGTCCGCGGTCTTCTTCAGCTTCTGCGGCGCGACCTGGCGCGGCGTGTAGTCGGAAACGGCCGCCGCACCGATGTAGATGTCGGCCGGCAGCGACTTCAGCACGGCATCGCGCATCTGCGCGGCAGAGCGCACATCGATGCGCTGCACCCCCGGCGGCGTCGGCAGCTGCACCGGGCCACTGACCAGCACCACCTGGGCGCCAAGCGCAGTGGCTGCGGCGGCCAGGGCAAAGCCCATCTTGCCGCTGCTGCGGTTGCCGACGTAGCGCACCGGGTCAATGTCCTCATAGGTGGGGCCGGCGCTGATCAGCAGGCGCAGGCCCTGCAGCGCGCGGGTTTCCGGCGCGGCAGCCGGTGCCTCGGCACTGCCGTTGGCGGCCAGCGCGGCGACGATGTCACCCGGTTCGGCCAGACGGCCAGGACCGGATTCGCCTTCGGCCAGCGGACCGTCAACCGGGCCGATCACCTGCGCGCCACGCTGGCGCAGCAGGGCGATATTGGCCTGGGTGGCCGGGTGCAGCCACATGCGATGGTTCATCGCCGGGCAGATCGTCAGCGGCGCGGTGCTGGCCAGGCACAGGGTGCTGACCAGGTCATCGGCATGGCCCTGGGCCAGCCGCGCCAGCAGATCGGCGGTGCCGGGGGCGACCACGATGCGGTCGGCCCAGCGGGCCAGCTCGATGTGTCCCATGGCCTGTTCGGCGGCACTGTCCCACAGCGTGGTGCGGGTAGGCTGCCCGGACAGGGCCTGGAAACTGAGCGGAGTGACGAACTGCTGGGCACCGGCGGTCATCGCCACCTGCACCTGGGCACCGGCGTCGCGCAGGCGCCGCACCAGCTCCAAAGCCTTGTAGGCCGCGATCCCGCCTCCGACGCACAACAGCAGTTTCTGACCTTCCAGCGCGCGGGCCGGCGCGGGAGAAGCATTGGGGGAGTCAGCCACCTGGAATTCCTGTGCAAACGAGGGCGGTAGCTTACCCGATGGTCGGTAATGTCCCGGTACACGGCATACATAGCGGGCGGCTATCAGCAGATGGAGTCCGCCCGTATTGACCTGGCAGACGCCGGGCATCGGTTTCGGACCTTTCCTATACCGTTACGACCCCGCCCTTTTGCAGAATCAGACGTTGGCCGCTGTGTGCAGCGGTCCGTTCGATCTCCGAGGAAGCGCGTGCACCCACGCATCATCATCGCCGACGACCATCCTGTGGTCCTGCACGGCATCCGCGTCGTGCTGCAGACCCACCTGATGGACGTGGTCGGCAGTGCGTGCGATGGCGCCGAGCTGCTTCAGCTGGTGGACAACAACGACTGCGATGCAGTGCTGACCGATCTGTCGATGCCCGGCGCCGGGCCGGATGGTCCGGAACTGATCGATGCCCTGCGCGCGTACCATCCCCACCTGCCGGTGGTGGTGCTGACCGGCGCGCGGCATCCGGGCCTGCTTGATGGCCTCCTGCGCGAGGGCATCAATGGGCTGGTCGACAAATGCGCCGATTTCGCCGAGGTGCCACAGGCATTGAATGCAGCACTGGCGGGGCAGGTGTTCGTCTCCCGACAGCTTCGCCACCACCTGCAGGCCCGCGACCTTATGTTCCCGCGCGAACCGGCACCGCTGTCGGCACGCGAGCAGGAGGTGCTGGATCTGCTGGCGGCCGGGCTCAGCGTGAACGCCGTCGCCGAGCACTGCGGGCGCAGTCCGAAGACGATCAGCCGGCAGAAGGCTGAAGCCAAGCGCAAGCTGGGCCTGCAGAACAACCAGGAACTGTTCGACTACCTGCAGACCCGGCGCGACTGAGGTATCGCCCGACCCGGAGCCGCGGTGTGCGCTGATGGGCTGCGCCGACCGGGCTGGCGATGATGCAGGCATGCCCATCCACGACTGGCCCGAACAGGAACGTCCCCGCGAAAAGCTGATGGCACGCGGACCCACGGCACTTTCCGATGCCGAACTGCTGGCGCTGTTCCTGGGCTCGGGCTTCGGCGGCCGCGATGCCGTGCAGACCGCGCGCGACCTGCTGCAGGCCCATGGTCCGCTACGGGTGCTTCTGGACCGCCCCGCACGTGAACTTGCGCGGCTGCCCGGGCTGGGCCCGGCACGCAGCTGTACGCTGGCCGCCGGGCTGGAACTGGCCCATCGCTACCTGGCCGCCGAGCTGGAACATGGCGAGGCGGTCGGCAACAATCCGGCCGCGGTTGGCCGCTATCTGCAGCACCGCCTGCGCGGGCAGGCCCGGGAGATCTTCATGGCCCTGTTCCTGGACAACCGCCACCGGCTGATCGCCTGCGAGGAGTTGTTCCACGGCACCATCAACGCCGCCCCGGTCTACCCTCGCGAGGTGGTGCGGCGAGCCCTGCTGCACAATGCGGCGGCGGTGATCCTCAGCCACAACCACCCCTCGGGCGACCCGGAGCCCTCCGGCGCCGACACCCGCATCACCGACGAACTGCAGCAGGCGCTGGCACTGGTGGATGTGCGGCTGCTGGACCACTTCGTGGTGGGTGAGGGTCGTCCCGTTTCGTTTGCTGAACGAGGCCTGCTGTCACCGCCCCAGCCCCGCCTGTTCGGCTGAGCGCCCGCCCTGCGTGGGCAGCCGGACGGCGCCATCGGCAGGTTCCGGTCAGCGTGGCCGCTGGTATCTGCGCTAAAATGGGCGATTCCGCCGCTCATTCTCACAGCAGGCCTCGTGAAAAATCTCCTCCGCGCCCTGATCAGCCAAGGCATCGAAGCCTTGCGCGCCAATGGTACCCTGCCCGCCGACTCCCTGCCGCCGGACTTCGTGGTCGAGCGCCCGAAGACCCGCGACCACGGCGACTTCGCAACCAACGCCGCAATGCTGCTGGCCAAGGCCGCGCGCAGCAATCCGCGCGCACTGGCACAGGCGCTGGTCGAGGCGCTGCCGCGCAGCGAGGACGTCAGCAAGGTCGAGATCGCTGGCCCCGGCTTCATCAATTTCTATCTGGCCCCGGCCGCGTACCAGCGTGAAGCCGCGTCGGTCATCAAGGAAGGTCACGACTACGGCCGCAACCTGTCCGGTAATGGCCGCACGGTGGGCGTGGAATACGTGTCGGCCAACCCGACCGGCCCGTTGCATGTCGGCCACGGCCGCGCCGCGGCGATCGGCGACTGCGTGGCGCGCGTGCTCGACGCCAACGGCTGGAACGCCAAGCGCGAGTTCTACTACAACGACGCCGGCGTGCAGATCGAGAACCTGGCGCTGTCCACCCAGGCGCGAATCAAGGGCATCGCGCCGGACCAGGACGGCTGGCCGGAAGGCGGCTACCGCGGTGAATACATCGCCGACGTCGCCCGCGCCTACATGGCCGGCGCCAGCGTCGATCTGGAAGGCAGCACCGTGGTCGGCGCCAAGGACCCGGACGACATGCAGGCGATCCGTCGCTTCGCCGTGGCCTACCTGCGCAACGAGCAGAACCTGGACCTGGCTGCATTCGGCGTCGACTTCGACATCTACTTCCTGGAAAGCTCGCTGTACGCCGATGGCAAGGTCGCCGAAGCGGTCGCCAAGCTGCAGGCCTCGGGCCACACCTACGAGGAAGGCGGCGCGCTGTGGCTGCGCAGCACCGACTTCGGCGACGACAAGGACCGCGTGATGCGCAAGTCCGACGGCACCTTCACCTACTTCGTGCCGGACGTGGCCTACCACCTGTCCAAGTGGCAGCGCGGCTACGAGCGCGCGATCACCGAGCTGGGAGCCGACCACCATGGTTCACTGGCACGCGTGCGCGCCGGCCTGCAGGCCATGGAAGTGGGCATCCCGCAGGGCTGGCCGGAATACGTGCTGCACCAGATGGTCACCGTCATGCGCGGCGGCGAGGAAGTGAAGCTGTCCAAGCGTGCCGGCAGCTACTTCACCCTGCGCGACCTGATCGAAGAAGCCGGCCGCGATGCCACCCGTTGGTTCCTGATCGCGCGCAAGCCCGATTCGCAGCTGACCTTCGACATCGACCTGGCCCGCCAGCAGAGCAACGACAACCCGGTGTTCTACGTGCAATACGCGCACGCCCGCGTCTGCAGCCTGCTGCGCCAGGCGCAGGAGAAGGGCCTGGTGTACGAGCAGGGCAATGGCCTTGCCAACTTCGGCCGCCTGGCCGACGACGCGTCGCTTCTGCTGATGAACGAGATCTCGCGGTACCCGGAAGTGGTGGAGGCAGCCGGCGTGGCGCTGGAACCGCATCTGGTGGCGCAGTACCTGCGTGAATTGGCGCACGCGTTCCACACGTGGTATCACGGGACGCCGGTACTGGTGGAAGACGCTGCCGATCGCAACGCCAAGCTGACCCTGGCCTGCGCAGCGCGCCAGGTGCTGGCCAACGGCCTCGAACTCCTGGGCGTCAGCGCCCCGGAAAAAATGTAAGCATCAGGAGACGCAGTACACATGGCAGCACGACGCGGCAAAAACCAGGCACGACGCAACAGCAGCAGCCAGGGCACACCCGGATGGGTGTGGCTGGTCGCTGGCGTGGCGATCGCGGCCGTGGTGTTCCTGGCGGCGCCGAACCTGTTCAAGGGCGAAGGCGATGGCTTCCTGCGCGCCGGTCCGCAGCCGAACCCGAACGCGCAGCCAGCCCCGGTCGCTGATGCCGACAGCGATGTCGGTACCCAGCCGGCCGCGCAGCCAGCCACGCCGAAGCCGGCAGAACCAGAAAAGCCGGCCGCCACCCAGTACGACTTCTACACCCTGCTGCCGGGCAAGGAAGTCGAGATGTCCGACGCCGAGCTGGCCGCCAGCGCGCGTGCCGAAGACCAGCGCCGGGCCAAGGCCGAAGCGCAGCGTGCGCAGGCAGCACTGGAAGGCAAGCCGGTTCCGCCGGCCACCGCCACTGCGCCGGCACCGACGGCAACTGCCAGCGTGGCCAGCACTGCACCGGTCACCGCCACCAGCCGTCCGCTGCCGGCACCGCTGAGCGAGCGTCCGGCAGTGGCAACGCCGGCGGCCAACACCACTGCGGCTTCGAACAACACGGCTGCGGCCACCGCGGCACCGCGTGCGGAAGCTGCACCGGCTGCGACCAGCACAGCGGCCACTGCCGCACCCGCTGCTGCCGACAACGCCCGCTACATCCTGCAGGCAGGCGCTTTCGGTGCCTCCGGCGATGCCGAGGCGACCAAGGCCAAGCTGGCGATGATGGGGTTGGCCGCACGCGTGGAGTCGGCACAGATCAACGGCAAGACCGTGTACCGCGTGCGCATGGGGCCGTATGGCAGTGCTGGCGAGCTGTCCGAAGCCAAGCAGAAGCTGGATGGCACCGGCCTGCAGGCGATGGCGATCAAGGCGCAGTAAGCCTGCCGATGTGAATGAAAAAGCCGGGCATTGCCCAGCTTTTTCTGTGCTTCTGTAGAGCCGAGCCCATGCTCGGCTCTTATCTCTTGCGACTCTGGCACCTTAGGTGCCGAGAGCCCGGCGCGGGCGACCGTTCGGCTCTAGGTCTTCTCGATCGCTCTGTAGCAAGGATCTCCGCGCCGGTTTCTCCCTGATCCGC
>NZ_QFHO01000046.1 GCF_004920835.1 Stenotrophomonas maltophilia
GGCTCCGGTCTCGTGGGCTCGGAGATGTGTATAAGAGACAGCCGCCAGATCGTGCGCGAGGACCTGGCCAGCGGAAAGCACCAGGCGATCAAGACCCGCTTCCCGCCAGAGCCCAACGGCTACCTGCACATCGGCCATGCCAAGTCGATCTGCCTGAACTTCGGCATCGCCGGCGAGTTCAGCGGCGTCTGCAACCTGCGCTTCGACGACACCAACCCGGCCAAGGAAGATCCGGAATACGTGGCCGCGATCCAGGACGACGTGCGCTGGCTGGGCTTCGAGTGGAACGAGCTGCGCCACGCCTCGGACTACTTCCAGACCTATTACCTGGCCGCCGAGAAGCTGATCGCCGACGGCAAGGCCTATGTCTGCGACCTGTCGGCCGAGGAAGTGCGCGCCTACCGCGGCACCCTGACCGAGCCGGGCCGCCCGTCGCCGTGGCGCGACCGCAGCGTCGAGGAAAACCTCGATCTGTTCCGTCGCATGCGTGCCGGCGAGTTCCCCGATGGCGCGCGCACCGTGCGCGCGAAGATCGACATGGCCAGCGGGAACATCAACCTGCGCGATCCGGCCCTCTACCGCATCAAGCACGTCGAGCACCAGAACACCGGCAACGTGTGGCCGATCTACCCGATGTACGACTTCGCGCACGCGCTGGGCGATTCGATCGAGGGCATCACCCACTCGCTGTGCACGCTGGAATTCGAAGACCACCGCCCGCTGTACGACTGGTGCGTGGACAACGTCGATTTCGCCCATGACGACGCGCTGACCCAGCCACTGGTCGACGCCGGCCTGCCGCGCGAAGCGGCCAAGCCGCGCCAGATCGAGTTCTCGCGCCTGAACATCAACTACACGGTGATGAGCAAGCGCAAGCTGATGGCGCTGGTCACCGAACAGCTGGTGGACGGCTGGGAAGACCCGCGCATGCCGACCCTGCAGGGCCTGCGTCGCCGTGGCTATACCCCGGCCGCGATGCGCCTGTTCGCCGAGCGCGTGGGCATCAGCAAGCAGAATTCGCTGATCGACTTCAGCGTGCTGGAAGGCGCGCTGCGCGAAGACCTGGACAGCGCTGCACCGCGCCGCATGGCCGTGGTCGACCCGGTCAAGCTGGTACTGACCAACCTGGCTGAAGGCCACGAAGAGCAGCTGACCTTCAGCAACCACCCGAAGGACGAGAGCTTCGGCAGCCGCGAAGTGCCGTTCGCACGCGAGGTGTGGATCGACCGTGAGGACTTCGCCGAAGTGCCGCCGAAGGGCTGGAAGCGCCTGGTGCCGGGTGGCGAAGTGCGCCTGCGCGGCGCCGGCATCATCCGCTGCGACGAAGTGATCAAGGATACCGACGGCACCATCACCGAGCTGCGCGGCTGGCTGGATCCGGAATCGCGTCCGGGCATGGAAGGCGCCAACCGCAAGGTCAAGGGAACCATCCATTGGGTCAGCGCCGTGCATGGCGTGCCGGCCGAGATCCGCCTGTACGACCGCCTGTTCTCGGTGCCGAACCCGGACGACGAATCGGAAGGCAAGACCTATCGCGACTACCTCAATCCGGAATCGCGCCGCACTGTCACCGGCTATGTCGAGCCGGCCGCAGCCAGCGCCGCGCCGGAGCAGTCGTTCCAGTTCGAACGCACCGGCTACTTCGTCGCCGACCGCCGCGACCACACCGAAGCCAAGCCGGTGTTCAACCGCAGCGTGACCCTGCGCGACACCTGGTCGGCCTAAGGACCCGAGCGGGCGCCAGCACGGCGCCCGCACGACCCCGACGATGATCACCGCCCTGTCCGCCCTGCTCTGGTTCATTTCGCAGCATCCGCTGCTGACGTTCTTTGCAGCGATGGTGCTGGCCGGGCTGGTCTCGTGGTGGCGGCGCTTTCCGGGCTACGCCATCGTGGTGTTCCCGCTGGCGATGCTCAACATCTTCCTCGGCCACTTCCTCAACGCCGCCTTCCTCAACGTGGTGGGCGAGCGCGGTGAAGCGGTGATCGTCAAGGCCGAGGAAACCAGCTCTACGCTCAACGAGCAGTACATCTGGCGTTACGAAGCGGTGCTGCGCACGGCCGAGGGCCGCGATGTGGAAGTGGTGTTCCACACCAACACCGCCTCGCTGTGGCCGCTGGAGAACGCGATCCGCATCCCGGCACCCGACCAGCCATTCGTGGTGAAGTACACGGCGGGCTTCCCGCGCAACTTCGTCATCCTCACCAACGAATCACCGCACGGCATCGCCCAGGCCCGGGCCAGCGCGCGCGAGCGGGTGGAAGTGGCGGCACGCAAACTGCATTTCAGCCCGGGCAACGCCGATTTCCGCGCGGACTATCGCCGCGAACTGGAAGCCTGGCTGCGCGACCACGGCAACGACCCGCAGCAGCAGCCTGATGCGCAGCGATATCGCGCCGAACTCGACGCGCTCGAGCGCTAGTTCCAGGCCCTGCCTGGATGTTCCGCCCCATCCATCCACAGGCCTGACATGACCACGACCTCCACTGATCTCCTCCCGCTGCTGCAGCAGGTGCTGCAGGGCGCCGGCATCGCCAGCCGCGCCGACGGTGGCGCGCTGCTGCTGGACAGCGGCCTGCGCCTGACCCCGCATGCGATGGCCGCGCAGGAGCGCGACAACGGCGGCTGGCAGACCTCCACCGTCATCGAGAGCCAGCATCCGGTGCTGTTCGCCGACGGCCTGTTCGAGTACCAGCACGCCAACGGTGCCGATGAGCAGGCATCGCTGCTGTCCGGCTTCCAGACCTGGGTGCGGGTGGACCTGGCGACGCTGCAGACCGCGATCGGCGCCGAAGACGCGCAGGGCCTGCCGATGATGGGCCTGACCTATCCGGCCAGCGACGACGGCGAAGAGCACCAACGCACTGTCGTACTGGGGCCGCTGGCGCACTACCGCGCGCAGGAGGTGGATGCATCCACCTGCAGCGAGGACGACCACGGCTCCTGCCCCTGCTGCCTGTTCACCCGCAGCATGGACGCCTTCGACGCGCTGCTGAAGGCGCGCCAGTTCCTCGCCATCCGCCTGTTCGCCTCACGCGATGCCGACGGCCTGTGCGAGGCCGATTGCCGGGTCAACGGCCACGACTTCGGCGCCGCTCTGCCCCTGCTGCGCACCTACGCCGCCAGCTGGCCGCAGGCCGGACTGGAGTTCCGCAAGCAGTACGTGGTGATCCGCACCGGCTCGCCGGGCTGACCCACCGCCACACCCGATACAGGCCGGTGCAGCTACACTGCGCGCCGGTTTCCCAAGCAACCGCACCTTCTTCCATCCCATTACGAGGCACCCCCGCGATGCTGTACGCGCAAGTCCACCTGACCCTTCCCGCCTGGATCCACGACCAGATCGACCTGGATCGTCGATATCCGGGCGATGAGGCCAAGGTCGCGCTGGCGATCGAGCTGTCGCGGTTGAACGTCGAGCACGCCAGTGGCGGCCCGTTCGGCGCCGTGGTGTTCGGCCCTGAAGACAAGGTCATCGCCGCCGGCGTGAACCGGGTCATGCCGCACTCGACCTCGCTGGCGCATGCCGAGAACATGGCCTACATGCTGGCCCAGCAGCGCCTGCAGACCCCGCGCCTGAACGCGGTGCTGTCGCCGGTCACCCTGGCCACCAGTTCGCAACCGTGCTGCCAGTGCTACGGCGCCACCGTGTGGGCCGGCATCGACCGCCTGCTGATCGGTGCCAACTCGGCCGACGTCGAAGAACTGACCCCATTCGATGAAGGCCCGCTGCCGGCCGACTGGGTCGGCGAACTCAACAAGCGCGGCATCGAAGTGGTGCAGGGCCTGAACCGCGACGCCGCACGCAGTGTGCTGCGTGCCTATGGGGAAAGCGATGGCGCCCGTTACTGAAACCGGCATCGGCCTGCTGTGCCTGTGCCGGCAGGGCTTCGAGCCCGAGCTGGCCGGCGAGCTGCAGTTCCGCGCCGGTGAAGCCGGTTTCGCCGGTTATGCGCGCACCCAGCGCAATGACGGCTACGTGTTGTTCATGTGCGACGAAGCTGCCGCGCTGGCACCACGGCTGCGCTGGCGCGAACTGATCTTCGCGCGGCAGAAGCTGGTGGTGCTGGCCGAACTGCCGCAGCTGGACCCGGCTGATCGCATCACCCCGATGCTGGAGGTGCTGGCCGATGCGCCGCGCTTCGGCGACCTGTGGGTGGAGCACCCCGATTCGGACGCCGGCAAGCCGCTGTCCGGGCTGGCCCGCGCCTTCGGCAATGCGTTGCGCCCGGCGCTGCGCAAGGCCGGCAAGCTCACTGACAAGCCAAACAATCGCCTGCCGCGCCTGCATGTGGTATTTGTCGACGGCACCCATGCCTTCGTCTGCGTGGCCGACCCGGCCGACAGCGCACCGTGGGCATTGGGCATCCCGCGCCTGAAGCTGCTGCCCGAAGCGCCGTCGCGTTCGGCGTTGAAGCTGGACGAAGCGCTGCTGACCCTGCTGACCCCGGAAGAACGCGAGGCACTGGCCAAGCCCGGCATGCGCGCGGCTGACCTGGGCGCCGCGCCGGGCGGCTGGACCTGGGTGCTGACCCGCCAGCACATGCACGTGCTGAGCATCGACAACGGCCCGCTGCGCCAGCACGTGCTGGACACCGGCCTGGTCGAGCACCTGCGCGCCGACGGCTTCCACTGGCACCCGGAACAGCCGCTGGACTGGATGGTCTGCGACATGGTCGAGCAGCCGCGCCGCGTGGCCGAACGCATGGCTACCTGGTTCCGCGAAGGATGGTGCAGGCACGCGATCTTCAATCTGAAGCTGCCGATGAAGAAGCGCTGGGACGAAACCCGCTTGTGTTTGGATCTGTTCCAGGAGCAGGCCGGCAAGCCATTGGTGGTGCGTGCCAAGCAGCTGTATCACGACCGTGAGGAGATCACGGTGTTGGCCTCGCCGCTGCGGTGAGGCCATCGCGCCCGCCGGGCGTGGCCCGGCGCTACCGAGGAATGGCAATCATGCGATACCGCTCGATTCCGATACTGATCGCGCTGCTTGCAACGGCGCCGGCCATTGCACAGCAGTTGCCGCCCATGCCGGCGCAGAGCCAGCCGCTGGGTCGGACCGGCGGAGCGATCCGCCAGCAACCGCTGGATGCCGGCCGGGTCAGCGGCAGCGTCGAGATTGCACGGCCGGCCGGCGAGGCACAGGTGACCGTGCGCTCGCTGGAACCCAGCAGCGTGGTCGGCCAGTACCGCATCCACTTCGCTGCGCTGGATGTGAACAGCGATGGTTTCATCAGCCGCGAAGAAGCGCAGGCGAATCCGGCGCTGGCCGATGAGTTCAATGCGTTGGACGTGAAGCGTCGCGGCAAGCTGGACCGTGCCGATCTGGCCGGTTGGCTGGTTGATTGATTCACCGGCGCGATCTTCATCCACGCATGGCGTGGAGCTACTGGATCAACGGCGGTAGCGGAGCCCGCTTCTGGTAGGTGCCAACCTTGGTTGGCACATCCATCAGGCATCCTGGACCCAGATGAGGCGAGGCTGTTTCCAGCCTTGTGCCAACCAAGGTTGGCACCTACCAGAGCGGCGTTGGCACCTGCCAGAGCGGCCTGTATTCCGGTCAGACCCCGGCGGCGCGCTTCCAGAACGCCTGCACCAGCGGCGGCCACTTGCCGACGCAGCCCAGCGCGCGGCCGCGGGCCAGGGTCAGGTGCATCTCGTCGTTGGAGAACAGCCGATTGATCGCATCGAAACTGTAGGCGGCGATCTGGTTGTCACTGCGCCGTTCCCGTGCCCAGCGCTGCAGGCGCTGCGGCGACAGCCGCGGCTGTCCGCGACGTTCGGCCGACGGCGCCAGCCACTGCTGCAGAGCGGCAACATCGCGCAGGCCCAGGTTCACGCCCTGCCCGGCCAGCGGATGCACCACGTGCGCGGCATCACCCAATGCCAGCACGCGGCCGGCCACGTAGTGACAGGCCAGCTGCCGACGCAGCGGGAACGCCGCACGCGCTGATGCCAGCCGCAGTTCGCCCAGGCGCGCGGCGAACGCACGCGTCAGTTCGCGGTTGAAGGCGTCCTCGTCCAGCGCCAGCACGCGCGCTGCTTCATCCTCGGGCAGAGTCCAGACAATCGAACTGCGACGCTCGGCCACCGGCAGCAACGCCAGCGGCCCGGTCGGCAGGAAGCGCTGCCATGCGGTGGCCTGGTTCGGCAGTTCGCTGTCCACATAGGCCACCACGCCACGCTGGTGGTAGTCATGCCGCTCCACCTCGATCCCGGCCAGTTGGCGCAGGGTCGACTCGGCGCCATCGGCCGCCACTGCCAGCGCTGCTTCCAGGCGGCGACCGTCGTCCAGGCGCAGGCGAACACCGTCATCATCCTGTTCCAGCGCTTCCACCCGTGCCGGGCAATGCAGCTGCACGCCCGCCGCTGGCAGTGCCGCCCACAGGCGGTCCTGCAACAAGCCGTTCTCGACGATGTAGCCCAGCTCGCGACGACCGAAGCGGTCGGCGTCGAACAACAGATCCTCACCGCCGGCGGCGTCCCACACCTGCATGCGCCGGTAAGGCCAGGCGCGGGCCTGCGCGATCACCGGCCACACGCCCAGGCGGTTCAACAGTTGTACGTTGTCAGCGGCGAAGGCGAACACGCGCAGGTCCGGCTGAGCGGCCTGCCACGGTGCCGGTTCACGGCCTTCCACCAGCGCAACCGACAGGCCGGCATCGGCCAGCGCCAACGCACACGCGGCACCGACCACGCCACCACCAACGATGGCCACATCAAGACGCATGCGCCGGCTCATGCAGCTTCTCCGCGGCATAGGCGCGGCACGTCGCCACGGAAGCCCATCGCGCCACCGACCAGCATCGACTGCACCGACGCGCGTTGTGCGGCCACCAAGCCGAGGCTGCGCAGCGGCCGCATCAGCGGTGCCGGGTTGCTGGTCAGGCGCGCCAGGCCACCGGAGAACGCCACCGTCTGCCGGCGGTCTTCCTCGCGGCGCGCGACATAGGCCTGCAGCAATGCATCACTGCCGGCATCCTCATGCGCATCCTCCAGCAGTTCGGCCAGGGTCAGCGCATCGCGCAGGCCCAGATTGAAGCCCTGTGCACCCAACGGATGGATGGTCTGCGCGGCATTGCCGAGCAACACCGTGCGCTCACCGGCCAGCACGCGCGCCAGCACCTGGATGAGCGGATAGGCGCTGCGCGGGCCGGACTCGAGCAGGCGGCCGGCACGCCAGCCGATCGCGCTCTGCAGGCGTTGCAGCCAGGCGGCATCGTCCAGCGCCATTACTGCATCGGCCTGATCGCGCGCTACGCCGTGCACGGTGCCGAAGTGACGATCGCCACGCGGCAGCAGGGCAGTCGGGCCGGTATCGGTGAACCGCTCCCAGGCGGTGCCGTCCGGCGCGCGCTGGCTGCGCACGCGGGCCACGAACAGGGTCTGCTGGAAATCATGGCGGTCGACCTCGATGCCCAGCGCGCCACGCACGCCGCTGGTGGTGCCATCGGCCCCCACCACCAGACGTGCCAGCAGCACGCGCTCGCCGGCCTCGTCAGCCACCCGCACCTGGCGGTAGCCGTCGACCACGTCGCCCAGCCCCAGGAACCGCATCGGCCGGTAACGGCGCAGGCGCGGAAGTTCCAGAAGCCGTGCTTCCAGCGCCTGGCCGAAATCCCGCGCGACCACTACCTGGCCAAACCACGGCCTGTCGTAATCGGCCGCTTCGAGCTGTACCCGTCCGAAGTCGCCGGCACGGCTGACATGGATGCGGCGGATAGGGCCGGGGGCCATCGACAGCTTCTGCATCACCCCCAGCGCGGTCAGCGCATTGACGGTGGCGGCGGCGAAACTGAGGTTGCGCTGGTCGAACACCGCCGGCAGCTCACCTGCCGGGCTGGCCTCGAGCAGGCCCACGTCGCGGCCCAGGCGGTCCAGGGCAATGGCCAGGCTGGCGCCGACCAGCCCGCCACCGACGATCAGCACGTCATGTCGTTCACTCATGGGCTCATGATACGCGCTCACCCCCACTGCAAGCCCAATGCATCCCGCCTGCGCCAACCCGCGCGGCGGGCTAGAATGAAACCTGAATCCGCTCCGGGCCCGCTGCCATGTCCGACACCGCCAACCGCGCCTTCGTCCTGTCAGTACTCGTACTGCTGCTGGCGGCGACCCGCGTCAACCACTTCGCGGCGATTCCCGATGCCTCCTGGGCCGTGTTCTTCATCGGTGGCTTCTATCTGGCGCGCTGGACGCGCTGGGCGTTCCCACTGCTGATGCTGTTCGCGGTGCTGGTCGACTGGATCGTGATCCGCAGCAGCGGCCTGGACTTCTGGCAGCACTACTGCGTGTCGCCGGGCTACTGGCTGCTGCTGCCAGCGTACTTCTCGCTGTGGGCTGGCGGGATGCTGCTGGGCCGCAACTACCAGAGCGCGCGCTGGTCGGTGCTGGCCAAGGGGGCGCTGCTGCTGGTCGCCTCGGTGGCGGTCTGCCACTTGTTGGCGCAGGGCGGCTTCTACTGGAGCAGCCGCAACGTGGCCGAGCCGACCCTGGCCGGCTGGGCACAGAACTACGCGCAGTGGTTCGGGCCCTACCTGCGCACCACGGCGATCTATGTGGCGCTGACCGCCGCCCTGCAGCTGGCCGTGGAGCAGATGTTGAAGCTCCAGCAGGCCCGCCGCGACATCCGCCACTGAGCCGCACCATGGGTCATCGCCTCTCGCGCATCTACACCCGCACCGGCGACGACGGCAGCACCGGCCTCGGTGACGGCCAGCGCGTGGCCAAGGATGACGCCCGCGTTGCCTCCTACGGCACCGTCGACGAGGCCAATGCCGCGCTCGGCCTGCTGCTGGCCGCCCCGTTGCCCGAGGACGTGCGCGCGCTGGTCGTGCATCTGCAACACCAGCTTTTCGACCTCGGCGCCGAGCTGTGCATCCCCGGCCATGCTGCGATCCACGCCGCCGATGTCTCCGCGCTGGAGCAGCAGCTGGACCACTACAACGCCGGCCTGCCAATGCTGAAGGAGTTCATCCTGCCGGCCGGCGGCGAGGCCGCTGCACGCTGCCACCTGGCGCGCACCATCGTCCGCCGCGCCGAGCGCGAGACGGTCACCCTGGCCCGCCACGAGGCTGTGCGCAGCGAGGCGCTGCAGTACCTCAACCGGTTGTCGGACCTGCTGTTCGTGCTGGCCCGGGTGCTGGCCCGTGCCGATGGCCACGGCGAAGCGCTGTGGCAACCACAGCAGCGCCAGCGCTGAGTCGGCACGATGCTGGTCTATACCCATCCGTCCTGCCTGCTGCATGACCCCGGCCCCGGCCATCCCGAATGCCCGCAACGCCTGCAGCATGTACTGGACGCACTCCACGCTGCCTTCCCCGGCCAGCTGGACTGGCGCGAGGCGCCGCCAGCCAAGTTCGGTGAACTGACCCGGGTCCACGACAGCGCCCTGCTCGACTTCGTGCTGCAGCCGCAGACCGCGCCGCTGCGCCAGCTGGATATGGACACCTGGACCTCGCCGGGTTCGGCCAGCGCCGCCGTGCACGCCGCCGGTGCCGGCGTGGCCGCGGTCGATGCGGTGATGCTGGGCGAGGACCCGCTGGCCTTCTGCGCGGTACGCCCGCCGGGCCACCACGCCACCAGCAGCACGGCGATGGGCTTCTGCCTGCTGAACAACATCGCCATCGCCGCCGCCTATGCCCGCGACCGCCATGGCCTGGAGCGGATCGCGGTGGTCGATTTCGACGTGCACCACGGCAACGGCACCCAGGACATCTTCCAGCACGACGCCCGCGTCTCTTACTACAGTACCCACCAGGCCGGGCTGTTCCCCAACTCGGGCCTGCGCCGCGACCGCGGCGCGGGCAACCTGATGAACATCCTGCTGCCGCCGGGCAGTGGCGGCTTCCGCTTCCGCAACGTCTGGGCCGACGAGATGCTGCCAGCCATCGACGACTTCCGCCCGCAGCTGCTGCTGATCTCGGCGGGCTTCGATGCCCACCTGCGTGATCCGCAGGCGGACCTGATGCTGGAGACCGACGATTTCGCCTGGATCACCCGTGAACTGCATGCGCTGGCACGCCGTCACGCCGCCGGCCGGGTGGTCTCGATGCTGGAGGGAGGCTACGACCTGCAGGCCTTGGCGGAGTGCAGCGTGGCCCATGTCCAGGCCATGATCACCCCCTCTGCGGGTGCCTCCGCCGGATGAACCCGAACCGGCAGCCTCCCGCGCCCTTCATTGCCCCTATGCAAGGGATGGGGCAAGCTACCGTCCGTTTTCGCCCGAATCCGAACCGCGTGCGCCGAGCCCTCCGCCTGCTTCCCCTGCCTCTGAGCATCGCCATCAGCCTGCCGGCGATGGCCGATGATAAGCCGCTCAACTGGGGCCTGTGCCCGGCCACCGACGTCATTCCCGCGTTCACCGACGCCCCCACTCCGGTCCCCGCCCAGGACAAGGCTGCCGCCGCGGCCGCCCGCGAGAACCAGCCGACCGACATCGAAGGCGACCAGCTGCTGGGCACCACCACCGTGCCGCAGTACGAGGGCAACGTGGCGCTGCGCCGGGGTGACCAGTTCGTCGGTACCGACAAGCTCAGCTTCGACACCGAGACCGGCAACTACATCGCCGACGGCAATGTCCGCTACCAGGACGGGTCGATCCGGATGGTCGCCAAGCGCGCCGAAGGCAACCAGGAAAGCGACACCCACAAGATCTCCGACATCAAGTACCAGCTGGTGTCGCGCCGGGGCAACGGCGATGCCGAATCGGTCGACCTGCAGGGCGCGGTCGGCCAGATGCACCGCTCGACCTACACCACCTGCGACCCGTCGCAGCCGGTGTGGAAGCTGTCGGCGCCGCAGATCGAGGTGGACAACGACGAAGGCTTCGGCACGGCCCGCAACGCCGTACTGCGCATCGGCAAGGTGCCGGTGCTGTGGGCGCCCTACTTCAAGTTCCCGATCGATGACCGCCGCAAGACCGGCCTTCTGTTCCCGCAGCTGGGCATGTCCGGCCGCAACGGTGTCGACTACGCGCAGCCGATCTACTTCAATCTGGCGCCGAACTACGACGACACCCTGACCCCGCGCTACATGAGCCGGCGCGGCCTGCTGCTCGACAACGAGTTCCGCTACCTCTACAACGGCGGCCGTGGCGAGGTGCTGACCAGCTACATGCCCAACGACAAGCTCCGCGACCGCGACCGCGGCCGGGTGATGTTCGACGGCTACCACAACGTGAACAGCCACTGGCAGGCCCGCGCCAACCTGGCCTGGGTCAGCGACGAGCGCTATGTCGAGGACTTCGCCAATCGCCTGGTGGGCGTGACCGCCTCCAACCTGCAGAGCACCATCGGCCTGTACGGCACCGGCCAGAACTGGACGGCCGGCATCATGGCCGACCGCTGGCAGCTGACCGACTACACCCTCGACGAGCGCGCGCTGCCGTACAACCGCCAACCGCGCCTGTTCTTCAACTGGAACAAGCCGGTGCTGCCATGGCTGGAGACCGGCATCTACACCGAAGCGGTGCGCTTCACCCACGACGACATCAACTTCAAGAACGCCGTCGGCGCCGGCGAGGATCTGCAGTACACCCGCAATGGAGTGCAGTGGACCGACGGCGTCGGTGTCAGCGGCGGTTCGCGACTGGACGTGAAGCCGTATGTGTCGTTCCCGATCAGCGGCGCAGCCTGGTATGTGACCCCGACCCTGGCCTACCGCTACACCGCCTATCAACTGGACCGTGGTCTAGTGGATGGGGTGAGGGGCATCCAGGCCCAGATCCTGCGCTCGCAGGGCATCGACCCGGCCACGGCAACCCCGGAACAGCTGCGCGGCAATACCTCGCCCAGCCGCAGCCTGCCGATCGGCAGCCTCGATGCCGGCCTGTTCTTCGATCGCGAGACGTCGATCGGTGGCAAGTCTTTCCTGCAGACCCTGGAGCCGCGCCTGTTCTACCTGCGCACGCCCTACCGCAACCAGGACGAGCTGCCGATCTTCGATACCCGCGACTTCACCTTCAGCTGGGGCCAGCTGTTCCGCGACTCGCGCTATACCGGCGCCGACCGCCAGAACGATGCCAACCAGCTGACCCTGGCGCTGGGCACCCGCTTCATCGACCAGACCACCGGCAAGGAACGCTTCTCGGCCGCGATCGGCCAGATCCAGTACTTCGATGAATCGCGGGTCAGCACCACGCCGGGCGGGGCGCCGGTGGAGAAGGGCAAGTCGGCCTGGATCGCCGACGGCAACTACATGATCAACGACCGCTGGACGCTGGGTGCCACCTACCAGTGGGACCCGAAGTACAAGCGCGAGGACCTGGCCAGCGTCCGCGCCCGCTACCTGATGCCCAACGACGGCGTGGTCAACCTGAGCTACCGCTATCGCATCAATGCGGGCGCCCCGGCGACCGCCAACAAGCATGACCGGACCCTGCTGGAGCAGGCTGACCTGTCGTTCCTGTACCCGCTGAATGCGCGGTGGAGCCTGGTCGGCCGCTATTACTACTCGCTGCAGGACAAGGAACCGCTGGAAATCATCGCCGGCGTGCAGTGGGACAGCTGCTGCCTGGCCGTGCGCGCGGTGGCCCGTCGCTACGTGCGCAACCGCGAAGGCGACATGAACAACTCCATCCAGCTCGAGTTCGTGCTCAAGGGCTTGAGCTCCATCGGCCAGGACACGGACCGCACTCTGCGCCGTGCTATCCTCGGCTATAACCGCGACGACCTCTATCTCGTGCCGCCCAGCAACACCGGAGTGACCCGCGATGACTACGATCCGAATCTGATCCCATGACCAAGCGCTTCCCCGTTCTTCTCGCCTCGCTGCTGGCGGTGTCCAGCGTGTCCGCCCCCCTGCAGGTGCTTGCCCAGGAGGCGCAGCCGCTTGACCGCATCGCCGCCGTCGTCGATGAAGACGTGATCCTGCAGAGCGAACTCCAGCGTGCGATCGCCAACATCAAGGCGCAGTACGTCGGCCGTGAGGCCCAGCTGCCGCCGGAAGACGTGCTCAGCCGCCAGGTGCTTGAGCGCCTGGTGCTGGTCAAGCTGCAGGTGGCCCGCGCCCAGGGCAGCGGCATCCGGGTCAGCGACCAGGAGCTGAACCAGGCGATGAATGCCATCGCCCAGCAGAACGGCTCGAACCTGGACGCGCTGCGCCAGCGCCTGGCCCAGGACGGCATTGATTTCGCCGATTTCCGCGCCTCGGTGCGTGATGAGATCACCGTGCAGCGCCTGCGCCAGAGCTTCGCGCAGAGCCGCATCAGCGTCAGCGAGGGTGAAGTCGATGCCGCGCTGAAGCAGCAGGCCACGGTCGGCAACCAGTACCACCTGGCGCACATCCTGATCGCGGTGCCCGACGGTGCCAACGCCGACCAGATCGCCACTGGCCAGAAGAAGGCCGACGGCGTGAAGGCCCTGCTGGACAAGGGCGAGCTGGACTTCAATGCGGCTGCGGTGCGCTATTCGGACAGCCCCAACGCGCTGGAAGGCGGCGACCTGGGCTGGCGCAGCCTGGATGAAATCCCGGCCGCATTCGCACAGACGATGTCAAAGATGAAGGCCGGTGAAGTGGTCGGCCCGATCCGTGGCCCCAGCGGCTTCCAGCTGCTGAAGCTGGTGGAAGTGCGCGATGCCAGCGCCGCCGGTGCGGGTGAACATACGGTCACCGAATACCACGGCCGCCACATCCTGGTGCGCGTGGACGATCACCAGACCGACGCCGCTGCCAAGGCCAAGATCGATACCCTGCGCGCCCGCATTGCCGGTGGCGCCGAGTTCGAGACCGTGGCCAGGGAGTCCTCCGAGGACAACAACACCAAGGGCCAGGGCGGTGATCTGGGCTGGTTCCCGGCCGATGCGTTCGGCCCGGCTTTCGGCCAGCAGGTGGAAGGCGTGCAGGATGGCGGCATCAGCCAGCCGTTCCGCACCGATGCGGGCTGGCACATCGTGCAGCGCGTGGCCACCCGCCAGACCGACGTGACCACCGACAACCAGCGTGCCCAGGTCCGCGAGACCATCGGCCGCCGCAAGCTGGAAGACGAGTACAACCGCTTCCTGCAGGAACTGCGTGGCGAAGCCTACGTCAGCTTCCGCAGCGGCGACCGCGCGGAAAATACCGCGACCCCGCCGCAGTCCTGACCGATGCGCCCCGAGCTCGCTCTGGTACCGGGCGAGCCCGCCGGGATCGGCCCGGAGCTGTGCGTCCGCCTTGTCCAGCAGCCGCGTGAAGATTGTCGGCTGCTGGCCTTCGCCGACCCGGACACCCTGCGCGCGGCCGCTGCCGCGCTGAATCTGCCGCTGCAGCTGCTGCCCGAAGACGCCGAAGCACGCGTCCCCGGCGATCTGCGCCTGCGCACCGTCCCCAATGCCGTAACCAGCCATTTCGGCCAGGCCGATCCGGCCAATGCCGGCGCGGTCATCAGCGCCCTGCTCGGTGCCGGCCAGGCCTGCCTGTCCGGCGAGCTGCATGGCGTGGTCACCGGCCCGGTGCACAAGGCGGTCATCAACGAGGGCGGCATCGCCTACAGCGGCACTACCGAACTGCTGGCCGACCAGGCCGGGGTAAAGGTGGTGATGATGCTGGCCAACCACATCGTCCGCGTGGCGCTGGTCACCACCCACCTGCCGCTGCGCGACGTGGCCGATGCGATCACCGCGCCCGGCCTGGAACGCACCCTGCGCACCGTGCATGCCGCGCTGCGCCGCGAGTTCGGCCTGGCCGCGCCACGCATCGCCGTACTCGGTCTGAACCCGCACGCCGGCGAAGACGGCCATCTGGGCCGCGAGGAGCTGGACCTGGTCATCCCCCTGCTGCAGCGCCTGCGCGCCGAGGGCATGGACCTGGTCGGGCCACTGCCGGCCGACACCGCCTTCCTGCCCGCCAAGCTGGCCGGCTTCGACACCGTGCTGGCGATGTACCACGACCAGGGCCTGCCGGTGCTGAAGTACTCCGGCTTCGAGCAGGCGGTGAACCTGACCCTGGGCCTGCCCTACCCGCGCGTGGCCGTGGACCATGGCACCGCGCTGGATCTTGCCGGCCGCGGCATCGCCGATCCCTCCAGCCTGCAGGCGGCAACGACGCTGTGTGCGCAGCTTGCGCGGCAACGTACACTGAGCGCATGAATTCCCCGCATTCCCCCTCCGGCCCGGTGTTCACCGCACCGGCCAAGAAGCAGCTTGGCCAGCATTTCCTGGCCGACCGCCACTACATCGACAAGATCGTGATGGCAGTCAACCCGAAAGACGGTGACCGCCTGGTCGAGATCGGCCCGGGTCAGGGTGCGATCACCCTGCCGCTGCTGCGCGTGCACCCGAAGCTGACGGTGATCGAGTTCGACCGCGACCTGATCGCGCCGCTGACCGCGGCCGCCGAGCCGCTGGGCGAGCTGACCATCGTCCACCGCGATGTGCTGCGTGTGGACTTCACCGAACTGGCCGACGGCCAGCCGATCCGCCTGGTCGGCAACCTGCCCTACAACATCTCCTCGCCGATCCTGTTCCATGCGCTGGAACATGCCGCAGTGATCCGCGACATGCACTTCATGCTGCAGAAGGAAGTGGTCGACCGCATGGCCGCCGGCCCCGGCAGCAAGGTGTTCGGCCGTCTCAGCGTGATGCTGCAGGCGTACTGCGAGGTGACCTCGCTGTTCGTGGTGCCGCCGGGCGCGTTCCGGCCGCCGCCGAAGGTCGATTCGGCCGTGGTGCGGCTGGTGCCTCGTGACCCGGCCACGATCAACATCCGCGATCACAAGCGTTTCGCCGAAGTGGTCAAGGCCGCCTTCGGGCAGCGCCGCAAGACCCTGCGCAATGCCCTGAACAACGTGGTGTCCGCCGAGCAGTTCGCTGCCGCCGGCGTGCGTCCCGATGCCCGTGCCGAACAGCTGGACGTGGCCGAATTCATCGCTTTGGCCAATGCCTCCTGATTACACTGCCGGTATGGAAGACGCTGACGTTTACGCCATCTCCGTCGAAGTCGCACCGCGCTTCCTCGACGATCAATCCGCGCCGGAAGACGGCCGCTATGCGTTCGCCTATACGATCCGCATCCACAACCAGGGGCAGGTCGCCGCGCGCCTGATCGCACGCCATTGGCGCATCACCGATGCCAACGGCCGCGTCGAGCACGTCGATGGCGATGGCGTGATCGGCGAGCAGCCACGCCTCCGCCCCGGTGAAGACTTCCGTTACACCTCCGGTGTCATGCTGGGGACCGATCACGGGACCATGCAGGGGCACTACGACATGGTTGCCGACGATGGCACCGAATTCGCTGCGGCGGTCGCACCTTTCGTGCTGGCCATCCCGCGCACCCTGCACTGACACGGAGGCCGAACGATGAGTGTGTGGGCGATCGGCGACCTGCAGGGCTGCTATGACGTCACCCAGCGATTGCTGGAGAAGATCCGCTTCGACCCCGCGCAGGACACCCTGTGGTTCTGTGGCGACCTGGTCAACCGCGGCGGCCAGTCGCTGGAAACGCTGCGGCTGGTGCACTCGCTGCGCGAGCACAGCGTGGTGGTGCTGGGCAACCATGATCTATCGCTGCTGGCCGTCGGTGCGCGCACCGAAGAGGAACAGCGCAAGGTCAATCCGGACCTGCTGCGCATCGTGCAGGCCGAGGACCGCGACGAACTGCTGGACTGGCTGCGCCTGCAGAAGCTGGTGCACGTGGACCGCGAGCTGGGCTGGATGATGGTGCATGCCGGCCTGGCGCCGAAGTGGACCACGCAGATGGCCGAGCGGCATGCCGCTGAAGTCGAAGTGCAGCTGCACGGCGCCGGCTACCGCAAGCTGTTCCGCAACATGTATGGCGACAAGCCGAGCTGGGCACCGAACCTGTCCGGCTACGACCGCTCGCGCGCGATCATCAACGTGCTCACCCGCATGCGCTACTGCACCCCGCGTGGGCGCATCGGCATCGAGGACAAGGGCACGCCGGGCACGCAGGAACAGGGGCTGTACCCCTGGTTCGAAGTGCCGGGCCGGGTCGAGCGCGACCTCAAGATTGTCTGTGGCCACTGGTCGGCGCTCGGCCTGACCATCAGCCAGGGCGTGCACGCCATCGATACCGGTGCGGTGTGGGGCGGCAAGCTCACCGCGATCCAGCTCGACACCGAAGAACTGCGCGTGGTGCAGGTACCGGGCCGCGATGTGCCGGCACCGGTGCCGCATGCACGTCCGCCGGCGCGACCGGCGCACGAGCGGCCCGCCGCTGCGGCGCAGGGCAAGGAACAGGGCGGCGGCAACACGCCCGCTGCCAACCCGGGCAACCGTGGTCCGCGTCGACGTCGCCGTCGTGGCGGCGCTGGCGGTAGCGGCAACGGCGGTGGTGGCAACAACAACGGCGCACCACCGCAGGCATGACACGACCTGGCTGCGCACCATGGATGGTGCTGCTGCTGACGCTGGCTCTGGCCAGCGGCTGCCAGCCCGGCTCGCCGCCTGCTTCCACCGCTGCGGGCAGCGCTGAACGCTCACCGACGCAACCGCAGGCCGCTTCACCGCCACTGGTGGATGCGGCACGCGCGCAGGTCGGCGTCACCACCCGCTACGACCCTGCTTACCAGGTGCTGGCCTATCCCGGCGGTGACGTCCCGCTGGATCGCGGCGTCTGCACCGACGTGGTGGTGCGCGCTCTGCGCAGCCAGGGCCTGGACCTCCAGGCCCGCGTGCACGCAGACATGCGCGGCAACTTCAGCGCCTACCCATCGATCTGGGGCCTGTCACGGCCGGACCGCAACATCGATCATCGTCGCGTACCGAACCTGATGCGCTGGTTCGAGCGGCAGCGCTGGCAGCAGCCGATCAGCACCGCCGCCGCCGACTACGCAGCCGGCGACATCGTCGCCTGGAAGCTCAGCGGCAACGGCCTGCTGCATGTGGGCATCGTCTCCGACCGGCGCTTGGCCGATGGCACGCCGCTGGTGCTGCACAACATCGCGCGCGGCACGCGGGAAGAGAACCTGCTGTTCCAACACACGATCATCGGGCATTACCGGATGCCGTAGGCAATCCTGTAGAGCCGAGCCATGCTCGGCTACGGGATGTGTCTGGCAACAGCAGCCGAGCATGGCTCGGCTCTACAGATGCGCGGCGGTCAACGGCGCACGTAGTGCACGAAGCGGAACGCGTAGGCGTGGCGTTCGTCGGCCGCGTGCGGCTCGCTGCTCACTTCCCGCCAGTCACGCGCGTCCACCTCGGGGAAGTGGGTATCGGCAGGCACTTCGGCATCGACCCAGGTCAGGTACAGGTCGCTGGCCTGGCCCAGCAGCTGACGGAAGATCTCGCCGCCACCGATGATGCACAGTTCGCTGGCGCCCTCGCCTTCGGCAATCGCCTTCGCCTCGTCCAGCGACGCCACCGCGCGCATGCCCTCGAACGGCACCTGGCTGCTGCGGGTCAGCACCAGGTTGGTCCGCCCCGGCAGCACACGGCCGATCGATTCGGCGGTCTTGCGCCCCATCAGGATCGGCTTGCCCAGGGTGAGCGCCTTGAAGTGCTTGAAATCATCCGGCAGATGCCAGGGCATGGCATTGCCCTGGCCGATGCCACGGTTGCGGTCCAGCGCCACGATCATCGACAGCTTCATCAGTGCGATCTCCTCAGCTGGCGTCGATCTGCAGGCGTTCGCAGGCAGCGTTCGCGGCACTGGCGGCCCGCAATGCTGCAGCCAGCGCCGGACTCGACGTGGACTGCTCATCCAGGCCGCTGATGATCTTCTGCTTCTGCGCTTCCTCGATCTCCTTCAGGCCCGGCCCCGACAGGATCTCCGCCGACAACGCCGCATTGTCGGTGCCGGCACCACGCGCGAGGAACGCCTTCAGCTGGTCGCTGGAGTAGACGGTGGCCAGGCGCTGTTCAAGCTCACGCTGATAGGCCGGATCCTCGACACCCGCCTTCAGGTGCTCGGTCATCGCCGCGTACATGCCGGTTACCGCCTCACGCATCTGCGCCCGGCACCCTGCCGGCACATCCTGAGGCAGCATCGTGCTGCCGTTGAATGCTCCGGCGAACGCCTGCACTTCCTCGCGCATGTGCTTGTGCACGATCTGCTCATTGACCTGCCTGGCCAGCGACAGTGTATCCGCCGCTGCGGCCTGGGCCATGCCCAGAGGCAGCGCAACGCACAGCGCCAACAGGCAGCGGGAAAGCATGCGCGCGCTCATACCGCCACCGGCGCCTTGATCGCCGGATGCGGATCGTAGCCGTCGATGCGGATGTCGTCGAACTGGAAGCCGAACAGATCGGTCACCTCCGGGTTCAACCACAGCGTCGGCAGCGCGCGCGGTTCACGCGACAGCTGCTCGCGGGCCTGCTCGAAGTGGTTCGAATACAGGTGCGCATCGCCCAGCGTGTGCACAAAGTCGCCCACGCCCAGGCCGGTGGCCTGCGCCACCATGTGGGTCAGCAGCGCGTAGCTGGCGATGTTGAACGGCACACCGAGGAAGATGTCGCCGCTGCGCTGGTACAGCTGGCAGCTGAGCTTGCCGTCCACCACGTAGAACTGGAACAGGTTGTGGCACGGCATCAGCGCCATCTGCGAGAGCTCGCCCACGTTCCAGGCGCTGACCACCAGCCGACGCGAATCCGGGTTGCGCTTGATCTCATCCACCAGCCACTGCATCTGGTCGATCTCACCGCCATCGGCAGTGGCCCAGCTGCGCCACTGCTTGCCGTAGACCGGGCCGAGGTCGCCGTTCTCGTCGGCCCACTCGTCCCAGATCCGTACCTGGTTGTCCTTCAGGTAGCCGATGTTGGTGTCGCCCTTCAGGAACCACAGCAGCTCGTGGATGATCGAGCGCAGGTGCAGCTTCTTGGTGGTGACCAGCGGGAAACCGTCTGCCAGGTTGAAGCGCATCTGCCAGCCGAACACGCTGCGGGTGCCGGTACCGGTGCGGTCGCTCTTCTCGGCGCCGTGCTCAAGCACGTGCGAGAGCAGGTCCAGGTAAGCCTTCATGCCTTGCCCTCGGCAGTCACCGGCAGCTGCGGCTGCAGCACCGGCGCGCGGCGCGACATCGCCAGCAGCACCAGGCCGAAGACGATCAGCGGCACGCACAGGATCTGGCCCTTGGTCAGCCAGCCGAAGGCCACGTAGACGCCGTTGTCCGGCATGCGCACGAATTCCACCGCGAAGCGGAAGACGCCGTACAGCAGTGCGAACAGGCCACCCACCAGGTAACGATGGCGCGGCTTGGCCGACACCGCCCACAGCACAACGAACATCACCAGGCCTTCCAGCAACGCTTCATACAGCTGCGAGGGATGGCGCGCGAACTGGTTCAGCGCACCGCTGGCGAACTGCGCCTGCAGGGTGGCGTGGTCGAGCTGGTTCAACGGGGCCGGCAGGCCGGACGGGAACACCACGCCCCAGCTGCCGTCGGTGTACTTGCCCCACAGCTCGGCGCCGATGAAGTTGCCGATGCGGCCAAAGCCCAGGCCCAGCGGCACCAGTGGCGCCATGAAATCCATGGTGTCGAAGAAGTGCAGGCGGTGCTTGCGCGACCACCACCAGCAGGCGGCGATCACGCCCAGCAGGCCACCGTGGAAGCTCATCCCGCCGTCCCACACCTTGAACAGCAGCAGCGGGTTGTGCAGGAAATCACCCAACGCGTAGAACAGCATGTAGCCGACGCGTCCGCCCAGCACCACGCCCAGCATGGCGTAGAACAGCAGGTCGGAGAAACCATTGGCATCGACGCCCGGCAGGCGTCCGTCGGCGATGCGCTTGCGGCCCAGCAGCCAGGCTGCGGTGAAGCCGAGCAGGTACATGATGCCGTACCAGTGCACCTTGATCGGTCCCAGCGAGAGGGCGATGGGGTCGATGTCGTGGAAATAGATCATGGAAGGTGCCTTGCGGTTGAACGTCTATTCTCGGGCCAGTGCCGCCCCGGCTCAACCAAGGATCTGTGGCGAGTTCGGCAACGCGTCATCGTTCGACCGCGTCGAGGCTGGAAAGTGCCCTTCCAGCAGGCTGGACACCTCGTCGATCGCATCCTGCAGCGCTTCCACGGGATTGGACCCGCGCAGGCCCTCGCGCAGATGGGTGCAGACCCGCTGCCACTGCGCCGGGCTGACCCGGCCGTGCAGGCCGCGGTCGGCGACGATCTCGATCGCGTGATCGGCCAGCAGCAGGTAGATCAGCACGCCGTTGTTGTGGGCTGTGTCCCAGGTACGCAGGCGGGCGAAGGCGTGTTCGGCGGCCTGGCGCGGGGTCACTTTGTGCCACAACGCGGCCCACGGCAGGTCGGCTTCGACCGCGAACATCACCTGGCCACCGTGGCGCTGCTCACCGGCGGCGATGGCCTCGGTGATCGCCTGCAGCGTGGCCGGCGGGAACGCACGCCGCACCGACGGCGAAAACACGTGGCGACACAGACGTTGGATCATCACCAGCCTCCCGAAGCACCGCCGCCGCCGGAACGGCCACCACCACCGCCC
>NZ_QFHO01000047.1 GCF_004920835.1 Stenotrophomonas maltophilia
GCGGATCAGGGAGAAACCGGCGCGGAGATCCTTGCTACAGAGCGATCGAGAAGACCTAGAGCCGAACGGTCGCCCGCGCCGGGCTCTCGGCACCTAAGGTGCCAGAGTCGCAAGAGATAAGAGCCGAGCCCATGCTCGGCTGCTTTTCCGGTCAGTTATCGAAGAGCAGCCGAGCATGGGCTCGGCTCTACAGGGTAGACCGGTAGATTCAGGCCTCCTGCAACCCCGGCCGGCCGTGCTCCACCGCATAGCGTTTCCAGCTCTGCACCGTTCCGTTCGGCTGCATCACGGTATCCAGCGTCTTCATGTCGCCGATCCAGGCATCACGGGTGACATCGCACAGCACATAGCCGCGCTTGTCGGTGGTCGCCTTCAATTGCGGACTGTGCCGCAGCTGGTTCTCGGCATACGCGTCCACGCCCTGGCCATCGGCACCGGAGGTGATCGACGTGGCGAGGAATTCACTGGAGATCACGCCCGAGTCACGATGGTCCTGCACCAGGTCACTGGCGTAGTGCCGATGCGCGTCGCCGCAGGCGGTCACTACATTGCCGAAGCCAACCTTCTGGATGTGGTCAAGCAGGCGCCGGCGGCTGTCCAGATAGCCCGACCATTGGTCGTCGGACGACTGCACCACACCATCCTTCTCGCGCATGTAGTTGCCCAGTGCCACCTGGTGGGCGATGGTGTGCCAACGTGGCGTGGCATCGGCCAGTCCGTCGAACAGCCAGCGCTCCTGCTTCGCACCGACGATGCTGCGCGCCGGTGATTCCACTTCCTCATGCAGCGCCATGTCCACCTGCTTGCTGCGGTACTGGCGGGTGTCGAGCAGGTGCAGGTCCATCAGCGTGCCATAGCGGGCACGCCGATACATCTGCATGTGGCCGTTGCGGGGAAGCGCCGATCGGCGCAGCGGCATGTTCTCGTAGTAAGCCTGGAAGGCCTGTGCGCGGCGCAGCAGGAACACCTCGCTGGGGGTATCGTCCTGGTCCTCCGCACCGGCCCAGTTGTTGTCCACTTCATGGTCATCGAAGGTGACGAACCACGGCGCCGACGCATGCGCGGCCTGCAGGTCGGAATCGCTCTTGTACTGGGCGTAGCGGCGGCGGTAATCGTCCAGCGTGTAGATCTGCGGTCCAACATGGTTGCGCAGGTTGGTGAATGGCCGGCCGTTCATCCTGCGCACGCCCGGTTGGCTTGCGCCCTCGTAGATGTAGTCGCCATAGTGGAAGACGAAGTCCAGCGGCTCCTCGGCGATGCGCCGCCATGCGGTGTAATGGCCCTCTTCATAGTGCTGGCAACCGGCCACGGCGAAACGGACACGATCAACCGCAGCGTTGGCTGCCGGCAGCGTGCGGGTGTGGCCCACGGCACTGGCGTGGCCGCCCACGCTGAAGCGATACCAGTACGGACGGCCCGGTGCCAGCCCTTCCAGCTCCACGTGCACCGCATGGCCAAGCTCGGGGTGGGCCATCGCCGAACCCTGGCGCACCACCTTGCGCATGCCATCGTCGGCCGCCAGCTGCCACTGGACCGCCATCGGCTGCGTCGGCATGCCACCACCGAACACCAGCGGCTCCGTTGCCAGGCGTGTCCACAGCACCATGCCATCGGCCGAGGGATCACCCGAGGCCACGCCCAGGGTGAACGGTGTACTGGCGAACCGCGGCGATGCCAGCAGGTTGCGCGGGTTCAGCGCGGTGGCATCGGTCTGCGCGGCCAGCGCCCGTGCCGTGCCCATCCAGGCGCCGGCGGCGGACAGGCCGGCCAGGGCCAGGAATCGCCTGCGATTGATCGTATCCACGGGTGCGCCCTCAGTTGTAGATGATGTGGAAGTAGAAGAAGCGGCCGTAGTCGTCGATCTCGGTGCGGAAGCGACCATTGGGTCCAGTGCTGTAGGTCGGCTGCGTGTTGAACAGGTTCTTGGCCTCGTACTTCAGCGTCACGTGTTTGCTGACCTTGTGGCTGAAGGCCAAGTTGAAGGTCATGTACGGGTCGTAGTACGAGTCCAGCCACTGGGTATCACCGAAGTCGACCAGCATCCTGCTGCGGTAGGTGCCGGACATGCGCAGCTGTGCGCTCTTCCACGGCATGCGCCAGATCACCGACCCATTGAGCGACCAGTCCGGCTGGTACAGCAGGCGGTCCAGGCGGCGCTCGCTGCCATCACTGATGCGGTAGTTGGTCTGGCCTTCCAGCCGCGTGGCGTTGAAATACATATCAAAGCGCTGGTGGCCCCACTGCAGGTTGCGGTTGGCCACCGCGAACTCGACGCCGCGCAGCTTGGACGCGTCGGTGTTCATCGGCTGGGTGACCCGGTAGCGGGTATCACCCACGTTCTCGAACGTGGTCAGGGTGTAGATGTCGTCCTTGATCACTTTGTCGAACAGCGCGACCGAGACCAGGCCGTTGTTGTCGTTGAAATACAGGTCCCAGGCCAGGTCGATGTTGGTGGAGCGGCGCGGCTGCAGGTTGGCGTTGCCCTGCTTGATCGTGCAGAAGCCCCTGCCCTCCTCGTCATCGCCACAGCTGGTGCTGGTGGCCTGGGCGATGTTGCTTGGCGTCGGCCGGCCCAGGGTGCGGCTGGCGGAGAAGCGCAGGCGCTGGTCGTCGGTCAGCTTGAAGGTTGCATTCAACGACGGTAGCAGGTTGTTGTAGCTACCACTGGTCCTGCGGAACGCGGAGGTATAGGTGGTACCGCCATCATCACTGAACGGGCTGAATGCATCGAAGGTGGTGTGGTCGTAGCGCAGGCCACCGATCAGCAACAGCCGATCCCAGGCATAGTGCGCGGAGACATAGGCATTGGTGATGTCCTCAACGTACTTGTAGTCACTGGTGAAATCGGCATTCGGATAGGCCGCGTCGTTGCCGCCAAGCGTGGGCGCGAGTTCGTCATTCCATTTGCGATTGTCGATCAGCGGAAAGCCCGGCACGCTGCCCAGCAGGGTCGAACCCGGGTACAGGTAATCGTTGAGCGTGGCACTGCTCTTGTAGTAGTCGAAGTCGATGTCCTGCCAGATCTTCAGGTGACGGTACTCGGCACCGGCGGCCAGGCCAAAGCCACGCGCATCGGCGTCGATGTTGTAGCTGAAGTCGGCACGCAGGTTGTCGATGCTCTCCTTGGCGTCGCGCGGCGAGACATAGGCCTGTGCCGGGTTGAGCTTGAACGCCGAGCTGGTCAGCAGGCTGGAATCGGAAACCGCCACCGCATTGGGAAAGCCGTGGCTGTCGTTCTCGTAATCGACGAACAGGTTGCTCGGGTAGGCGCGTACCCCCCAGTAGACCTGGCTGTTGTGGAAGGTCTCTTCGGTGTGGCCACCGCGCAGGGTCAACCGCGAACGGTCACCCAAGTCCCAGTTGAAGCTGGCGATGGCGCCGCGATTGCTGCGATCCCAACGATCATGCCGGTTCTTGATGTAGATGCTGTTGATCTGGGTGGTGCCGCTGTCATCGGTCTGGTTGCGGATCGGAAACTTGGCGTTGCCATACAGATCGGTCTTGTTCATCGTCGAGTTCTCGTAGAACCGGTACGAGTACAGCAGCAGCGACGCGTAGAACGGATCGTCCGACGGTTTCCATTCCAGCTTGGCCGAGCCACCGAAATTGGTGATGAAGTTGGTGTAGGTACCGGTACTGAAATTGCCGGGCGCACGCAGCCCGTTCCAGCCCTTGGCCTCGTCCGGCCCAGTGGTGCCGTCGGTGAGGTACTTGCCGGCGTCGTTGTAGTAGTAGTTCGACTCCACCCAGCGCTTGACGCTGTTGCGCGAACGCTGCTCATAGCGCGCCACCGCAACGATGCCGAATTCCTGGTCGGCACCGAACTGGTTGGAGAACACCACCTTGGCGCTCTTGCCGAAGTGACCCAGGGTCTGGTGGTTGCCACCGGCGCTGCGCTCGACGTTGGTCTCGGCAGTGGAGTAGATACCGGCCACATCGGCGAACACATACTTGCCGGACCGGTCGAACGCACTGCGGCTGATGATGTCGATCACGCCGCCGATGGCATCCGGCGCCTGCTCGGCACTGAAGCTCTTGTAGATATCGGTGCGGGTACCGATGTCGCTGGGAATCAGCTGCAGGTTGTTCATGCGCTCACCCGAGCCACTGCCACCCACGCTGGCAATCGCGATGCCATCGATGGTGGTGTAGTTGAGGTTGGCCTGCACGCCACGTACCGTGACGTAACGCGGCTCGCCAGCGTCTTCCACCGCGCTCAGCCCCGGCGCGGCCATCAGGCTCTCGGCCAGGGTTTCGTCGCCGTAGCTGTCCATCTCGTCGTAGACCACCGAATCCTTGATCACCGGCGAGGTCTTCTTCTGGTCGATCACCTCGTGCGCGGCAATCACCTTCACCGTATCCAGGGTCGGCGCCACCACCGCCTCGGCCTCGCGCGGCTTCGGCGCGGCCGGTTTCGGCTCGTTGCGTGCGGGCGCCGGATCAATGGCGATGACGTTGCCGTCCACCACGGTGTAGCCCAGGCCGGTCCCTGCCAGCAGCGCGTCCAGTGCCTGCTTGACGGTCGCACCACGCGGCACCGCCCCGGCCATACGCGCTTCACCGCTGCCCGAATACAGGAACTGCACGCCCGAACTGCGCGACAACTGCTCCAGCGCACGCGCCAGCGGCTGCGCCGCGATCGGCGCCGACACACGGGCCTCAAGGCCATCTGCAGTGGCCGCAGCCGCCACCGGCACGCTGCAGGGAGACAGAGCGAGGATGATCGACAGGTAGAGCGTGTTACGCATCACGGGTCCTTGGAAGAGAGAAAGCAGCAGGTGCCGCTGAGCGATTCGACAGCGGCTTCTCCCAAGTAAGAGCCCGCTTCCACCGAAGTGGAGAACGCGGATTCGATGAATCTTTTCTGACATTGCACGGCCACGCCGGCCTCAGCGGCTGCCGACCCGCACCGTGTCGCCCTCGCGGCGTACGACAAAGCGCGGATCGCGTTCGAGGAACACCTGCAATGCACCGATGCGATGCGCATCGAGGCTGCCGGACAGCCGCGCCGATGCCGCGCCTTCATCCAGTATCCGCACCTGTACCTGGTTGTGTCGGTTGAAGGCGGCGGCCACTTCATCCAGCCGCTCATCAAGGAAGGACACCTTGCGATGCTGCCAATCCAGCAGCATCGACAACGGCATGTCCAAGGACTCCACAGCATGACTGCGCGTGTCGACCTGCACTACCCGGCCTTCGCCCAGCTGCGCAAGACGCGTTGCATCCCTGCCCTGGCTCCACACCTCCACTTCGCCGGAGACCACGCCGATGCGCGTGCTCTGCAGCCGCCGCGATACATCGAACACGGTGCCGATGTCTCGGATCTTCAGGCCGTTCACCTGCACTTCGAACGGACGGCGGTCGCGGGCGATGTCGAACGTGGCCTCGCCCTGCAGCAGCTCCACCTTGCGGCTGAACCAGCTCATGCGTACCCGCAGGCGGCTGTCCGCGTTGAGCTGCACCTGGGTCTGGTCAGGCAGCACCAGGTCGCGCAGTTCACCATGGTCGGCGCTGTACAGCTGTTCGGTGGGCATCAACTGCGGAACCAGGCCCACGCCGAGCAGGGCGACACAGGCTGCGGCAGCCAGCGCCCACCAGCGCGCGCGGCCGCGCCGCGGCGCAGCGCGCGGCGCGGCCGGTGCGCTACCGAACAGCGGCACCACCTTGGCGGCAGCCTGCCGTGGCGGCGCCTGCGCCTCTTCAGGCAATGGCGATTGCAGTGCCTCACCGACCTGCCGGTGCAGCGCGAGGGCGTGCATATAGGCGCGCACGTGTTCGGGCGAACGCTTCATCCAGTGCAGGAATGCAGCGCGCTCGGCCTCGCCCAGACTCCCCTCGCGATTGCGCTGGAACCAGTCCATGGCCTCGCAGGCGATCGTGTCGTCGGCTGCGGGCGATGTGTTCCGGTTCATGTGTGCTCCCTGGCGCCCAGCGCCTTCCTGCAGGCCTCCAGCCCCTTGCCGATGTGCTTGCGCACCATGTGCACCGACACCTGCAGCTGCTGGCTGATTCCCGGGCAGTCCAACCCGTCGCGGTAGTGCAGCTCCATCACCCGCCGCGTGGTCGCCGGCAGTCGTGCGATGGTGCTGCGGATACCGTTCCAGCGCTGCGCGCGCTCGAATTCGCCTTCGATGTCTTCTTCGCTTTTCAGCACTTCCGCCAGTAAATCAACGTCTTCCAGCGGCGGCAGCGACGAACGTGAGCGTGCATGCTCGCGCGCCAGGTTGGCCGCGACGGTGAACAGGTAGGCTTCCGGGTTCTCGATCGCTGCGGCATTCTCGCCGGTGGTCCGCAGCAGCCGCAGGTACACTTCCTGCGCCAGGTCCTCGGCATCTTCGCTGGCAGAACCGCGGCGCAGGAAAAAGCCACGCAGCAGCCGTCGCCGCAGCGCGTAGCTCTTCTCCCAGATCCTCACGCTGTTCACGGCCGGCCAACCACCCCGAGGCTGGAAAGCCCCGCAGGGTGACGGCCATCGATGACAGTGACGTTTCAACTGCCGGCAGGCAGCCGCTAGAATTCCGCCCCTGCAATATCCCGGCAGCCGGCACAAGGAGTGCCCCGCAATGAACGCACGCACCGCCATCAACACACTCAGCAGCCTGCTGTTCCTGCTGCTGGTCGCGCACACCACGGCCTACCAGCAGCAGATGTGGCCGCCCAGCCGGGTCATCCATGTGCATCCGGTGATCGTCGCCCTCGCCTATGCACTGGGTGTGCTCACGCTGCTGCTGTGGACCGGCGGCCGTCGTACACCGGAACCCGCCCAACGACTGGCGCGCTGGCTGCCCATCGTCGCCTGGTGCCTGTTGGGCGTCGGCGTGGTGATCATCCCGATGTTCCTGCCTGGGTTGTCCCCGGCCTGATCAGCGGCCGTGCCCAGCGCATCCGCCCATGATACGCCGCGCCGCGCCAACCCTTGCTTGCCAGAGACCCAAGCCCTGCCCGCCTATCGAAGCCGGGGGGCCAGGCCTACGCTTGTCTTCTCGGTGACCGCCACGGTCGCCCTTCGCGTCACGGCCCCGCCGTTGCGACCCCGCTCCAGTGCTGTGCGCCCTGCCGGTGTTGTCGCCCAGGCAGAAGTCCGACCGGCGCCCTCTGGAGACAGCCATGAATCAAGCCCAGATCCCCTTCGATACCGACCCGCTGGAAACGCGGGAGTGGCGTGAATCGCTGGAGGCGGTGATGCAGGCCGGCGGCCGGCCGCGCGCGCACTACCTGATCGACCAGCTGAGCGAGCTGGACGTCCAGCAGCATGGCGACCTGCATACCCGTGCCTGGACCGCGTACGTCAACACCATCCCGCCCGAGCGCCAGCCGGCCTACCCGGGTGACCTGGCCATCGAGCGCCGCCTGAACGCGATGATCCGCTGGAATGCGATGGTGATGGTGCTGCGTGCCGGCAAGCATTCCAACGTCGGCGGCCACATCGCCACCTACCAGTCGGCGGCAGTGCTGTACGACGTGGGTTTTGATCATTTCTTCCGGGGCCGTACCGACACCTTCGACGGCGACATGATCTACATCCAGGGTCATTCAGCGCCAGGCATCTACGGCCGCGCCTATGTGGAAGGCCGCATCGATCCGGCGCGGATGGACAACTTCCGCCGCGAAGCGGGCCGCGAGGGCCTGTCCTCGTATCCGCACCCTCGCCTGATGCCGGAGTTCTGGCAGTTTCCCACCGTGTCGATGGGCCTGGGCCCGCTGACCGCCGCCTACCAGGCGCGCTACATGCGTTACCTGGAATACCGCGGTCTGAAAGAACACCAGGGCCGCAAGGTCTGGGCCTTCCTCGGCGACGGCGAGATGGATCAGCCCGAATCGCTGGCGGCAATTTCCCTGGCCGGTCGCGAGCGGCTGGACAACATCGTGTTCGTGGTCAACTGCAACCTGCAGCGCCTGGACGGTCCGGTGCGCGGCAACGCCAAGGTCATCCAGGAACTGGAAGGCACCTTCCGCGCGGCCGGCTGGAACGTGATCAAGCTGATCTGGGGCAGCGGCTGGGACGACCTGCTCGCCCGCGACCACAGCGGCCTGCTGCGCCAGCGCATGATGGAATGCGTGGACGGCGACTACCAGACCTTCAAGTCGCAGAACGGTGCCTACGTGCGCGAGCATTTCTTCGGCCGTTATCCCGAGCTGCTGGAGCTGGTCGCGCACATGAGCGACGACGACATCTGGGCGCTGGCGCGTGGCGGCCATGATCCGCAGAAGGTATTCGCCGCCTACCAGCAGGCAGTGAACACCAGCGGCCGGCCGACCGTGATCCTGGCCAAGACGGTCAAGGGTTTCGGCATGGGCGAAGCCGGCGAAGGCCAGAACATCAACCACCAGCTGAAGAAGATGAGCGCCGACGCGGTGCGCGCCTTCCGCGACCGTTTCAACCTTCCGGTCAGCAATGAGCAGCTGGAGGAGATGCCGTACCTGCGTCCGGAGCCGGGCAGCGCCGAGGCGGCCTACTTCGCCGAACGCCGCCGCATCCAGGGCGGGCAGCTGCCGGCGCGCCTGGCCAAGGTCGATCCGCTGCCGCTGCCGCCGCTGTCGATCTTCAACACCCAGCTGCAGGGCAGCGGCGATCGCGGCCAGTCCACCACCATGGGCTTCGTGCGCATCCTCACCAGCCTGCTGAAGGACCCTGAACTGGGCAAGCTGGTGATTCCGATCGTGCCCGATGAATCGCGCACCTTCGGCATGGAAGGCCTGTTCCGCCAGATCGGCATCCATTCGTACCTGGGCCAGCTGTACACCCCACAGGATGCCGGCCAGCTGAGCTACTACAAGGAAGCCAAGGACGGCCAGATCCTGCAGGAAGGCATCAACGAATCCGGTGCGATCTGTTCGTGGATCGCCGCGGGTACCGCCTACAGCAACCACGGGCTGGCGACGATTCCGTTCTACATCTTCTATTCGATGTTCGGCCTGCAACGCGTCGGTGACCTGGCCTGGGCCGCCGCCGATGCGCGCACCCGCGGCTTCCTGCTCGGCGCCACCTCCGGCCGTACCACGCTGATGGGCGAAGGCCTGCAGCACGATGACGGCCACAGCCACGTGCTGTCGTCGGTGATTCCGAGCTGCGTGTCCTACGACCCGACCTACAACTACGAGCTGGCGGTGATCATCCACGCCGGCCTGCGCCGCATGTACGTCGAGCAGGAAGACATCTACTACTACATCACCGTGCTCAACGAGAACTATCCGCAGCCGGCACTGCCCGAGGGCACCGAGGCTGGGATCCTGAAGGGCCTCTACCTGCTGCGCCCGGCAGCCGCAGGCAGCACTTCGCAGCCACGCGCGCAGCTGATGGGCAGCGGCTCGATCCTGCGCGAAGTGGAAGCAGCAGCCGAACTGCTGCAGCAGGACTTCGGCGTCGCCAGCGATGTGTGGAGCGCGACCAGCCTGACCGAACTGCGCCGTGACGGCCTGGCAGCCGAACGCTGGAACCTGCTGCATCCGGCCGAGGAGCCGCGCGTACCCTACGTGCAGCAGTGCCTGCAGGGCCACGAAGGGCCTGTGGTGGTGGCCACCGACTACATGAAGATCGTCGGCGACCAGATCCGTCCCTTCATCAACGACCGCCGCTTCACCGCCTTGGGCACCGATGGTTTCGGCCGCTCCGACACGCGTGAATCGCTGCGCACGTTCTTCGAGGTGGATCGCCACTTCATCGTGCTGGCGGCCCTGAAGTCACTGGCCGATGAGGGCCGCATCGAACGTTCGCGGATGCAGGAGGCCATCGACAAGTACGGCATCGACACCGGCAAGCGCGATCCGGCGGCGGTGTAAGGCTGCTGCATTCACCACGCCCGTTCTGCGGGCGTGGTGCCGGCGGCAATGCTAGGGCATCCGCTTGAACAGATTGGTCTGCAGTATCGGCGTACCGTCGTGGCCGTAGAACGCCTTGGTCTCGGTCATCGTCGAGCGATCGGCCGCCACGGTGTAGATGCGTGTGGAGGCCGGCGTACCGTGGTCCACCAGCTGCATCACCAGCGTGTTCGGCGCTGGCAGTTTCAGGTTGGCCTTGTCCGCACCGTAGGTGCCGGACAGGGGACCTGGCGTGCCATCCAGCGCCAGCGTGCCATCGGACTTCATGGTATTGCCATCGTGCAGCACGATGTCCACGTGCGAACTCCAGCGGCCGCCACCGGCATCCTTGAATTCGAGTACTACCTGCTTTGGACGCTGCGCCTGCGGCAGCGCCGAGGTGGCGATATCCAGCGACCAGCGCCCCAACAGCGGCGAAGGAGATGCCTCCATTGCCAGCGCCGGAACGGCGGGGAGTGAAAGCGCAGACAACAACACAGCGGACAACAGCTTCATACGTTGCTCCATTCGACGAAGAAGGCTCTGCGTGAGGCGTTGTGGGGCGCAGCACGGTCAATGCTGCTCGCCCACGGCGTGTGCTGCAAGCCACTCGCTGAATGGCCGACCTCACGCCATGTCAGGCCGCTGTCACACAGGGGTAGTAGAACGATCCCGGATCTCCGGCCTCCTCCCCCAAAAACAGCGTTGAACGCGCAGCCATCGCTGCGGCAGCTCTATGCCGCCGGCCACTTCGCCCGCACTCTGTCCTGGTCGTTCGTGGACCTGGCGCTGGGCTACTACCTGCACGTCCGGCTGGGACTGTCGGCTGACCACACCGGCCAGCTGCTGGCCATCTCACTGGCCTACAGCAGCGTGCTCGATCTGCTGTTGGCCGCCGTGTTCACGCGCCTGCACGACCAGCGTCGCCTCGCCTTGCGCCTGCAGGTGGTCGGGGGCCTCGGTACCGCGGCCAGCGCCTGCCTGCTGTTCAGCCCGAGCACCGCGACCGAGCCGGCCTTCCTGCCGCTGCTGGCCGCCTCGCTGTTGTTCCGTACCTGCTACGCGGTTTACGACGTGGCCCAGAATGCACTGACTTCGCTGTTGCCCCGCGACGAGAACGAGGCCATGCGCTACGTTTCCGCCCGCGCGGTAGTGGTACCGATCTCCAAGGTGTGCATCGCTGCAGCACTGTTCGGCGTGGTCGGTGCACCTGAATCCGCAGGAGGTGGCAGCGCGCTGCTGATCTGCATGATCATCGGCATCCTGATCGCGGCCGCCGCGCTTCCCCTGGCCTGCGTCGCCACGCCCGCACAGCCCGCCACAGCCATCAGGCCCGTTGCCGGCGCCCTGCCGCTGCCGGCACTGCTGCCGGTTCTGCTGGCTGCAGCGGCAGAAACGGCGCTGGTGGGCCTGGCCGGGCGCCTGTTTCCCTTTGCCGACCAGGGCGCAGCGCTGACCTTCGCCATGGTCGCGGGCATGGTGGTCGCGCCTTGGCTCCATCTGCGCCTGCGCCCCCCGCTGTGCAGCGAGACAGGCCTGATTGCGCTGATGTCGGTGCTGGCCATCGCTGCCGTCTGCGTTTACCAGGCCAAGCCCTCCCTGCCTGTAGCGATTGCGTGTGCCGCTGTCCATGGGGCGGCGGTGGCCAGTGTCGGCCTGGTGCTGTGGCGGCGCACCGCGCTGATCGCCCGTCGCCATGCCGTCCGCAGCGGACGTGAGGATGACCTGAGCTGTTTTGCCCTGCTCACTGGAACCATGAAACTGTCCATTGCCGCCTCCTCATTGCTGCTGGGCCAGCTGCTGCCCGGCATACAGGCAGGTGATCCGGTCACCTCTGCCGCACTGGTCTCGCTGGTTGCCGTCGGCAGCCTGCTGTCGCTGGCCGCATTGGCCTGGCCAGTCGCGCCGCCGCGTACCGAAGGCCTGCGCCCATGAACCTGGCTCCCACATCGCGGCTGCGCCGCAAACCGCTGATCGCGCTGGATGCCGACCACAAGCGCATCATCTGGCTGTTGCGCACGATGGGAGCCGTTCCCCGCATCACCATTGCCCATCACTTAGGCATGCACAACGGTGCGTTGACCCGCCTGGCGCGTGAACTGCTGATGCTGGAAGTGATCGAGGAACAGGGACAGCTGTCCGATGGCCAGCGCGGCCGACCCTCGGTGCCACTGGCGCTTTCCGGGCGGGGCGGCTATGCCGCCGGTGCCACGGTACATCCCGGTTGGCTGGAGATCGCGCTGGTGGATTTTGCCGGCCAGGTCATCGCCCGCGATGCAACCGCATTCGACAGCGCAGATCCCTACGACTTCGTGCACGCGGTGGACCAGCGCCTGCGCAGCCTTACCAGCCGCACCGGGCTCATGCGCGCGCGCTTCCTGGGCCTCGGCGTGGCGGTTCCCGGGCCCGTGGTCGAAACCGGGCCTGCGCGCAGGCACGCGGTGGACTGGTTGCACGGTTGGCGCGATATCGACAACGACCAGTTCTTCGAAGATTACTTCGGTTTCCCGGTCTGGGTGGAGAACGATGCGACCCTGGCGGCGCTGGCGGAGTACTACGACAGCGGGCTGATCCGCGACTGCGCCTCGGCGCTGCTGCTGTATGTAGGCCACGGCGTGGGCGGCGGCGTGATCCATCGGCGCGACGTGATGCGCGGTGAGTTCGGCAATGCCGGGGATATCGGTCGCTTGTTCCGCATGGACGCACCGCGCCCCTCGGGCATCGACCTGCTGGCCACGTTGCGCGACGCCGGCGCCGGCATTCCTTCACTGTTCGAACTTGAGTCCTGCCTGGAAACCCATGCCGGCATCATCAATGCCTGGGCAGAACGTGCGGGCAACCAGCTGGGCGTGGCGGCCAATACCGGTGTGGCGTGGCTCGATCCCGGCGCCGTGATCCTGTCCGGTTCACTGCCCCGGCAGGTGCTGCAAGCATTGGGACAGCATCTGCAGCAGCCAGCACGCTGGAGTAGTGCGCTGGACAGCCTGCGCCTGCCACAGGTGCATGTGTCGCGGCTGGGAGGGTCTGCGGTATCGGTGGGTGCGGCCCTGCTGCCAATCCACCAGTTGGGTGCCGATGCCGCCGCTTAATTGTTTATTTCCGCCGAAGTAAACAATTCCGTCATCGCCCGGACCTACCGTGCAGCGGTCCCCCTTCCCTGCATGGCCGCCCTCCGATGAACATCAGCCCCCTGGTCCTGGGAATCTCCCTGGTCCTGATATCCCTGCACGGCACTGCATCTGCGCAGGACGCGCCGGTGCAGAAGCAAGACACGGCCGACGCAGCAACACTGGATGCAGTGGTGGTTACCGGTGCGGCACGCACCCAGCGTCGCTTCGATGCGTCCTTCGCGGTCAATTCACTCAGCCGCGAAGACGTGCAGAAGCTCGCACCGAAAAGCTACGCCGACCTGCTCGGGTCGGTGCCCGGCATCCATGTCGAGGCCACCGGTGGTGAAGTACAGAACATCACCCGGCTGCGCGGCATTCCAACCGATCGTGGCTTCATCGCCTTCCAGCAGGACGGCCTGCCGCTCTACCAGGAGCTGGATGGCCACTTCTTCAATTCCGGCGACGGCATGAACCGTTTCGACGTGATGAACCAGCGCGTGGAGATCGTACGCGGTGGCCCGGCACCGATCTATGCGAGCAGCGGCGGCGCCATCGTCAACAACATCCTCGCCGAGGGTTCCGAAGACACGCACGGCAAGGCGCAGTTGACCATCGGCGATACCGGCCTGTACCGCGGCGAGATGTACCAGTCGGGCGCGCTCGGCAAGGACACCTTCTATGCCGTCGGTGGCTTCCTGCGCCAGCACGATGGCTACCGCGACAACGGCTTCCCGAATGACAAGGGCGGGCAGATCCGCGGCAACATCAAGCACTACTTCGACGACACCAGCTGGTTCAAGATCAGCGGCACCTTCGTCGATGACCACAATACGTTCTACCTGCCGATCCCGGTTGCCGATCCGCGCAATCCCAGCGTTCCACTGGACCCGTACATCGACTACTTCGACGGTACGCTGAACTCGCCCTCGCTGCGCAGTGTCAACCTGAAGTACCTCGATGGCGGCGGTGCCCTGCAGGGCATGAACCGCGACCTGGCCGATGGCCGGCACATGCGCTTCGGCAACATCGGCTTCCAGTACGAGAACACCGCCAGCGATTGGACGATCTCGCTGAAAACCGGCTACACCAAGGGCCGCAATACCTTCGACGCGCTGTACTCGACCACCAACCCGGTCGACGCACGCAGCTTCGCCAACGGCTATCTGAGCGCGGCCCGCAGCACCTTCGGTGCCGGCGTCGCGCGGATGGGCTACGCGCTGGCCGGCAGCAACGGCGCCAGTGCCTACGATCCCTACGCCGACTCCGGCCTGGTGATCTCGGCCCAGTACCGTGCTGCTGATTCGGACTTCTACTCCGGCCAGGCCGATTTCAGTGCGACGCGGCTGTTTGAAACGGCCTGGGGCAGCCACGATCTGAACATCGGTGCATACACGGCCTTCTTCGGAACCACCGCTTTCAGCCTGTACCAGGACATGCTGATGGAGATGCGCGGCAAGCCACGCCTGCTGGATCTGGTGGCCTACGGTAACGATGGCGCCCCACTGGGCTATGTCACCGACAAGGGCACGCTGCGTTACACCACCACCCTCAATCGCGGCAAGGTCGATGCCCGCATGTTCGCGGTGTATGCCAATGACACGTGGGCACTGACGGACCGCTTCAAGCTCGACGCCGGTATCCGCCATGAGCGCTACCGCTATGAAGGCTATGCCGAGCAGACCGCCCAGGTCGACCTCGGCGACCGCAATACACTGGCTGACAACACCACGCGCCGGTTCACCGGCGTCGTCCAGAACCATCGCCTGAACCCGACCGCCACCAACTGGACCGTGGGTGCCAACTACGATTTCACTGCCACCGCAGGCGCCTATGCCCGCGTGTCGCACATGGAGATCGTTCCCAATTCGTCGGTGGCGCGCTCGATCGACCCCACCATCGTGCAGACCCAGCTGGACCAGTACGAGCTGGGCCTGAAGGCAGGGTTCGGCCGGTCCTATCTCTACCTGACCGCGTTCTACACCAAGTTCGATCCACTCAATGCGTCCTTCGTCGCCTTCAATCCGACGACCGGCCGCAATGACCAGTCGGTGCCCTTCATCGGCACCGCCGTCTCGAAGGGCATCGAGCTGGATGGCATGTTCCGGCCGCTGGACTGGTTCAGCATCGCCGGCTCGATCACGGTCAGCGATCCGCAGTACGACAGCCTGCAGAACGATTCCGGCGCCGATCCGGCCGCGGTCAACGGCAAGCAGATCGTCCGCGAACCCAAGCTCTACGGCAACCTGCGGCCGACCTTCAGTTTCCAGCACGGCCAGGACCAGTTCGAGACATGGCTGCGCTATGACGTGGTTGGCAAGTCCTATGTCGATCTGTTCAACCAGACCGCGTTGCCGGCCTACCAGACCCTGGGCCTGGGCATTTCATGGAAGCGCGGCAACTGGGGCGCACAGCTGGTGGGCGACAACCTGACCAATGAAAAGGGGCTCACCGAGGGCAACACCCGTACCGATGCACTGGCTGGCCAGGGTTCGGCCGAGGCAATCTATGGACGGCCACTGTTCGGCCGCAACGTCCGCCTGATGGTGAGCAGGAGCTGGTGATGCACCAACGATTGAGCTTGTCCCTCGCCCTGCTGGCCACGGCTGTGCTGCCGCTTGCGGCAGCCGCCGACGACCGCGACAGCGCGGCCCTCGCCTCGCGCCTGTTTCCGACCCTCGTGCAGCTGAAGCACGATACGTTGCCCGATCGTGCGCGCGCCGCCCTGGCCGAACGCATGCAGCAGCTGGTGGGCTGCCGGACCACTGCCTGCACACTCGAGGCAGCACGCTGGACGCCCGCGCAGGCTGGCCTGTTGAGCGCCGCAGTTCCGGCGCACGCCATGGCCATCGAAAGGGAGCTGGCGGGCCTCAACAACATCCTCTCCGTCTACGGCCACGGCCAGCCGCCCCGCTACGACGCCATCGACGGCCCGGTCGGCGCGGCGGGCAGCACGCGCCTGGCTGGCGATGCTGCCATTGCCATGCAGATGAGCGAGGTGGACGCCGCCGCGGCCTACACCGCATTCGATCGCAGCATCGCGGTGGCAGTGGGCCTGCTCGATGCCAATGATCGTCTCGATGCGATCCGCTTCGAGCCCATCAGCGCGGGAATGAACGCCGCGCCATTCGCACGCGCGCGGCAGCTGGATTGGACCGCGCATCCATACACATCGATCATCGTGCTTGGGCAGGGCCCGGACGAGCTGACCACCCCGCTCAGCGCCGGCAGCAAGCTGCGCCTGAAAGCCGCTGCGCAGCGCTATGCAGCGGGCGATGCGCCTTTCGTCATCGTCTCTGGCGGCGCCGTGCATCCGCGCGGCACCCGCAGCGTCGAAGCCGTGCAGATGCGCGAAGCGCTGATTGCGCGCTTCGGCATTCCCGCAGAGGCGATCATCATCGAGCCCTATGCCCGCCACACCACCACCAACCTGCGCAACGCAGCCCGGTTACTGGCGGCCCTGCAGGCACCGCCACGGCAACCGGCACTGGTGGTCAGCAGTCCATCGCATATCGATTCGGTCGCCAGCAGCGGATTCAGCGAGCGCAACCGTCGTGAGCTTGGCTACGTTCCAGGCAAGGTCGGTTCACGCATTTCGCCGTACGCGATCACCTTCGTGCCAGCGCCCGAATCGCTGCGCATCGATCCGATGGATCCATTGGATCCCTGAAGGGCGCGACGTTACCCTCAGTAGCCGACCTTCAGCGTGAACATCACGTTTCGCGGCGCCCCGTACCAGCCCTGGTTGTAGAAGCCGATCTGCGAGTAGTGGTGGCGGTCGAACAGGTTGTTGATGTTGACCGCCGCAGAGACGTGGGAACTGAACTGGTAGCGCGCCATCAGGTTCACCAGTGCGTAGCTGGGCTGCTCCACCGGCACGCGGCGATTCCCGGGGGCGGTGGCGGTCTGGTACATGCGGTTCTGCCAGTCCACACCGCCACCGAGCGTCAGCCGATCCCAGGTACCGGGCAGGCGCCAGGTGGTGAACAGCTTGAACAGGCTGCGCGGTTTGGCGATGTTGATCGCCCGTCCCTGTGCATCCTGCGCGATGAAGGTGGTGAAGCTGGTACCCAGGCTCCAGCCCGGCAGAGGTTCACCGGCCAGCTCCAGCTCCAGGCCGTCCACGGTTGCGCCCTTCACCGCGCGGTAGGCCGCCTGCGTGCTGCCTTCGACCAGACCACCAGTGGCCTCGGCCAGGTTGTCCTGCTGGGTGCGGAACAGCGCCGCCGACGCATTCAAGCGCTCCTGCAACCAGCTGCCCTTGAGGCCCAGCTCATAACTGCGGCCACTGACCGGGTCGAGGATCTGCCCGGATTCATTGCGGTTGTTCTGCGGCTTGAAGATGCCGGTGTAGCTGGCGTACACGCTGCTGTAGCCGTTGAGGTCCCAGACCACGCCGGCATAGGGTACGAACTCGTTGCGGTAGCGGTACTTCCGCTTGGCGCCGAAGTAGACCTGGTCGGTCTCCCAGTTGCTCAGGCGGCCACCGACGATCACGTGCAGCGGATCGGCCAACGACAGCCGCGCGACGGCATAGGCACCGCTCTGCTGGTTGTGCAGGTCATCGGCCTGGGTCTTGCTGCTGGCCCACGTCGGCTCAGGCGTGCCCGGCCCGTGCCAGTCCAGATAGCTGGCCAACGGCGGCAGCGGCGCCAGTGCGCGGTACTGCCCCAGCGTGATTTCATCACGCGAGCGCGACCAACCGATCGATGCGGTGTGCTGGCGGCCGAACAGCTCGAACGGCCCGGACAGGCTGACACTGACCGCCTCGCGGCGCACCGGGCCGTCGTAACGAGTGAAGCTGTTGCCTGTAGGCATGGCGCCGGTAACCGGATCGGGATAGCCGCCCCGGTAGAGATGCTTCATCTCCATATCGGTATGCGAGCGGCTGTAGGACACGCGTGCTTGCCAGCCGTTGCCGAAGCGATGATTGAAATCGAAGAAGCCGTTGCGGGTATCGGTGGTCATCCGTGCCCACGGCGCGGTGGCCGATACCGAGCGGTCGAATCGGGTGCGCGTGCCGTCGGCGTTGAACAGTGCGAAACCGCTGCCGAAGCCTCGGTTGTCGTTGCCCTGGTAGGAGATGCCGGCGATCAATCCAGTGTCCTCGCCCAGATCCACACTGACCACGCCGTAGAGTGTCTTTGCGGTGCTGTCCAGGCCGGCGGTGTAGCTGTCGCCCTCTGCCTGCGCAGCGACCACGCGACCACGCACACGCCCTTCCCGGCTCAGCGGGCTGGACACATCCGCCCACGCGCGGCGCGCGTCCCAGCTGCCGAGGCTGATGCCACCACTGGCAGAGAACTCGCGCAGCGGGCGCTTGCGCACATAGTTCACCGCCGCCGAGGGATTGCCGGCGCCGGTCATCAGGCCGTTGGCACCGCGCACGATCTCGATGCGGTCGTACACCACCATGTCCAGATTGTTCTCGCCGAAATTCCACGGCGACAGCACCGGCATCACCACGCCGTCGAACTGGTAGTTGTCGATGTCGAAGCCGCGTGCGGAGAACGAGTAGCGGTTGGCGTCGCTGCGCGTGACCGAGATGCCGGGGGCGGTCGACAAGGCGTCGGCGGTGCTCAGCAGCCCGCGGTCCTCGATCTGCTGGCGGGTAACCACGCTGACCGACTGCGGCGTCTGTCGCGAGGTCAGCGACAGCCCCGTCGCCGTGCCCATGGAATCGGTGGTGTAGGAGCGCGAGCTTTCGGTGCTGCCATCGAGGTCGGCAGTGACCTGCACGGTTGGGAGCAGGGAAGGCGTTACGGAAGGAGCACGTTCGGCGGCGTGGGCAGCGTTGAACAGCGCCAAGGTCGTGCCGATGGCGGTGGCCAGGGCACATGGGCGGAAACAGGCAGGCATGGGAGATCCAGCAGAAGGGAAAGGCTGGATGAGAATTATTGTCATTTAAGCGTGAGCGCACGTATGCGCGCACGCAGCACGCGTATGCGCACCGCCAGCCGCGATCCGGACTCAGCGGATCTGGCTGGGGGCGATGCCGTAGCGCGTTCGGAACGCGGTTGCGAAATTGGTGGCATGCCGATAGCCGACGAAATGCGCGGCCTGCTGCACGCTGCAGCCCTGCCGCAGTTGCTCGCAGGCCAACTGCAGGCGTCGCTCGCGCAACCACGCGAACACCGAACAGCGGTGCACCTGCTGGAATTTCAGGCGCAGGCTGCTCGGGCTCATGCAGGCCACGCGGGCCAGGTCCTCCAGCCGGTGGTCAGCCGCAGGCGATGCCTGCAGGCAGTCGATCACCCGTTGCAGCATGCGCCGGTCGCGCGGTGAAACACGCAGATCCGGCAGCGCGTCCTGTGCAGACGTACCCAACGCCATCGCCAGCATCTGCAGTCCCACACCCTCGCAGAGCAGCGCATGCATCGCGCCTTGCCAGGTCCCCGACAGCAACTGTTCGGCGGCATGTTCAAGATGCGCGGGTACCTGCCAGCTGTGCAGCCGCCGGCGACCATGGCGACGAGCCTGCAACAGCAGTTCGCTGATCACCGGATCATCCATCTCGGCCGGTGCATCCAGCGAGACATTCAGACTGCGCATCCGTTGACCGGCCGGATGAATCGCAGTCATCGGCGCGGCATCGGCCAACACCATCGCGCCGGCGCCGCGGTTCATGCCGATCACAGCCTGCCCTTCCAGGCGTGCTCCGGCACGGCCTTCCAGCATCACGATCGCAGTGAACGGCGGGGGTGCCTCCGAAGTCGCCTCGAACGGCTGATGCGCGACCACGGCCGACAGCGCCAGGCTGATGCCAGGGCGCAAGCAGCGCTGTTCCACCCTGCCCTCGACCACGCACAGCGCGCCCGAATCCGCGGCGGACGCAAGTGCAGGCAGCCGATAGCGGAAACCGCTGCTGCGGCCCAAGCGGTCCAGGTCGGCAAGGGTAAGGGTGTGCATGGGGCGCCTACGGGAGATCCAACGCCATTGTCATATGAGAACCGCTCTCATCTCCAGCCTTCATGGCAAGGCCCAATCTGCCCTTGTCGATACAAATAGTTACGTTATAACATTTCACATCAACTTCACGGATCGTGTCATGCGCCGCCATCTCCTTGCTGCTGCCATTCTGTTCGTCGTCCACAACGCCCAGGCCGCGGACGACCCCACCCTCCCCAC
>NZ_QFHO01000048.1 GCF_004920835.1 Stenotrophomonas maltophilia
CGCCGTGAATACGTCCTTGTAGGCTCGGGCGCGCCATCCATGGCGCTTACGCCCCCAGCCCACTCACCCTCCCGGCCACGGACGGTTTCCTGCGCACCGCGGGAAGATCAAAAAAGAGCAAAAGCGAAAGCCCATGCTCCAGGCATTCGTGCCGACCAACGGTCGGCACCCACCATCAGCAGCAGGTTCCAACAGATCGCAGGAACCTGTCGAAGGCGGGGTGGGTCAGCTTGCGGGGGCGTGAGCGCCATGGATGGCGCGACCGAGCTTACAGGGACGTACTTGCAGCGTCCCCCGCAAGCTGACCCACCCCGCCAACCCACGGAATGCGGGCTGTTGCTGTTGCTCTGGATTCTGCGGGTGCAGGGCTGCAAGCCCTGCCGGAACCCCACACCGTTCAACAGGCCTCAGCCACCGGGGCGCGCGCACGCCCCAGCCACGCCAGCAGCAGCGCCGACGCTGCCAGCAGGCCACCGGCCACCGGAATCGCCGCGTACCCCAGCCCCAGGCTGATCACCGCACCACCCAGCGCCGCGCCCAGTGCATTGCCGAGGTTGAACGCACCGACGTTGATCGACGACGCCAGGCCCGGCGCCTCGCTGGCGGCCTGCATCACCCGGATCTGCAGCGGCGGCACGATCGCGAAGGTCGCGGCACCGAACAGCAGCACGCCCAGCGCCGCCGTGGCGTGATTCATGAAGGCCAGCGGCAGCACGAACATCAACACGGCCAGTACCGCGAGCAGGATGCGGGTGGCGCCATCCAGCGACCAGTCGGCCATGCGCCCGCCGATGCCGTTGCCGAAAGTGAATCCAATGCCGATCAGGGCCAGCGACATCGCGATGAAGGCGTTGGAGGCACCGGTCAGCTCGGTCAGCACCGGCGCCACGTAGGTGTAGAGGGTGAACATCGCGCCTGCGCCTAGCACTGTGGTGGCCATGGCCAGCAGCACCTGCGGCTGCAGGATCGCCTTCATCTCGCGGCGCACGTCCGGACGCGCATCAGGCGCGGATGCCGGCAGGGCCAGGCCCAGCGCGGTGATCGCCACCAGGCCCAGCACCGCAGTACCGGCGAAGGACAGGCGCCAGCCCAACTGCTGGCCCACCCAGGTTGCCAGCGGCACGCCACCGATGTTGGCGATGGTCAGGCCCATGAACATGGTCGCCACGGCGGCCGCCTGCTTTTCCTTCGGTACCAGGCTCGCGGCGACCACCGCACCGATGCCGAAGAAGGCACCGTGATTGAGGCTGGTGACCAGGCGCGACAACAACAGCAGGCCGTAGTTCGGGGCCAGTGCCGACAGCAGGTTGCCGACCACGAAGATCGACATCAGCAGCATCAGCGCAGTGCGCTTGCCGAAGCGTCCCATCAGCAGGGTCATCACCGGCGCGCCCAGCATGACGCCCACGGCATAGGCCGTGATCAGCATGCCGGCGGTGGGAATGTTCACGCCTACGCCGTCGGCAATGACAGGCAGCAGGCCCATCGGCGCGAATTCAGTGGTGCCGATGGCGAAGGCGCCGACGGCGAGGGCCAGCAGAGCGGCTCTGGAGTTCATGAGGTCATCCTGCGTGGGGCAGGTCCTGGAAAAGAGCGCGTAGCCTGCGCGCTTTGTCGGCCCGGATTAAGCCTCGCCCCGGGAAAACACTGTTGATCTCAATTCACAGCTGGCGGGAACCTCCCCGCCGGGCCATGCCCGGCGAGCGCGGTGGGCCTCGCAACGCAGCCCCCCGGCGCTGGCCGGGGGTTCTGGGTGACACGCTTGCCTGTGATCTGCTTACCAGTCGCCGGCACCCGGCACGTGGTGTTCGCGCGCGCGGCGGCGCATCAGCAGGTTCAGCCACTCCACCAGCACCGAGAAGCCCATCGCGGCGTAGATGTAGGGCTTGGGCACGTGCACGTCCAGGCCATCCAGGATCAGCACCGCACCGATCAGCAGGATGAAGGCCAGGGCCAGCATCTTCACGGTCGGATTGGCATCGATGAAGCGGCCCAGCGGGTTGGCCGCCAGCAACATCACCGCCACCGACAGCAGGATCGCGGCGACCATCACCGGCACGTGGTCGGCGATGCCGACGGCAGTGATCACCGAGTCCAGCGAGAACACGATGTCGATGATCGCGATCTGCGCGATCACGTAGCCGAATACGGCCGAGGTCTTGGTCGTGCTCGGGTCCTCATCCTCGCCACCGGTGATCATTTCCTTGATCTCCATCCAGCCCTTGATGATCAGGAACAGGCCACCGACGATCAGCACCAGGTCGCGGATGGAAATGCCCATGCCGGCCACGGTGAACAGGTTCGCCTGCATGTGCGCCAGATACGCCAGCGACACCAGCAGGCCGATACGGGTGATGCAGGCCACGGCGATGCCGAGCCGGCGCGCGAACGGGCGGCGGTGCTCGGGCAGCTTGCTGACCGCGATGGAAATGAATACCAGGTTGTCGATACCGAGCACGATTTCCAGCGCGCTCAGCGTGAACAAGGTCAACCAGACGTTCGGATCGGCGAGAAACTCAAGGGACATGGGAAGTCTTCAACAAGGGGGAGGAAGAAGGATCAGCCGGCGCTGGCCGGGAACAGGCGCGGCACCAGTACCAGGCCCCAGCACAGCAGCACGTTCATCATCAGCATGAACACCGCCGCCGAGCCCATGTCCTTGGCCCGGCCGGCCAGCTCATGGATCTCGCTGCCGTAGCGCTCGATCACCGCCTCGATGGCCGAATTGGCCAGCTCCATCGCCAGCACCAGCAGCATCGAGCCGATCAGCAGCGCGCGTTCGACCGGCGTCTGGCCCAGCCAGACCGCGAGCGGGGTCAGCAGCACCAGCAGGTAGACCTCCAGCCGGAACGAGGACTCGTGCAGCCAGGCAGCGCGCAGGCCCTGCCAGGACCAGCGGGCGGCCTGGAAGATGCGGCGCGGGCCGCGGGGCATGTGGCCGAACTGATCAGCCACGGGTGAGACATCCAGCAACAGGGGCGCGGCGCAGCGACCGCTCAGACGCACGGCAGGGAATCATGGGTGCACAGGGATAGGCAGATGGCCGCCATTTTGCCACAAGGCCGCCGGCCGCATCCCGGGCAGCGCTTGGCCAATGGCCTGCCAAGGGCAAGCCCGGGCCCGCCCCAGCTCCTATGATGGATGTCCCCTTCCCTGCTGGAGCGCCTGATGTCCCGTCGCCGTACCTGCCTGCTGATGCTGGGCCTGCTGACCGCCGCCCCCCTGGCCCAGGCGCTGAGCCCGACCAAGCCGCCGCGCGTGCCCGAGCAGGTCTCCAACGTGGCCTGGGCCGGCGACATGGCCCACTTCGCCAGCGCCGACCAGACCAGCCCGCCGCCGCGCGGCGGCATCGAGTTCATCGGCAGCTCCTCCATCCGCATGTGGGACAGCCTGGCCACCGACTTCCCCGGCCAGCCGGTGTTCAACCGTGGCTTCGGCGGTTCGGAAGTGCGCGACAGCACCTGGTATGCCGGCCAGATCGTAGTGCCGTATGCGCCATGCAAGGTGTTCTTCTACGCCGGCGACAACGACCTCAACAGCGGCCGCAGCGCGGTGCAGGTGCGCGACGATGTGGTCGCCTTCGTGCAGCGCGTGCACCGCGACCTGCCGAAGACGAAGGTGGAGTACCTGTCGATCAAACCGAGCCCGTCGCGTGCGCACCTGCTGCCGGCGATCAACGAAGCCAACACGCTGATCAAGGTCGCCCTGGCCAGGCTGCCCAATACCGGCTTCACCGACGTCTACACGCCGATGCTCGGCGCCGATGGACAGCCGGACGCGGCGCTGTTCCGCGAGGACATGCTGCATATGACCCCAGCCGGCTATGCGATCTGGACCAAGGCGCTGGCGCCGAAGGTGAAGTGCGACTGAGGCGTGCGTTCGCCGACCAAGGTCGGCATCTACCGAGGCAGCTGGTGCCGCCTCAGCGGAAAATCACCGTGGCTTCGGTGCCCTTGCCAGGCTCACTGGCCAAGCTGACCTTCCAGCCGAAGCGGTCGCACAGCCGGCGCACGATCGACAGGCCCAGGCCGGTGCCCTGCGGACGGCTCGGCTCGGCGCGGTAGAACGGCTCGAACGCGCGCGACAGCGCCTCGGCGGACATGCCGATGCCGGTATCGCGCACCACCACGCGGTCGTTGTGCACATGCACGTCGATGCGCCCCTCATCGGTGTAGCTGCAGGCGTTGCGCACCAGGTTGCTGACCACCACCTGCAGCACCCGCGGCGGCGCATGCAGCTGCACCGGGCCATCGCTGTGCAGGTGCACCGATACCGAGCGCGTACCCAGCAGCTCGTTGGCGTTGTCCACCTCGTAGCGGACGATGTCGTTGACGTCGAACAGCTCGATCTGCGGCTCGACATCGGCCTCGCGGGCCAGGATCAGGAACGCATCGATCACCGCCTCCATGTCACGCCCGGCGCGCTGGATACGCTGCAGGCTGCGGCGCAGGCGCGGCTCCAGGCTGTCATCGCCCAGCGCCATGTCGCTGGCCACCCGGATCACGGTCAGCGGTGTGCGCAGCTCATGGCTGGCATCGCGGGTGAAGTTGCGCTCACGGGCCACGTGCGCGCTGACCCGGTTGGCCAGTGAATGCAGTGCGGCAGCCAGCTGCCGGGTCTCGCCCTGCATGTCCGCCGGCAGCTTGTTCGGCTCGAGGTCGGCCGCCTCGGGATGGCCCGGGTCCCAGCGCGAGACGCGGCGCGCCAGCCAGTTCACCGGCGACACCAGCCGCTTGGAGGCGCGATAGGTCACCCAGCTGGCGCCATAAACCGCCAGCAGGGTCAGCAGCACCGGCACGATGCCGAACCAGAACGCCAGCATCTCCGCGCGCGAACGCAGGAACACCAGGTACAGGCGACCGGCCGGGCGTACATCGACCAGTACCAGCTGGTCATCCTTGCGCAGTTCGTGGAAGCCCGGCTCCAGATTGCGCAGGTTGGCCGGCAACGACAACGCCGACTGCCCGCTTTCCAGCAGGTAGCCGCGGATGTTCTGGGTGTTGGGCGGCGGCTGCACCGGCGAGGCCTCGTGCAGCGTCCAGAAGTACGCCGCCTCCTCGCGCAGGGCCGCGCCGACCAGGCTGTGCTTGATCACCAGCGATACCAGCCAGGCACCGAGCAGGATGCCCAGGCTGGCCAGCACTGCCTGCAGGATGAAAGCGATACGGATCTTGCGCGGCAGGCCGTGCGGCATTGCGGGGTCCCGGTCGGAGCGCTGCGATTATAGGCAGCGCACCGCGCCGTAGTCGTGCATGGGCGCTGACCGGCGGTACTGCCTGCCGGTCATGCCCTGCCCTGGTGCGTGGCCGTTGCCCGGCCGGGCTTGCTGCTGCACCGGCGATGGCCCTGCTCAGGCCATCGGCTGGGCGATATCGGCAATGCGGTAACCGGCGCTCTGTACGGTGTGCAGCAGCGGGCGGTCGAACGGCTTGTCGATGATCTTGCGCAGGTTGTACAGATGGCTGCGCAGGGTGTCCGAATCCGGCAGCCCGTTGCCCCAGATCTCGCGTTCGATCTCCTGGCGGGTGACCACGCGCGGCGATTCGCGCATCAGGATGGTCAGCAGGCGCAGGCCGATCGGCGACAGCTGCAGCTCGGTGCCGGCACGGGTGGCGCGCATGCTGACCGGATCGAGCACCAGGTCGGCGACCTTGAGCACTTCCGAACCGACCTGGCGGCGTTCGCGACGGATCAGCGCGCGCAGGCGTGCTTCCAGCTCCTGGATCGCGAACGGCTTGGTCAGATAGTCATCGGCGCCGAAACCGAGGCCGGTGAGCTTGTCATCCAGCGTGTCGCGTGCCGTGAGCATCAGCACCGGGGTGGACTTGCGCGCATCGTTGCGCAGGCGACGGCACACTTCGATGCCATCCAGGCGCGGCAACATCAAGTCGAGCACCACGACGTCATAGCTGTTCTCCGCCGCAAGGCGGTAGCCATCCAGGCCGTCCTGTGCATAGTCGACTTCGAAGCCGCGACCTTCCAGGTATTCCCCGATCATCTCGGAGATGTTGCGGTTGTCTTCGACCACCAGCACCAAGCCGGAGGTCTCCTTCGTCTGACGCATGTGATTCCCTCTAACTTCAGCTTTGTGAAACATGCCGGATCGACGGTGGACGCGATGTGAAGTTCCGTCAAGAGGGATGTAAATCGTTCAGAGCAGGGGCCGCAGCAATGGCCAGACGTTGTCCAGCACCTTCGGCTGCGCCTGCGCGGTCGGGTGCAGGCCATCAGCCTGCATCAGCCCCGGCTGCAGTGCCACGCCCTCCAGCAGGAACGGCAGCAGCGGTACCTTGTACTGCGTGGCCAGTGCCTTGTAGGCCGCCGCCAGCCGCTGGCGATAACCCGCCCCATAGTTGGGCGGCACATCGATGCCGAGCAGCAACACCTTGGCACCGGCCTTCTGGCTGGCCTGCACCATCTTTTCCAGGTTGCCCTGCACCTGCGCCGGGGTCAGCCCGCGCAGTGCGTCATTGCCGCCTAGGGCAATCACCACTACGGTGGGTTTTTCCTTGGCCAGCAGGCCCGGCAGGCGGGTCAGCGCGCCGGCGGTGGTCTCACCGCTCATGCTGGCATTGACGATGCGCGCCGGTGTTTTCGACTGCTGCCTGACCCGCTGCTGCAGCAGGCTGACCCAGCCGGCGTCGGCGGGGATATTGTGGGCAGCACTGAGGCTGTCGCCGAGCACCAGCACCGTGCCGGCCGGACCTTTGGCAGAGGCCAGCCCAGGCAGCAGCAGGAACCCCAGCAACAGCACCATCATCGCGCCGGCTCGCCGGCTCCATCCCGTCTTGCACATTGGAGTCTCCTCATCGACAGCCTGTCCCCCCGCAGCGCGCCCGTCGCCATCGCCGTCGACCAGGTCGGCAAATCCGTGCAGGGCCCGGAGGGTGAAGTCCACATACTGGACAACATCACCCTGACCGTCCATGAAGGCACCAGCGTGGCCATCGTCGGCGCGTCCGGTTCCGGCAAGACCACCCTGCTCGGCCTGCTGGCCGGCCTTGACCTGCCCAGCCGCGGCAGCATCGCGCTGGCCGGCCAGGATCTGGCGGCGCTGGACGAGGAAGCCCGCGCCCAGCTGCGCGCACGCGAGGTCGGCTTCGTGTTCCAGAGCTTCCACCTGCTGCCGGCGCTGACCGCCGCCGAGAACGTCGCGCTGCCGCTGGAGCTGGCCGGGCGCGAGGACCGCGCACGCGTCGAGGAGGTACTGGCGCAGGTCGGCCTGGGCCATCGCGCACGCCACTACCCGCGCCAGTTGTCCGGTGGCGAGCAGCAACGCGTGGCGCTGGCCCGGGCTTTCGTCACCCGCCCGCGCATCCTGTTCGCCGATGAACCCACCGGTTCGCTGGACCAGGCTACCGGCCAGCACATCAGCGACCTGCTGTTCGAACTCAACGCCGGCAGCGGCACGACGCTTGTGCTGGTCACCCACGACCTGCGCCTGGCGCAGCGCTGCCAGTACATCCAGCGCATCGACAACGGCCGCCTGCTGCCGGTCGAGCACGGGGCCGACGCATGAACCTGCTGCGCCATGCATGGCGCGCGCTGCGTCGCGAGGCGCTGGCCGGCGATCTGCTGACCGTATTCGTCGCGTTGGTGCTGGGCGTGGCGGTGATGACGGCGGTGGGCACGCTGGTGAACCGGGTCAACCTGGCGCTGACCGGCAGCGCAGCCGAGATGCTCGGCGGTGACCTCGGCATCGCCGGGCGCGACGACCCACCGGCAGCCTTCGCCGAAGAAGCGCAGCGACGCAGTCTGGCGCATACCCGCATCGCCAGCTTCGGCAGCGTGCTGTTCCATGGCGAGGCCAGCCAGATGGCCAGCATCAAGGCCGTGGAAGCCGGCTATCCGCTGCGCGGCACGCTGCGGGTGCGGGCCTCGCCCGGGGGCGCCCTGATCGACAACGCCGGCATGCCGGCCAAAGGCCAGGCCTATGCCGACCCGCGCCTGCTGCAGGGCCTGGGACTGAAATCCGGTGACGACCTTGAATTCGGCGCTGGCACGCTGCGCATCGCCGGCATCATCGAGGCCGAACCGGATACCGGCGGCGACCTGCTTACGCTTTCCCCCACCCTGCTGGTCAACCGCGCCGATGTGGAAGGCACCGGTCTGCTCGGTCCGGGCAGCCGCATCAACTACCGGCTGATGTTCTCCGGGCAGGCCGACCAGATTGCCGCGCTGCGCCAGTGGTTGCTGCCGCAGGTCAAGGGCCTGCGCCTGCTGAGCGTGGACGACACCCAGCGTGGTGTGCGCCAGGCCTTCGACCTGGCCGGGCGCTTCCTCGGCCTGAGCGCACTGCTGGCGGTGCTGCTGGCCGGCGTGGCCACGGCACTGGCCGCCAACCGCTTCGCCCTGCGCCGCATCGACCAGGTGGCGATCCTGCGCTGCCTGGGTGCCCGCCAGCGCGACATCCTGTTCGGCCTGGCACTGCAGCTGCTGATGCTGGCGGTTCCGGCCTGCGCACTCGGCATCGCTCTCGGCATGGCTGCGCAGGAAGGCCTTGTGCAGGTGCTGGGCAGCCTGGTGCCACAACGCCTGCCGCTGCCGGAAGCGATGCCTGCCCTGACCGGCGCCGGCATCGGCCTGTTGCTGCTGTTCGGCTTCGGCCTGCCGCCGCTTCTGCGCCTGCGTGGGGTGCCGCCGATGCGCGTGCTCAACCGTTCCTTCGCCGCCCTGCCACCGGCCTCGCTGCTGGCCTACGTGGCTGCCTTGGCCGCCAGTCTGCTGCTGGCGGTGCAGGTCACCGGTGATCTCAAGCTGGCGCTGTGGGTGCTGGGCGGGTTGGCCGCGCTGGCGGTGGCGGCCGGCGTGCTCGGCTTCGTGCTGCTGCAGCTGCTGCGCGGCCTGCAGCACCGCCTGCATGGCAACTGGCGACTGGGCCTGGCCGCCCTGACCCGGCGCCGGATGCTGGCGGTGATGCAGCTGGTGGGGCTGTCGCTGTCGCTGTGCGCGCTGTTGCTGCTGGCGGTGACCGGCCCCGGTCTGCTGCAGCAGTGGCGCGAGCGGCTACCGGCGGATACGCCGAACTACTTCCTGATCAACATCCAGCCCGAGCAGCGCGACAGTGTGTTGGCCGCGCTGCGTGGACTGGGCGCCCACGACGCCAGCATCGAACCGATGGCCACCGGCCGCCTGATTGCGATCAACGGCAAACCGCCGCTGCGCATGGACCGCTCGCCCGCGCAGGAGGGGCAACCGGCACAGGCCGAAGGCCAGCGCGACGACGACGATGAAAACCGGCCGTTGAACTTCAGCTGGCGCAGCACGTTCCCGCCGGCAAATACGCTGGTCAACGGCACGTTCTGGAAGCCGGACAGCACCGCTGCCGAGGCATCCGTGGAGATCGGCTGGGCCAAGCGCTACGGCGTGTACCCCGGTGACCGCATCACCATTGCGGTGGGCGAGCAGGAACGCGAGTTCACTGTCACCAGCGTGCGAAAGGCGGACTGGAACACCTTCCGGCCGAACTTCTTCGTGCTGCTGAACCCGAACGCGGTGGGCGATACGCCGCACAACCTGCTGTCGGCGTTCCATCTGCCGGCCGGCGAGGCAGCCGGACTGGGCGAGCTGGTCCGCGCGCAGCCGAACCTGTCCCTGCTGGACGTGGATGCGGTGATCTCGCAGGTGCGCGATGTGATGGAGCGGGTGGCACAGGCGGTGCAGCTGGTGATGGTGTTCAGCCTGCTGGCGGGCGTGCTGGTGCTGCTGGCCGCACTACAGGCCACGGCCGGCGAGCGTCGCTACGACAGCGCGGTGCTGCGCACGCTGGGCGCGACCCGGCGCCAGTTGCGCGGCGCGGTGCTGGTGGAGTTCGGTGCGCTGGGCACGCTGGCGGCGTTGCTGGCGGTGGGCGCAGCTGCTGCCATCGGCGTGGCGGTCTCGCAGAAGGTGTTCGAGCTGCCACTGCTGCCGCCGTGGCCGGGCCTGCTGCTGGGTGGCCTGCTCGGCATCGCGCTGAGCCTGCTGGCCGGCTGGCTGGGCACCCGGCGGATCCTGCACACGCCACCGGCATTGGCATTGCGCGAGGCGTGATGCGGTTGCGACACACACGGGTGGGGCGGGCGGTATGCTGCGCGCCCCACTCGATCAGATCGTCCGGAAGCGCTGAACGTTGCTCCCCCGCTCCCGAGGTTCAAGGAATGAAGATGAAATACGGCCTCTGTCTGCGCATCCTTCTGGCCAGTTCCCCGCTGCTCGGTGCGATGCTGCCTGCAGACGCCCGCGCGGCGGAAGGCTATGCCCCGGACGCGGTGCAGGCCTTCGTGCTGGAAACGGTGCTGGCCGACGAGGCGCAAGCCTTCCACGAGGGCCATCCGACCTATCTGGTTCCGGCCAGCGTGTCACGCACGCGCAGCGATGCCGACGTGGTGGCCGACCTGCGTGCTGAGTTCGACCGGTTCTACCGGGGCCAACCGAAGCCGAGAAAGGAAGTGGCGCACATGGCGATCCTCGTCGCACAGACCGCGCTGCTGCTGCCGGACCGGAGCGCCTGCAGCACGGATCGAGTACGTTGCCACGAAGCTGTCATGGGTGTCCGCACCCGCGATGACGAGGCGAGCCTGCAGGCCACCCTGCGTGCCTTCCAGAACGCGGGACTGGACCTGACCACGCTGGGTGGGCCGGCGTCCTGAGTGCATCGCACCCCGCGCTTGCGATCATCGCCGAGAGCGTGCCGAGCAAGCTCGGTACCTATACCAAAGCGAAGGTACGCTCAGTAGATCCACGCCGTGGGTGGATGCGGTGCCAGGCACGCCCGGCACCCACCAGCGAGACAGCAATCAACCTTCCTTCGGCGCCTTTTCCACGTACTTGGCGAACACTTCGTCGATCTGCTTGTCCTTCACCTTCTTGCCGGCCTGGATCTCTTCGGCCTGGGTGAACATCGGGATGATCATCGCCATGCCGTCGATCTTGGTCTTCAGGTGCACGCCCGGCGCCTGGCCGAGGAAGCCGTCCCAGCGCTGGCGCACCTTGGCCCAGTAACCGGCAGTTGCCTTCCAATAGTTGCGCGCCGGGGTGAAATCGACCTCGGTGGTCTTCACGTAGTCGTTGAAGCCAAACTCGCGTGCGATCTCCACCTGGCTGCCGTCGGCGTTGCGCTGCACCTTGGTGTTGAACTGCTCGTGGGTCCAGCCGTTCGGGGTCAGCGTGTGGCGGTTGATCACGGCCAGCGCGTTGTAATCGCTGCGCTTGGTGTACTCACGGCGCGGCAGCGGACGCCAGCTCAGGTCGCTGCTCCAGCTCGGCACGTTGTTGGTGTAGGTCCACTTGCCGGTGCCGCAGTAGCGCGGCGCGTCACTCACTTCGTAGACGCACTGGGTCCAGGCCCCCTGGTTCACCGCCGCCGGAATGCTGCGCACCTGCCAGGTCTGGTCGGCACTGAATTCGAAGCGGTTCGGCGCTTCGTAGACCCAGTCCTGGCGCCAGTGCTTGGTGATGTGGCCGCTCTTCTCGTCCAGCAGCAAATGCTGCAGCACGATGCGCTTCGGAGTGTCTTCGACCACGATGACCACTTCGTTGCCGCCACTGCGCATCGCCGGTGCGCGCTCGTAGCCCGGCTTCAGCAGCACGGTCTCGTCAAAGGCGAAGTCCACGGTGTACTCACCCTGCATGGCAAGGATGCTGTCGTGGTCGCGGGCGATGTCGGAGGGCTGCGCGCTGGCCACGCCGCTGGCGGCGAGCAGCAGCATGACGCTGGCTGTCTGGAGTTTCATCGGGTCTTCCTTCGGGGTTGCAGATTCGTTGAGAGGCCGTCCGTGGCCGACAGGCGTTCCATCAGCAATGGGTCACAGGCGGATCAGCGGCAGATCGCCGGGAACCCGCGGGGTCGGTCGCCGTGCGGCATCGGCACAGCAGCAGTCGTCGATCGCCAACTCACCCTCGGCGCTCTCCAGGCGCGCAATGCGACGCGCGGTGGCAGCGCCCAGCGAAGACAGGGTCGACAGGCTGGCGGCCAAGGTGCGGCCATCGTCGGCGGCATGCAGGCGCAGCGCGCACAGGCGCCAGCGCTGACCACCCAGATGGCCGGCCAGGCGCCGCCACAGGCGTTCGCCGACGCTGGCATCGCTGTCGTGTTCCGGGCCCGGCGGCAGCGCGGCCACCAGCCGGTCCCAGGCCAGGAAGTCACTGTCTGGCAGCAGGTACAAGCGCCACACGCAGCGGCCGCGGCCATCGAGGAAGCACAGGCTTTCGCGCAGGCCCTCGCTGTCCACACCCTGGCAGGCATGTACACGCACCGCCTGACGCCAGCCACCCAGCTCATTGCCGTCGGCGTGGTACAGGCACAACACGGTGCCGAGCGTGGCCAGCTGTGCCGGGGTCGGCCAGGCCGCGCTGTTCGGCACGGCGATGGAGTCATTCCTGCGGGCGGACAGTGCTCGGCTCATGAGGTCACCAGGAAACGGCAAGGCTGGCGGAGAAGGTACGGCCCGGGCTGCTGAAGCGATCGCTCAGCGTGCGATCGGTGATCAGGCTCGGGGTGATCGACGACCATTCGATGTAGCGCTTGTCGGCCAGGTTGAACACGCCGACATTGAAGGTGGCACCCGGTGCGAAGTTCCAGTGCGCCATCAGGTCCAGTACGCCGTAGCCAGCCGGCTGGTAGACGAACGGCGCCGGTGCATTCGGGTTGGTCTGCGCGGCCGGCGGCGGCAGATGCTTCTTGCGCTGCACGAAGGTGCCGGCCAGCTCGACACCCCAGGTGTCGGTGTCGTACATCAGGCCCAGCGTGCCACGCAGCGGATCGACCGAGGCCAGCGGTTCGTCGTTGGTCTTGTTGTCGCCACGCGACCACGCCAGTGCGCTGCGCAGCGCCCAACCCTTCAGCGCCGGGCTGAGTTCACCGAATTCGATGCCGGCCTTCATTTCCGCACCGTAGATGCGCGCGTCGGCGATGTTCTGCGACTGGAACACCATCAGGCCCTGTGCGTTGCGGCCGGTGTTGACGTTGGACTCGATGAAGTCCTTGTAGTCGTTGTAGTAGCCACTGACGCTGACGTACGCGGCCGGTGCGATGAAGCGCAGGCCCAGCTCGTAGCCGTCGCTGGTTTCCGGCTTCAGGTCCGGGTTGGCGATGGCGGTGTATCCGAAGGCGACGTTGGTCAGGCCGATGTTGACGTCGTTGTACGGCGGCGACCGGAAGCCGCGTGCATAGCCGGCGAACAGCGACCACTGGTCAGTGAAGCGCCAGACCATGCCCAGCTTCGGCGACACGCTGGTCTTCTTCAGCTGCGCAACCGCCGTGGTCGGATTGTCTTCGGCAAAGATGCCGTCCACCTCCGGCTTCAGCTCGTAACGGTCAACGCGCACGCCCGGCACCAGCGACAGCCTGCCGTCGGCCAGGCGCATTTCGTCCTGTGCATACAGGCCCAGCTCGGTGGTCTTGCTGATCGGGAAGTCCCGCACCGGGAACACATCGGGGACGATGGCATTGCTGACCACACCAGCGCGGTTGACCTGGTAGCCGTCGCGCTTCTGGCGGATCTCGGTACGCGTGCCCTCGAAGCCGTAGGTCAACGCATGTTCGATCGTGCCGGTGCTGAACGCCTTGTTGAACTGCGCCTGCAGGCCATAGGCATGCTGGTCGAAGGAGAACACGCGGTGGCGGCGGCTGCCGTCGGTGCGCGTCTCGTCGGTCTGCTGCCGGGTTTCGCTGTTCTGCGCATACACCTGCCAATGCAGGCTGTCGGCGAACGGCTGGTCCAGAGCATCCATCTCGTGGGCGAAGGAGACGCGGGTGCGCTTCTGCGTGTCATGCCCCTTCATGCCGGTGGCCGAACTGACACCCACCGACGACAGCACGTTGGTGTCGGTGGTGTCTTCGTTGCCTTCCACCGTCAGGCGGAAGCGCTGGTCCTCGCTGGGCGCATAGACCAGCTTGCTGAGCAGGCTGCGGCCGTCGCGGTCCTGCGGGTTGGCCGCAGTGCGCGTGCGATCGTCGCTGCGCACCGTACCCTTGTTGTCCGTCTCCTGGCCCTGGTGATGGTTCACGTTGACCAGGCCGCTCCAGTGCTCGCCACCGAAGGCAGCGGTGGCACCGCCAAGCAGGCCCTTCCACTCGCCGTCGTAGCCGAACTTCAGTCCAAAGTAGCTGTCCTTGCCGTCCTTGAGGTAGTCGGCCGGGTCCTTGGTGACGAACGCGACCACGCCGCCCAGTGCATCGGAGCCGTACAGCGAACTGGCCGGGCCACGCACGATCTCCACGCGCTTGAGCGTGTCCAGGTCGGTGTAGTTGCGGTTGGAACTGGCGAACGAACCGATGTCGAACCGGGTCGGCATGACGATGCCGTCGGTCTGGATGCGCACGCGGTTGCCATCCAGGCCACGGATGCGGAAACCATCCAGGCCGAAGCGGGTGGCGCTGCGGGTGACCGACAGGCCCGGCTCGTAGCGCACCAGATCCTTGATGTCCTGTACCAGGTGCCGGTCCATCTGCTCGCGGTCGATGACGTCGACGGTGGCCGCAACGTCGCTCACGGCCCGTTCGGTGCGGGTAGCGGTGACCTGCACCCGGTCAAATTCGCGCGCATCGGGCGCGGCGGCAGCAGCAGCGTGGGCGGACAGCGGCAAGGCCATCCAGACGGCGAGACTCAGGGCGGTATGGCGGGTCATCGGGTTCATTCGGTCAGGCAAGGGAACCCCCGGTTACCGGCACACCCGGAAGGTGCACGCGGTAGACCGAGGGGGAGAGAGCGGGAGCGGACGGGTCGCCCACCCTGTCGGCGCTGCCGGCAGGAGGGAGGGAGGCGGGCGACCAGGCCGCGATTACTTGGTCAGGATCAGCTTGTCGTTGCTGGTGTGGCGCAGGCGATAGAAGCGGTCGCCGTGCTGGATCAGGATTTCACGACGGCCCTTGAGCAGGGCTTCGCTGTCGATGACCTCTTCCGGCGGAACGACGCGGACCGGACGATCGCGGAGGGTCAGCGTTTCGGGGCGCAGCAGTACAGGTTGAGCATTCATGAGCATCTGGACTCGTGCGAGGGACGAGTTAAATGATAATGATTCTCAGTTGACAATCAACAACCATTCTCAATTTCATTGATGAGATTAATGATCGAATCCGGAAATTCGATAGGGATCATCAATTGAAAGATGGGGCGGGCGGCTTTTGTAGAGTCGAGCCGTGCTCGACTGCTCTTCGAGTCCGGCCAGGTGAAACCCGCGCTGCGCGCAGAGTCGAGCACGGCTCGACTCTACATGGCGCTGCTGCCGGTCAGCCGAAGACGGCTTCGAGCTGGGCCCAGCCGGCGGCATCGACCTGCTCCAGTACGTCCAGCGCCTGCAGGTTCTGCAGCAGCTGGCTGACCCGGCTGGCGCCCAGGATCACGCTGGAGACGTTCGGGTTGCGCAGGCACCAGGCAATCGCCAGCGTCGCCGGGGCATGGCCAAGCGCGCGTGCGACCTCGCTGAAACGGCGCACCTGTGCCAGGCGAGCCTCGGCGTCAGCACCCAGCACCAGGTCCTGCAGCCATTCCATGCCCTCGCGGCCCAGCCGTGCATCGGCCGGGATGCCCTGGTCGTACTTGCCGCTCAACAGGCCTGACGCCAACGGCGAGAAGATCGTGGTGCCCAGGCCGGCGCCGGCATACAGCGGCGCGTACTCGACCTCGACACGCTCGCGGTGCAGCAGGTTGTACTGCGGCTGCTCCATCGACGGGCCCTGCAGGTTGTGCGCCTCGGCGATGTCCAGCGCCTGCTGGATCTGCGCCGCCGACCACTCCGAGGTACCCCAGTAAAGGATCTTGCCTTGCCGCACCAGGGTGTCCATGGCGTGCACGGTCTCGGCGATCGGTGCGTCTGGATCCGGGCGGTGGCAGTAATAGAGGTCGAGGTAATCCACCCGCAGGCGCTTGAGCGCGGCGTGGCAGGCGTCGGTCACGTGCTTGCGCGACAGCCCGCGCTGGGTTGGTCGCGGGTCTTTGGCGCTGCCGAAGAACACCTTGCTGGAGACACAGAAGCCATCGCGTGGCAGGCGCAGGTCGGTGATCACATCGCCCATCACCTGTTCGGCGCGACCGTTGGCGTAGCCCTCGGCATTATCGAAGAAGTTGACGCCATGATCCCAGGCGGCGGCCACCAGGTTGCGGGCCTCGTCGCGCGGGATCTGGTCGCCGAAGGTCACCCAGGCGCCGAAGGACAGGGCGGAAATCGGCAGGCCGGTGGAGCCCAGGCGACGGTATTGCATGCGAATCTCCTGCTGCGGGCCCGCATCCGGGCCGGGATCGAACCGCCATTCTACCTGCCCCTGCCGGCCGCAACCCCTTGCCGTTGCTGGCCTGATCGGTACCGATGGCCGCGCGCACGCTGCTTTTCCTTGCCCCGGCCCCTGCCCTGCACTAGGCTTCCCGTTTTTCGCGACGCCCCAGGGGAGTCACTCACATGGTCGAAGGTTTGGGCAGGATCGGCTTCGGCCTGTTCGGGTTGGCGGTGCTGATCGGCATCACCTGGTTGTTTTCCAACAACAAGCGTGCGGTTGACTGGAAGCTGGTTGCCACCGGTATCACCCTGCAGATCGCATTCGCGGCGCTGGTGATCCTGGTGCCGGGCGGCCGCGACGTGTTCGATGCGCTGGGCCACGGCTTCGTGAAGGTGCTGAGCTTCGTCAACGAAGGTTCGAAGTTCATCTTCGGCTCGTTGATGGACGTCAAGAACTACGGCTTCATCTTCGCCTTCCAGGTGCTGCCGACCATCATCTTCTTCTCGGCGCTGATGGGGGTGATGTACCACCTCAACGTCATGCAGGGCATCGTGCGCGTGATGGCCTGGTCGATCACCAAGGTGATGCGCGTGTCCGGTGCGGAAACCACCAGCGTCTGCGCCAGCGTCTTCATCGGCCAGACCGAGGCGCCGCTGACGGTGCGCCCGTACATCGCCAAGATGACCCAGTCCGAGCTGCTGACCATGATGATCGGCGGCATGGCCCACATCGCCGGCGGCGTGCTGGCGGCCTACGTGGGCATGCTCGGCGGCGGCGACCCGGTACAGCAGGCCTTCTACGCCAAGCACCTGCTGGCGGCGAGCATCATGGCCGCGCCGGCCACGCTGGTCGTGGCCAAGCTGCTGATTCCGGAAACCGGGACCCCGCTCACCCGCGGTACGGTGAAGATGGAAGTGGAGAAGACCTCCAGCAACATCATCGATGCCGCGGCCGCTGGCGCCGGTGACGGCCTGAAGCTGGCGCTGAACATCGGCGCGATGCTGCTGGCCTTCATCGCACTGATCGCGCTGCTGAACGCCCCGCTGACCTGGATCGGTGAAGTGACCGGGCTGGCCGCGCAGATCGGCAAGCCGACCAACCTGTCGACCATCTTCGGCTACGTGCTGGCACCGATCGCCTGGGTGATCGGCACGCCGTGGGCCGATGCCACCACCGTCGGTTCGCTGATCGGCCAGAAGGTCGTGATCAACGAATTCGTCGCCTATACCGAGCTGTCGCAGATCGTGAACGGCCAGGTGGCGGGCGTGAGCCTGTCTGACGAAGGTCGCCTGATCGCCACCTACGCGCTGTGCGGCTTTGCCAACTTCAGCTCGATCGCGATCCAGATCGGCGGCATCGGCGGCCTGGCCCCGGAACGTCGCCACGATCTGGCCAAGTTCGGCCTGCGCGCGGTGCTGGGCGGTACCATTGCCACCTTCATGACGGCGACCATCGCCGGCGTGCTGACGCACTTCAGTTGAACCCTTGGTTGAGAAAAGATTCCCTATGAGCAGCAGTGTCGTTGTCGTCGGTTCCTTCAATGTCGATCACGTGTGGCGGTGCGAGTCGCTGCCGGCACCGGGTGCGACCATTGCCGGCCGCTACAGCACCGGCCCCGGTGGCAAGGGCTTCAACCAGGCCGTGGCGGCCTGCCGCGCCGGTGCCGACACCCACTTCGTGTGCGCGTTGGGCGATGACGCCGGTGGCGCCACCGCCCGCGAGCTGGCCGCACAGGATGGCTTCGGGCTGATCGCCGAAGCCAGCAGCGAACCGACCGGCACTGCTGGTATCTACGTGGATGCCCGCGGCCGCAACACCATCGTGATCGGCCCGGGTGCCAACGCCGCACTGAGCACCGACTTCCTGCAACAGCAGCAGGCGCTGCTGACCGGCGCCAAGGTGGTGCTGGTGCAGCTGGAATCGCCGGTGCCGACCATCGAAGCAGCGTTGGCCAGCGCCCGCGAGGCCGGTGTCACCACCGTGCTCAACACCGCGCCGGCCGATGCCCCCTCCACCATCGGCCTGCTCAAGCTGGCCGATGTGATCACCCCGAACGAGACCGAGTTCGCCGCCCTGCTTGGCCGTCATGTCGGCGAGCGCGTGGATGCCAACGACGTCGCTGCGCTGGATGGCGCCAGCCTGCATGCGCTGTGCCGCAAGCTGGTCGGCAACGGTACGGTGGTGGTGACCCTGGGTTCGGTGGGTGTGTTCGTGTCGCATGCCGACGAGAACCTGCGCGGCGATACCCAGCCGTACTATCGCGTGGGTGCCGAACAGGTGCAGGCAATCGACACCACCGGTGCCGGCGACGCCTTCAACGGTGCGCTGGCCGCGTCGCTGGCGCAGGTGGCCGACGCCCCGTTCGCCCGCCACGTGCGCTTCGCCAACCAGTTCGCCGGCCGTTCGACCGAGAAGGAAGGCGCCGCTGCGGCGATGCCACGCTTCACCCCGGCTGATTCCGAAGCAAAGTAGATCCACGTCATGCGTGGATGAACGAGCCCGGGCATGCAGATGCCCGGGCTTTTTTTATGGTTCTTCCGCATGTCGCAACAGCTGCCCCGCTGCAATCGCCAGCAGCGCCACCGCAGCGGCCACCACGCCCAGCGAAGCCAGGCCGAAGCGTTCGATGGCCCCACCTCCGAGCAACGCGCCCAGGCCGATACCAGCATTGGCGGCCGACACATTCAAGGTGCCGGCCAGCGCCTGTGCCTGCGGCGCCGCGCGCATCACCCGCACCTGGCACAGCGGGAACAGCGCGGTATGCGCAACACCCCACAACGCCAGTGCGATGACCGCCCCCCCTCCCTGCCC
>NZ_QFHO01000049.1 GCF_004920835.1 Stenotrophomonas maltophilia
TCCCGCGAGCGCGGAGGGTTGGCTCTTTAAAGGCAAGGGCAGAAGCAGTGCGGACCAAGGTCCGCACCCACCAGGGCAGTGGCGCGAGCCGTTTCCGAAGCCATGAACCCCAGCTTTTGACCCCGCTTTCGGGCGGTCCGGCCGCGCCCGCAGGAAACCGTCAAGGAGGGGGAGGGGGGGCTGCGCAGGACCGTTGGCGCCATGGATGGCGCCATCGAGCCCCCATGGACGGGTTTACGGCGTGTCCTGCGCAGCCCCCTCTCCCACTCCAGACCGATAGCAAGCACGCGCCGGAAGTACCCCCCGATGAACCGTCCCAACAGGACGACCCACCCCCCGGTCGGGTACGATGCTCGCCCCCCGATCGGGACGCTGTACGCAATGAGCAAGAACAACGAAAAGGCCGCCCCGCAGGGCGACGTGACCCAGGACCAGGCCGAGGATGCCGTGCGCACCCTGCTGCGCTGGGCCGGTGAGGACCCGTCCCGTGAAGGCCTGCTGGATACCCCCCGCCGTGTTGCCGAAGCCTATGGCGACTGGTTCAGCGGTTACCGCGACGACCCGCGCGCCTACATGGAGCGGACCTTCGAGGAAGTGGCCGGCTATGACGAACTGATCGTCCTGCGCGACATCGAGTACGAAAGCCACTGCGAACACCACATGGCGCCGATCATCGGCCGCGTGCACGTCGGCTACCTGCCGGCCGGCAAGGTGGTGGGCATCAGCAAGCTGGCCCGCGTCGTCGAAGCCTACGCCCGCCGTTTCCAGGTGCAGGAGAAGATGACCGCGCAGATCGCCCAGTGCATCCAGGATGTGCTGCAGCCGATCGGTGTCGGCGTGGTCGTCGAAGGCGCCCACGAATGCATGACCACCCGCGGCATCCACAAGCGCGGCGTCAGCATGGTCACCTCGAAGATGCTGGGCAGCTTCCGCGACGACGCGCGTACCCGCGCCGAGTTCCTGCGTTTCATCGAAGTGGGCGGCAAGCGCTGAGCCGCTTGCCCGCACCCCGCTGGCCCCGCGTGGCCGGCATGCCCACGGCTGCCTGCACGGCAGCCGTGCGTGGCTGCTCGTCCCCGCCAGCCCTCATGACTCCTTTCGCTGCATGAAGCACCGCGAACGCATCTCCCGTTACCGCCATCTGCGCGAACAGCCCCAGTGGAAGCTGCTCGCCGCCGACCACGCTCCGGAAATCATCGGCCTGCTGCAAGGGCTGCTGATGGACGGCGAGCGCACGCTGTCGTCGTCGGTACTCAACGAGCGCCTGCAACGTGCGCTGGACCAGCTCAACGGCGACGAACTGTCGCGCGACCTGCCGCGCACCGCGCAGGCCTACATCGCGCACTGGCTGGCCCAGGGTTGGCTGGAACGCCGCCTGCCCGAGGGCGCCGACCAGGAGCAGTACGAACTGTCAACCGCGGCGCTGCAGGCCATCCGCTTCGCCGACGGCCTCGAGCAGGCCCGCGTGGCCGCCACCGAAAGCCGCCTGGCGCTGGTCATCGAACAGCTCTCGCAGCTGGCCGCACAGACCGAGTCCGATCCGGACGCGCGCCTGTCGGCGCTGCGCGACGAGCGTGACCGCATCGACGCCGAGATCGCCCGTGTCGGTGCCGGTCGTGTGATCGCGCTGGACGGCAAGCGCGCGCTGGAACGTGCGCGCCAGATCATCGGCCTCGCCGACGAACTGACCGAGGACTTCCGCCGCGTACGCGACGACTTCGAGCAGCTCAACCGCGATTTCCGCGAACGCATCATTGACGATGAGGGCGAGCGCGGCGATGTGCTGTCGCAGCTGTTCGAAGGCGTGGATGTGATCGGCGAGAGCGATGCAGGACGCAGCTTCCAGGCCTTCTGGCGCCTGCTCAATGACGCCGAACAGAGCGCTCAGCTCGATGCCGCGCTGGAAGCGGTGCTGGCGCGTGGCTTTGCCCGTCGCCTGGACCGCAACGAACGCAACTTCCTGCGTGGCTTCACCAGCACCATGCTTGAACGCGGTGGCCAGGTGCACGACGTGCTGCAGAACTTCGCGCGCAGCCTGCGCGGCTTCGTGCAGAGCCGTGGCTACCTGGAACAGCGCCGCCTCAACCAGTTGCTGAAACAGGCGCAGTCTGAAGCGCTGGCGCTGCGCGACGAGTTCCCCGCACAGCGTGGCATCGGCCGCGACCTGCAGCTGACCACCAGCCGCCTGCGTTCGTGGTCGCAGTGGAAGCTGCATGATCCGCGCAGTGCCCAGGTCGATGGCAACGTCGAATACAACGACGCGGCCGCGATCAGCCTGGAAAGCGTCGGCGACCTGGTCGCCTCGTCCGAAATCGACTTCCGCACCCTGCGCCGCGACCTGCACGACCTGCTCGATGCACAGCCGCGGCTCAGCATTGCCCAGGCGCTGTCGCAGCGTGAAGCGCCGCAGGGCCTGGGCAGCGTCATCGGCTACCTGTCGCTGGGCACGCGCTTCGGCAACGTGATCGCCGGCGAGCAGGAGCTTGCCGAATGGCGTGGTGGCGACGGCCAGATCCGTCGCGCCCGCATCCCGCTGGTTTGGTTCACCCAGGAGAGACGCCATGAGCTGGCATGAAGATCCCATCGACGCAGCGCAGGCCGACGTGGCGGAAGACGCCTACGAAGCCGAACCGGTGGCGACCGTGGCGCAGCCCCGCCGTGGCAACGACGTGTACTACCTCGGCGATACCGGGCGCCTGCCGCTGGATGCGCGCCGCGCGCTGTGCCAGCTGCTGATCGGCCCCAGCATCGACCAGCTGCGTCACGCCAAACTGTGGCCGGCGCTGATCCGCAGCGAAGCCGCCATCCGCTCGTCGCTGGCCGACCTGTTCCTGGAACTGGTGCTCGACCGTGACAGCGGTGTGGCCTTCACCCGCCAGGCCGATACCGAAGACGTTGATGCGCCGGTGCTGCTGCGCACCTCGCCGCTGACCTTCATCGATTCGGTGCTGCTGCTGTACCTGCGCCAGCAGCTGGCCGAGGCCGATGCGCGCGGCAATCGCGCGGTGGTTGCAGACGCCGAGATGGCCGAAGCACTGGCCATCTACGAGAAAAACCTGTCCACCGACCGCGCCGGCTTCAACCGCCGTGTCGCCTCGGCGGTGCAGAAGATGAAGGACAACCACATCCTGACCCGCCTCAGCGGCCAGGAAGACCGCCACGAAGTCTCGCCGGCGCTGAAGCTGTTGTTCTCCGCCGAAGACGTGTCCCAGCTTTCGGCGGTATACCGCCAGCTGCGCGAAACCCCGGCCGCCGAGGCCTGAGAGACCCGACCATCGCATGGCTATCTCCAAGCACACTCCCGCCCTGTTCAACGAAGGCCTGCCGGACCCGCGCCTGCAGCAGTTCCGCATGCGCCGCCTGCAGGTGCACAACTGGGGCACCTTCAATGGCCTGACCGAAGTGCCGATCGCCGAGCGCGGCTTCCTGTTCGTCGGCCGTTCCGGCTCGGGCAAGTCGACCCTGCTCGATGCCATGTCCGCGCTGCTGACGCCGCCGGCCATCGTCGACTTCAACGCCGCCGCGCGTGAAGCCGAGCGCAGTGGCCGCGACCGCAACCTGGTGTCCTATGTGCGTGGCGCCTGGGCCGACCAGCAGGACAGCGGGACCGGTGAAATCGCCACCCAGTACCTGCGCAAGGGCGCGACCTGGACCGCACTGGTGCTGGAATACCGCGCCGGCGACGGCCGCGTGGTCAGCCTGGTGCGCCTGCTGTGGATCTCCGGCAACGGCACCTCGGCCGGTGACGTGCGCAAGCACTACATGATCGCCGAGCGCCCGTTCGACATCGCCAAGGATCTCGGCGGCTTCGACCTGGACCTGCGCAAGCTCAAGCAGAAGCTGTCCGACCTGCATCACTTCGACACCTTCTCCGGCTACGCCGAACGCTTCCGCGACCTGCTCGGCATCGACAACGAGATGGCGCTGCGCCTGCTGCACAAGACGCAGTCGGCGAAGAACCTGGGCGACCTCAACGTCTTCCTGCGCGACTTCATGCTCGACACGCCGAAGACCTTCGACGCCGCCGAGCGCCTGGTCAGCGACTTCGCCGAACTCGATGGCGCACATCAGGCCGTGGTCACCGCCCGTCGCCAGGTGGAAACCCTGCTGCCGGCACGCGCCTACTACAACGACCTGAAGGAAATGCACCGCCAGCGCGGCGACGACGAAGCACTGAAGCTCGGCGTCGACAGCTTCCGCGAAAGCCGCCGCCAGGCGCTGATCGAAGCGCGCCTGCGCGAGATGGATGTGCGTGACCGTGGCCTGCTCGGCGAAGAAGCCCAGCGCCGTGCCGCGCTGGACAACCACACCGAGCGTCTGGCCGAACTGGAACTGCAGCGCCGCCAGCAGGGCGGTGAGCGCATCGAGGAACTGGAACGCGAACAGGGCCGCGCCGAAGCCGAGCGCGACCGCCGCAAGGCCAAGCGTGACCAGGCCCAGGAAGCCGCACAGCAGCTGCAGGCCGAACTGCCCGACGATGCCCATGGCTTCGCCGAGCTGGTCGAGCGTGCGCAGAATGAACTGCAGGACCGCCAGCGTGCCTCGGCAGCACTGGACGATGCGATCAGCGATCGCCTCGGCGGCAAGCGCGATGACGAGCGCCGCTTCGGTGAAGTGCGCAGCGAACTCGAAGCGATGCAGCGCACGCCCTCCAACATCCCGGCGCCGATGCAGAAGCTGCGCGCGCGCCTGGCCGAGGAAACCGGCATCGCTGAAGCGGCGCTGCCGTTCGTCGGCGAGCTGATCCAGGTCCGCTCGGAAGAGCAGGGCTGGCAGGGCGCCATCGAGCGCGTGCTGGGCGGTTTCGCGCTGTCACTGCTGGTCGATGACAAGCATTACAACGACGTCGCCGAGTGGGTGAACCGTACCCACCTGGGCATGCGTTTCACCTATTACCGTGTGCGCCGCAATGACGATGCGTTCGCGCGTGAGCCGTCGGCGAAGTCGCTGCTGCACAAGCTGGAACTGCGCGAGCACGTGTTCGAAAGCTGGCTGCGCCGCGAGCTCGGCAAGCGCTTCGACTACGAATGCGTCGATGCCAAGCAGCTGCGCAATGTCGACCGCGGCATCACCCGCGAAGGCCAGGTCAAGCATCCGGGCGACCGCTTCGAGAAGGACGACCGCAGTGCCGTGGGCGACCGCCGTCGCTGGATCCTCGGCTTCAACAACCACGACAAGGTGGGCGCCTTCGAGCGCGAAGCACAGGAACTGGCCAAGCGCATCGCCAGCTGCGAGACCGACATAGCGCGCCTGCGCGGCCAGCGTGACCGCGACAATGAACGTCGCCTAGCCTGCCACGAGCTGGTCAGCATCAGCTGGAACGAGATCGATATCGCCGCCCCACAGCAGCGTCTGAGCGATATCGAGGCCACCCTGCGCGATCTGCGCGAAGGCAACGCCGATCTCGCCAAGCTGGCCAAGCAGATCGACGCGGTGCGTGCCGACATCGAGCAGGCGCGCCGTACCTATGAAGACGTCCGCGTCGAACGTGGGCAGCTGGTCAAGGAACGTGATCGCCTGGACCGTGCACGCCAGCAGAGCCGTGCACTGGTGCTGCCGAGCCTGGCCCAGGAGCACGAGGCTGGACTTGCCGAGCGCCTGCAGGAGCAGGGCCCGCTCAGCCTGGAAACGCTGGAAGCGCACATGCGCCAGGTCAGCAACGCGCTGAACGAGCAGCTGTCGTCCTCGCAGCAGGACCTCAACCGCATCGAGAACCAGCTGATCGGTTGCTTCCGCCGCTTCATCCAGCAGTGGCCGGAGGAATCGGGCGACTTCACCGTGTCGGTGGCCTCGGCCGAGGACTTCCTTGCACGCCTCGAACGCCTGGAGCGCGATGGCCTGCCGCAGCACGAAGAGCGTTTCTTCGACCTGCTGCAGAACCAGAGCAAGAACAACCTGCTGGCCCTGCAGCGCCACAGCGCCGAGGCCCGCAAGTCGATCGGCCAGCGCCTGGACGAAGTGAATGCCAGCCTGGAACAGGTGCCGTTCAACCGCGGCACGCTGCTGACCATCGAACTGAGCGACCGCCGCCTGCCGGAAGTCGGCGAGTTCCATCTGCAGCTGCGCGAAGTGTTGTCGCAGCAGCAGACCGAGCAGCGCGAGCTGGCCGAATCGCAGTTCACCGTGCTGCGCCAGCTGGTCAACCGCCTGGGTTCACAGGAAGGCGAAGACAAGCGCTGGCGCGAGCTGGTGCTGGACGTGCGCATGCACGTGGAGTTCATCGGCGTCGAGCTGGATGCGGAGACGCGCCAGCAGGTCGAGATCTACCGCAGCGGTGCCGGCAAGTCCGGTGGCCAGCGCCAGAAGCTGGCCACCACCTGCCTGGCGGCTGCCCTGCGCTACCAGCTCGGCGGCGCCGACAGCCAGCTGCCCAGCTATGCCGCGGTCGTGCTCGACGAAGCCTTCGACAAGGCCGACAACGAGTTCACCGCACTGGCGATGAACATCTTCGACAACTTCGGCTTCCAGATGGTGGTGGCCACCCCGTTGAAGTCGGTGATGACGCTGGAACCGTTCATCGGAGGCGCCTGCTTCGTCGAAATCAGCGGCCGCCACGATTCCGGCGTGCTGCTGATCGAGTACGACGAAGAGGGCAAGCGCCTGAAGCTGCCCGAGCGCAGCCGCCAGCAGGCCAACGAACCGGAAGAAGCGGAGGCCTGACCTGGCCGATTGAATGGGAATGCCGGCCAGCGGCCGGCACTACCCATGGCGGGGTTCATGGCCCGGTAGTGCCGGCCGCTGGCCGGCAACCGCATTCACGCTCCGCGCAACGTATCCCACGCCATCCGCGCGATCAGCACCACCACCAGCCCCACGAACAGCTTGCGGATGAACGGCGTACCACCCTTCAGCGCCAACCGCGTGCCCACCACCGATCCAATGATGTTGGCCGCCGCCATCGGCAGCGCGAACAGCCACAGGATGTTGCCGGTCGGCACGAAGAACGAGATCGCCGCCACATTGGTCGCCAGGTTCACCACCTTCGACGCGGCCGATGCGCGCAGGAAATCCAGGCCGAAGAAGCGCACGAACAGGAAGATCAGGAAGCTGCCCGTACCCGGCCCGAAAAAGCCATCGTAGAAGCCGATCGCCGCACCAATGGCCAGTGCGATGGCCAGCTCGCGGCGGCCGATCTCCTGCGGCCGGTGCAGTGCACCGAAATCCTTCTTCCATAGCGTGTAAGCCAGCATCGCGATCAGCAGCACCAGTACCAGCGGGCGCACCGCATCCTTGGGCAGCAGGCTAACCGCGGTGGCCCCGGCGAAGGAGAAGATGAAGGCCGTGCCAGCCGCGAACAGCACCGGCTTCCACGGGAAGCGCACATTGCGTGCATAGCGCCAGGCCGCTGCACCCGTGCCGAACATCGAGCTGAACTTGTTGGTACCGAACAGCATCGCCGGCGTCTGCTGCGGCAGCACCGTGAACAGGCCGGGCAGCTGCACCAGGCCACCGCCACCGACGGCGGCATCCACAAGGCCGGCGATGAAGGCGATCACCACCAGCCACCACAACTCAGGGGGAACCAGTTCCAGCACGGCGATCAATCAAGGTGGGGGGCGCGACAGCATACGCCTGTCCTGCATCAGCTGACCCGTGCCGCGCGTGGATCAATCCATGCAACCCGGCGACAATGCCGGCATGAGCCGAAAACCCGCCGATCCCTGTCCCTGCGGCCTGGCCGCCGACTACACCGCCTGCTGTGGCCGTTTTCACGCCGGCGAGGCCGCGCCCGATGCCGAGCGCCTGATGCGTTCGCGTTACAGCGCCTACGTGCGGGGTCTGGCCGACTACCTGCGCCAGACCTGGCACCCGGACACGCGTCCGGCCGAGCTGGCGCTGGACGATGCGCCGGGCCAGCGCACGCATTGGCTGGGCCTGACCGTGCACGAGCACACCGTTACCGGTGCCGACAGCGCCGACGTCCGCTTCACCGCGCGCTACCGCATCGGCGGCGGCAGCGCGGTGAAGATGACCGAACACAGCCGCTTCCTGCGCATCGACGGCCGCTGGTACTACCTCGACGCGGTCTGAGCCTCAGCCGCCACGCATGGCCAGCACGCGCTGGCCGGCCTGCGCGTGCACCTGGTTGCGGCCCCCGTCCTTGGCCGCGTACAGCGCCTGGTCGGCGGCCTTGACCACCGCCATCGGTCGCCGGTCCACACGACTATCGGCCAGGCCGATGCTCACCGTCACCTGCACGACCTGGCCGCTGCCACCGCGTCCGCGCTGCTGGCGGCCGGCTTCGTCATCGCGGCTGCGGGTGCTGCGGTCGCGCAGCTGCATGCGGGTGTCCTCGATGCTCTGCCGCAGCGCCTCCACGGCATCCATGCAGGCCGCCGCAGGGCGGTCCAGGAACACCACCGCGAACTCCTCGCCGCCATAGCGGAACGCGCGGCCGCCGTCACCCACCCGCGCCAGCCGCGAGGCTACCAGGCGCAGCACGTCGTCGCCGGTGTCGTGGCCATGGGTATCGTTGAACGATTTGAAGTGGTCTACGTCCACCATCGCGATGCTGTAGGTGCCGCGTGCCCGTTGCAGGGTTTCGTTGAACACGCGGCGCCCCGGCAGGCCGGTCAGTTCGTCGCGGAACGCCATGTGGAAGGATTCCTGCAGCATCGCACCCAGCACCAGCAGCAGGGCGGCGCAGCTCAGCGCCGGCAGCAGCACCGGCTGCAGGAACACCCGCGGCAGCATCCACCACAGGCACAGCATCGCAAGCAGCATCGACGTATGCAGCGGGCGCGGGTGCCGCCAGGCCTGCCAGCCCAGCGCAGCGGTGGCCAGCAGGAACAGCAGCGCCGGCAGTTGTGCCAGCGCGTTCCAGTCAGCCGGAATCCAGCTCCAATGGCGGTTCGACAGCAGGTCGTGCATGCCACGCGGTTGTTGTGCCGCCAGCAGGAGGAAGATCAGAAGCGCGGTGCCACTGGCAATACCACGCAGCAACAGGTCGTGGCGTCGGCGCCCGCGCTCCGGCCACAACGCCAGTCCGGCGAACAACAGCGGCAACCAGGTTGAGATGGCGTGGAAGCGAAGCGGCGTCAGTGCGGTGACATGGCCACTGCGCAGGTAGCCAGCGACATCGTGGTGCAGTAGCGCAAACACCACCGCCACCAGCAGTAGCAGGCACAGCGCGCGCATCTGATGGTAGAGCAGGGCCAGCCCCGCGCCGAGGCAGGCCAGCAGCCAGGGCAGGATGCGCGGGGCGGGACTGGCCACGTCTTCAGCACCCAATGCGGTGCACAGCACCACGGCGACCAGCATGGCGGGCAGCACGAACAGGTAATGCGCAGGCTGGCGGAGCGGATGCAGGGGCAAGCAGGAATTCCAGCGCGGTGACGACGCGGCCGCAGCATTGCCGTTAGCGGCGTTCGTGCCTGCATCTTGAATGCGGGTGGCTTACCCATGTGAACAAAGTGACGCCGAACCATGACATCGCACTCACCGTTCTGCGCCGATGCTGCGCGCATGGACAGCGTACCCGCCGCCGTCGCTGCCCCGCAGCACGATCTCGCCCACCAGTTCGCCCGCATCCGGGCGCGCAGCCTGCAGCTGGCCGCACCGCTCAGTGCCGAGGACGCCATGCTGCAGAGCATGGCCGACGCCAGCCCGAGCAAGTGGCATCTGGCCCATACCACCTGGTTCTTCGAGCGCTTCGTGCTGGCGGGACTCGGCACCACACCGGCGCATGACCCGGCCTGGGACTATCTGTTCAACAGCTACTACAAGAGCATCGGCCCGGCGCATGCGCGGCCGCAGCGTGGGCTGCTGTCGCGACCCTCGCTGCAGCAGGTGCGCGACTACCGGCAGCAGGTCGATGCGCAGGTACAGGCACGCCTGACGGCAGGCGACCTTGATGAGCAGGCGCTGCAGCACCTGCAGCTGGGACTGCAGCATGAGCAGCAGCATCAGGAGCTGCTGCTCACCGACATCAAGCATGCGTTCTGGTGCAATCCGCTGCAGCCGCCGTATCGCGAAGACCTGCAACCCACCGCAAGCAGCGCCAGCGCTCAGGGTTGGATCGAGTCACCCGAGCGCATCGTCACCGTCGGCGCCGCAGCCTGGCCGCAGCAGGCCGCGTTCGCGTACGACAACGAATCGCCAGCGCACCGCGTGCTGCTGCCCGCCCACGCCCTGGCCGAGCGCCCGCTCAGCAATGCCGAATACCTCGCCTTCATCGAGGCCGGTGGTTACCGGGAGCCGCGCTGGTGGCTCAGCGAAGGCTGGGCGCTGCGCGAAGCCGAGGGCTGGCAGCACCCGCTGTACTGGGATGACGCTCTGCAGCGCGAATACACCCTCGGCGGTTGGCGTGAGCTGGATCCGCACGCGCCGGTCTGCCACCTCAGCTACTACGAGGCTGATGCCTGCGCCCGCTGGGCCGGCGCGCGCCTGCCCAGCGAGTTCGAATGGGAAGCGGCTGCGACGTCGCAACCGGTCAGCGGCCACTTCGCAGAGGATGACCACCTGCACCCGCAGGCGGGGCAGGGCAGTGGACTGCGGCAGCTGTTCGGCGATGTATGGGAATGGACCCAATCGGCCTATGGCGCCTACCCCGGCTTCCGCCCATTTGCTGGAAACCTGGGTGAGTACAACGGCAAGTTCATGTGCGGGCAGTGGGTGCTGCGCGGCGGGAGCTGCGCCACGCCGCGCGGACATGTGCGCGCCAGCTACCGCAACTTCTTCATGCCACCGGCGCGCTGGCAGTTCTCTGGGCTGCGCCTGGCCAGGGACCTTACATGAGCACCGTGCATGACGCGCTGCAGGCGCTGACCGATCTCACTCCCGGCCGCCAACAGATCCTGGCCGACGCGGTGACCGGGCTCTCACGTTCGCCGCGGCAGCTGCCGTCCAAGTACTTCTACGACGCACGTGGCTCGCGCCTGTTCGAGCAGATCACCCAGACCCCCGAGTACTACCCCACGCGCACCGAGCTGGCCTTGCTGAAGCGCGTGCTGCCGGACATTGCCCGCAGCGTCGGCGCGCGCCTGCACGTGGTGGAACTGGGCAGCGGCAGCGGCCGCAAGACCGCGCTGCTGCTGGCCGCCCTGCACGACCCGGTGGCCTACACACCGATCGAAATCTCACGCGCCGCACTGCTGTCCAGCATCGACCATCTGGCCCCGGCGCTGCCCCAGGTCGAGATGCTGCCGGTCTGTGCCGACTTCACCAGCCCTGTGACCGTGCCCATGCCCGAGCGCGAACCCGCGCGACGCCTGTTGTTCTTCCCCGGTTCCACACTGGGCAACTTTGAAGGCGAAGACGCGGTCGCACTGCTGCGCGCGATGCGCCAGACCATGGGCCGTGACGGGCTGGCCCTGGTCGGCATCGACCTGCACAAGGACCCGGCGCTGATCGAAGCGGCCTACAACGATGCGCAGGGTGTCACCGCCGCGTTCACTCTCAACCTGCTGGCCCGGCTCAACCGCGAGATCGGCAGCGACTTCGACCTCGACGGCTTCCGCCACCGCGCCTGCTACAGCACCGCGCGGCTGCGCATCGAGACTGATCTGGTCAGCCGCTGGGCGCAGAATGTGCATCTGGGCGGCCGCACTTTCCACTTTGCCGCCGATGAACCGATCCGCGTGGAGTACAGCCACAAGTACACCGACGACAGCTTTGAACAGCTGCTGCAGCAGGCCGGGCTGCAGGTGGTGCAGCGCTGGGATGCCGACGCCCCGGCCTATGGCCTGCGCCTGCTGCGCGCTCTGTAGGACCGATCACCCGCCGGTGCCGCTTCAGGTTCGGCTGCACCGCTGGCCCTAAGATGGCCCTGCACCGGCAACACGGAGGACGCCATGCCCATTCTGATCACGCTCGGCCTGGCCGCCGCCCTCGCCTCGACGCCGGCGCAGTCGACGGCACCCGATCCCGACCCCGATCCGGCCTTCAGCCGCTGCCTGGCGGGCCTGCAGGCCGCGGCCGCCAGCCAGGGCATCAGTGCCGACCGCTTCAACGAAATCACCGCCGGCCTCACCCCGGACCCCAGCGTGCTCGGCCTGCTCGATGCGCAGCCGGAATTCACCACGCCGATCTGGGATTACCTGGCAGCCCTGGTCGATCGCCAGCGCGTTGATGATGGGCGCGCGATGCTGCAGCAGCATCGTGACCTGCTCGATCGCGTGTCCGCACAGTACGGCGTCGATCCGACCACCATCGTCGCCGTATGGGGCGTGGAGAGCGACTATGGCCGCGTGTTCGGCAAGCGCCCGCTGCTGCAGTCCCTGGCCACGCTGTCCTGCGCCGGCCGTCGCCAGGCCTTCTTCCGTGGCGAACTGCTGGCCCTGCTCAAGCTGATCGACCGGGGTGACCTGCAGGCGCAGGGGCTGACTGGTTCCTGGGCCGGCGCGTTCGGCCATACCCAGTTCATGCCCAGCACCTATGCACGCATCGCGGTCGACGGTGACGGCGACGGTCGTCGTGATCTGGTCGGCAGCATTCCCGACGCGCTGGCGTCCACCGCCAACTACCTCAAGCGTGCCGGCTGGCGCAGTGGCGAGCCATGGGGCATGGAGGTCCGTATCCCGGCCGGCTTCAACGCCAGCCAGGCCGGTCGTACCCAACGCCGCGCGCTGGCCGACTGGCGCGCGCAGGGCGTGACCGCGCTGGATGGCAGCGCGCTGGCACCGGCCAACCTCCCGGCCGACGCGCGCGCCGCCCTGCTGCTGCCGGCCGGCAACAAGGGCCCGGCATTGCTGGTGTTCCGCAACTACGACGCGATCTACAGCTACAACGCCGCCGAAAGCTATGCGCTGGCGATCGCGACGCTGGCTGACCAATTGCGTGGCGGCAACGGGTTGGCCACCGCCTGGCCGACCGACGACCCGGGCCTGGGCCGCGATGAGCGCCGCCAACTGCAGACCCTGCTGCTGGCCCGCGGCCACGATATCGGCAGCGCCGATGGCATGATCGGTACGGCCACGCGTCGCGCGATCCAGTCCGAGCAGCAGCGCCTCGGCTGGACCAATGCCGATGGGCGTGCTGGGCAGCGCATCCTGCGCACGCTGCAGGAAGAGGCCGCAGCGGCAGCGCCCGGCGTGCAGAAGGCCTTGCCCCAGGCACGCTGACCGCGACATCATCGCCGCGGTCTTCAAGGAGCGTCATCGCATGCAGTCGAATCCGGACATCAGCAGCGGCCTGTATCACGGGCTGGAGGCCTGGCAGGTGCGAACCGCCAATGCCACGGCGGTCATCAGCGTGTTCGGTGGACAGCTGCTGTCGTTCATTCCGGAAGGGCAGCACGACCTGTTGTGGCTGTCGCCCACGCGCGCCGAACTGCCCACGCCGATCCGCGGAGGTGTGCCGGTGTGCTGGCCGTGGTTCGGACGCCAGGGCCAGGACACTGATGTTCCCGCACACGGGTTGGTGCGTACCGTGCGCTGGGAACTGCAGCAGGTGTGCCAGAACGACACGGGAGAGCTGGAGCTGCAGCTGGCGCCGCCATTGCCTGCAGACCTCGGCCTGCGTCTGCAGATGCAGCTGCGTATCGGCCACCAGCTGCATCAGCAGTTGACCAGTGAGAACATCGGCAGCGCCCCGGTCACTTTCACCCAGGCCCTGCACAGCTATTTCCGTGTTGGCGATGCCGGTCGCGTCGAGGTCGATGGCCTCGATGGACTGCAGTATCTCGACAAGTACGAGGATTACGCGCAGGCGCGCCTGCAGCAGGGACCGTGGTCATTGCGCGATCCGCGTGATCCCGGCCGCAGCGATCGCATCTATACCGGTGCTGGCGGCCATTACGCGCTGCGTGATCCCGTACTGCAGCGGCGGATCGAGATCCGCAGCGAAGGCAGCCAGACGCTGGTGGCATGGAACCCGGGTGCGGACGCGGCGGCGAAGATGGCGGACGTCGGCGATGGCTGGCACGATTATGTCTGCCTGGAGGTGGCCAATGCCGGCCCCGAGCAGATCACCCTCGCACCGGGGGAGCGCCACCGGTTGGCGCAGACCCTGGCCAGTGCCCCGCTATAGGTGGTGGCAGCAGTTCCAGTTTGATGATGTACGCAGGAAGGATGGAGAACATGCAGGAAGCACAGTGGTGGTATGCCAATGGCAGGCAGAGCAGTGGGCCGGTCGACCTGGCCGGTCTTCGCAAGCTGCAGCAGGACGGGACGGTAACGGCACGCACGCTGCTGTGGTGCGAAGGGATGCCGTCGTGGCGTCCATTGGCCGAGCTGGATCAGGTTCCAACGCCCATCGAAGTGGTTCCGGCCCCGGATATCGACGCAGCCCCTGTCGTGGAGGGCATCGCGCCGAGCGTCGGCGATCCCTCCGATCCGTATCGTGCGCCGGCCACTGCACCGGATACGACAGCGGCGGCTGGGCTGGAAGGCGAATTGGCGCTGTACGCCAGTGTGGTGGGAGGCAACTTCCCGATCTATCGCCAGCGCTGGCGGCTGGATCAAGGCATCGCCACGGGCACTGGCACCTGGCACTGGCCGGCCTTCCTGCTCGGCCTGGTGTGGATGATGTACCGCAGGATGTACCGTCTGGCGGCGATGTGGGCTGGCCTGCTGCTGCTGATCAGCGTGGTCGAGACCTTGCTGGATGTGCCTGATGGCCTGTCGCTGGTCATCACCTTCGCGCTCAGCATCACCACCGGCATCTTTGGCAACAGCTGGTACCTGGCGCACTGCCAGCGCCTGATCGCCCAGGCCCGTACCGTGGCCGGCGGCGATGACGCACGGCTGCGCAGCGAGCTGACTGCACGCGGCGGCACCAGCGTGGTCGCCACACTGATCGCCATCGTCATCGCGGTGGTGCTGAGTACGGTCGGCGCTGCGTTGGCGGGGTAGGCCGGATCAGCCGGCTTGGCGTGGCCGCAGTACCAGCAGGCACAGGGCTCCGGCCACCAGCCCCCAGAACGCCGAGCCGATGCCGGCCAGGCTGACCCCGGAGGCGGTGACCAGGAAGGTGACCAGTGCCGCCTCGCGGTCCCGCTCTATCGCCAGCGCACTGGCCAGGCTGTTGGCGATGGTGCCGAACAGCGCGATACCGGCCACGCAGGCCACCAGTTCCTTCGGGAACGCGGCGAACAGTGCCGCCACGGTGGCACCGAACAGTCCGATCGCGATGTAGAAGGCGCCCGCTGCCATGGCCGCGGTATAGCGTCGCGCCGGATCTTCATGCGCATCGCGGCCCATGCAGATCGCGGCGGTGATTGCAGCGAGGTTGAGCGCATAGGCACCGAAGGGGGCCAGCAGCGTGTTGACCACACCGATCCAGCCGATCAGTGGCGACACCGGTGCTTCGTAGCCGGATGCGCGCATCACCGCGACGCCGGGAATGTTCTGCGAAGCCATGGTGACCACGAACAGGGGCAGGGCGATGCCTGCCACCGCCGTCCACGATAGTGACGGCGTGACCCACTGAGGTACTGCCAGTTGCAGTTGTACCTGTTGTGCGTGCAGCAGGCCGCGGCTGGCCGCGACCGCGATACCTACCGCCAGGGTGGCGATCACTGCATAGCGTGGGAACAGGCGGCGCCCGGCCAGCCAGGTGGCGAACATCGCCAGCGCCAGCACCAGTTGGGTGTTCATCGCCACGAACACATCCAGGCCGAAGCGCAGCAGCACGCCGGCCAGCATGCCGGCGGCCAGCGCCATCGGCACCCGTTGCATCAGGCGGGCGAAGATGCCGGAGAAGCCGGCCAGCATGCCCAGCACCGCGGCAAGCAGGAAGGCGCCGGTCGCTTCAGACAGTGAGGCGCCACCGGCACCGACCACCAGCATCGCCGCGCCCGGGGTCGACCATGCGGTCACCACCGGCACGCGGTAGCGCAGCGACAGGCCGATGCAGGTCACGCCCATGCCCAGCCCCAGTGCCCACATCCATGAGGCGATCTGCGCCTGGTCGGCACCGACGGCCTGTGCAGCCTGGAACACGATCACGGCCGAACTGGCGAAGCCGACCAATACAGTAATGAAGCCAGCGACGATCGCCGGCATCGAAAGATCGCGCCACCACACCCGCCGCACCTGCATGTTCATTGCTGTCCCTCTACTGTGCATCCGTGCATTGATAGCCCCTGCGGTGTTGACCGCGCAACGCGCGGTCAACACCGCAGCGATCTTCGAGCGTACGTCATGCGTGATGTCATGGCGGTTCTGTCATCACCCTGCAAAAAAAGGCTTGACGAAATCTGCAGGATCTCTAGAATTCGCTCCCTTGCTGCAGCACACCGCTTCTTCGGAAACGGCACGCGAACAGCGACGCCACCACCGACGAACGAGTTGATCGAACGAAGGTGTTGACGGACTCGAAAAGTCCGGCATAATAGGCGGCTCGCAACGACGAAAGACCCTCGGGTCCAACGACGAAGCGGCATCGGCAACAACGTCCACTCCGGTGAGACGGCCTTGAAAAAAGGTGTTGACGAAGCGGAAAAGCCGGCTATAATGGGCGGCTCGCTACGAAGGAAACTTCGCAGCACACGGGAACGGCGCTGAGGCCACTTCCCAAGATCTTTGAAAGTATGCGCAGGTATCTTGTGAAGGCGCCTGCAGGAAGGATGATTGTCCATCTTGCAGACGTTTGATCAAGCAACTATTAATTGTTTTAAAGCAAGCGATACGTTGCCAGAATCATT